>NZ_FZPJ01000046.1 GCF_900198605.1 Helicobacter mesocricetorum | reverse complement strand
TTCAATAGCGGTAGCGGATTTCTCAAGTGAAGAATGCTGCTGGGAAATAGCACTAGATAAACTTACCATTTCTTCATTTTGTTTATTGGAGCTATTCTCCAAGCTTAAACTCATAGTTTCTTGAGTCTTTAAAATATTTACCATCTCATCACCTAGATAATTAATCCCATCAATTAACGCACGAGCTTGTTTTTCATATTCGTTTTCTTGGATTCTCTCTCTAAAATCATTATTAGAATATTTTTGCAAAATTTGATTAACCTCTAAGAGTAAATGAGACCAACTCTTCATAGCCTCATTCAGCAAATTCACTAAAATATTTAAATTAGGATTAGAAGGCTTATTGGTAATCTGCAAAGATAAATCACCTTTTTTAAATTTACTAACAATATCCTGAAATTGTGAAATCGTTTGCCTATCTGTTTCAATATCAAGTTTTATATCTTTAACATTTTTATTGATTAATAATGCCATTTGACCAAACTCATCGTTAGAATGAATGGGTTTTAAAGAAATATCCTTAGTTTTATGGCTTAAATATTCAAAAAAGGAAGTAAGATTCCCTTGAAGAATGCGAACACTTTTTACAATATCGAAGTAAAAACTGCAAACCAGCGGTATGATAAAAATAACAAAGATTCCACATACAATTAATCCCGCAAATAAAAAATTCTTAACGATAGCACTTACAAATGTATAAGAATGTGCTTCTGCCTCACTCTCTACATTATCGATATAAGCCCCTGTCCCAATCCAAAGATTATCGGTATTAGCAATCCTTTGTGCATAAGCCACCTTTTGTGCATCTATTATTCTGCCATCTGGTAAAGGCTTAGAAAATACATAATAGACGAATTTTCCCTCTTTACTTTGATTTAATCCAGTATCTTTTAATTCCCTAACATAGAAAACCCCTTGATTGTCTTTAACATCATAAAGCGACTTACCAACTAAATCAGGTCTTACAGGATGCACTATGGGAGTGTGATTTTTATAGGCAAAGAAATATCCTGAACTATCATCTTCAAAACGAAATTCAGAAATTGCTTGGTTAATCATCATAATCTGGGCTTCTTCTGAAAGCCCTTTTGCTAACAACCCCAAAGAACTAGCTAACGCATCTGTGGCTAATTTTAATTTAAACTCTATTTCAGAACGAATTATAGTCTTCATCCCCTCCTCTATGCTTGTCTTTACTTCTCTCTCACTCCATAACCCCGAAACAATCAAAGCCAATAAAGCAACACAATACCCTAAAAACAACACCACAATCTTCATTTTTAAAGAAAACTTTTTAAACATAAAACCCACCAAAATTTAATTTAATACAAAACCTCATATTTTCACCTCTAATCCAAAATTATCTTATTTAGAGTGCCTGAGGAATTTTTATTTTTTCAAAAAACATTTATCAAAACACTTAAAAAACAAAATTTTATGAAAAATATCTATCACTAAGGTATAAATTTACCCACTTAGGCTTGATACCTTATAAAACTATCAAAAACAAACATAAGTTTAAAAGCGTTATAATTTGGAATTAAATATTTACCTAAAATAATAAGGAAACTGCTGTGAATCCTAAGCAAAGCCCAACACCTCTTGAATACATTATTATTACAAACGCTAAAGAAAATAATCTCAAAAATATTCATCTTAATATCCCTAAAAATAAGCTCGTTGTTTTAACAGGGCTTAGTGGTAGCGGGAAAAGCACTCTAGCTTTTGATACCCTCTATGCAGAGGGGCAAAGACGTTATATAGAAAGCCTCTCAAGCTATGCAAGACAATTTTTAGATAAAATCGGCAAACCAGATGTTGATAAAATAGAAGGACTAACTCCAGCTATTGCTATTGATCAAAAAACCACTAGCAAAAATCCCCGCTCCACAGTTGGGACGATTACAGAAATTTATGATTATTTACGACTTTTATACGCAAGAGTAGGAATCCAGCATTGCCATTTATGCAAAAAACCTATTTCCCAAATGAGTGCTAGTGATATTATCGCACAAGTCTTAAAGCTACCAGAAGATTCCAAAGCTCTCATTTTAGCCCCTATTATTCGTGAAAAAAAGGGAACTTTTACAGACAAGATTGAATCTTTGCGTCAAAAGGGCTATATACGCGCCCAAATTAATGGTGTTTTAGTGCGTCTTGATGAAGAAATTCATTTAGCTAAAACTAAAAAACATACCATAAAAATCGTCATAGATAGAGTGGTTATTAACTCTCAAAACAAAGACAGGATTGCACAAAGCATTGAAAAAGCCCTTAAAGAATCCTATGGAGAAGTAGAAGTTGAACTCTTAAAAGAAAACAAAAGCGAACTTATCCACTTTAGCGAACATTTAGCTTGTTTTGATTGCAAAGTTTCTTTTAATCCTTTAGAGCCTCTTAGCTTTTCTTTTAACTCTCCCAAAGGAGCTTGCAAAAAATGCGATGGCTTAGGGATTAGATATAGTATTGATATAAAGAAGATTCTTGATATTTCTTTGCCCCTAAGTGAAGGTGGTATCAAAATATTCTATGGATTTAATAAAAGTTACTATAATGAGCTTTTTAAAGGCTTTTGTAAAGCTAATAAGATTAACCCACAAAGTGCTTTTGAGGATTTAAAAGATTTTGAACAAAAAGCTATCCTCTATGGCAACAATGAAGAAATAGAATTTACTTGGAAAAACTCCGCAATAAAACGTCCTTGGAGCGGCATTATAGCGATTGCTTATGATATGTTTAAAGACAATAAAGACTTAAACGATTATATGAGTGAAAAAATTTGTGAAGAGTGCAAAGGACATAGATTACTGCCTGAAAGCTTGGCGGTAAAAGTAGCCAACAAAACCTTAGGAGAGCTTTTAGATTTACCCATTGATGAATGCTATGGATTCTTTGCTAATACACAAAATTTCAAATATTTTAATGCCCAACAAGCAATGATTGCCGCTCCTATTTTAAAAGAAATTTGCGAAAGGCTTTATTTTCTTTATGATGTGGGATTAGGTTATTTAAGCTTAGGAAGAGATGCTCGCAGTATCAGCGGTGGAGAATCCCAAAGGATAAGGATAGCTAGTCAAATTGGCAGTGGCTTAACAGGGGTTATGTATGTACTAGATGAACCAAGCATTGGCTTACACGAAAGGGATACCTTAAAACTCATTAAAACCTTAAGAAGTCTTCAACAAAAAGGAAATTCAGTTATTGTCGTAGAACACGACAAAGAGACAATAGAACACGCAGACTTTATTGTAGATATTGGACCCGGTGCTGGAAAATACGGAGGTGAAGTTGTCTTTAGTGGAAACCTCACACAACTTCTAGTAAGTGATACACAAACCGCACAATACTTAAATGGGAAGAAAAAAATAGAATACTTTATAAGAAGGAGTCAAGAGGACTGGATTACCATTAAAAATGTCAATATCAATAATATCCATAATCTAAGTGTGCAAATACCCCTTAGGAACTTTGTATGTATCAGTGGAGTTAGTGGAAGCGGAAAAAGCTCTCTTATCCTCCAAACACTCCTCCCTGTGGCTCAAGAAATCCTCAATAACAGCAAAAAAGTCAAAAAAGTAGATGGAGTAGAGATTGAAGGATTAGAAAAACTTGATAAAGTGATATATTTAGACCAAAGCCCCATTGGAAGAACTCCCCGCTCTAACCCTGTAACCTATACCGGTGCTATGGATGAAATACGGCAAATCTTCGCCCAAACCAAAGAAGCACAAATCCGTAATTATAGTATTAGTCGTTTTAGCTTTAATGTTAAAGGTGGGAGATGTGAAAAATGTCAAGGAGAGGGAGAAATAAAAATTGAAATGCACTTCCTACCTGATATTATGGTGAAATGCGATTCTTGTAATGGAACGCGTTATAACGCCCAAACCCTTGAAGTAGAATACAAAGGTAAAAATATCGCCCAAGTTTTAGAAATGAGCGTTGATGAAGGCTATGAATTTTTTAAGAAGATTCCAAAAATCCACCAAAAACTCAAAACACTCAAAGAAGTAGGATTGGGCTATATCACTTTAGGGCAAAATGCCACCACCCTTAGCGGAGGAGAAGCCCAAAGAATCAAACTTGCAAAAGAGCTTAGTCGCAAAGACACAGGAAAAACCCTTTATATCCTTGATGAGCCAACCACAGGATTGCATTTTGCCGATGTTGATAGATTAGTAAAAGTCTTACACCACTTGACAGATTTAGGCAATAGCGTGATTGTCATAGAGCATAATTTAGATATGATAAAAAATGCTGATTTTATCATAGATATTGGACCAGAGGGGGGAAGTAATGGAGGTAATATCGTAGATAGTGGCTCTCCAGAGAAAATTGCAAGAAGAGCTAAAAAAACCGGAAGTTATACAGGAAAATTCTTAGCAAAAGAGCTAAAACAATGATGATTTCCTTATTAAAGGCAATCTCTCAAAATTTCAGCACAACTAGCAACTAGTAACTTTGGGGCTTATACGCCCTACTATAAAATTTCCCAAAAAGGAGTAAAAATGCAATTTATCACACTTAACAATGATGTAAAAATGCCAATTATTGGGCTTGGCACTTATTCACTCACAGGCAAAAGCGGACAAAGTGCGATGAGTGAAGCCATAGAGGTTGGCTATCGACTCTTTGATAGCGCACAAATGTATCATAACCAAGCCGAGCTTGGTGCGGCAATTGCTAATGCAATTAAAGGCGGGATGAAACGTGAGGATTTTTTTATCCAAACCAAACTTTTAAGCGCAAATAGTGAGGATGCTGCAAAAAAGTCCATTGAAAAATCCCTTAAAGCCCTCAATTTAGACACCATAGATTCCCTACTTATCCACGAACCTTACGCACAATCAAAGGCAATTTATAAGGCAATGGAGAGCTTTTATAAGCAAGGAATCTTAAAGAGCATTGGAATTTCAAACTTTGGTATGAGGGCATATACAGAGTTTGTAGAATCTTGTGAGATAATTCCTGCGATTAACCAGTGTGAAACACATTTATTAATGCAACAAAAACCCTTAAAAGAGGCTATGAAAAGCAAAAAAACTCTATTACAAAGCTGGAGTCCTTTTATTGCAGGTAAAGGCTCAATCTTAGAAAATCCTACACTTAAAAGCATTGCACAAAATTACAATAAAACTCCCGCACAAGTGGTTTTACGTTTCCTCATTGAGCAAGGTATTGCTGTAATTCCTAAGACCTCTAAAAAGCACAGAATGCAAGAAAACTTCAACATCTTTGATTTTGCCCTAAATTCACAAGATAAGGAGATTCTAAGCGGACTTGATACCAATAAAAGCTCCTTTTCTTGGACAAATTATTAAGAATCTAAGAGAGTTTCTTACACGATAAAATCCATTGAATTTTGTTATACTTTTGCTTTTTTCAAATATAGATATACACAAAGGCTACATTACAAAAATCCATAAAAAATCAATTTGACTAATCTCATAAAGCTGGTTGGGAAAAAATAAAGAATCGAAATTTTCACTCCCTGTTTATCCTTGTCATTTTGAGATTTTGCAAAAAAGCGAAGAATCTCAAAAAGATTCCAAAAGAGATATTTCGCTTACTACGCAAGTTCAATATGACAATAATATAATTGCCCACACTTGCAAAGATAGCAAAACTTACCATATCGCCTTTGACTTTATGGAATCTTTTATCAAAGTCCTAAAAAAAGAGAGTATAAAAAGCATTAATCTTTATAAAAAAGAAAAAATACAAGCCTATAAAGCAGTGATACATAAAAACACAAATGCCAAAGCAAATCACAACTCCCAATCTCACTAGAAGAGGCAGGATTAAAATCCAAATAATGCTATAATGATTTACTAGGACAATTAACAAGGAGATAATTAATGGCTATAAACTTAAACATCAAAAACACTAATAAAGCTTTAACGAATTTGGATAAATAAATGCTCAGAGAATTTGGAGTTTATTTTTTGGCAGCATTTTTTGAGATTTTGGGTTGTTTTTCCTTTTGGCTTGTGTTTAAATCACAAAAATCCCCAACTTGGTTAGCACTTGGTATCTTTTGCATCATACTCTTTGCCTACACACTTACCAAAGCAAATATTGAATTTGCAGGTAGGGCTTATGTGATTTATGGTGGAATCTACATCATCTCTTCGCTAATGTGGCTTTATGTGGTTGAAAAGCAAAGCTTTAGTCTTTGGGATATAAGCGGCGTTTTGTGTATTTTTTTGGGCATATTTATAATGCTTTGGGGTTCTCAAAGAGGTGCATCACTATAGCTTACCCATATAGCAAAATCTCCCTCCTAGTTCAAAACCAAAAAACCTTTAAGGATTCTTGACAAATATCAAGTATTAGGTTTTATAATATCAAAAAACATCAAGGTGAAATTATGGCTTATACGATTATCGAAGTAGAGCGAAAAACAGGCATTCCTTCCACAAAAATAAGATTTTGGATTAAAAAGGGCTTATTCCCCCTTTTACAAAGTGATAAAAACAATGTGCGATATTTTAGCCAGAATGATATAGACGCTTTGCGCTGGGTAGAATATCTAAGGCATACCAAAATGGAGATAAAGACTATCAAGCTTTATATGGATTTATATATGCAAGGTGAAAGCACAATCCCCAATCGCAAAAAGATTATCAAAAATCAAATAAACTGCATCAAAGAGGACTTAGCAAAAATGCAAGAAATCTTAAAGATTCTAGAACAAAAATACGCACTTTATGAAAAACTCGAATGTGTCAATCCAACCAAACGCCTCGTTAAAAATCCTAAAACAAAAAAATAACTCCATAAAATCTCTAATTTATTTCACCCCTCTCCCCTTGACAAATACCAAGTATCAGGTTTTATAATTTTATTCTCATTACTTTTATGAAAGGACAAAAATGGAACAAAAGGTATTTACGCATATTTTTCGCATTTTTACAATGCTCGTATTTTTCTATGGAGGTATAGCAATGGCTAAAGATAAAGATTGGGATAAAGTTTTTACAAGAAACAATGAAGTAAATGTCCAAAAAGTAAAATTCACTAATCGCTATGGGATTACACTAGTGGGGGATTTATATATCCCCAAAAACGCAAAAGGTAAGCTCCCCGCACTTGCAGTTAGTGGTCCCTTTGGTGCGGTTAAAGAACAAGTTAGCGGTCTTTATGCGCAAACCCTAGCGCAAAAAGGTTTTATTACTCTTGCTTTTGATCCCTCTTATACAGGAGAGAGTGGAGGAACACCTAGAAATGTAGCCTCTCCAGATATTAATACAGAGGACTTTAGCGCAGCAGTAGATTTTCTAAGCAATTACTCTAGTGTAAATCCTGATAAAATTGGTGTTGTAGGGATTTGTGGATTTGGAGGGTTTGCACTTAATGTAGCGGCTATGGATACAAGGATTAAAGCGGTAGTAACCTCTACTATGTATGATATGAGTCGCATCAATGCAAATGGCTACAATGACTCTATAGATGCAAAGGAACGTTACAAACTTAAAGAATCTCTCAATCTACAGCGAACAAAAGATTTCAAAAATGGGACTTATGCTAAAGCTCAAGGCTTACCCCAAAAGCTAACAGGCGATGAACCCCAATTTATCAAAGATTATTTTGATTACTACAAAACACCGCGTGGATACCACGAACGTTCTGTAAATTCTAACCATAATTGGAACCAAACCTCTTCTTTGAGTTTTATCAATATGCCACTCCTTGCCTTTAGTGATGAGATTCAAAGCCCGGTTTTGCTTATCCACGGCGATAAGGCACATAGCAAATATTTCAGCGTTGATGCTCACAAAAAGCTAAAAGGTAAAAATAAAGAACTACTTATCATTAAAGATGCTAGTCATGTAGATCTTTATGACAATACACAAAAAATTCCTTTTGATGCAATCACTATGTTTTTCAATAAGAATTTAAAATAATCCCAGCAAAAGGCTTATTGCTTTTTGCTATCAATCAATACATCTTGACTATTAAGCTTAATGGATTCAAAGCTTAACACTATTTTAAATTCCATTTTTAACTTACGCACTTCTTAAAAAAGCAATAAAGTCAAATAGAAGTTTGAATATTCGCCCCCCCCCCCGCAAGAGTTTAGTAGTTTGGAGACTTATGGCTCTGATTAATTCATTTTAGAATAAGAATAAAACCAAATCCAAGTATTCTTTGTCAATATTGTAAGTATTTTTTAGCTCATTTAGACATTTTAATTTTTTCCTATCTCCTAAATATTCATAGATTCTAAATTTAAGATAGGCAAACTCTAGCAATTCTTGCTGTGAGATTATTTCTCTTAAGTTTTCTTAAATAACTCACTATTAAAAAGTGCAACTTTCAATACGATTTGAAGTAAAAAAAGGTAAAATTAAGACTAAGGTAACTAAAAAACAAATTTTATCCTTTTATCACAAGGAATATTTTATGGTTTTTTAAACACCTTAAGGATTCTTTGCCCCTTCCTTGCAAC
>NZ_FZPJ01000040.1 GCF_900198605.1 Helicobacter mesocricetorum | reverse complement strand
AAAGAGGGTTTAGAGAGAAAAGATGAAAAATATTGTTTTACTTGGAGCAAGCAATAGTGTTATGCAAAATGGCTTATATTTAGGCTTACAAAGTGATAAAAATATAAGAATCCATAATTTTGCATTAGGAGCGACTACTTGTATCCAAAATTTATATGAAACCATAAGACATAAAAAGCTTTTGCAAAAAGCGGATTTAGTTATTACAGAATCTAATGTAACGGATATTAATTTAAATGGCGATACGCATTTAGGTTTTACATTTGATAAAGCGTATAGAAATTTATGTTGGCTTTATAAAGAGCTTTATTTTATTAATAAAAAAGTGCTTTGCTTACTTTTACCACGATTTCACGCTAATTATAAAATCCTCAATAATATCCATAGAAAATTAGCATTAGAGTATGGCTTTAATTGCATTGATTTGTCAAAATATTATGAGGAAAATGCACTTATAGAGTTTAATCATAGAATAGACCCCGTTCATCCCCAAGCAGAAATTATGCGAGAACTTGGCGTAAATATCATTAAAAACTTAAAGGCTTTTAGTGATTCTAAAGAGATTAAATCTAGCAATGACAACCCTGAATTTAAAATTCTAAGCCTTGAGGAAATGAAGCCTGAAATTGAAGCAACTTTAAGCAAAAATTCTATGTATTGCGAAAAAAGCTTTAGAATTTTTGAAGATTCTAAGCTTTATTTTGGAGAAAAATTTAAAAATTTTTATTGTTTAGCTGTGCATACTTGGAATCTTAATGACAAAAAGGAATTTTTCACTTTTGCAACATCAAGGCAAAAGATTTCACAAATCAAATTTCACAATAAAAACAAAGAATTTATCCAACAAACAAATTCTTACAATCAAGTTTTTGACCTCGGAGAAAATTTTTTAATTGACGAAGAAAGCTTTGTAAGTATCCAAACACAAAATAAAGAGTTTAAAACCTACCTTACTTGGACATTTAGAGAAACAAGGGAGATTCTTAAATACTGCGACATAATTGCCTTTTTCTTAGCAAAAAACGAAGGGAATTTTTGTAACGAAACATTAGAATTACAAAGCTTTGAGAATCTAGAAATCACTTTCCCTAAGCATTTAAATTTTCAGCATTTAATCCCTCCTGTAAAAAGCTATCAAAAAGTTATTGATGAATATTGTTTAGCAATGGATTTAAGAAAATTAGCTCCACTTCAAGCTCAAATTCAAAACCTAAAAGACGAACTAGACTCTAAACGCCCTACTGCTAAAACTCGCCTTAAATCTCACCTAGCTTATAAACTAGGAGAAGCAATGATTCTAAATTCTAAAAGTCTTTTAGGATATATAAGAATGCCTTATGTCTTATCTTATATAAAAGATAAACACAATAAAGAACAAAAACAATACCAAGAAAAAATAAAAAAGAATCCTAAATTAAAACTTCCTCCTTTAGAATCTTATTCTGATTATAAAGAATCTTTAAAAATAAAAACAACTCTTTCTTATAAGTTAGGAGAAGCATTAATAAAAGCTAATTCTGTGCGGGGGGGGGGATAATAAAATATATCTTTATAGATGTGCCTAGAATAAAGAAAGAATGGAAAGAAAAACAAAAGGAGAAAAAATGCTATTAGCACTTATCCCAGCAAGGGGAGGAAGCAAAGGTATAAAGAAAAAGAATCTTGCTCTTTTGGGCGATAAACCCCTGCTTTATTACACGATAAAAGCTGCTAAAGAATCAAAATGTATTCAAGAGATTGTTGTAAGTAGTGAAGATGAGGAGATTTTAGAATATGCCAAAAGTCAAGGTATTAGCACCTTAAAAAGACCAAAAGAACTTGCACTTGACACTTCAAGAAGTGATGAGGTTGTAGAGCATTGCTTAAAGCATTATCCAAATTATGAGGAATTTATCCTTTTACAGGCTACTTCACCCTTTAGAAGAGCAGAACATATAGACCAAGCTTATAGGAAGTTTAAAGAAGAGAATGCTCAAAGCTTGATTAGCGTTTGTGCTTATGAAAAGACGATTTTAAAAGCCTTTATCTTGAGTGAAAGAGGTTATTTAAAAGGAATCTGCAATGATTCTTTTCCTTTTATGCCAAGACAAGAATTGCCAGAAGTTTTTATGGCAAATGGAGCGATTTATCTAGGCAAGATTAAGAATTTTCTTAAAAACCCTTCTTTTTTAGCTCAACAAACAAGCTATTTTTTAATGGACACATTAAGCTCTTTGGATATAGATGAGCCTAGTGATTTACAAAAAGCAAATGAAATTTTAAAGGAACAAAAATGAAAATAATAGAAAAATATGGTAAAAGCTTTGATAATAAAGCAATCTTAAGAACGCCAGAATGGATAGAAAATCAAAGTGAAAATGCTAGAATAAAAGCCAAGAAGTTTATTAAAGAAGAAAAAGAGGCTTTAAATGCTTGTCCTATGTGCGAAAGTGCTAATGTTGTAGAATTTACAAGAATCTATGAATTTATTTATAAGGAATGCCAAAATTGCGAAAATCTCTTTTTAGCCAATCCTTTGAAAGATTTACAGAAACTTTATACCAATGATGGTTCTGAAAGCTCCTTTGAATGCTATTTAAATGATGAAATTTTTCATAAAAGACTAGAATTTATAGCAAGACCTAAGGTTGCCTTTATCGATGAAGTGGCAAGAAAATATCAGCAAACTAAGCTTTGGCTTGATATTGGAAGTGGTGGAGGAGAAAATCTCTATGCCGCTAAAGATTTGTGCTATGAAGTGCGAGGATTTGAATCAGATTATAAGGCTTTGAAATTTTCTAATGAAAAACTTAAAGGCGATTATGTCAAAGAGGGCTTTTTAGATATACAAAATTGCAATAAAGAGCTTTTAGAATCTATTAGAGAAAGTAATGTTATTACCTTTTTTAATGTTTTAGAGCATTTGGATAATCCTAGACAAACCTTAGAGTTTTTTACCCAAAATATGGCGAAAGATGCCTTGCTTGTGATAGAAGTCCCAAGGCATCCCTCCCTTTCTAGCTATGCAAATGCACAGGCGAGTAATAGAGTCTATCGGCATTTAATCCCTCCTTTTCACCTCAATATCTTTAGTGAAAAATCTTTAGAGATTGCCTACACTTCTTGTTCTCGGGGGGGGGGGTTAAAATTGGTTGGTAAATGGGTTTATGGACAGGGTTTTATGGATATAATTCACGCTTTTGAGGGATTTGATAAAAATCAATCTTTATATGAGAAAATCTCTTTGGTATCAAACCAAGTCCAAAAGATTCTTGATGAAAATGGCTTGGGAGATTTTTTATTGCTTGTTTTGCAAAAAATATAAAGCATAGAGAAAATAAAAGTTTTAAGAGGGAGAGAGAGTGTTTAATATCGTTTTTAGTGCGGATAATAATTATATTAAATATGTTGGGGTTTTGATAAATAGCATTATTAAAAACACTCAAACACAGCGGAGTTTTAAGGATTTTTGTGCAAGAGAGTATGAGCTAATAGGGTATGATAAGCTTGACTTTGAGGCTTTAAGCGATGAGGAAAAGCGTGAGGGTTATGTCTTCCATATCTTAAGCGAGGATATTTCACTAGAAAATGAGCAAAAACTTGATGCTTTAGAATCCAAACTTTGTAAAACTTATCCGCTTAAGATAAAGATTTATAAAAATTTGGGCTTAGATTTTGGGAGAATAGGGAGTTTAGGTTGGGGTGAAGGCAGGAATTTCACCACTTATTATCGTCTTGTAATACCAACTTTGCTTAGAGACTGCAAAACTTGTTTATATTTAGATGTTGATATGCTTATAAATGGAGATTTAAGAGAGCTTTTTAGTCTTGATTTAAAGGGTTTTGCATTAGCCACGGTGCAAAATCAACCACCTTTTGAAAATGTTTATAATGCGGGTTTTTTGCTCTTTAATCTTGAGATATGGAGAAAAGAGGATTTAGAGCAAAAGTGCTTAATGCGTTTAAAAGAATATCCAAATCAATTCGACCAAGGGGCATTAAACGCTGTGATAAAAAATGAAAACACACTTAAGATTCCTTTGAAATATAATTTTTGGCTTCAAACTTTTCAAAGTGATGATTATAAAATTTTTCAAAAAGAGGATTTTTTGCGTTTTAAAGAGCATACCCAAATTATCCACTACATACGACCTAAGCCTTGGCGTAGCCTTATGCTTTGGTTGCAGCATTCTAAAAACAAAGTTTTCTTTTATCAAAACATCATAGATTTGTGGTGGGAATGTGCTTTAAAAACTCCTATTTTTAACAAAGAATTGCAACAGAAAAAAATAGAGATGAATAATGAGTTTGCTACTAATATGCATCTCTATTTTAATCAATTAGAAAACACTCTCAAAGACCAAAATTCCCAAATCCAAACTTTACAATTTCACTTAAACTATGGCACTGCCTCCTCCCGCCTTAAATCTCACCTAGCTTATAAACTAGGAGAGGCAATGATAGATAATTCTAAAAGTCTTTTAGGATATATAAGAATGCCTTATGTCTTATCTTATATTAAAGATAAACACAATAAAGAACAAAAACAATACCAAGAAAAAATAAAAAAGAATCCTAAATTAAAACTTCCTCCTTTAGAATCTTATTCTGATTATAAAGAATCTTTAAAAATAAAAACAACTCTTTCTTATAAGTTAGGAGAAGCACTCATCACTGCTAATTCTGTGCGGGGGGGGGG
>NZ_FZPJ01000045.1 GCF_900198605.1 Helicobacter mesocricetorum | reverse complement strand
ATCAAACAAATCTCTTAGCACTTAATGCTGCTATTGAAGCAGCAAGAGCAGGAGAACACGGAAGAGGATTTGCAGTTGTTGCTGATGAAGTTAGAAAACTAGCAGAGAGAACAGGAAAATCTTTAAATGAGATTGAAGCTAATGTTAATGTGCTTGTTCAAGGTATTAATGATATGAGTGAATCTATTAAAGAACAAACAGAGGGTATCTCACAGATTAATGAAGCTATTAATCAATTAGAGGGTGTTACACAACAAAGTGTTGAAGCTGTTAATAATTCTCAAGAAATTAGTCTAAAGATTAATGATATGGTAGGTGAAATAAAAATGGAGATTAAAAAGAAGCAATATTAATAGGACTTTATAGCCCCATTAAAGGTTATTGCCTTCTACCAAAGGTTATGGCATAAGCAGTATTTCTGATTTCAAATAAAGGATCTCTTGGAGCTTCTACTCCCGTTGGCAAATCTGATGGAAAATAGACATCTTTATTGCATTCCATTCCCTGATATTGCTGAACTTTTAAAGTCCCCACTAAGGTTTCTTTATGTTTGCCTTTCCAAAGTGCTGTTGTATCATCTGTCGCATCTCCTTTATTAGGATATACAAGATACATATCATATTCTATAGGTTTTGTTTGTGTGTAGGTTTGGAAGTTTTCTAGCAAGAAATCTTTATTGGCATTTTTAAGCTGTTCTTTATCAAGGTATTTTATTCCATCTTTTGGGATGAATTTCCATCTAGCAGGAATAAGATCTTTTTCTTTAGGTGTTTGAAACCAAAAAGTATGGATGCTATAAAAAGGTGTATTTTCAAGACTAGAGATTCCCATTTTATCGACAATGGCTGCATGGTTTCGATAAGAATCTACTTCTTGGGTTAATCGTTTGATTTTTTCTGTATCGACTTTTCCATTTACAGGTATTCTCATTTCAAAGAATTGTCCAAATTCTTGAGGGTTTTTTGCGAAATTTACTTCTGTATTTAGCATTACCATTGTCCAATGATGGTTATCTCCTTGAAATCGCAGAGCCATACCTCTTGCTTTACTTTTATCATCCATAATAGCACCACCTAGTGAATAACGAATTTCCATAGGAATAGAAGTTTGTTCAAATAGTGGAACATCAATTGTAGTAGTAATATCTTTAGCGGGTTCAAAAACTCCACTAGCACAGAAACCTTTTGCATGATTGATTTTTCTTTTGGGATCTTGTGGGCTACTATTTAGCTGATAAAATATATCCGCAATATCTTCTGCATCATAAGTTTTACTCTCTTGGGCTATTGCTATACTTCCTAATAAGGAACAAGCTAGTGCTAAATTTAAATACTTTTTGTTTTTCATTAATAAATCCTTTTGTTGTGGGTATTTAGAATGCGGATTATAATTTAAAATAGTTAATAGATTTACAATCTTAAAGAAATTTAGATTTGGGTTAATAATACATAGTATTCTTATAATTATTTAATAATTTTTGTTTTAAAATAATAATGTTTCTTATAATTTAGAGAAAAAAGGAATAAAGAATGCAAAAAATTGGTTTGTTTTATGGTAGTGATAGTGGCAATACTGAAAGTATTGCTAAGAAAATCGCTGATGTTTTAGGTGATGTAGATATTTTTGATGTTGCAAAAACAGAAAAATCAAAGCTTTTAGAATATAAGAATCTTATTTTGGCAACTCCAACTTATGGTAATGGAGATATGCAAGGAGATTGGGAAGAGTTTTTGGAAACTTTAAAGCCAGAGGATTTTAGCGGAAAAGTTATAGCATTAGTAGGTTTAGGCGATCAAGATACCTATGGAGATACCTTTTGTGATGGATTATTGCCTCTTTATGAATTATCACATAAAGAGGGAAAGATTATTGGATTTACAAAAACCAATGGCTATGAATATGAAGAAACAAAAGTAGTCGTTGATGGAGAATTTATAGGTTTAATGCTTGATGAAGATAATCAAGAAGAGTTAAGTGAGCAAAGGATTAAAGAATGGATTGACAATATTAAAGGGCAGTTTGAATAGTTAAAAGGCTTGATACCCTAGCAGGATACACTTATCAAAATAAGGCAATACGCACATTGCCTTAATCTCTCCTCGTATTCCAATATTCTCTAGGGTTTCATAATATTTAATATCAAACTGCAAGTGGCTTCCTAATTCTGTAGAAATTCCAACTCCGCTTTGCTCGTTAAAAATAATAAAGCGAGAAATTTTGGTAAATACAAGCACTAAAGAATCATAAAGTTTTTCTTTCTCTTTTGCATCACTTATCAAATGATAGGATTCATAGCTTAATAATTTTCTTCCCCTAAAGCGGATGTAATTTTTCTCTAAGCTTTGAATATGGACTTGTTGGTAAAAAGTCTCAAAATCCATAGCATAAGCAGCATATATCCCAAAATATAGCCATAAGAATAATTTAAAGGGATTCAGCAATGTCTTTAAAGCTTTCAAAGTAATATTTTTGTGCCTGTTGTAAGGATAGAGAGATAGAGCCTATCTTAAGCATATCACCCCCTGTTTTGGCTATTTTTGTTAGGCAGAAGTTAGAATTTTGGATTAAACCCCTTAAGGTTTTTAAAATAATTTCTTCTTTTTGATTGTCTATGGCAATTAAAACTTGTGTTGGGGATTCTGCAAAAAGTTCTTTAAAATCTAAAGATTGGATGCTCTCACAGCCTATTTGTCCTCTTATACAAGCCTTAGCAAGTGAAAGAGCAAGACCTCCTTGATAAACATCAACAGCAGCTTTTAATAATTCTTGCTCATTTGCTTTTAAAAGAATATCCCATAGGTATAATTCTTCTTGGAGATTGATAGAGGTAATAGGGGCTTTAATGCTATTGCCAAAGTGTTTTGCTACAATGCTTCCACCAAATTGGGGATTAAAGGATTTGGGCTTTAGATGATAGATACTAAGGTTTGCAGAGAAATTGCTGCAAAGTATTTTTAGGGGATTATGGATAACTCCGACACTAGCAATAGTTGGTGTAGGATAAATATCTTGTTGGTTTGTTTGATTATAGAGGCTAACATTTCCGCTTACAATAGGAGTATTGAGTATCTTGCAAGATTCTTTAATGCCTTCACAAGTTTCTTTAAATTGCCACATAACTTCTGGATTTTCTGGATTACCAAAATTAAGGCAATCTGTAATGGCTAAGGCTCTACCTCCTCTTAAGGCAATATCTCTTCCTGCTTTTGCTACTGCTTGTTTTGCACCTTCTTTAGGGTTAAGATAGCAGATTCTAATAGGGCATACCACGCTCATTGCTAAGGCTTTGTTGTTTTCTTTTACCCTAATTACACTTGCTCCTCCACTCCCGGCTTTGGTAATGGTATTGCCTTGCACCGTGCTATCATATTGTTCATAGACCCACGCTTTATCGCAAATATCAGGGTTTTTTAAGAGAGTTTGAAAGACTGCATTGGGTTCTAAAGATTGCAGTATTTCTTCTTTAAGTAATGGAATAGAATCTAAATAAGTAGGGCTTTGACTAACCGCACGCCTTAAAATAGGAGCTTCCTCACTTAAGGGAGCAATAGGAATTTCTGCACATTTTTCATCATACCAATAAAGCTCCATTTTGCCACTATTAGTAACCTCTCCAATGATTGCACAATCAAGTTCCCATTTTTTAAAAATTTCTATAATTTCTGCTTCACAACCTTTCTTAGCACAAATAAGCATTCGCTCTTGGGATTCACTAAGCATCAATTCATAAGGATTCATTGCTTTTTCCCGCATAGGCACTCTATCTAAATGTAGTATCATTCCACTTCCACTGCGTCCCGCCATTTCAAAACTAGAGCTTGTAAGCCCAGCAGCACCCATATCTTGTATCCCTACAATTAGATCCTTTTTAAATAATTCTAAACAAGCTTCTAAGAGTAATTTTTCAGTAAATGGGTCGCCTATTTGCACGGTAGGACGCAAGGATTTAGAATCTTCACTAAAAGAATCGCTACTCATAACAGCTCCTCCTAAGCCATCGCGTCCTGTTTTGCTCCCTACATAAATAACAGGATTTCCAATCCCTTCGGCTTTTCCATAAAAGATTTCATCATTTTTAATAATCCCTAAAGTAAAGGCATTAACTAAGATATTACCCTCATAACAAGATTCAAAGCTTATTTCCCCTCCAATGGTTGGGACACCCATACAATTACCATATCCTCCTATGCCACTTACAACTCCACGCAATAAATAGCGATGTTTAGAGCCTATGGAATCTTTTTTAGTAATATCTCCAAAGCGGATAGAATTAAGGTTTGCTACAGGTCTAGCCCCCATAGTGAAAATATCCCGCATAATTCCTCCCACTCCTGTGGCAGCTCCTGCATAAGGTTCGATGAAACTTGGGTGATTATGGGATTCTATTTTAAAGACTGCTCCATACCCACCACCAATATCAATAATCCCTGCATTCTCACCTGGACCTTGAAGAACCCATTGTGCGCTAGTTGGGAATCCATTAAGATAAATCTTGCTTGATTTATAGCTACAATGCTCACTCCACATAGCAGAAAAAAGCCCAATTTCGATAAGGTTTGGCTTTCTTTGTAAAATATTTAGTATCTTTTGATAATCCTCTAATGTTAGCTTATGTTGTTTTAAAATTAATTCCAGATTTTCCATTGATTACCTTAAGTTTAATGTGTAGTTTTTACTAGCCAAATAATATAAATAATAAAAGTTTAACAAACAAGTGATAAAGTAGAGATAAACTAAGAATGAGATAAATATTTTTTAAGTAGAATCGTTTGCTAAATCAAGATTATCTTTCATAGGAGAAAATTATAATGCAATACATCAAGTTTTTTAGGGAGCTAAATAATAAAGATGTCCATATTGTGGGCGGTAAAAATGCAAGTATTGGCGAGATGTTCCAAGAGCTTGTTCCTATGGGTATTAAAGTCCCTAATGGATTTGCTATTACAAGTGAGGCATATTGGTATTTGCTAGATAGTGCCGGGATTAGAGAAAAAATTAAAGAGCTTCTTGATGGGATTGATGTAACAGAAATTGATGTTTTAAATGTTCGCTCTAAAAAGATACGTGATATGATTTTTGGAACGCCATTGCCTACGGATTTGCGTGAAGAAATTTTAGAGGCTTATAGGATTTTAAGTGAAGAATATGGAATGGAGGAAGCTGATGTAGCCGTTAGAAGCTCTGCTACTGCAGAGGATTTGCCTGATGCTTCTTTTGCAGGACAGCAAGATACTTATTTGAGCGTTCAGGGACAGACAGAGCTTATCCATTATATTAAATCTTGTATGGCTTCACTTTTTACCGATAGAGCTGTAAGTTATAGGGCTTCAAGGGGATTTGACCATTTTAAGGTAGCCTTGTCTGTTGGGATTCAAAAGATGGTTCGCTCTGATAAGGCAAGTTCTGGAGTAATGTTTAGTATTGATACAGAAACAGGATTTAAAGACGCTGTTTTAATTACTTCTTCTTGGGGATTGGGTGAGAATGTTGTAGGAGGCACTGTTAATCCTGATGAATTTTATGTTTTTAAACCCGCTTTAGAATTGGGAAAACGTCCTATTTTGAAGCGTCAATTAGGGCATAAAAACATAAAAATGGTTTATGCAGCCTCTGGTGCTAAACATCCTACAAAAAATATCGACACCACAGAAGAAGAATTAAAGAGTTTTTCTATTAATGATGATGAAGTCTTGACTTTAGCGCGTTATGCGGTTTTAATTGAAAAGCATTACTCTAAAGAGGCAGGTGAATATCGTCCTATGGATATGGAATGGGCAAAAGATGGGAATAGTGGAGAGATTTTTATCGTCCAAGCGCGTCCAGAGACAGTGCAGAGTCAAAAAATGAAAAAAAATAGCAATACCTTAGAGAAGTATTATTTTGTAGATTCTCGAGAAAAGCCTGTTTTGATTCGTGGTAAAGCAGTTGGTGCAAGGATTGGAACAGGGAAGATTAGGGTAATTAATGATATTGTGAATATGGGAGAATTAAAAGTCGGGGAGATTTTAGTAACAGATAACACTGATCCTGATTGGGAACCAGCGATGAAGAAGGCTGCTGCGGTTATTACTAATCGTGGAGGTAGGACTTGCCACGCTGCTATTGTAGCGCGAGAAATTGGAGTTCCTGCTATTGTAGGTGCAGTAGGTGCTACGGAGACTTTAGAGACAGGAATGGAGGTAACGGTTTCTTGTGCGGAGGGGGAAGATGGATTAGTGTATGATGGAATCTTTAAATATGAAGTTGAGAGAGTGGATTTAAGTTCTTTAGAACAACCAAAAACAAAAATTTATATCAATGTAGGAAATCCTGAAAAATCTTTTGCCTTTTCGATGATTCCTAATAATGGAGTAGGGTTGGCTAGAATGGAATTTATTATTAATAATTATATCAAAGCGCATCCTTTGGCATTGATTGATTTACACAATGGCAATCAAGAATTTGATGGGATAGAAGGAGTGCGGGAGATTATGTCTGGTTATGCCAACCCTAAGGATTTTTTTGTTAAAAAAATTGCAGAAGGTGTGGGGATGATTGCAGCGGCTTTTTATCCTAAGCCTGTTATTGTAAGAACAAGCGATTTTAAATCTAACGAATATCGTAGAATGGTGGGCGGTAAAAATTATGAACCCCGCGAAGAGAATCCTATGATTGGTTATAGGGGTGCTAGTAGGTATTATTCTAAAGAATATATCCACGCCTTTGAATTAGAATGTCAAGGTTTAGCAATGGCTAGGAATGAAATGGGATTTACGAATATGAAGATCATGATTCCTTTTTTGAGGACTCCTGAAGAAGGGAAACGCGTTTTAGAAATTATGCGTAAGAATGGACTTGTTCAAGGAGAGAATGGATTAGAAATTTATGTAATGTGTGAGTTACCCGTAAATGTGATTTTAGCTGATGAGTTTTTACAACTTTTTGATGGATTTTCTATAGGATCTAATGATTTAACACAGCTTATTTTGGGTGTAGATAGAGATGGTGAGCTTGTAAGTCATGTTTTTGATGAGCGTAATCCTGCTCTCTTAAAGATGTTTAAACTTGCTATTGATGCTTGTAAAAGACATAATAAATATTGTGGAATCTGCGGACAAGCACCAAGTGATTATCCAGAAATTGCAGAATTTTTGGTAGAAAATGGTATTTCTTCAATTTCTTTAAATCCTGATTCTGTGATTGAGACTTGGGATAGGATTGTTAAGTTGGAGAAAAAATTAGGGATTTCATAAGGGTAAAATATGAAACTTGCGGTATTTGATTTTGATTCTACTTTAATGGATGGAGAAACTATTGATTTTTTAGCCAAAGCTTATGGAAAAGAAGAGGAGGTTAGTAAAATCACTAAAAAAGCTATGAATGGGGAGTTGGACTTTTATCAAAGCTTAAAAAAGAGAGTGGAGACCTTAGCTGGAATGCCTTTACCTCTTGTAGAGGAGATTTGTAATGATCTCCCTTATATTTCTGGTGCTAAAGAATTAATCCTTGCTTTAAAGGGTAAGGATTATAAGGTAGTAGTTTTTAGTGGAGGGTTTGATGAGGGAGTTAGTGCCGGTAAGAAAGTATTGGGTTATGATATACATTTTAGTAATACTTTGCATCATAAAAATGGAGTTTTAACCGGAGAGGTTGGAGGGGAGATGATGTTTAGCTACTCTAAGGGGAGAATGCTTAAGAAAGTGCAGAATCTCTTAGGTATTGGTGAAGAGGATACCATTGTAATGGGTGATGGTGCTAATGATATTTCAATGTTTCCTTATGCAAAAAAAACTATTTCCTTTTGTGGTAAAGATATTGTTAAGAAGTTTGCAAATATTATTGTAGATAAGCGGGATTTGAGAGAAATTATCGCATATATTTAAGGAGTTTATGATGTCTGAGAATGTTTCCTTTTCGCTATGGTGTGATTTTATTGAAAGAGAATTTTTGGAAAATCAGTTTAAGGCAATGGTGGAAGGCAGAGTGATACAGGGGGCTACTAGTAATCCTGCTATTTTTCAACAAGCATTGACTAATGCAAGTTACCAAGAACAAAAGGAATCATTAAAAGGCAAAGATTTAAAAGAGATTTATGAAAATTTAGCGATTGAAGATATAAAAAGAGCTGCAGAAATTTTACTCCCCATTTATGAAGATAATCCTAATGATGGCTATATTAGTTTTGAGATTGATCCCAATTTATGTGATAATTCTAAGGGAAGCATTGAGGAGGGTATTAGGCTTTTTAAGAGCATTGGCTATCCTAATGTGATGATTAAGATTCCAGCTACTAAAGCAGGGATTGTAGCTATGGAAGAATTGATTTTGCAAGGCATTCCCGTGAATGCAACTTTGGTTTTTTCTAAAGAACAAGCTATTGATTGTATGGAATCGTTTAAAAAAGCTTATGATATGTTAAAAGAACGCAATAAGATAGAATTAAAAGAATATCCACGCGCAGTCATTAGTATCTTTGTTTCTAGGTTTGATAGAAAATGTGATGAGATTTTTAGGGATAAAGAGATACCAATGGCTACTTTAGGGATTAAAAATGCGCAATATCTTTATAAGATTGTTAAAGAATATTCTTTGCCTGTTAGACCCCTCTTTGCTAGCACAGGAGTTAAGGGTGGAGACTTAGAGCCTAGTTATTATATTAAAGAGCTTTATCACCCTTATGCTATTAATACGGCTCCTTTAGCCGCTTTAGAATCTTTTATAGAATTAAAAGTTGTTGATGATGCTTATTTGCCTAGCAATGAGGAATTAGAAGATTATTTTAAAATGGTTAAAGAGGCAGAAATTGATATAGAAGCAGTAGCAAAAGAATTATTGCAACAGGGATTAGAGGATTTCAAAGAGGCATTTAGAAAAATTTTAGAGAGTTTAAATTAAATAAAGTTTTAAAAAAAAAATGCCATAATTTTGGCTTTTAATTTTATGAATGAAGGATTTAAATGTTAAGTGGAATAATTAGAGAGAGTATTTCTAAGGCAGATACTAAAGCTTTAAGAAAAAATGGTTATCTAATTGCAAATATTTATGGGAAAGGCAAAGAAAATATTCATTGCGCCTTTAAACGTAATGATTTTATACGAGAAGTTCGTAATAAAGCCGATTTGATTTTTAAAGTTCAAGTGGATTCTAAGGAATATCCTGTTGTGATTCAAGAATATCAAAAAGATCCCATTACTAGTGATATTATCCATGTGGATTTAATGTTAGCCCAAGAAGGAGTTGAGGCTAAGTATTCTGTAAAAGTAAAAGTTGTAGGGATTGCAAAAGGGTTGAAAAATAAAGGAGTTTTAATGCTTTCTAAAAAACGTATTAAAGTTAAAGCTGCTCCTGAGAATCTCCCAAAAAATTATGAAATTGATGTAACAAATCTTGATGTAGGGGATGTTATTCTTATACGCGATTTACCACAAAATAATGGAGTGAAAATCGTAGAAAGAGATGATGTGGCTATTGTAGGTGTTATCAAATCTCGTTAATGTTTTTAATTGTTGGTTTAGGGAATCCCGGAGATAAATACAAGCACAATCGCCATAATATAGGATTTATGGTGATAGATTATCTTATCACTTCTTTAAAAGCAACTAAACAATCCAATAAAGACTTCTGTGGTGAGCTTTATAAGTCTCACCAAATATTTTTGTTAAAGCCCACTACTTTTATGAATGCTTCTGGAGAATCTCTTTTAAGAGTAAAGAATTATTATAAAATAGACAATATTTTAGTGATACACGATGATTTGGATTTAGAATTTGGTGTAATTAGATTTAAATTTGGTGGTGGAAATGGTGGGCATAATGGATTAAAGTCTATTGATTGTCTATGTGGGAATGAGTATTATAGGATTCGTTATGGTATTGGGAAGCCACAAAACAAAAAAGAAGTGATTAAATGGGTGTTAGAGGATTTTAGCGATAAGGAAGTAATGCTTAATGAGGATTTAATTAAACATTGCGCGAAGGTTGCCATAGAAATTACAAAATTAGAAAACCCTGCATTG
The DNA here is from genome assembly GCF_900198605.1 of Helicobacter mesocricetorum. Classification (GTDB taxonomy): domain Bacteria; phylum Campylobacterota; class Campylobacteria; order Campylobacterales; family Helicobacteraceae; genus Helicobacter_D; species Helicobacter_D mesocricetorum. The sequence continues at coordinate 6,820 of NZ_FZPJ01000045.1, read as the reverse complement.
CTTGCTCAAAAAATCTCGTGTTCTTATACGATTAATCATTTTAAAAAAACTCAAGAAGAATCCGCCCAATGAGCTTATTTTATCGTTATATTAGTTTTTCTTATATTCGGTATTTTCTCATACTTTTTATTGCGTTAGAATGTTTTTTTGTTTTTATTGACTTAATGCGATTTGTCGATGATTTTCCTAATTCTGCTAATTTAGTAGTTTTATTGATTGTCTATGAATTTATCTATGCAAGCGGTTTTATTTTGCCCCTTGCACTCATATTAGCGCAAATTGTTTTAATAAACATTATGTTAAGGAGTTCTCAATGGACTGCATTCTTGGCACTTGGGTATTCAAAATTTAATATTTTTTTTCCTATATTTTTAATAAGTTTTGTGATAACCGCTAGTTTTATTGCTTTAAACGCTACGCCCTTTGCTTATGCTAAAGAAAAAATAGAATTGATTGTAGAGAGGGGCTATGTAGGGAGCTATAAAAGCAATGTATTATTAAAATATCAGCAGTATTATATTTATTTTGAAAAGATTTTTCCATTATTGCAAAGTGCAGAGGGGGTAAGGGTTTATGAGTTTAATCCACAAACTTTATTGATTGATAAAGTGATTCAATCACAAAGGGCTGTTTTTAATGGGGAAGAGTGGAGATTAGAAGATGTAAAGATTATTATTGTGCCAAAAGATTTAAAATTAGGTGAAACCCCAATAGCTGTTGAACATCAAGAGAGCTATACGATTTTAGAAGGATTTAAGCCTAAGATTTTGGATAATATTTACGAGAGACAAGGGAGCATTTCTTTAATGGATGCTTATGAGGCAATAAAACTTCTATCGCAACAAGGTATTAATACGCAAAAACTTAGAGCTTCTTTTTATGCTTTACTCTTATTTCCTCTTTTTGCACCTTTAATGATGATTTCTTTATCGAGGTTTGTTCCTGATACTAATCGTTATGTCCATTTAGGTATGATGGTTTTTGGAATGCTCCTTAGTATTTTATTGCTATGGGGGATATTTTTTAGCCTTTCAAGATTGGCTATTAGTGGATTTTTGTTGCCTGAAATTGGTATTTTATTGCCTTTTGCAGTATTTATGGTAGTGGGTGGTTGGATGTTTTTAAGATTATTAAAATAGAGAAAGGATAAAAATGACTGCTTTGTTAAGTGTAAGTGATAAGACTAATATAACTCCTTTTGCAAAGGAGTTGGTAGCAATAGGATATGAGATTTTATCTACGGGCGGAACTCTAAAAGCCTTAAGAGAGGAGGGGATAAAAGCCATAGAAGTGAGTAGCTATACCCAAAGCGAAGAGATGTTTGGTGGGAGGGTTAAGACGCTTCATCCTAGAATTGCTGGTGGGATTTTATATCGCAGAGAAAATAGCGAAGATGTTAAAATTGCTCAAGAATATGGGATAAGGGATATTAATCTTGTTTGTGTGAATCTCTATCCTTTTAAACAAACCATACAAAGAACTGATGATTTTGATGAAATTATAGAAAATATTGATATTGGTGGTCCTACCTTGCTTAGAGCAGCTGCTAAGAATTTTCAATCTGTATTGGTGGTTAGCAATCCTAAGGATTATGCTTTTATTGTTGAAGCATTAAAAAATCATCAAAATACTCTAGCATTGCGTCAAAAAATGATGATAAAAGCTTATGAACATACTGCAAGTTATGATGTGATGATTGCTAATTATATGAATAAAACTTTTAAAGAGGGGTTTGGGGATGTGCATTTTTTAGCGGGGAATCTTGTTGGCAAAACGCGCTATGGCGAGAATCCTCATCAAAAAGGTGCTTATTATGAATGGGAGGATTTTTATTCTAAAAATTTTAAAATCTTAAAAGGAGAGCTAAGTTTTAATAATCTAACAGATATTAATAGTGCTATAAAGATTGCTTCAAGCTTTGGTCAAAACAAAGCTGTATGTATTGTAAAACACGCTAATCCTTGTGGTTTTGCCATAGGAGATACTTTGTTGGATTCTTACAAAGAAGCCTTAAAATGCGATAGCATTTCCGCTTATGGAGGTGTTGTAGCTATTAATGGGGAAGTGGATTTAGCTTTAGCGCAAGAAATAGGAAAAATATTCCTTGAAGTTTTAGTCGCTCCAAGTATTACTAAGGAAGCATTGGAATTTTTAATGCCTAAAAAAAAGCTAAAGATTTTTCTTTGTGGGGAGGAGTATTTAAAGCTTCCTAGAGATGCCAAAAACTTTAAGCATATTGAAGGGGGATTTCTTTTACAAGAAAGCGATGAAGTTTTGAGTGATGAAGTGAAAAACTCGGAATGTATGAGTATTAAAAAAGCTACTAACACACAAATGCAAGATTTAGAAATTGCTTATAAAATCGTCGCACTTGTGAAGTCTAATTGTGTTGTTTATGTGAAAAATCGTGCTATGGTAGCTATTGGAATGGGAATGACAAGTCGTGTTGATGCGGCTAAGGCTGCTATTGCTAAGGCAAAAGAGATGGGAATAGATTTGCAAGGCTGTGTGCTAGCTTCTGAAGCTTTTTTTCCCTTTAAAGATAGCATACAAGAGGCTCATAAAGTAGGTGTTAGTGCAGTAATTGAACCCGGTGGGAGTATCCGAGATGAAGAAGTGATAGCTTGTGCTAATGAGAATAATATGGCACTTTATTTTAGCTATAAAAGGCATTTTTTACATTAGGGCATTGTTGAAATGTTGGGTTTGGATTGGGGCTTTATAAATGGTGCTATTCCAACTTTTGCTAAAGCTCTATGGCTTACTTTGCATTTATCTTTTTTGGGTGTGATATTTTCTATTGTTGTGGGATTTTTTATAGCCATTATTGAGTATTACAAGATTAGAGGTTTTTACCTTGTGGCGAAAGTTTATGTAGAACTATCACGCAATACACCCTTACTTATCCAATTATTTTTTCTTTATTATGGGTTACCACAAATTGGTTGGAAGCTTGATAGTTATACTTGTGCTTTGGTGGGTGTAGTGTTTTTGGGTGGGAGTTATATGGCAGAATCTTTTCGTGCAGGATTAGAGTCTGTAAGCAAGATTCAGCTAGAGAGTGCTAGAAGCTTGGGGTTTAATGAGATTCAGCTTATTTTTTATATCGTATTACCCCAAAGTCTTATGGTAAGCTTCCCTTATATTGGTGCTAATGCAATTTTTTTACTTAAAGAGACCTCTGTGGTAAGCGGTATTGCTTTAGCTGATGTTTTGTATGTAACAAAAGATTTATTAGGGAGTTATTATAAAAGTAGTGAAACTTTATTATTGCTTGTTCTTTGTTATTTGGTTGTTTTGCTTCCATTGTCATTTTTATTTTATTCCTTAGAAAAACATTATAAAAGGATTATGGATTAAATGGAGATTTTGTTGGATTGGCAAATAATAAAAAGAATCTTAGAAGGGGTAGGGGTTACTTTTATTATTGCTTTGAGTGCTATCTTTTTTTCTTGCATTTTTGGGGTTATTTTAGGCTATTTGATGACTTTGCCTTGTAGGGTTTTGAATGTCTTTTGTCGTTTTTATTTGGAGAGTATTCGTATTATTCCTATCCTTGTTTGGCTTTTTATTGTCTATTTTGGACTTTCTTTTTTACACTTAAGTGCCATAGAGACTTGCATTATTGTCTTTAGTCTTTGGGGTATTGCGGAGATGGGGGATTTAGTGCGTGGAGCAATATCAAGTATTCCTAAGCACCAAAGCCAAAGTGGTAGAGCTTTGGGGTTAAGTGAGATGCAAATTCAAATTTTTATTATCTTTCCACAGACTTTAAAAAGGCTTTTGCCACCTTTGGTGAATCTTTTTACGCGAATGATTAAAACGACTTCATTAGCCGCTTTGATTGGAGTAAGTGATATGCTAAAGGTTGGACAACAAATTATTGAAATTAATATTATTGACTATCCACAGGCGAGTTTTTGGGTTTATGGTGGAATTTTCTTTTTGTATTTTTTACTTTGCTATCCTCTATCTTTTTTTAGTCGTATCTTAGAGAGGAAGTTTGCATAAGGAGGATAAATGGCTCATCATTTAAAAAACGAAATTTTATTAAAAATTGAGAATCTAACCAAATTATTTGGCGAGACTTTAATTTTAGATGATATTTCTTTAGAGATAAAAAAGGGTGAAGTATGTGCAATTTTAGGTCCAAGTGGTTGTGGAAAAAGCACATTTTTACGCTGTATTAATGGATTAGAAATGATTAATCAAGGAAAGATTTATTTTAAAGGAGAGGATGTTGCTTTAGCGGAGTGGAGAAAGATTCGGGAAAAGATAGGTATGGTTTTTCAAAGTTATGAGCTTTTTCCCCATTTAAATGTCTTAGAAAATATCATTTTAGCCCCTCTTAAAGTGCAAAAAAGAAAAAAAGAAGATGTGGTTTCTCACGCATTGAAGCTTTTAAAGCGCGTTGGCTTAGAAGAAAAACGCAATTCTTATCCACGGGAATTAAGTGGAGGACAGAAGCAAAGAGTGGCTATTATTCGATCTTTATGTATGAATCCTGAAATGATGTTATTTGACGAGGTAACGGCATCTTTGGATCCTGAAATGGTTAAAGAAGTCTTAGAGGTTATTAGAGAATTAGCAAGTGAGGGAATGACAATGATTTTAGTAACACACGAGATGAAATTTGCCCAAAATGTTGCCGATAGGGTTGTTTTCTTTGATAAGGGAAAAATTGCAGAAATAGCTTCCCCTAAAGAGTTTTTTACAAATCCACAAAGCAATATAGCAAAGCGATTCTTAAATGTTTTTGAGTTTTGATAAGAAAATTTTATGGAATTATGGAAACGGGTTTATTTTTTTAGTATAATTGAGGCTTTTGAAGGAATTTAATAAAGGAATAATGTATGAAAAAAACAATTATTTTGTTTTTTGGTCTAATATTGGGCTTTTGTCTAGTGGGTTGTGGTAATCAGTCTAAAGGTGATAATGCTTTAGAGATGCTTAGGAAAAAAGATGTTATTACCATTGGAGTTTTTAGTGATAAACCTCCCTTTGGATTTATTAATAAAGAGGGGCAAAATGATGGCTTTGATGTTTTAATTTCTAAGCAAATTGCTAAAGATTTATTGGGAGATTCATCAAAAGTTAAATTTGAATTGGTAGAAGCTGCTAGTCGTGTGGAGTTTTTAAAAAGTGGCAAAGTTGATATTATTATGGCAAACTTTACGAAAACAAAAGAAAGAGAGGAAGTAGTTAATTTTGCAACACCTTATATGAAAGTGGCTTTAGGAGTGGTTTCCTTAGGTGGCAATATTGCTTCTATTGAAGATTTAAAGGGTAAAAAACTTATTGTTAATAAAGGGACAACGGCGGATTTTTATTTTAGTAAAAATCATCCTGAAATTGAGCTTTTGAAATTTGACCAAAACACTGAAGCTTTTTTGGCTTTGAAAGATGCTAGAGGAGACGCATTGGCTCACGATAATTTATTGGTATTTGCGTGGGCTAAAGAAAATCCTGAGTTTGCAGTGGGGATTGAGAAACTAGGCGAAGAGGATGTTATTGCCCCCGCAGTAAAAAAGGAGGATAAAGAATTATTGGAATGGTTAAATAAAGAAATAGAAACTTTAAATACTAATGGCTTTATGAAAGAATCTTATGAAAAAACTTTAGCCCTTATTTATGGAGCTGATAAAATAGATTCTGTTCTTTTTGTAAAATAAAACTCGTTTTCTTTTTCTTTTCTCCACTTTTGTTTGTGAGTGGGGGGGGGGGGATTATTTTAGTTATATGACTATCATATAAATAATTAATTAAAGGAGAAGAAATGTTTTCTTGGGGTAATTACTCTCTTAAACGCAAATTTGTTGTAATGCAAACCATTGTTTTTATACTTGCTTTTGTTCCATTTGTTTTTTTGATTGTTTTTTTGATGCAAAGCAATATTGATAAAGAATTAAAGAGACAATTAGAACAAGTCAGTGTTTTAGTAGATAAGAATTTTTCAATTATTGCAGAACAAATTGTTACAGAAACTACTAAGTCTTATAATATTTTTGAATCTATGATAGAACAAAATTATGGCAAAAAACATTCTAATAGTTGGAGTATTAATACACAAAACACTATCAATATCAAAGATAAGACGACTTTTGATTTATCTTATAATGGATATTCTGTTACCAATATGCAACCTATTTTGGATTATATATTAACTATGACTAAAAGTGTTGGAACGATTTTCATTAAGGATATTGACGGAGATTTTGTTAGGATTGCTACTTCCTTAAGAGATACTAATGGTAATTTAGTGGTGGGAACGAATTTGGGTAAAAATCATCCAGCCTTTCAGAAAATCAATAATAAAGAAATTTTCACAGGAAGGGTAAGACTCTTTGGATATGATTATATGTCTATTTACGCACCTGTGCTTAGTGCTTCTAATGAAGTAATTGGGATTTTATTTGTTGCTTATCAATTAGAAGATTTTTATAGAGCTTTAAAAAATAGTTTAAGTCAAATTCCTATTGGAGCTCAAGGTGGAATTTTGGTTCTTGATAAGAAGTTTAATAAATTTATAGTAGGGGATTCTGAGCAATTAGATGATAGGAGTTATTTTGCAAATCCTCCAGAAAATGATTTTATAGTTTATAGCAAAGATGGCAAACATTATAAGACTTTTGGTTTTTATAATAAGCCTTTAGAAGTGTATGTATTGGTAGAGGCTGTAATAGAAGACTTCACCAAAACCATTGTAGTTCTTCAAGAGATTATTGTTGCGGCACTTTTAGCTATTGTGGTGATAGTTTTGCTACTTTTATCCTTTGCAATAGGAAAACTCTTATCTCCTCTCTCCACCATCCAAAAAGGA
>NZ_FZPJ01000044.1 GCF_900198605.1 Helicobacter mesocricetorum | reverse complement strand
AATGTAAATTTTCAATACAAAATTGATTTGCGTTAATATGTCAATTTGCTATTTATAATCTCTATTAAAAATTAGGTAAAATAAAATATTTAGATGAATTTTGGTTGGGTAAAAAATGACAAATAAAGCATCGGAACGCATTGTTGAGGTTAATAAAGCAATAGAATTTAACCTTAGTCAATCTAAAAATGATAGAGGAGCTTATGCTCAAAATATTTTGGATAAGTTAAGAAACTTGCTTGAATATCTTGCATTGTTTATTTATAATGATGAAAATAAAACAAATTTGGATTGGGATTATGACAATCTACAAAAAAGCATAAAATATATTAGTGATAAATCTCAGTATAAAGAAATATATTTTTTCCATAGACGACTTCAAATTTCAGTATCACATTATACAAATGATGAAGAAACATCAGAAAGACTGATGTTAAATTATCTCACGGATTTAAATAAAATCAAAAATTTTTTTGCACGAAACTATAATATTGAAATCTTGAGAAATATCAATGATTTTCCAATGAATTTAGATGCTTTAAGTTTAAAATATTTCGAAAAAATAGCAGAGAAAATCGAAGAGAAAATCAAGCAGACTGATTTTAACGCAGAGCAGCGAGAAGAAAAATATTACATTTATTCCATTAAACCTTTTTGGGTTGATAAAAAAATATATTATCAGCTAACGCTGACTATTGCGAGGGACTATACCAGTAAATTTGATAAGATTATTGCCTTTACCCATCTAAATATACTAAAAAATTATGCTACCCAATTATATTTGTGCAATACCTATATAAATATGGACGGCATAGAAATGCCAATTACTATAATTACACAATGGAGTGTAGATATTCGCCCTTGTGAAATCCAACACTTTTGCACGATTTTCAGCAGTAAGATCATTAAATTTACAAGAACCAAAGAACATCAAAAGTTTATGCAGTTTTTAACCCAAAAAGAAATAAATTTACTAGAACTTATTCATTTTGAAAAAGAATATGAGCAAATTAAATCCTCATTTAACAAAAATCATAATTTTAAATCCTTATTTTCTTATTTAGACGAAGCAAGAGAAATCATTCTTAATAACAAAAAAGGAGCAAATATACTCCGCTATATCCTTTATACGATGAATAATAAAATAATTAAAAATCAAATACCAGGTAAAAATAAACAATTACCAGGTACAGAAAATAAACAATTGTCTAATTTGCGATTAAAATTTGATTGTATCCCTTTTGAAACAATGCCTTTTTGTAGCTCTTTAAAAAATCACAATCCAACACTAACAGACCTACTGTATTGTCATATTAATATGGAGAATAGAAAACATGAGTTATTAGCAAGAAAGATTAAAAATAATTCCGAAATCAATGGGTATTTATACACAAAAGTGGAAGATTTAACACAATTCCTAGACAATGATGATATAGACAAGTTGATTGATTCATACAATCAAAAACTATATTATCAACATGGCGACAGGAAAATAGAAAAATATAAAAATTTTTTATATTTGCTGGAATATGAAAAGGATGCAAAAAGGATAAAGCAATATTTAGAAAAATTTTCTCAAAGCGGAATAGAAAACTACGAGAAACAAATACAGCAATGGTTGCAAAGTAAGAAGTTGGACTCTGAAGAAAAATTGGACTCTGAAGAAAAAGTTGATTATCTAAAAAACCTTTTTACGCAATCAAGATTAGCTCTAATATATGGTTCAGCTGGGACAGGTAAAACAACTATGATTCGACATATTTCTGATTTATTTCGTGATAAAAGCAAATTATATCTAGCAAACACCTATGCGGCAATCAACAATTTAAGACGACGAACCGAAGGAATTGAAAAATCAAATTTTGAAACAATAGCGATGGCAAAGCGTAAGAAAGATTTAAAATATGAAATTGTCATTATTGATGAATGCAGTACAATTAGTAATGCAGATATGGCAAAGATTCTACCAAAGATACAATCTGAAGTATTGATTTGTGTGGGAGATATTTATCAAATAGAATCTATTAGATTTGGGAATTGGTTTTTATTTGCCAAAAAAATTTTTAGCAACATAGTAGTGGAGTTAAAGAAAACTTATAGAACACAAGATGAAAAGCTAAAAAAGCTATGGGAAAAAGTCAGAATACTTGAAAAGGATATGATTGAAATGATTGATAAAGAAAAATATTCCCAGAGATTGGAATCTTTTAATTTTAAAAAAACTTATGAGAACGAAATCATTTTATGCCTTAATTATGGAGGGATTTATGGAATCAATAATATCAATAGGATATTGCAAGAAAACAACGAAAAACCATCGCATTACTTTAAAGGCTTGAATTATAAAGTAGGAGATCCTATTTTGTTTAATGAGGTAGAAAGATTTGGTGAATCACTTTATAATAACCTCAAAGGAACTATTACAGACATACAATCTCAAAAAGGTTCTATATCCTTTAATATCAAGGTGGATAAGGAGATTATATCTAGTAACGAGTATTTTAAGATAATCAAAACAGGTGAAGGTTGGACAGAAATTCAATTATCTGTTTTAGAACACAATGGAGATGAGGACGATGAATTGGTCAATGCCGTTCCATTTCAAGTGGCGTATGCAATCCTATTCACAAGGCACAAGGTTTGGAATATGATAATGTTGTCATTATTATATCTAATGAAATAGAAGAGCAAATAACTCACAATATTTTCTATACAGCGATTACAAGAGCGAAGAAAAATCTAACCATTTATTGGTCTCCAGAAACTGAAAAGAAAGTATTGGAAAACTTAAAGGTGAAAGATATAAACAGGGATTATGAATTACTAAAATCAAAACTTAAAGATATTGAAAATCAATGCGAATAATGCTTTAATTACAACCACAATAAAGAACAAAGCAATAATAAATGGAGATTTATATGGAATCTACCCATAATAAAGAGAAAGAAGCTAGATTGTTAAAATCTATTTGTCTAAAGAATATTCTCTCTTTTAATCAAGAAGGTATAGAATTAGAACTTAAGAGTCTCAAAATGATAAACGATTCAATTAAGGAATGCAACAATAGCGAATATAACAAATCTGAATCTTTTAAGATTTTAGAAAAAGTTTGCGTTAGAAAAATAGTAGAAAAAAATTCGTATGCTAAAGAATTTTTTGAATATTTAAGAACCTAAAATCCCAATTAAAACTTAAAGGATATTTTAAAATCTATTTAATTTTTTTATATTTTAAGGAACTATAGACTTTATTATAGTTTCTAATTCAAGTTAGATTTAGCAAAAAGTTTGAAAATCCCATTTTCAATACAATTTCTAAGTATTAATAATTAAGTAGATAAAAGAATTTCTAAAATCGCAAATCCCTAATGAATATATTTAAGAGGATTTTATTTTATGAAGTTTTAGCTAGGTACTTAAGAATATCTAGTATAAAGAGAATTTAAATCTTAAAATATTATTTTTAAAATAAAACTAATCATTCTATCTTTGCAATAAATAGAGAATTTTTAATTGCTATTTTTTGGTTTTTAAGCTTGTTTTTTTGAATACAATCAAAGTTTTAAAAATTTACAAGATAATCTAAAAATTCAGTTACCTCTAAGAAGCTTATATATAGAATTGCATCGAAATGTAAGGGCGTCCTTTAGTTGCCCCCCTTTTTAAGGGTTTTTCAAATCTTTATTTATTCTATCTATCAAATCATCCAAAAACTTTTCAATATTTCTTGGTTCTATGCTAATGAAAACCTCTTTAAAAGCAGTCGTAAATATTCTTGATATTTCATAATTGCCAATATTCTTTCTTTTATTAAGATTTTCCCAATGAAATGCGCGATTCCTTATTGTTACTATGAGATTTAAGGCAATATTGACTTTTTGGTAATTTCTAAACCTATATCCTTTGCGGATAGTGTCAAAATTGTTCTGGCTATATTGCTTAAAAGTTAAATCATTTAAATCAAGCAATGAATTTTGCAGTTTAAACTCTTTAATAAGTCTTGCAATAACCCCTAAAGTAAGCCTTGAAAGAATTTGGTGATGCTCTAGTGATAGATCTTGTTTGCTCTCCTTTGCTTGAATCTCTGCAATTTTTTCTTTTAAATATTCATTATTACTTTCCCAAATCCAATTTTCTCCAAATTGTCCTTGCATACAATAATCAAGCATATTTCTGAGTGAAATCTCTAATACAGCAATCTTATAAGAAATTTTAGCAATAAATCGCAGGTTTTTATTGTGTTCTCCTACACTATTAGCATAGCTTTCCAAACGTTTTTTGGAATAAAGATTCTCTACTTTTTTACAAAAAACTTGTATTTTTTCTCGCATTATTGGTCTCCAAAGAAATTGCCACTTTGCTTTCTTGATAATAGTCTATTTGGGATAAATATCACTAAAACCATCATTCACTAGGAAAGCATTATATAGAAAAAATACTTAGAAGATGGTATTAATAAGGATTGCACAATAGGGCTTACTCTAGGCTCTGCGCAATGACAAAATAATGAAACTATTAGTTGTTAAGGTTATAGCTTAGCTACTTCTTTTCTCTCTAAACTCTCTTTTTAACTTACGCACTTCTTGGAAGAATACAAGGTAGGCAAATAAAAGTTTGAATATTCGCCCCCCCCCCCCGCACAGAATTAGCCTTTATTAATGCTTCTCCTAACTTATAAGAAAGACTTCTCTTTATCTTTAATCCTTCTTTATAATCACTATAAGATTCTAAAGGAGGAAGTTTTAAGTTAGGATTCTTTTTTATTTTTTCTTGGTATTGTTTTTGTTCTTTATTGTGTTTATCTTTTATATAAGATAAGACATAAGGCATTCTTATATATCCTAAAAGACTTTTAGAATTATCTATCATTGCCTCTCCTAGTTTATAAGCTAGGTGAGATTTAAGGCGGGAGGAGGCACTTAGAAATGGTTGCTTTAGAGTTGGAGTTTTTGAAGTTTTTAATGCTAAAGTAATTGTTGCAATGTTGGGATATTGATGGTTATCTACGGATATGGTTAAATACCTCTCTTTGTTGGAGATATGATAGGGAAGTAAAAGCATTTCTATAAAGTTTAATTGATACTTATTAACAATATCATCTAATATTTCATCAGCCTTGGAATATCTTTTGGTTTCTAAAAGTAAATCTATAAAAAGCATTTTGAAGAGTAAATTTTCCTTATCTGTATTGATACAATCTTTAATATGTGTTTCTTGAATATCGTAGTCTATGCCTAAATTTCTACTTAATACAAATTTATGAAAATTGCTTAAAGCTTTTTGGAAACGATTAGGATTTATAGAGTATTTTTGCAAATATTGGTATCGTTGTTCTTCATTAAATACCTCATAGGAATTTAATAAGATACTATTCTCTCCAATGTAGTGGGCAAGTCTTGCATAGACAGAGGTCTTAGAGGTATAAATTTTCTTAGAAAAGGACATAAAAGTGATTTCAAAAAATACCCTCTCCAAATTGTTTAGATTAAAAGTAGCGGGAACTAAAGATTCAATGAAATGTAAATCCTCTTTTTTAAAATAGTCAAGTAGAATATACATAGAAGAAAAATCATCAGAAAACAATATAGCCTTGTTGCCTTCTTTCAATTCGGTTTCGATACAAGCCATTGCTAATTCTAGGGGTAGGGTGTGGTATAGCATTCTATCTAGGCTATTTCTGTATGTGGGGGTAAAGATTACATCTCCGCTTCTTATGTGTATAGCAACAAAAGGATGATTCTGTAAGGCTAATTCTTTAGCGGTTTCAATAACTCTTTTGATCCTAGGAACAAACTCTAAAGTATCCCAAATCTCTCTTAAGCCTCTCCTATAATCACATTCTTTAATCATCTCTTTAAGCTTTTCAATATTATAAAGAGGAGTGGGAGGGCTAAATAAAAAAGCTTCTTTAGTGTCTGTAGCCTCTGTAGATAATCGGACAAAATCTTGTAAATTGTTGCCTATATGATAAGAGTCATTGCAACCTAAAAGATTATTGGTGTAAGAAAAATTTTCAATAAAATCTTGTGTAAAAATTACCTCTTCATTCTCCAAGCCTAAACCCGAGATCTTATTACCTTCTATTTCGTTTTGGTTTCTCATAGATCTTAGAGTATCACTAGGAAAGTTATCTTTCCAAACAAAGCCAAATTTTGTTCGTTCTCCTAGTAGATTAGATAGATAAATATTATTTAATAAAGCTATCATTCTAGCCCCTATACCATCAGTTCTAGCAGCTATGATTAATCTATCATATTTTCTAGAGAGTATCTTTATAGTTTGAATATTTTTAATGTTTCCTTTGAAAATTTCTATTTTGATAGAAGCAATATTTCCCTTAAAGGGATTTTTTACTAAGAGAGCATTCTCTTGGATATAATCTTTATGAAAAATATTGAGATAATGCACTCCATTATAACTTATAGAGATATTTATTTTCTCTAAAATATTTTCATTAAATGTAAGTTTAATTTTATGGATTTCTTGAGGGGAGATTAAATGTAGATAATGCGTAAAAAAATCTTTATCTTGCTTTGTAGTTGCTAGAAAATCTACTAGTTGGTAATCTAAGTCTTTCATCATAATTCCTATGAATATTTATAATGATATTTTCTCTTTTATAAAATCAACGATTTTGTGTGCGGTGTTGCCATCGCATTCTCCCATATAATCTCGCCATAGTTGCTGCACCCTTGGACTAACCTGTGGAATATCTTCTAAAAGATCTAATAGCTTCTCTTGAGTGAAAGCAATGTCTCCTGGCACAAAGTTTAGATAATCCTCATAAAATCCTTTTTGTCCTAAATACATTTGATAATCATAGGGATAGAAATAAATGGGGCGACCAAAATAAGAGTAGGCAAAAATAATAGAAGAATAATCTGCAATAAGAGCATCAGCAGCATTTAACACTAACCATTCCTCTTTAGAAGAGAAGTTGTAAATATTTGGTTGTTCTATTGCAAAATTAGTAGTTGGGTGTATTCTTAGAGCAAATTCATAAGTTTCCCCATATTTTTCTACCAAAGGTTGAAAATCTAAACGCAACTTAAAGCTATTTCTTTCCCAATCTCTAAAAGTGGGGGCATAGACGATAAGTTTCTTATTTGGGTTGATACCTAGAAGTATTTTAGCCTCTTTTTGACTCTTTTGGTTTTTAATAACCTTATCTGCCATAATATTACCTATAGGGATAATTTGCTCTTCTTTAAGGTTAAAAGCACTCATATATCCTTTTATAGTCTTTTGCCCAGATACAAAAGCATAAGAATAAGACTTGTGAATTTTGGTTTCATATTCATATGTTTTGCTTCCTTTAATTACACTATCACAACCAAATTTTTTAAAGAGTCCTCCAGCGTGCCAACACTGCATCACAAGAGTTTCTTTTCTTGGAGTAATATTAAAAAGAGGTTGGTAGTAATTATCTATCAATATAATTTGAGATTTTGCGAAATGATACATCCTTTTTATATCATCACTTAAAGTTATTCTATAATTAAGGGTTTTGACAAAGAGGCGAGAATCTTCTAACAATATCTCTTTAATAGGACCTAGATATTTCATTCCATAGATACACTCGGCAAGAGTAATTTTTTGCTTTTTTATAGGTAAGAGAGAAAAGCTTTTATAAAGAAATTTTAAGAGTTTATGGCGGCATTGGTATTTATGGATAAGCTTTCGATACCATAAACCATTTGCAGTATTTACAAGCCCTGTTAGTGGTTTAATAAAAGCCTTCTTATAGAATCGTTTAATTTTTCTATTGCGTCTAATGCGTAACATTTCTTGATAAATACCGCTTTGACTATGATCTTTAAACGCATACCATTTAGGCATATATTTTTGTTGGTATTGGATTGGGATAATCTCTAATAATCTTTGCAAGGGCTTGATTATCTCCTGAAGTTTAGCACTTTCTTGTCCTATAATAGCTTGTTCTACAATACGCTTTTTAAAATCAAAATTCTTTAAGAATCTTTCATAATAAGTATCTAAATCAAGGGGAATTTGCAGTTTTAAGATATTCTCTTGCACCGCTATCATATCTTCTAGATAATTATTTTTCCAGTTACCTACACTATTATTTGGGTGCATTTGGTAATACAAAACAACTTCGTCAATTAAAAATATGGCTTGTGCGTGTTTAAGGAGTTGTAGAGTCCAGAAATGATCTTCACAGAGATGTTTCCCCTCTAAAAACCATAAATCATATTGCACTAAGAATTCTTTTTTGTAAGCTTTCGTGCAAGCACTCACTGCATTAGCAAAGATAGGCACAAAGAGGGATTTATCTTCTATTAAGCCTTTATAGCCTTTAAGATAGTTTTTTTCTACACTTGTGCTTTTATTATGTTGCCAATAATACCCCATAAGCCCAGCTGCAAAATCTAATTTATGGGAGCTAAAGGCAAGGTAGTAATGCCATAATGCATCAAGAGGTAATAGATCATCAGCATCCACAAATATTACAATATCTCCATTAGAATTCTCTAAACCCTTATTTCTTGAAGCAGTTAATCCAGCATTTTCTTGAGTGAAAATTTGGAGATTGAGATTAGGATAGAGATAGAAAAAGCTCTCACAAACTAAGAGTGTATCATCTGTTGAATCATCATTAACCACAAGTATTTCGTAGGTATATTGGGGGGTTATTTTTTGCTTGATGATAGAATTGATAGTATCAGCAATTGTTCGTTGGGCATTGTATGCAGGAATAATAATGGAGAATTTCATTTGTGTCCTTTGAGTAAAGATTGAAATCGGTGAAGTTCTTTTTTTGATAATTTTTTGTTTGGAAAGATACTAGAAGTGCCAGCAACAAAAATATTTGCCCCCATTTCTTTAAATTTCTTAGCATTCTCAAAACTCATATTCCCATCAACTTCAATAAGAATATGCTCCCAATTATTTCGCTTAAGGTAATTTTTAAGGTATAAAAATTTCTCTATCGCAATAGGCAAGATTTTTTGCCCAGAAAATCCGGGATTGATGGTTAGAAAATTTATTCCTTTAATATAAAGGTGCATAGTATCAAGTATGCAAACAGGAGTTTGAGGATTAAGTGCAATAAAGAGTTTGCATTCATAGCTTTTAAGGAGAGTAATAACATCTTCTAGGTAATAACTTGCTTCAAAATGAATAGAGACAATATCTTTTTTTTGTAAAGCAAGTAAAGGAATAATTTTAAGAGGGTTTTCTACCATCAAGTGAAAATCAAAAGGTAAGGAAGTTTCTTGACGTATGGATTGTATAAAGTCTATACCAAAACCTAGATTTGGGACAAAATTCCCATCCATAATATCAAGGTGCAAATAATCGACTCCTGTATTTTCTAGCATTTGTATATCACTTTGGAGTGTGTAAGGATTAGAACACATTAAAGAAGCAGAAATTTTACTCATTGATAAAAGTTCCCTTTATATGGAAACTAGATGATAGGACATTAAAAGCCTTTTGGCATTCTGTGAGCTTAAAAGTGTGTGTAATGAGTTGTTTTGTGGGGATTTTATCAAGGTTTTTTAGAACAAAATCCCAGTCTTTAGGATAGTTACTATTCCAAATCCCCTCTATTTGCAGCTCCTCTCTTAAAATCTTCCAATAAATCTTTTGGGATAGCTTTATAGCATCTTTTGGATTGCCAACAAGCACGATTTTACCTTTGGTTTTAGTTAAATCAATGCAAGATTGTAAGGATTCCTCACTTCCGACACATTCTATACAAGAATCAAATTTTTTATTTATTGCAAATATCACTTCAAAGCCTAGCGACTCTAAGAGATTTGCTTTTTTTGCATTTCTTATTAAGAAGAAGACTTGTAAATTGGCAAGTTTTGCCCAAATACCTATTAAAATCCCAATTACACCAGAACCCACAATGCAAATATTCTCTCCTTGAATTTTGGAGAGAGTATGTTTTGCCACAGCGGCAACTTCACATAAAGAAGCACTTAGGAAGTCAAATCTATCTTCAAATATCTTAAGATTCCACAAAGGGACAGAGAGAAATTCTGCAAATCCTCCATCCCTTCTTGAACCAAAGTAATTATAATTTTCACATTGTGCATAATGCTCATTTTGGCAATTTTGGCATTTTTTACAAGGGAGTAGAGGGAATACTACTACTCTTTTACCAATGAGAGTTTTATCTAAATTTTCTGCTACTTCAATAATCTCTCCTGCAATTTCGTGTCCTAGTATGAGAGGATAATGATAAGCTCCTTGGTAGAATCTATCTAAATCGCTACTGCAAATTCCACAAGCTTTAATTTGCACTAGAGCTTCACCCTTGCTGATAAGAGGCATAGCAACTTTGCTATATTCTAGATTTCTAATTCCTCTTAGCACACACGCATTCATCATTCGTATAACTCTCTATAAATGGCTTTGGCTAAAAACAAATCCATTATGCTTGTAATTTTTATATTTCTCTCATCCCCTAGATAAGTATGCACTTCTACGCCTTTTATTTGGCAGATTTGTGCAGTGCCTGTAATAGTGGCTTTTTCTTCAGGTTTTAAGCCTTTAATACAATCATAGATAATCCCAAATTTAAAGGAATCAGGAGCTTGTCCGTGAAATAAGGAAGAGCGATTTGGCATATCAAGAGCTATTCCTTTTTCTACAATAATCATTGTATCCTTTACAGGTGAGACAGCCACGCAAGCCCCATATTTAAGAGTAGTATTTAAGGCTCTATCAAGTAATTCTTTAGTAATAAAGGGTCGCACCGCATCGTGAAAAAGCACAATATCCTCATCTTTTGTTTCTCTTTGCTTTAGAATATCAAGAGCATTTTCTATACTATCTATCCTTTCTTCCCCACCATAAAGGATATTTTCTCTAGGAATAACAATTTGAGAATTTGTAAGTAATTCTTCAAGGTATTGTTTCCATTTTTTGTGAATGACAATATACAAGCTATCAAAGAGTTGTGAATCCATAATGTTTTTTAATGTTAAAGCAATTGTGGCTATGCCATTAATTTCTAAAAATTGCTTAGGTAATTTTACATCTCCCATTCTTTTGCCTATGCCACCGGCTAACACAACCACATTCCTCCTCATTCTCTACCCCTTTTATAATCTCCATAAATAGAAACTACCTTGAAAGGAAATGTTAAAGGATTTTTAAGCATTGCTTCCCCTAAGCGATAGCTTAAATGCTCTTTTACCTTTAAGGCTTCTTCGTAATCTGCATAGTTTTCTAAAGCAGGAAGTTTAAGTTGTGGATGAGTTTTATAAAGAGTTTTTAAAACTTTAGATTCAAATTTATGCGTTTGGATAATTTTAATAAGGGTAAAGGGAAGTTTTAAAATCTTTAAAGGAGATTTTGCATTTATTATGGCTTTACCTAATTTATAAGCTAGATGATTTTTCACTCTTTCTATTGCGCCTTTGGGCTTATGATAAGAATCTAAAATCTTCAAAGTTTTTTCTCTAAACTTTAAAGTATTTTCATTTATAAAATAGGAGTTATCCAAAGTAGCTAAGTATTCTTTAGCTCTTTTAGCGAAGCTTGGTTTCAATGCTTTGGAACAACGTTTAAAGTGATATTGGATATGCTCACAAACAAAGAGGGGAAATTCGTTTTTTAACTCTCGTAAGAAATTATGAGTTAATAAAAACTCTTGCACTTGCTTAATTGCAATAAGGCTATCAAAAATTCCTTCATTATGAGAATATTGTCCTGTCGTTGTAGAGTTTTGTCGAACACGATAAAAATATTTATTGTGGTTTAAAAAGGTAATTTTCTTTGCTAAAAGCAAAGATTTAATATGGGGTAATACATCTTCAAAGAATATATCCTCTGGGTAGAGTTTTTCATTTTCTAAAAGTGTTTGTAAGAAGCTAAAGCGATAAAACTTGAAAAATGGTGCAATTCTAGTAAAAACCTGGGATTTTATAGCAGTAAAATCACAAATTTCTCCATCTTGTTTATCATAGCAAGTAGCCAAAAATTTTAAATCTTGTCTTTCCAAATCGTGGTAATAAATGGTAGCTCCACTTAACACTATATCCGCATTAGTTTTTTGAAGTAGGTTATAAAACTTCTCTAATGCGTCTATTTCTAACCAATCATCAGAATCCACAAAATATACACATTCTGCATTAATAAATTTAATACCTAGATTTCTAGCACTGCCTTGTCCGCCATTTTCTTTATTAAAGATTTGTATTCTTTTATCTTTATTGGCATATTCTTTTAAGATATTTAAGCTTCCATCCGTTGAACCATCATTAATACAAAGGATTTGTATCTCTTTTAGGGTTTGATTAATGATAGAATCTAAACATTGCTTAAGGTATTGTTCTACATTATAAACAGGAATAATAATGGCAACTTTGGGTTTCATTATTTACCTTTTCTCTTTGGAGTATAGAGACTTCTAAATTTAAAGATAAAGGTTAAAGGATTTTTAAGCATTGCTTCCCCTAAGCGATAGCTTAAATGCTCTTTTGTCTTTAAGGCTTCTTCATAATCTGCATAGTTTTCTAAAGCAGGAAGTTTAAGTTGTGGATGAGTTTTATAAAGAGTTTTTAAAACTTTAGATTCAAATTTATGCGTTTGGATAATTTTAATAAGGGTAAAGGGAAGTTTTAAAATCTTTAAAGGAGATTTTGTATCTATTATGGCTTTACCTAATTTATAAGCTAGATGATTTTTCACTCTTTCTACTGCACCTTTTCCTTGAAGTTTTAAGATATTTTCTACCATTTCTTCTGTCTTTGGTTCTGTAAAATAGGAACCATCATATCCTTTAATAATTTTTTGAGATTGCTGAATAAATCTTTCTTTGAATGCTTTGGAGCAGCGTCTAAGGTGAAAATTGATACATTCACAAACAAAGAGAGAAAATTCATTTTTTAATTCATCCATAATATGATAAGCTAATAAAAACTGCTCAACTTGTTTTATTGCTACAAAAATATCAAAAATACCCTCATTATAGGAATAACCGCTTCTCATTATAGAATCCTTTCGTATGCGATAATAGTATAGATCTTCTTTGAGGATACAAATTCTTTTTGCGAGCAATAGGCTCTTGATTGAGGGAAAAACATCTTCGAATAATAGTTTTGTAATAGCCCCCCCCCCACATAATTTATTGCTTTCTGGATAAAGCTTTTCATTTATTAAGAGTGTTTTTAAGAAATCATAGCGATAGAATTTGAAAGGCGCTCCAAAACCTGTAAAAATAAGAGGTTTTATTTGTTGGTAGCAATAGGTTGCCCCAGAGGTATAAGGGGTTTTGTGAAGAATATTAGAAAAATCTGTTGGAAAGAATTTTTCTATATCATCAATATAGGCTAATGCTCCACTTAACACTATATCCGCATTAGTTTTTTGAAGTAGGCTATAAAGTTTCTCTAATGCATCTATTTCTAACCAATCATCAGAATCCACAAAATATACACATTCTGCATTAATAAATTTAATACCTAGATTTCTGGCACTGCCTAGTCCGCCATTTTCTTTATTAAAGATTTGTATTCTTTTATCTTCTTTAGCATATTCTTTTAAGATATTTAAACTTCCATCTGTTGAACCATCATTAATACAAAGGATTTGTATCTCTTTTAGGGTTTGATTAATGATAGAATCTAAACATTGCTTAAGGTATTGTTCTACATTATAAACAGGAATAATAATGGCAACTTTGGGTTTCATTATTTACCTTTTATCCCTTTTAGAGGCTTCATAGGCAAAAATACTTCCAAATAATCCACTACCTACAATGCAATAATCAAACACTAAGATTCTCCTCCCCTATACTCACTATTGAAAATGTAAATTTTCAAACATTTTTCTATTGAAATTTTTAAAACTTTGATTGTATTCAAAAAAAAAAAAAACAAGCTTAAAAACCAAAAAATAGCAATTAAAAATTCTCTATTTATTGCAAAGATAGAATAATTAGTTTTATTTTAAAAATAATATTTTAAGATTTAAATTCTCTTTATACCAGATACTCTTAAATACCTAGCTAAAACTTCATAAAATAAAATCCTCTTAAATATATTCATTAGGGATTTGCGATTTTAGAAATTCTTTTATCTACTTAATTATTAATACTTAGAAATTGTATTGAAAATTTACATT
>NZ_FZPJ01000038.1 GCF_900198605.1 Helicobacter mesocricetorum | reverse complement strand
CCCTACCCTCTATTCTTTAAGCTTTGATAAGGTTTATAAGCAAATCCAAATATTGTGGATTTGCTCCTTTCTTTAAGCCTTGAGAGAATTTAGTATAATACAAATTTAACTTTAAAGGGCAAAAATGAAGCAAAAAATTCAAGCTATTTTATTTGTTTGTTTAGGAAATATTTGTCGCTCACCTTTAGCAGAGGGGATTGCTAAAGATTTGGCACAAAAGAGAGGAATGGATTTAAAGATTGATTCTGCAGGGACTAGTGGTTGGCATATTGATGAATCTCCAGATTCTCGCTCTATTGAAATTGCAAAGAATAATGGAATTGACATTTCTTACCTAAAAGGTCGTAAAGTTAATGCCTATGAAGATGATAATTTTGATTTAATTGTAGCAATGGATAGACAAAATTATCAAGATTTATTGCGGTTTTTTTCTAAAGACAAAGTAGTTCTTATGGGGGATTATGGATTAGGAGGGAGAGATGTGCCTGATCCTTATCACTATAAAGATTTAGAGGGATTTCAAAAAATCTATGAAATGCTATATTTAGCAATCAATACACTTTATAATGAAATTTTAGAACAAAGTCAGAATTTCAATTCACATAATGTAGAAAAAGGTAACAAATCCTAAAAATATTTTTGATAAATTACAAATACAATATGTATTTTAATTATTTATGCTATTATTTCCTTGAAATTTCATTCAAATAAAGGAGCTACAATGCCAAATTTAACGCATAATAATTTTTCTGAAGATACACTTGCTTTACACGCAGGTTACACTTATGATACGCAAAGGACTTTAAGTGTCCCAATCTATCAAAACACTGCTTATAGTTTTGAAAATTTAAAACAAGCAGCTGCTAGATTTGGTTTGCAAGAATTAGGAAATATTTATTCACGACTAACTAGTCCAACTGTTGATATACTAGGTGCTAGACTTGCTGCTATCGAAGGGGGTGCTTTTGGCGTCCCTACTTCTAGTGGAACATCTGCGGTATTTTATACATTAGTTAATTGTGCGCAAAATGGTAATAACATTGCATATTCTAATAAAATTTATGGAGGAACCCAAACCTTACTTGTCCATACTTTAAAGCGATTTGGAATCGAAGCAAGAGTTTTTGATATTGACAATATTGAAGATTCTTTAGAAAAAATTATTGATAATAAAACATCTGCTATTTTTTTTGAAAGTCTCTCTAACCCACAAACCGCTATTGCCGATGTAGAAAAAATCACAAAAATTGCTAAAAAACACGGAATAATCACGATTTGCGATAATACTGTCGCAACAGCTTTTTTGCACAAGCCTTTTGATTATGGTGTAGATATTAGTGTGTATAGTTTAAGTAAATATGTTAATGGGCAAGGAAGTGCTTTAGGAGGTGCTATTATAGAGCGTCAAGACTTGAATAGCCTCATTAAAGATAATCCTCGCTATCCTGCCTTCAATACTCCTGATGAAAGTTATCACGGGTTGATTTATGCCAATTTACCCTTGCCGATTTTTTGTATCCGAGTTATCACAGAATGGCTTAGAAATATCGGTGCTACACTTTCTGCACAAGCAGCTTGGATTATCTTGCAAGGTTTAGAGACATTAGAGCTTAGAATCAAAAGGCATAGCCAAAATGCTTTAGAGATTGCGAAGTTTTTACAATCTCACCCCAAAGCCCATAACATTTGCTATCCTGCATTAGAAGGAGATCCCTATAATACGCTTTTGAAAAAGTATTTTAAAGACTCTTTAAGTAGTGGGCTTTTAAGTTTTGAGGCAGAAAGTTTTGAGGCAGCACAGAAGATTTGCGATAGTTTAGAACTTTTTGCTATTGTTGCAAATATTGGAGATTCTAAGTCTTTGATTATTCATCCAGCCTCTACAACGCATTCACAGCTTAACCAAGAGGAGTTACAATCAGCTGGAATCACTCCTAGAACAATTCGTTTAAGCATAGGATTGGAAAACCCCTATGATCTTATTAGGGATTTAAAACAAGCTTTAGAAAAATAAAGAATATTCTATACTAAGTGGAATTATTATAGATTCATCACTTGGATTTGTTTTGCAAAGATGGTTATAGTTGGTGCATAGAGAGGTATTTTTAAGTGGAAATTTTAAATATTTATTACATTTTTTATTGTTGCAATGCAAAACAGAGGCTCTTATCTAAACTTTAAAAACAGGGAGGATTTAGAGATGTTCTTTGATTGCACGCAAGTTACAAAAGGTATCAAGTTATTAATTTTGAAACTTTAGACGATATAAAATAGAAGATAAATCTTAATAAAAAGGAAAAAAATGCCAGTTGTTATTCCAGAAGATATTCCAGCTTTTTCACTCTTAAAAGAAAAGGCTTTTATTATGGGGGAGCTTCGTGCAAAAACTCAAGATATTCGTGTTTTAGAGATTCTTATTATTAATTTAATGCCCACCAAAATAGAAACAGAAAATCAGCTTTTATCGCTCCTTGCAAATTCTCCTTTACAGGTAAATATTACGCTTCTTTCCACACAAAGCTATGTGGGTAAAAACACACCTAAAAGCCATTTAGATAGGTTTTATGTGAGTTTTGAAAGCATTAAAGGGAAAAAATTTGATGGGGCTATTGTTACGGGTGCGCCTATTGAACATTTAGCCTTTGAAGAAGTGCAATATTGGCAAGAATTAGTAGTTATTATGGAATATTTAAAACAAAATTGCACAAGCACGATGTATTTATGTTGGGGAGCAATGGCAGGATTATATCACTTTCATAACATACAAAAGATTCCGCTTCAAGAAAAATTATTTGGGGTTTTCGAACATTCTTTAATCAATGAAGATTTATTACTCAATGGATTAGATGATATTATTAAAATCCCTCATTCTCGACATTCTACTATGAATCCTTTGCAAATCAAAGAGAATTCTCATTTAAAAATCTTATTAGAGGGGGAGCTTAGCGGTATAAGCGCAATAAAAGATTCTAAAGATTTTTTTATCTTAGGGCATCCAGAATACAGCAAAGACACTTTAGAGATAGAGTATAAACGGGATTTACAAAAAGGGCTAACCATTAATCCCCCTAAAAACTACTTCAACCCCAAAGGTGAACCGATGTTTTCTTGGCGTTCTTCTGCAAGTGTTTTGTTTTTAAATTGGCTAAACTTTTCTGTTTATCAAGATACACCTTTTGTACTCAATGATAATAAAATGCCTTAAAACCTAAGATTTATCGCTCCTTTAAGCTAAAAATAAGATATTTTTTACTTTTTTTTGCTAGAATATTAAGAATTTTTTAATATTTAGCTTTTCGATTTTCCAAAAAGGTTTTTTATGTTGCAGAGATTTATAAAAAAAACAAGATTGCCTTTTATTTTTTGTTTGCTTCCTTTAGCTATCAATGCCGCCATTATTAAGGAGGATAAATGGGGACAGGGGCAAACACTATTAACTTTTTTTGAAAAAAACTCTATTCCTGCAAAAGTCTATTATGACTTAGCCCCAGAAGATAAAGAATTAGCCGATGAGATTATAAGTGGAAGCACCTTTTATACCCTCTATGAAGATGAAAAGCTTTTGCAAGCGTTAATTTCTATTAATGAAGATTCGCAGTTGCATATTTACCAAAAAAATGGCGTTTATCAAATGCGTGCAATTCCAATCACACATTTTATAGAAAAACGAACCTTAGCACTTTCCGTAGAGAGTTCATTATATAATGATATTGTCAAATATACAGGTGATACTTTGTTAGCTTCTGACTTTATACAAGCCTATAAAAATAGCATTGACTTTAAGAGGCAAATTAAAAAAGATGACAAATTTGCTATTATTTATGAGAGAAAATACAGGCTTGGAAAATACTTTGGTTCTCCTAATATTAAAGCCTCTATGTTGAATGTGAACAATAAAGATCGTTATGTTATTCGCCATCAAGACGGACATTTTTATGATATAAATGGAAACAATCTTAACAAATATCTTTTATTAACGCCGCTTAAATATAAACGTATCTCTTCGCATTTTTCTACTGCTAGAAAACATCCTATCTTAGGGTATAAACGCCCTCATTTAGGGGTAGATTATGCAGCACCTAGACATACACCTATTAAAGCTGCTGGCAAGGGCAAGATTGTTTTTGCGGGAACTAAAGGAGGTTATGGAAAAACAGTGATTATCCAGCACGAAAATGGTTATAGAACCCTCTATGCCCATATGCATAATATCAATAAAGGCATTAAAGCAGGTGTTTTTATAGAGCAAGGAAAACAATTAGGAACGGTTGGAAGCACAGGACTTAGCACAGGTCCTCACCTGCATTTTGGAATCTATAAAAATGGTAATGCGGTTAATCCGCTAAAACATTTACAAATTGCACAAACAAAACTAGAGGGCAAAGAACGTGATAGCTTCTTGAGATTAGCCAATCATTATAAAAATGAACTTGATGGTATTTTGGCACAAAACATTGAAAATGTGCCTTTTAAGAACTTGAGAAATTCTTATATTGTTTATTTAACACCAGATAAAATAGCCAATGAAACCAACTAAAAATATAACCAATATTCGCTTATGTGAATGCAAAGATTCCCCTTATATTAAACCTCAAAGTATGATCTTTTGCGAAAATGGTAAAGAGAGAAAATGGGATATTATTCAAGCTTATGATAGTGTAGCAATTCTTCTTTATCATAAAGAAAAAGAATCTTTTGTGGTAGTTAAGCAGTTTCGTCCTGCTGTTTATCTTAAAGAAATGCTACATAGTGTTCAAACAGAAATTGGTTGGACTTATGAGTTATGTGCTGGGATTACCGACAAATCTGATAAAACTCTAAAAGAGATTGCGCAAGAAGAGATTTTAGAAGAGTGTGGGTATGATGTGCCTTTGCAAGAGATTCATAAAATTACAGAGTTTTATAGCTCTGTCGGGTTTGCAGGGAGTAAGCAAACTTTGTTTTTTGCTCAAATTAATGAGAATCATAAAGTAAGTGATGGTGGTGGAGTTGATGATGAAAATATAGAAGTGATTTTTATCCCAAAAAATCAAGCTTATTCTTTCATTTTTGATGAATCCTATCCTAAAACCTCTGGCGTTATGTTTGCCTTCTTATGGTTTTTTACTAAAGAGATGCTATGAATCGTAACTTACAAGAACTCACAAAAAAACTAGAAACCATCAAAGAATCGTGGCAAATTTATGAAATTTTTGAAGAAGCAAAAAAACGATTTAATGAAGAATATAAAAACTTACAAAAAGACAGAGAAGAATTAATCCAAACCTTTAATGAAATCTCTGCCAAAAATGCTTTATTAAATGTGCAAAATGATGAATTAGAGCAAAAAAATAAAGCATTAGCAATTACGCTTGAGCAAAAATTACAGGCTTTAAAAGATTCTAAAGAAAGTATTCATTTAAAAGATGATGAGACTAAAACTAGTTTTTCTTCAATAAAGGCACAACTTGATGTTCTTGGAGATTTGCTTTTACAAACAAATATCAATCTTCCACCAAAACCCACTGCTGTGAAGAAATTAGAAGTCTCTTACCAAAACTACAAAAAACTCCTTGCAACTCCAGCTAATGATTATGTACCCTTGCAAGAAGCTATGGAATTATTTAATTTATTACAGCAATTATTAGAACACATACAGACTATTACTTTAGAATATTCTAAAATAAGCCTAGAAATTACTCATCAAGAAAATAAAGAAGATGGAAGCTAAGCCTTTAAAGATTTTTGTTTGCGCTTTAGAATACTCTTCCAATCTCCATCTCTCCTCCCTTATTAAGACTTTAAAGCAAAGACAAGTAAGCTTCACTTTGGAGGGAGTTTTTGATTCCCTACAAAGTGGCTATAAAAGTCTTTTTAGTGTTGAGGAATTTAGGGTTATGGGCTTTATTGGAGTTGTAAAATTACTTCCAAAGTATTTGAAGATACGACAAGTTTTACTCCAAAAAGCTAGAGAATGCGATATTGCTATTTTTATGGATTCTTCATCTTTTAATATCCCCATTATCCAATCCCTAGTAAAAAAACCCCATAAACCCTACATGGTTTATTACATCCTCCCTCAAGTATGGGCTTGGAAAGCTTATCGTGCTAAGACTTTGGCAAAGATTTGTGATGAGTTATGGGGAATTTTGCCTTTTGAAAAAGCCTACTATCCAACCCAAGCAAACCTCTTTTATGTAGGGCATCCGCTTTTAGATTCTATACCCTTCTCCTATACTTCCAAAAGAACAACCAATCTTATAGCTTTTATGCCTGGTTCTAGAGTAACAGAAATTAGAGCTTTATTGCCTGTTTTTAAAGAGATAGCCGTAACCTTAAAAACACAAAATAAACAAGCTTTATTAATCATTCCTAAGTATTTTAAAGAGCAAGTAAAAAAGATTTATGGAGATGTTGAAGAGTTTATTCTCTCTTTTGATACTTATGAGGGATTAAGAGATTGTGAATTTGCTTTTGTTTGTAGCGGAACCGCAACTTTAGAAACTACCTTGCTTGGGATTCCAACACTTTTAGTTTATAAGGCTAAAACCATAGATTTTTTACTTGCAAAATCTTTAGTGAAATTAAATTATATTGGTTTAGCCAATATTTTTTTAGAATTTTTATTCTTTCATTCCCCAAAAAATAATCCCAATATCTACAATTTTCCTATCATTCCAGAAATTTTACAGCAAAATGTAAAACCCCACCATCTTTTAAGAGAATGGAAAAATTTTGACTATGAAAAATTTTTTTCACAAAAGGAGATTTTAATGCAATATCTAAAAAATGGCAGTGCAGAAAATTGTGCAAGAAAAATTGAAGATTTTGCAAAAAACTTATTAAAATAAAGGGCTTTTTAACTCTCTTTAGTTAGTATTATAAATTAATTTGTATGGGAGTAGTTTTGTGGAACCAATGACAGAATATGGCTATAACAAGCTTATAAACGAACTGAAAAATCTTAAAGAAGTGGAACGTCCTCAAAATATTAAAGAAATTGATACAGCAAGAGAACACGGGGATTTAAAAGAAAATGCCGAATATCACGCCGCAAGAGAAAGACAGCTATTTCTTGATGCAAGGATTAATGAACTAACACAGCTTGTTGCAGAAGCCAGAGTTATCGACCCCTCCACCATATCACACGATAAAGTGAGCTTTGGCTCCACCATCACCTTAGAAGACTTAGACACTGAAGAGAAATTTTGCTATACCATTGTAGGAGCAACAGAAAGCAATCCCAATAAAGGCTTAATCTCCTATCACTCCCCCCTAGCTAAACAACTCTTAGGCAAAATTGTAGGAGATGAAGTTAGTGTCGAATTACCTCGCGGAAAGGTAGATTATGAGATTTTAGATATTTGCTATAAAGAAATTTCATTTTAGACTTAAAAAGGTAATAAATGGCAACTTTAAAGGTTAAAAAGCTCTCCCCTAAGGCGGTTTTACCAAAATATCAGAGTAGTGGTGCTGCAGGATTTGATTTGTGTGCGATTGAAGATTTAACAATTCCTCCGGGAAAATGGGCTTTAATCCCAACGGGACTTGCTTTTGGGATTAAAAGCGGATATGAGATTCAAATTCGCCCTCGCAGTGGCTTGGCTTTAAAATATGGATTCACGATTTTAAACACTCCCGGCACTATTGATAGCGATTATCGTGGCGAGATTAAAGTTATTGCAATTAATCTTGGAGAAGAAGAGTTTGTCATACGAATTGGCGATAGAATCGCACAAGCAGTGCTTTGCAAGGTTAAACAGGCAAAGATTAAAGAAACTGCTTCATTGGATAAAACAAAACGCGGTAGTTGTGGGTTTGGTAGCACAGGTAAATAAGGAGAAAGAATGAGCTTACAACAAAATGTTAATTATATTAAAGAAGAATTCAATAATAACGAAAAAATGTTAGAAGGTTTAATACGATTTGAAGGCTGGTTTAAACATTATAAAATCCCTATTATTGTGCTTGTTATTGCTTTAGTTACTTGGTTTGTTGTATATAATATTATGGGTTATTACCAAGAGAAACAGCACTTAGAAATAGCAAACTTTTATGAAAAAGCATTATTAGGAGATGAAACGGCTCTTCAATCCTTAAAACAAAGCCAAAGCAAACTTTATGATTTATATCTTTTTCAAAAAGCCCTCTCTTCTAACGACAAGGCTACTTTGGAGCAATTACAATCCTCTAAAGATCCTATAATTGCTAAGTTTTCTAAATATCAAAATGCAAGTTTAAATCGCAATATTGAGGTTTTGGTTTTACAAGATTCTACCGAGTTTGGCTATCTTCAGGCTGCTTTTTTAGAGATAGAAAAAGGAAACTTCCAGGAAGCAAAGAATATCTTAGAAAAGATACAAAATAGTTCTCCCACAAAAGATATTGCGAATGCTTTAGAACATTTAACGATAAAAGGAATTAAAGAATGAAAAAATTTAGTTTTGTTGGATATTGCCTTTTAGCGGCTTTTATTATGGGTTGTGGGTCTAAATTTTATTTTAATCCCAAAAAAGAAGAAATCAAAGGAAGTATTGCTTATACAAAACCTATTGGCTCTCCCATTGTGTTTATAACGCGTAATGGAGCAACTTTGAAAAATGGACAATTTATCACAAAAAATGGAGAAATCCCAAAAGTATTTTTGCCCAAAAATGCTCGCTATTTAAATGAGTCAGAAGATTATTATTTAGCGACTAATAATCTCAAAGAATTAATTTTAATTCACAAAGATACAAAAGAATATCGTTACTTACATTTTGATTCTAACCCTGTAAGTGCTAGTATGCAAAATAATTTAATTGCTTTAGTATTTGATAATAATACCCTAAGCATTTTTGATGTTCAAACTAATAAAAATCTCTACAAACTAGAAAATCCCCCCGCACCTACCAATGATACCCTAATTGCTTCTCCTTATTTCTTGGGCGATATTATTATTTTACCAACTTTAGATGGTAAGCTTGCTATTATTGATAAAATCAATATGAAAATGGTCAGAAATATCGTAGTTAATGGGGATAAACACTTTAATAATGTGATTTTCCTAGAAGCCATTGATAATCGTATGGTTGCCGCTACACCAAAGCGCATTATTTCGGTTAATCCTTCAGTGATTAACACTTTTGAAGCCAATATCAAAGATGTTTTATTTGTCGGGGATAGGATTTTTTTATTTACTTCAGAGGGTGAAGTTATTTTAACTGATAGAGATTTAAATGAGACAAAACGCATTAAATTCCCTTTCGCACATTTTACAGGGGCAAATCACGGACAAAAGATTAGTATCTTAGAGACACGTGGATATATGATTAATATGGAAGATGATTTAAGTGATTATGAAATCATCAAGATTCCAAGCAAGATTAAAAATCCTGTCTTTAGTGGGATTAGAAAAACTTTCATTAATGATTCATATTTTGAAATTAAATAGGTTATGAATGATTCTCTGTGATATAGGAAATTCTTTTTTGCATTTTTATAATCACGGAAAAGTCTGGAGGGAGAAGAGAGATAATCTTTCTTTAAAAGACTCTAAGGAGATTATTATTTTTATTAGTGTGAATGAAGAATTAACAAAATCTTTATTATATTCACACGCTAGTTGTTTTGATTTAACACCCTTTTTATCACTTGATACCAATTATAAAGGATTAGGGGTTGATAGAATTGCTGCTTGTAAAGCTATCAAGGATGGTGTTATCGTTGATGCAGGGAGCGCCATTACTATTGATGTAATGCAACAGGGGATTCATCTAGGGGGCTATATACTTCCGGGCATTACCCAATATAAAAAAATATTAGGTTCAATTCCTGTTTTAGATTGTGAGATAAATCTTAACGTCAATGTTCATACCTTCCCCCAAAACACTAGAGATGCTGTAAGTTTTGGCATTTTAAAATCTATCCTTTTAATGATAGAAAACACTTCAAAAAATAAAAAAATTTATTTCACAGGCGGAGATGGCAAGTTTTTATCCCGCTTTTTTCAAAACTGCATTTATGATGAGTTATTGGTTTTTAAAGGGATGCAAAAAGTCATTGCAGAAGAAATTACTTCAAAGGGTATTATGTTATGATAAAAGTTGCACTCCCCAAAGGAAGAATTGGCGAAAAAGCTTTAGAAATTTTTGAAGTATTTTTGCAAGAAAAGCTCTGTTTTGAAGATCGAAAATTAATCCTACACAAACAGCACTTTACTTTTATGCTTGTTAGAAATCAAGATGTTCCTGTTTATATCCAAAGAGGTGTTGCCGACATAGGAATCGTTGGTTTAGATGTGCTTGAGGAGCAACAAAGCCCGCTTGTGCGTTTGCTGGATTTAAAGTTTGGGAAATGCAAAGTCGTGCTTGGCTCTCCTAATGAATATTTGCTAGATTTCTCAAAGCCAAACCTAAAAATCGCTACAAAAATGGAAAATATCACAAAAGCCTTTTTCGCCAAAAAAGCTTTAAGCGTGGAGATTATCAAGCTTTATGGCTCTATTGAACTAGCCCCTTTAGTAGGAATGGCAGATGCGATTGTGGATTTAGTCGAGACAGGCAACACTATGCGCCAAAATAATCTTAAAATTGATGAAGTCATTATGGAGGTTAGTGCTTATTTAGTCGCAAATCCTAATAGCTTTTATGCCCAAAAAATAAAAATCTTAAAAATTCGGGATTTTTTTAAAAATATGATTTTAACGAAGGAATAAACAATGGGACAGACCCTTACAGAAAAGATTTTTTCAGAACATGTTGGCAAAAAGGTTTATGCGGGTGAGATTGTTGATTGCCCTATTGATATGGTGATTGGCAATGATATTACCACTCCGCTTTCTATCAAAGCCTACGAACAAAGCGGAGCGACAAAACTAGCAAATCCAGAAGGATTTTGTATCGTAATGGATCATTTCATCCCCGCAAAGGATATTGCAAGTGCCAATCAAGCAAAGATTAGTCGAGATTTTGCCAAAAAGCATAAGCTCAAATATTTCTTTGATGAGAAAGATATGGGTATCGAACACGCTCTTTTACCAGAGAAAGGTTTGGTTGTTAGTGGAGATGTGATTATTGGAGCGGATTCTCATACTTGCACGCACGGAGCATTAGGGGCGTTTAGCACAGGGATGGGAAGCACAGATTTAGCCTATGCGATGATTACAGGGAGAAATTGGTTTAAAATCCCTAGCTCTATTAAAGTAGAATTTATCGGAAAACCCGCAAAACACATTTATGGAAAAGATTTGATTTTAGAAGTTATTCGCCAAATTGGCGTTGATGGGGCTTTGTATCAGGCATTAGAGTTTTGTGGGGAGGGGATTAAATATTTAAATATGGATGATAGATTTTCGCTCTGTAATATGGCTATTGAAGCAGGGGCAAAAAATGGAATCATTGCTGTTGATGAAGTTACAAGAGAATTTTTACAACAAAGGGAAAATCTAAGGGCTAACCCCAAAGAGTTTTTCTCTGATAGCAATGCAAACTACACGCAAGTAATACAAATTGATACTAGCACTTTAGAGCCAGTTATCGCCTATCCATTTTTACCCAGCAATGGAAAAAGTATCACACAAGCCATAAAAGACGATATAAAAATCGATCAAGTCTTTATTGGAAGTTGCACGAATGGGAGATTAAGCGATTTACGCATTGCTAGTGAAATCTTAAAGGGTAAAAAAGTGCATCAAGATGTGCGATTAATTATCACTCCGGGCACTCAAAAAATCTACAAAGATGCTCACAAATTAGGCTATATCGATATTTTATTAGAATCTGGAGCTTTAATTTCTAATCCTACTTGCGGGGCGTGTTTGGGGGGATATATGGGGATTTTAGGAGATAATGAACGTTGCATCTCTACAACAAATCGTAATTTTGTAGGGAGAATGGGTGCTAGAAACTCTGAAGTCTATCTTGCAAACTCTGCTGTTGCAGCCATCAGCGCAATTGAAGGCAAAATAGCAGATCCGCGCGAAATCTAATATCGTTTATTTAATCCACTCTCTAAGGCTTTATCCAAAAGCTCTTTGCGTTCTGGATTAATGGATTTAAAATACTTCTCTACCTCTAAGACTAATTTGGCATTAACATTTTTATGCGAAGCAAGAATACTTACAAACTCTAAATCAAAGTTTTCGCTTTCTTGGAAATAAGAGGTGTGATGTATCTTAGCAAGGTTGCTATATTGATAAAGCATCTCTAAAGTATTCTCTTTTTGCGCTAAAAGTTCCAAAAGTTCTTTAGCGTTTGGTATTTTTTCTTGTTTTTTGGATTGTGGAGTGTTTTTCTTAAAAAAGAAAATAAAAAACAATGCAATAAAAACTAATCCGATGCTTAAAAAAATAAGAACTAAAATCCAATCCTTTGGCTGCATTTTTTACCTTATATGGTATTTTCTAGGATTGTAGCATTTTCTTAAGGAAAGTTCGATAAATTTATGGAATCCATAGAGGAATATTATTATAATTACAAGAAAATAAGGAGTTTTTATGAGCATTGAAACCTTTAAAGAAAAAGTCGCAAAAATAGAAACTAAAAGCAACTACAAACAGCCTCTTGGTTTTGGCATTTGTTATGCAGATGTTGGAATAATAAGCAATAAGGTGCTTCAAGCAACTTATCCTGTGCTTAATTGGAAGGAAAATTTTGGCAGTTATGCGATTTTTTGGAATCTACTTGATAAATGTGAGACTATCAACCAAAATGAAAGTGAGCTTGTTTTTGGAATCACTGAAGAATTTGTGATTGCAGCACTTGATGACTTTGCGCCCTTTATCGCAGAAACACAAAGCAATCCTAATGCACACAAAAATGTAGCTGTGGTTTTAGAATTGCAAAGAGCGTTGCAAGAAGGTAGGCTTTACACCAATAATGGCGACTTTCGATATAGATTTTGCGCCATTTATGAAGACAAACAATGCCAAAGCGTCGAATCAGCTTATATGAAATTACTCGCCCTCTCATTAGGAAAAGCACCGCTTAGAAGCCTCTATTTAGATGGTATTTTTGGGCTTTTAAGCAATGTTGCTTGGAGTGGAAATGTGCCTTTTGAACTAGAGTGGCTAAGAGAGAATGAGATTGCGCTTAAAATGCGTGGAGAATTCCCAGCTATTGACTTTGTCGATAAGTTCCCTCGCTATTTAATGCAAGTTATCCCGCAATACGACAATATCCGCTTACTAGATACCGCCAAAACAAGATTTGGTGCGTATTTAGGAAGTGGTGGTTATACCCAAATGCCGGGGGCTAGTTATGTGAATTTCAACGCAGGAGCAATGGGAACTTGTATGAATGAAGGACGCATTAGTTCAAGCGTTATTGTAGGAGAAGGTAGTGATGTAGGCGGTGGGGCTAGTATTTTAGGCGTGTTAAGCGGTGGAAACTCCGATCCTATTAGTATTGGCAAAAATTGTCTCTTAGGGGTAAATAGCTCTACGGGGATTTCTTTAGGAGATGGTTGCATTGTCGATGGTGGAATCGCAGTTTTAGCTGGAACAATCTTTAAAATCTCCTTAGAAGAAGCAAAAAAACTAGCAGAGATTAATCCCGGATTTGAAATTAAAGAGAGTGGAATCTATAAAGGCAGAGAGCTATCGGGCAAAAATGGAGTGCATTTTAGATGCGATTCTAAGAGTGGAACTATGATAGCATTTCGCTCTAATCGCAAAATAGAGCTTAATGCCGCCTTGCATTAATAAATCATTACTTGCCTAAAAAGCAAGAATGATTTATTTCATTGAATTTTGTCTTTAAATCCTATAAATATTACTTCTATGACTCACTAACTCTAATAGCTAACCCTCTTAACCCCCCCCTTTTTTTACATCCCTGTATTCCTAGTAAATCTAAAAGATAGCAACAAGCATAGCTAAATTTTCAAGAATCCTCTTTTGAAATCCTTGAGTTTTTATGGAAATGTGGAGACTGCAATTGAGGATTTTTTTTAACAAAAAAAAAGGGGGGGGGGGGGAGACAATTTAAAAGTGCTGTCATTGTGGGGATTGAGAGTTTATATACTCTTTGACTACAAGTCAAATTTGATTCTTACACCTTATTAAATACGATTTGGATATATTTTCTTACTTAAAAACTTGTTTTATAAATAAACCATCTCTAGTATTAATAGCGTAATAGCTTTATTTTTAAAAGACTTATTTCTCTCAATCACACAATAGGAGAACTTTCACAGAAAAAGTAATTTATATTTATCTTTATTTGTTCTAAAAAGTTTAGGATTTGTTGATTATGTAAGAGATGATACACACTCTAAGGAAATTGAT
Organism: Helicobacter mesocricetorum; assembly: GCF_900198605.1. GTDB lineage: Bacteria > Campylobacterota > Campylobacteria > Campylobacterales > Helicobacteraceae > Helicobacter_D > Helicobacter_D mesocricetorum. Next base: position 42,016 of record NZ_FZPJ01000038.1, on the reverse strand, counting down.
AATTTTTTAAAGCTATGCTGAGGTAAAGTTAATAGCGGAAATTATAGCAATTGCTTGTATATTTTTTGGCATTGGTAATTGTGGATTTCTGCACCATTCATTACATTCTTTGTTTCTGTGTGAATTTTTACTTTGTTTATTTTCTTCTGCTAATTTTTTGATTTCTTTACAATATTCACTATAGTTATCTATAAAAAATTTATGATAGGTTTTCACTATATAAGAAGATTCATCACTAATTTCCTTCTTTCCTTCTTTATCGAGTGAATCAAAAAAATAGCATCTTGAATATATGATTTTGTATTTATGGCATAAGTCATCCCTATACACTTCATAAAAACATCTTTACCTGAAACTTTATCCTCTTTGCATACAAGTTTCTCTGCTATTCCCATTACTCCCTCTATATCTGTAGTATTTGGTATTTGCAAATACAAATCAGGTCTATAAATCTTAATAAGCAAAATAAAAATAGCGTGTATCATTTCAAATTTTTTATTATCACCTTGAAATTGCTGTATCTCTAACAATTTAATTTGAGGGAGAATTTTTTGCAATTCTCGTAAAGTAAAATTGTCTGTTATAAAAATTTTTGCAATATCTGTTTGTATATTTAATCGTTTTTTTAAATCAAGACAAAAAATTTGTAGTAGTGGTGAGGGATTAGACAAGATATATTCTAAATCAAAGAATCTCCTAAGATAATTTTCTGTGTCAATTTGCCCATAAATTGCCTGAATAGATTTAGAGAGTTGAACCTTATCAATAGAAACCACAAAAACAAGATGAGGAATCCCAAAGAGGTGCTTAATATTTTCTAGCATTTCAATGGCATAGGTTGGGCGACAGCGGTCTAATTCGTCTATAAAAATGATAAAAGGTTGCCCCTCTTTTGCTCCTGTTGCTTTTTAAAAACTTCTGTTAAATTCTTTTTTAATTGAACTAAGCATTCTTCTTCTTTAGAGTAATTTTCAATTAATGTTTTTGTGGCATTCTCTGTTAATGTCTGTGAAGCCTCTTGGAGCAATTCATTATCTATTTCAATTTTATTAAATAAATCTTTCACGCTTATTTTCAATAAAGTAGGCAATATTTTTTTAAAGATTTTTTGCACAGACTCTACTGCTTTATTGAAATTTTCATTCTGAATATTATTTTTTGTTAAATACCCATTCAATTCTCCTAAAACAGCAATCAAAGGTTCTTTGGTATAATCCTTTTCCCAAGCACTGAAATACAGATTTGGAATCTTATTTTCTTCATCAAGCATATTTTTCCACATTTTAATAAAAGTTGTTTTGCCATTTCCCCATTGTGCATTTAAGGCAAGAATCAATCCTTGTGTCTCCGCGCTAGAGTGTTTTAAGATATTTGTTAGATTACTAGCAATAGATTTTCTGCTTAGCTTATCATTGTCAAATGTGCAATTCTCATCCTTATCAAAAAAGTTATCTTTTAAAGGTATTTTTTCATTTTGATTCCTTAATGTATTATTTTATTATGGCATAGATAAAGCATTATGGCTTAGAATTTCTGCCAATTTCCATTTTAAAAGAATAAATCTTGATAGGCTAGATTCAAAGAATACAAAATCACTTCATTATCTTTTAAAAAGACTTGTTTAACAAACAATCCCCTCATTGGCATTCATCACAAAGTATTCTTTGTCTTTAAGAGTTGCTTGTCTGTCAATAAAGCAAAGTGCATTGTCTTTAATAAGAGATTCCATAGAATCTCCCTTGCATTCTATGATTTCCTATTTAGGGTTAATCTTGAGTTTTTCTAGCAATGCAGCAGGAAAAGGAATTTCCTCTACACTTACAAACTCATTAATCCCTCCACCTCCTAAAGTTGCATTGGCTTTATAGAGTTTTAGAATCTTATATTTCTTTTCACTCTTTAAGCTTTATTTAGGAGAACTTCCAAAGAAATTTAAAAAGTCTTAAAGGCTAAAACAAGGATATATCTAACCCAAGTGGGATAACTTGTATCGTAGCTCAGGTTGTAAGTATTTTAAGTAGTTAGTTACTTAAGAAAAGCAGTGATAAAATCAAATACCTTAGGTTGGAGGATAATCATTAAGACTCCTAATCCTATTGCATAGAACTTCATTTCTTGCCTAAGAGAGCGATAATCAGCTCTAACTTCAGCAATCTCAGCTTTTAACTCTGTTTTCACTTCTGCAATTTCTTGTTTCAACTCTTGCTTTGATTCTGCAATTTCAGCTCTAACAAAGTCTTTAGTGGCTAATTCACCTTTTAGCTTTTCGACAACTTCTTCTCTTATTGCTTCAGAGGAGATTCTATTATCTCTTTTAACTTCATCGACAATAGCAACAATATCATTTAGAATTTCTTGTTGTTCTTCTTCTTTATAGCTTTTTTTGATAAGCTTCATTATTAAAGCTATTGTGCTTTGTGAAATAGTATGATTAGGTTGTATAACCTGCATTATATGTCCCTCCATTTTTATCCCCTTATTATATTCTTTTTAAGGTTGTTATACCTTAAATATTAACAAGGATAGAAGTATCCCCAAGTGGGATAACTTGTATCCCAACTAGAGCTTGTTTAGTATTAGAAAAGCTTTAAAATTGCTACAATAAAGCCACCAAGAGCAATTTGCGCTCTTACAAACTCTTTTGCAAGGATTCTAAATATGAGATTTTAGTATCAAAGCAATGCAAATGGTATATCAATACAATTGGCATTGCATAAGAGTTCTTGTAAAATTATTGCTTAACTATTTATTGTTTTGCATTTCTATCCATTTTTGGGCAATTCTCACAGCATTGGTTGCCGCCCCTACACGAAGTTGGTCAGCTACACACCAAAGGTGTAGAATCTTTTTATCATAATTATCCACACGCACTCTACCCACATAAGTATCATCAGTATCCGTAGCAAGAATAGGCATAGGATATTTGCTGTCTTCTGGATTATCTATAAGAATCAAAGAGGGTGCTTGTTTTAACACCTTTTGAGCTTCTTCCTTGCTAACTTCTTGTTCAAACCTTATCGTAATGGATTCACTATGGCTACGTAAAATAGGCACACGAACACAAGTAGCACTTACCTCAAAATCGCTATGCATAATCTTGTTTGTCTCATTGACCATTTTCATTTCTTCTTTAGTGTAATCATTTTCTAAAAACACATCAATTTGTGGGATAAGATTTAAGGCTATGCGATGAGGAAATGCTTTACTCTCACAAGAATCCAAACTAAAATCAAAGAATTTTTGCATTTGTATCACTAATTCTTCCATCCCCTTTTTACCCGCACCAGAGACTGCTTGATAAGTACTAACATCTACGCGTTTAATCCCAAAGGCTTTATGCAAAGGGGCTAAAACCTGAACCATTTGGATAGTAGAACAATTAGGGTTTGCAATAATTCCTGTTTTCTCCCATAATGCAATGTCCTGAGGATTAACTTCAGGCACAACTAAAGGCACATCTTTTTGCATTCTAAAATAACTCGTATTATCAATCACTACCGCACCAGATTTAGCCGCACTTGGAGCAAATTCTGCACTCACACTACCCCCTGCAGAAAAAAATGCAATTTCCACCTTTTGCTCTTTAAACACCTTATGGGTAAGCTCTTGTATGGGATAATTCTTACCCCTATATTCTATTTCCTTACCCACACTTCTAGCACTTGCTAAAGGAACAAGCTCTGCAATAGGAAAATCCCTCTCTTCTAATATCCTAAAAAACTCTTCACCTACTGCCCCTGTTGCACCTACCACAGCCACATTATACTTTTTCATTGCTTTCCTCCATTTAGAGTTTAATTTTATATTGTTCCATTTTCTGCATCAAAGATTCTTTTTTCATTCCCAAAAGAGAAGCTACTTTATCAATATCTGAATCACAATCCTTTAAAGCTTCATAAAGCAACTCTTCTTCTAAATTGGCAATCTTCTTTGCTCCGCCACTCTCCCTTGAGCTTAAAAACAAATCTTCTGGCATAATGGTATCTTCTTCGCACAAAATAGCCGCCCTCTCGACAACAGATAAAAGCTCTCTAATATTACCTGGCCAACTATAAGCTAAAAGCTGCTCCTTTGCACCCCTACCCCACTTTTTCTTCCCTATACCATATTGCAAATCTACTTGCTCTAATTTCCACTCACAAAGCGGAATAATCTCTTCCTCCCTTTCTCTTAATGGAGGAATATGCACAGGGATAGTTTGTAGCCTAAAAAATAAATCTTCTCTAAATTCCCCTTGCTTAATCTTCTTTTGAATATCTGCATTAGTTGCTGCAATAAATCGAATATCTACTTTAAGAGGCTTACTGCTCCCAAGCCTAACAACCTCCTTCTCTTGCAAAACTCTTAATAGCTTAGTTTGCAACACAGCTGGCATCTCCCCAATTTCATCTAAAAAAAGCGTTCCTCCATTGGCTACTTCAAATTTCCCTGATCTGCCCTCTGTGGCATCTGTAAAAGCACCTTTTTCATAGCCAAAAAGTTCAGATTCTAATAAATTCTCTGGAATAGCTGCCATATTAATAGCTACAAAAGGGGAGTTACTACGCAAAGAAGTTTGATGAATATAGTTTGCAAAGAGTTCTTTTCCTACACCGCTCTCCCCTAGAAGCAACATAGAAGCATCTGTCTTAGCTGCTTTATTCACAAGTTTTAGGACATTTTCTAATGCAGGTGAGGTAGTAACGAAACTTTGTTTTGATGAAGTGGTAGATTTTTTAGGGGTTTTAGCAATGATTTCTTGTGCTTTTTTAGCTCGTTTTATCGCCTCGACTAAAGTCTCAACTTCAAAAGGTTTTGTCAAAAAGTCCTTTACCCCTAAACGGATAGAATCAATAGCCTTATTTAAAGTTGCATTCCCTGTAATAATCAAAGCTTCATAACGACCATTGAGGATTTTTAAAAATTCTAATCCATCCATTTGGGGCATATTAATATCTGTAATAATTAAATCAATAGAATCATCAAGTTTTTTTAAGGCATCTTTTGCACTTTTAAAGCTTATCACTTCAAATTCTTTATACTCCCCTAAAGCAATTTCTAAAGACTTTCTCATATTAATATCATCTTCTACAATGGCTAACTTCATCTCATCTCCTTATTCTTAAGCGCATAAATAGTTGCAATCCCATTTTCAAATTCTATTTGAATGCGCATTGGGGGTATCCATAAAAAGGTTGTAGATTGACTTTGTAAATACTTAGTTTCTGTTCTATCCTCTAACTTAATGCCCCAAGTAAAAAAACATTCTAAAATCTCTTCTTTATAATCTTTTAAAAATTCTTTCTCACTCCTTGCCAAATGGGGGATTTCACATTTTTTATAAGGATTCTTATCTTTCTTTAAAATCTTTGCCCCTATCATTGTAGGAGAAAAATAATACTTTTCTTTCAAAATTATGCCATTTTTCACGCCTAGTTGATAAGAAAAAATATATTCTGACGCATAAAATGGCAATGACGATAAAAAGAGGGCAAAAATAATCTTTTGCATTAGTCCTCTTTGCTATTTACTCCTAGTAAATTTACTTCTTCGTCATTCTCATCTAATTCTTTTTCTTCTTTGGGGCATCGTGCAATGGAAACTACTTTTTCATCATTAACATTAACAATAATTACCCCACTTGTAGCCCTACCTGCTTTACGAATACTTTGCATATCCACCCTAATCATCTTACCACTGCTTGTTAGCACCATTAAATCCATATTTTCATCAACATTAACAACCCCTACTAGCTTCCCTGTTTTTGGAGTAAGCTTCATAGCTATCACACCTTTACCACCTCTTTTGGTGATTCGGTATTCATTAGCTTCTGTTCTTTTTCCAATCCCCTTTTCGCTAACACTCAAAATTTCTTCATTTTCATTAGCAATAATAGTTGCGCCAATAACATAGTCTTTTGGCATTTTAAATTTAATAGCTGTAACCCCTCTTGCTGCGCGTCCAATCTCTCTAACATCTTCTACACCAAATCGCACACACATTCCCTCATAAGTAACGACTAAAATCTCTTTAATTTCTGAAGAAACAATTTTAGCCGTAACTAACTCATCATCATTGTCAAGATTAATAGCCTTAACCCCAACACTTCTTATATTTTTAAACTCACTTAAATTTGTGCGCTTAATAATTCCATTCTTTGTAAAAAAGGCTATGGATTTATCTTCATTAAAATCTTTTGTTGTAATAGTCGCCATAATTTTTTCATCAGGAGAGAGGTTAATAAGATTCACCACCGCCTTACCAATAGCGGTGCGACTTGCTTCTGGAATCTTATAAACTTTAAGCCAATAAAGCTGTCCTTTATTGGTAATAAACATAATCGTATCGTGAGTATCAGAAACAAAGAAACTTTCGATAAAATCATCATCGTGGGTATTCGCAGAGATTTTACCTTTTCCGCCACGATTTTGCTTCTCATAAGTTCTAACAGGAACACGCTTAACATAGCCCCTATGACTCATTGTAACGACTACGGATTCATTAGGGATTAAATCCTCCATATCAATGCTCTCATAATCTTCTTCAATAGCCGTTAATCGTTTCGTTGAAAACCTCTGTTTTATCTCTAATAATTCTTCTTTAATGATTTTGTTTAAGAGTTCCTCGCTTTTTAAAATAGAACTTAGGTATTCAATTTCTTTAAGTAATTCTTGGTATTCTTGTTCTATTTTATCCCTCTCTAAACCGGTTAATCGTTGCAAGCGCATTTCTAAAATAGCTTGGGCTTGAATCTCACTAAGATTAAATTCACCCATTAACCCTTCTTTAGCTACCTTAGAATCACTACTAGCACGGATAAGTGCAACAATAGCATCAATATGCTCTAGTGCAATCCTTAAACCCTCTAAAATATGCGCTCTAGCCTTTGCCCTTTCTAAATCAAAGATCGTTCGTCGGATAACAATACTTTTACGATGCGAAATAAATAAATGTAAAAGCTCTAAAAGGGTAAAAATCTTGGGTTCTTTATTATAAATAGCTAGAAGTATGATTCCAAAAGTGCTTTCCATAGGAGTGGATTTAAAGAGATGATTAAGGACAATTTCACTCATTGCCTCCCTTTTTAATTCAATAACAACCCTTATCCCCTCTCTATCAGACTCATCCCTCACTTCAGAAATGCCTTCAATAACCTTTTCTTTGGCAAGTTCAGCAATTTGCTCTACAAGTCTTGCCTTATTGACTTGATAGGGTATTTCATCAATGACAATAACATCTTTGGTTTTAGTTTTTTCAATATGGGTTTTGGCACGAATCTTAATTCTCCCCCTACCACTCTCATAAGCTTCGCGGATTCCATTTTTACCATAAATAATTCCACCTGTTGGAAAATCAGGTCCTTCGATAAACTCCAAAACTTCATTAAGTTCTGCCTTAGGATTGTCAATGATATAAACTAAAGCATCTACAATCTCATCTATTCTATGTGGAGGAATATTTGTCGCCATTCCTACAGCAATTCCATTAGAGCCATTAACTAAAAGATTAGGAAGACGACTTGGTAAAATATCAGGCTCTCTTAGGGTATCATCATAGTTAGAGAGAAAATCCACAGTCTCCTTATCAATATCCCGCAAAATTTCTTCTGAAGCTTGTGTCATCCTTGCTTCAGTATAACGCATAGCTGCGGCACTATCTCCATCAATGCTACCAAAATTCCCCTGCCCATCAACAAGCCTTAAACGCATAGAAAATTCTTGTGCCATTCTTACAAGCGCATCATAAACAGCAGTATCCCCGTGAGGATGGTATTTACCTATCACATCCCCTACTATCCTTGCAGATTTTTTATAAGCCACCCTAGAGGTTACTCCAAGCTCATACATTGCATAAAGTATTCTTCTATGGACGGGTTTTAAGCCATCTCTAGCATCAGGCAATGCCCGTCCTACAATAACACTCATAGAGTAATCAAGATAGCTCTCTTTAATAGAATCTTCAATATTAATGTTTTGGATATCTTGGTTTAGCAAATCAGACATTTATTTCCTTTAAAAATATAAAAATCTGCCGGATTCTACCTTATTTTGCTTTAATCTTGCTAATTAGCATAACAATTCTCTTGCAGAGAAGGATATTCTTCAAAAATAGAAGTTTTCTTATTGACTTCGCACAAAAATTGCACAATCTTTTTAGCCTCCAAGATTGTTTTATGAGATTTTCCAGTGATAATTCCTATAAAAAAATCCTCAACAAAAAATTCCTTGCTATTTAGAAAAACAGGCATTCCCAAAAAACTTTCTTTTTGGATTTGCAATAAACTCATAAACTCTCCTAAAGGCATTGTTTTTCTTTGAAATTCTAACCAATCACCAATAACCATATAAGAGATATTAGAATTTTTATCAAGGGCAAATTCTTGGGTTTCTTCTAAGAGATTCAAGAAACTTTCTTTAAAAACAAGTGAGCGAAAATTTCCCTGCACCGGAAGAAGATTGCAATAAATATCTGTAAAAGTGGAGGGGACTAAAATAGCCAAATCTAAATTCATATCTAAAGCTAAAACTTTAGCATAACCCAAGCAAGTGATATGATCGCCTAAAACACTCCCATCATAGAGCAAAATATCTTCTATCTGGCTACTTCTATAAACATTTTGTGCGCTTGTAAGTATTAAACCATCATTAATAATAATGCCATAACCCTCTATTTCATTTTGCGTTCCAAAGTTCGAAACAATCTTTAATCCATACCTTAGCCAAGAAGGATACAAAGTCTCTGCATTAAGATTTATAACCAAGAAAAAAAGCAAAATAATCTTAGGCATTCTACTCCCCTTGCATTTAGAGTTTTAAAACCCAATACTACAATAACTTTCTTTAAATATCATTCCATATGTGGAGCTTAAAAATTCCTAAAATATTAGCAAAAATCACAAACTTTAGGATTTAATGAGTTTTTAGTCTATAATATCATCCTCATTCATAAAAATACCCTAGAAACTTATAAGGAGAATCCTATGGAAACTAAAGTATTTGATACCAGCAAAGAAGTTCTTGATAAATTGCAATTTGCTGTTATAAAAACACAAAAAGGCAATATGACCATTAAACTTTTTCCTAACGAAGCCCCAAATACTGTGGCAAACTTTGCTTCTTTAGCACAAAGTGGATTTTATGATAATCTTAACTTTCACCGCGTAATTTCTGGCTTTGTTGCACAAGGAGGTTGTCCTGAAGGCAGTGGGAGAGGAGGACCCGGATACACTATTGCGTGCGAATTAGAAAACAATCCCCATAGACACTTAAAAGGAACTCTCTCTATGGCACACGCTGGAAAAGATACCGGTGGAAGCCAATTTTTCATCTGCTTTGCTCCTCAACCTCATCTTGATGGAGAACATACTATCTTTGGGCAAATCGAAGATGAGCAAAGCTTGAAAGTCTTAGATTCTATTAGAGAGGGCGATATCATCGTAACTATTATCATCTAATGCAATCCCTCTAAACTTAGGCTGTTTTTAGAATAATAACCGCAAAGATAATAACGCAAATTCCAACCCACCCTATGGGTTTGAGTTTTTGTTTAAAAAAATACCATCCTCCAAGTGTTGTTCCCAAAATCCCTATACTTCCCCAAATTGTATAGGCTATGGCAAGCTTCATTCCCTCTAAACTTAACATCAAAAGATAAAACGCTAACCAAACTAACAAGATAGATAAAATCCCCCATTTAAGATTCTTAAACCCCTCAGACTTACTAAGCGCAAGATTTGCAAAAATATCCAAAATAGCCGCTAAAACAACATAAAGCAAATAAAGATTAAACATCACTACGATTCTCCCCAAGATTCACAAGCACAATTCCAACAATCGCTAAAGCCAATCCTATATATTCTTGTATCTTTAATTCTGCTCCAAATATAAAAATCGCAATAATTGTAATAAGGCTTAAACCTACAATCTCCCAAATTGCATACGCCACCCCCACATTAATTTTCTTTAGAGATAAAGACATACAATAATACGCAATGGCAATACTAATAAAAAGTATAGATAACACAAAGGCTTTATTATCTTCTTGCGAATAATTAACAATAGAAACACCAAATACTTCAGAAAAGATTGCCAACAATAAAAAAACCCAAGCCTTTAACATATACTACCTTTATACCCAAATGAAGTTATCAATAAATTACAAAATCCCAATTTTGCATAACTAATAAATCATAGCATAAAGGATAAATAAAACAAAAAATTGCTAAAATCCTTGCAATCATCAACTTTATATAAAGGCAATTATCCCTATGCAAATTATTCTGCCTAACTACCCTATTACCTTTGGTGCTTTACCAAATATCTCCCACAAGGGCAAAGTATTAATTATCACTAATCCAAAAATTGCGGGATTGCATCTACAATTCTTATTATCCAAACTCCAAGCGGATGAAATTTATTGCCTAAGTCTCCAAGATGGGGAATATTATAAAAATATGCAAAGTATAGAACTAATCTTAGAATCTGCTTTCAATCATCGCCTAGATAGGAACTCTTTAATGATTGCATTTGGCGGAGGGGTGATTGGTGATATGGTAGGCTTTGCTTCTGGAATCTTTATGCGCGGAATTGATTTTATCCAAATCCCTACCACATTTCTAGCACAAGTTGATTCTAGTGTTGGGGGTAAAACAGGTATCAATAACCAATTTGGTAAAAACCTTATTGGAGTTTTTCACCAACCCAAAGCCGTCTATATTGATACGCAATTTTTAAAAACACTCCCCAAAAGAGAATTTAATGCTGGAATAGCAGAAATCATCAAAATGGCAATTTGTTTTGATAAAGACTTTTTTACCTCACTTAAGACAATAAAATGGGAAGATTCTAAGAATCTTTTAGAATGTGTTTATAGAGCAGTCAATATCAAAGCTCAAGTAGTCAAAGAAGATGAAAAGGAGAGAGGAATTCGTGCTGCCTTAAATTATGGGCATACCTTTGGGCATATCATTGAAGCCCAAAGTGGTTATGGACATTATTTACACGGAGAGGCTATAAGCATTGGAATGGTTATGGCAAACACTTTAGCACTGCGTTTAAATCTCATCACCCAAAAACAATACGAAGAAATATTACAAATTCTTCAACAAAATAATCTTCCAACTACCTATGCCATTAAGGATATTTCTAGCTTTTATCAATCCTTCTTCTTGGACAAAAAAAGTATCAATAATACATTAAAATTCATCTTGCCAAAAGGAATAGGAGATTTTATCTTCAAAGAAGATGTCTCAAAAGACCTCTTAATAGAAATACTCAAGGAATTTCAATAATGAAGCTATTGTTTTATAGTTTTATTATTTTACTTAGCTACATTAATCTCTATGCACTTAGCAATGCAGAAGAAATAGAAATCATTCGACAAACAGAAAAAGAAATCCAAAGTATTAATAAAATATTAGATAACCCCAATAATCTTTGGCTTAAAAAATACTCTAATTATCAAGCCTACCAACAAGTGATTTTTAATATTACCAAACTTCAAGAAGAGATAATATCCTTACAATCACAACCAAAAACACTCGAAATACAAAGTCAGCTTATTAACTTAGAGAGGAATCTCAACACACTCAATCAGCAAAAAAATCTCTTAGAGATTTATAAAGATTCGCCTTTTATAGAATTAATCGAAAGCAGTAACTTAGGAGAAATCCCTAATGTAACTAATCCTATTTTAATCATTCAAGCTTTTTCTTATATCAAAAGAAGCAAGCAAGAAGTAGAGGCACTAAGGACTAATTATAAAACCCTAGAAGAAACTTTAGACAATCTTCGCAAAAAAGAGATTTTATTAAATACTCTCTTAAGCCGATTCAAAGATCCACAAACCCAAGAACAATTAAAGAAAATTTGCGCAAAAGATTATTGTCTATTTCACAACCCTCAATCAATCCTAAAGGCTCTGCAAGATAATGCAGAAATTATAAAAGTTTTAGAAACCACACAAAATATCTTCGCAACAACTTTTGGAATCTTCTCTAAAGAAACAGAAGAAAATGCAGAAAAGCTAAGAGGGCAAATTAAGGCACAAACACTCAAAGGAGTTTATATTGGTATTGCACTTTTAATCCTCATAGCTATCGCTATTTTTACAAAATTAGGGGTGCGTAAATATATCCATAATAATGAGAGGATTTATACAGCTAATAAGATTATTAATTTTTTAAATATTACTTTAATTCTTATGATATTGCTTTTTTCTTATTTAGATAATGTTAGCTATCTTGTAACAGTGCTTGGATTTGCATCTGCTGGTTTAGCTATTGCTATGAAAGATTTGTTTATGTCCATTTTAGGGTGGTTTGTTATTATCATTGGTGGAGCAGTCCATGCAGGGGATAGGATAAAGGTTATCAAAGATGGAGCTGTCTATGTGGGGGATGTTTTAGATATTTCTGTATTAAGAATTATCTTATATGAAGATGTTACCTTAACTTCCTATAAAGAAAATCGCCGAGCAGGAAGAGTTATATTTATTCCTAATAATTTCATCTTCACCACAATGTTTTCTAATTATAGTCATAGTGGTATGCAAACTGTATGGGATGGTATAGACTTTACTATAACCTTTCAATCAGACCACGCAAAGGCTTGCCATATCGCTAGAGAATGTGCTAGAAAATATGCCAAAGGCTATACAGAATCTACAAGAAAACAATTTAACAAATTAAGGAATCGCTACACTTTACGCAATATCAATGTTGAACCTCGTGTATATAGCTTCCTAGAACCAAATGGTATTAGAATCTCTGTATGGTATCTCACTAATTCCTTTGCAACTTTAGCACTCCGCAGCAATATTAGCGCAGAAATTATTAATGAAATTCTCAAAACCCAAGAGATTAAAATTGCCTATCCAAGCACCACTATTTATAGCGGGGATAAGAATACCCCTATAAGTGATGGCTCTATTCCTCCCATATCTATCCCTCCCACACAAGGAGATTTATGATAACTTACACTTCAACCAAACCTAAAGTATATTTTAAAACCTTTGGTTGTCGCACCAATCTCTTTGATACACAAGTTATGATTAACGCTTTAAGTGATTTTATACAAACCCCTTATGAAGAAGATAGTGATATTATCATCGTAAATTCTTGCACAGTAACCAATGGTGCAGATAGTGGTGTTAGGAATTATATTAATCGCCTCCAAAATGAGGGGAAAAGAATATATTTTACAGGCTGTGGAGTAAAGACTCAAGGGGAATCACTCTTGCAAAAAGGACTTGTATTTGGAGTATTTGGACATTCTTTTAAGGAGCAAATCAACGACCTTCTTAAGCAATCACAAGGCTTTTATTTACAAGATGATTTAGAAAATCTTGATTCGACTATTATTACAGACTTTATTGGCAAAAGTCGCGCCTTTATTAAAATCCAAGAAGGTTGTAACTTTGCTTGTAGCTACTGCATTATTCCTAGCGTTCGTGGAAAGGCTAGAAGCTTTAGTAAAGAAAAAATCCTACAACAAATCACTACTCTTTGCCAAAAGGGTTTTAGTGAATTTATCCTAACAGGGACTAATATGGGAAGCTGGGGTATAGAATCCCAACAAAGCATTACTGCACTATTACAAGATATTTGCCAAATTAATGAAGTAAAGCGTCTAAGATTAGGAAGCTTAGAACCCTCACAAATTGATGAAACCTTCCTTGAAATACTCGCCAATCCCAAAATAGAGCGGCATTTACATATTGCCTTGCAACATACTTCTCCTTTTATGCTAAAACTTATGAATCGCCAAAACACTTACCAAAAAGATTATCTACTTTTTAAAAAGCTCTCTAAAATGGGCTTTGCCTTAGGTAGCGACTATATCATAGGGCATCCACAAGAATCCCAAGACATTTGGGAAGAGGCATTAAAAAACTTCAAAGAACTACCGCTCACCCATTTACATAGCTTTATATATAGCCCAAGAGATGGGACAGCATCAAGCAAACTTAAACCAGATGTCGCAGGAAATATTGCTAAAGAGCGTCAAAAACAACTTGAAGAGATTGTGGCAAATAATAATCTTGCTATGCGTAAAAAGCTCCAACAATCTAATTCTCCTCTTAATATTTTAATAGAATCCCAAAAAACCCTAGACAATCAAACCTTTTATAGCGGATTAGACCAATATTATAATCGGATTGATATTACCTCTAAAACGCCCATTCCTAAAGATTCTTGGATACAAATTACAAATTTTATAGCAAAAAAGGACAAAAATTATGCACAAATCTAAATATCTGATTTTTGGAATCTGTCTTTTTATTAGTGCATTAATTTTATTGGCAATTCTATCTCTAAAAGATAATGCTACGCTCATTAGTAATTCGGAGTTGCATTATCTAATGCAAGATTCTCTCCCAAATTCTGCCAAAATAAAAGGGGATTATTTATTTTTTAAAATCAATCATCAATCCTATAAAATCGCCAAAGATAGCGTAGATCTTAAGGGTTTTGGAGAGAAGATTCCCATAGAGATTACTACAAATTCTACTTTTTTAGAAAATTTAGATTTTATTGTATTTATTGGAGTCATTGTTATTTGCTTACTTTTATTCGCTAAAAATCCTCAATATTTTAAAAAACCTAGCAAAAATATCTCCTTAAAAGATATTCAAAATATTCAGACTCTAAACCACGAAATTAACGAAAGTTTTGATTTAGCGAAAATAAAATCCACACAATCAAATATTACTTTTGAAGATGTTGCTGGCATTAGTGAAGCCAAAGAAGAATTAGAAGAAATTATTGATTATCTAAAATCTCCACAAAAATACCAAAACTTTGGCGTAAAGCTCCCAAAGGGAGTGCTTCTAATAGGACCTCCCGGAGTTGGTAAAACATTAATTGCTAGAGCATTAGCAGGGGAAGCTGGTGTGCCATTTTTTTACCAAAGCGGTGCAAGCTTTGTGCAAATTTATGTGGGTATGGGGGCAAAAAGAGTAAGAGATTTATTCACCAAAGCCAAGCTTAACGCACCTTCTATTATTTTTATCGATGAAATTGATGCGGTAGGAAAAGCAAGAGGTGGTATGCGCAATGACGAACGCGAAGCAACACTTAACCAACTTTTAACAGAAATGGATGGCTTTGAAGACAGCAAGGGCGTTATAGTTATTGGAGCAACAAATAATATCGATTCAATGGATGAAGCATTGCTAAGAAGTGGAAGATTTGATAGAAGAATATTTGTTGAATTACCAAACTTGCAAGAAAGGATTAAAATCTTAAAAGTGCATTGTAGGGATAAAAATTATGATTTTAATTTAGAAGAAATAGCAAGACTATGCGTAGGTTTTAGCGGAGCTGGTATTGCCTCACTCATTAATGAAGCGGCACTTAATGCGATTAAACGCAATTCTACATCCATCCAAAAAGAAGATATTTTAAGTGTGCGTGATAAGGTGATGATAGGGGTGAAGAAAAAACTAAGCTTTAACGAAAAAGAAAAAGAAATTCTAGCTTTTTATCAAGCGGCAAAAGCCTTTAGTGCTTATCACTTAGAGATACCCTTTGAAAAAGCCACTTTGATGAGTGATGGTTTAAAATACCTTGATAAAGAATTTTCAAGTAAAAATGAATTAGAAAACCAAATCAAGGTGCATCTCTCTGGAATTGCGGCGTTAAAACTGCTCTATGATGAATACTATTCACACTCCAAAGAAGACTTAAATATCGCAAAAAATATCGCAAAAAAAATGGTTGAATCTTATGGAATGGGGGAATACCTTATAGGAAGCGAAGAAGATATTTTAAAAATCTTAGAAAATTGCAAGATAGAGCGGATAGAGTTTTTTAAAAATTATCAAAACCTCCTCAATGCTATCCAAAAAAAACTTTTACAAAATGAAAAATTAGAATACCAAGAAATCGGGGAATTAATCCATGCAACCCTTTAAAAGTTTTGGCACACATAAACTCTTATCCCAAGCCCCTAAAGAACTTTTAACACACTTTAGCGTTGTTGGGGTAAAAAAGCATTGCTCATACGCAATAGACTATTCCTATAAAACCCTAAAGCAACACAAAAGAATCCAGACTTTAACCCTTATATTCCCTTCTTTACTATCACAAAAAGAGCTAAAGACCCTCTATAATATTCAAAAATTTGGTTGCAAAATTTATTTTTTCACAAGAAAAAAAGATTTGAGTTTTGAAGATTCTAAAATCTTAAGCCAAGTAGGAATTTTACTCTATTACAACCAATAACTTAAACAAATATTTCTAGCCCAAAACAATAACGGGTATCCTATCACCCTTAAGCCTATTACCCTCTAAAACCGCTAATCCCATCCTAGCATCATCTAAAGGACAAAAATTATTTAAAATTGCACTTTGAAAACTCTTTTTACCTTCAAAATCTATAAAAAACTGACCCCCTTCATTCCTGATATTGCATACTCTAAATTCTAATCTTTCATCCCCTTTTTGCACATCTTCTTTAAGTGTAACTTCTAAAATATTTTCTCTACAAAGCACCCCGCAAAGCTTCCCTAAAATTTCTTTTACAAAAAGTTCAAAAGTAACCAAAGTAGAATTAGGGAATCCCGGCAAACCAAAAAATTGCTTTTGATGAAAATGAGCATAAATAATATGTTGTCCGGGCTTAATCCTCACTCCTTTAAAAACAACTTCATCACTCCATTGCTTAGAAATAGCTTGGATAAAGTCATAATCCCCAACACTAGCCCCGCCTGTTGATACCACCAAATCACACTCCTCCAAAGCCTCTTTTAAACAATCTTGTATGCTAGATTTTTCATCTTTTAAAATAGGATAAAGCTTTGGGTTTCCTCCATTTTCTTTTATTTTGGCATAAAGGAGATGCCCATTAGCATTATAGAGGGTATTAGGATTACTCTTAGACTCTCCAATCTCTAAAATCTCATTACCACTGACTAAAATCCCTACTTTTGGCTTCTCAAAAACCTCTACAAAGACTTGATTTAAACTTGCAAGAAGCCCAATATGAATAGCATTTAATTTCGTTCCTTGACTTAAGAGCTTCTCGCCTTTTTTATAATTATCACCAACTTTTCTTATAAATTCCCCTATTTTAGGAAATTCATTCACCTCTAAATATTCTCCATTAATATTTGTATTTTCAAAAGGGACTAATATATCAGCACCTTTAGGCATTGCCGCACCTGTTAAAGTCTTTATAGCATAGGGTTTAGTAAGTGGCAATTCTATGCTCTCTTGATTACCTGCTGGATTTTCGCTAAATATTTTAAAAACCCCCTTACTCTCCCCTATCATTGTAGAACTTAACGCATACCCGTCCATATTTGATAGTGCAACCTCTGGCATATCCTCACTAGCAAAAATATCTTTGGCTAAAACCCTCCCTAAAGATTCATACAAAAAAACCCTCTCTAAACCTTTTGGAGAAATTTTTTGATTTTGTAATATCTCCTTTGCCCTTGCATAAGTAATTTTCTCTTCCATAAAACTCCTTAGAGCAAATGCCCCATTTTTTCTTTTTTGACCTTCAAATAACGCATATTATGCTGGTTGCATTGGATAATAATTGGCTCTCTTTGAATCTCTACCATTTGTTTAAAAGCCTCTATTTTCTTAGGATTATTTGTAAGGAGGCGAATTTGCTTGAGATGATAAAAATCAAAGATAAACTTCACAACAGAATAATCCCTCTCATCTTCTTTAAAGCCTAATTCTAAGTTTGCCTCTATGGTATCTAAACCCTTATCTTGCAAAGCATAAGCATTTACTTTATTAAAAAGCCCGATACCTCTACCCTCTTGACGCAGATAAATTACCATTCCTTGCTCTTGGGCTATCTTTTTTAAAGCCATTTCTAGCTCACTACCGCAATCACATTTTAAACTCTGAAGTGCATCACCTGTTAAGCATTCAGAATGCACTCTAACAAGTGGATTCTTAGGAAGTTCCTCACTTTTTATTACAAGATGATCCAAGCAATAAACCTCATCCCCAACTTTCTTTTTCTCCCTAAAAGATCGAATTTTAAAAACTCCAAATCTTGTTGGTAAATTAGCCTCTTTAGAAACTTCTATTAACTGCATTTTGTTCCTTATTTAATAAATATTCTTCTATCTTTTTTAAATCCTCTGGAGTATCAACGCCAAAAGACTTACTCTTAACCTTTGCCATTATAATACATTTTCCATACTCTAAAGCCCTCAATTGCTCAAGTTTTTCTATTTCCTCTAAGATAGATTTTGGGAGATTACAAAACTCTTGCAAACTTTTCCCGCTAAAAGCATAAATCCCTAAATGTCCCCAATAAGTCCCTGTAATATCAGATATTTTATCCTCCCTATCATAAGGAATAGAAGAGCGTGAAAAATAAAGTGCCTCATTAGAAGCATTTAAAACAACTTTCACAAGATTACAATCCTTAGCTTCTTCCTTGCTAATAGCTCTAGCACAACTTCCCATAAAAGGTAGCTCGCCATTACACTTAGCTTTCTCTTCCATAAGATTTTTTAAACTTTGTATGACTTCTTTTTCGATAAGAGGCTCATCGCCTTGCAAATTAATAATAATTTCATCCTCTGCTAAATCCAAGATTCTAGCACACTCGGCTATCCTATCTGTCCCGCTATCGTGATTTTTAGCCGTTAAAATAGCTTCAAATCCATAGTCTTTGCAAACTTTTCTCACCTCTTCTTCATCTGTTGCAATAACAACCCTATCAATCTCTTGAGCAATCCTTGCTACACGAATAACCATAGGAATTCCCCCAATGGGAATTAAAACCTTATTAGGGAAGCGGGTAGATTTTAATCTTGCTGGAATAATAATCATATAAAACCTATTTTAGGGGAGTAAAGTGCGAACTCTAACACATAAAGACTAAAAACAAAATAATTTACAATATTGAAGTTTGGTAAAAATCTTTATACCAAGCCACGAAATTTGCTATCCCGACTTTTATAGGAGTATTAGGTTTATACCCAAGTTCATCTACTAAATCACTAACATCTGCATAAGTTGCAGGAACATCGCCTAACTGCAAAGGAAGCATATTTTTCTTTGCTTCTTTCCCGAGCTCTTTTTCTAAGGTTTCTATAAAGTCCATTAATTTTACAGGGTGATTATTGCCTATATTATAGATTTTATAAGGGGCTTTAGAACTATGTGGATTTGGATTCTTAGGATCCCAAGCAAGATTAGATTGAGGTATATGATCTAATACCCTAACCACACCCTCTACAATATCATCAATATAAGTAAAATCCCTTAACATTTCCCCATAATTAAAGACATCTATTGCCTCTCCTTCTAAAATAGACCTTGTAAAAAGAAATAATGCCATATCCGGACGACCCCAAGGACCATAAACCGTAAAAAACCTCAAACCTGTCGTGGGAAGATTAAACAAATAAGAATAAGTATGTGCCATAAGCTCATTACTCTTTTTACTAGCTGCATAAAGGCTAATAGGATGATCAATATTATCACTAGTGCTAAAAGGCATTTTTTCATTCAATCCATACACAGAAGAGCTAGAGGCATAAGCTAAATGTTTAATCCCATAATGCCTACAACATTCTAAAATATTCATAAATCCTACGATATTACTTTGGATATAAGCATCAGGATTAAGCAGTGAATAACGAACTCCCGCTTGTGCTGCAAGATTACAAACTTTATCAAATTTCTCGTTTTCAAAAAGCTTTAAAAGATTTTCTTTGTCTTCTAAATTTAATTGGATAAAGCGATAATTGGGGTATTCTTTACTTGGTATTAAAGTATTATATCTAAGCAATTCCTGTGGTATTCCAGCCCTTTGCAACCTGCCATATTTGATAGCCACATCATAATAATCATTAATGCTATCTAATCCTACAACCTCATCACCCCTTTGCAAAAGTCTTAATGCCAAAAATGAGCCAATAAACCCTGCACTTCCTGTAACTAAAAATTTCATTTTTACCTTATCCGATAATTTTGTAATATTTTTCTAAGAAGATTTGATTGGCTCTGCCATCAAATTTCCTTATCCCTAATATCTCCAAACTAAGCTCAACTGCATTAACCACCCAAGCAATTTCGTTTAAAGCAATAAGTCCCATATGATTAATCCTAAAAATCTTGCCTTTCAAATTATCTTGTCCGCCAGCTACATTAACCCCAAAATTATTCTTAAGGATTTTTCGTAAATCCTCACTTAATTCATTAAAAATCGTTGTCATCGCTAGAGCGGGGACTTTAGGATAAATCTTCAATCCTATTCCCTCCATTGCCTCATTAGTCGCTAAAGATCTAGCCCTTGTTTGTGCATAAAATGTTTCCGCACCCTTTTCTTGAAACTTTTGCAAAAATGCGCAAAGCCCTATAATAATAGTAGTAGGGGCTGTCCAAGCAGTGGTGTTTTTAACCTGATTTTTAAGCTCTGTTTTAAGGTTAAAATAAAATCCAATATTCCTCTCCTCAATTTTTTTAACAGCTTCATCACTAAGCCCAATAATACTCATTCCCGGTGGCAACATAAAAGCCTTTTGCGAACCTCCAATTAAAGCATCTACACAACTTACCTCTAAAGGCTCTACTCCCATAGCGGTAATAGAATCAATAATCACCATAATCTTAGAATTATGAGCTTTGATAACTTTTGCAATTTCTTCATAAGGATGTCTTAACCCACCTGCACTCTCACACACTTGCATACAAATAGCATCAATATCAGGGTTTTCTTTTAATACCTCTAAAATAGATTCTACACTTACAGGAGTATCCCACTCATTTTTAATCTCTATTAAAGGGATATTAAAAGCTTTGGCAATCTTGCCAAAACGTTCGCCAAACTTTCCGCTATTAACACTTAAGAGTTTTTTTGCACAAAGCGAAGTTACACACGCTTCCATTGCTCCGCTTCCAGAACTTGCAAGCATTAGCACTTCAGGCATTTTAAGCATTTGTTTTAAGCCCTCCCTTGCCTTAGCAAAAAGGGATTCAAACTCTGAAGTTCTATGATGAATCGTAGGCTCACCCATAGCCATACGCATAAATTCTGGAGTAGGTGTTGGACCAGGGGTAAAAAGTAACATATAAAACTCCTAAACTCAAATTTGTGAAATTATAACAACTGCAACTTTAAATTAGCAACGCCCTATTTTCTAGCTTTAAATTTTGATTTTAAACTTCCTAAAATTGGAGTGGAATAAATAAAAAGCTTTGCATTTAATCTCTTTAGATAGTCTATTTCTCCTCTTTTAGGAGATGTACTAGAGATACAAATGCGTTTGATAGCAAAAGGATCGCAAGATTCCACACAAACACCTCCCTCTATTGTAGAAAAGGCAAAAGAATACCCACATTCTCTCAAAACCTCCTGCGATAAAGTATTGAATTTTCCTCTAGGGTAGCAAAACCCAAAGATATCTTTTTGCGGAAAAAGCTCTGCTATTTTATGCTTAGAGGTGTGTAATTCAAACTCCAAAGATTCCTTATTTTGGGTATTGCAATTATAATGTGAAGCAGTATGGCTATCAAAAGCCATCCATTCCCTCATCGCAAAAATTTCTTCCGCAGTTAGAAAATACTCCACATCAGAGACATAATCAATTTCTTTATGGGGTTTAAAAACAGGCTCTTTTTGCCTTCTTTCTTGAATGGTATCAGTAATCAAAAAACAAACCGATGGAATCTTAAGCTCTTTTAAAACAGGAAACCCATACTTATAGACATCAAAATAACCATCATCAATACTTAAAAGCACTTGTTTTTTAGAAGGATTCTTACCCGATTGCAAAATCTCTATGAATTTCTCATAAGAAATGAAGTTATAGCCCTTTTGTTTAGTGTTTATAAGAGCTTTACTTAATAATTGTGGGCTTACACTTAACCAATCTTCAAAAGGATGAATATGGTGCAAGGTAAGGATACAAATAGGATAATTCATAAATTTTTCCTTTTTAACCTTTACAAATTAAACAAGACTAAATTCCTTAACTTCTAATCTCTAAATAAGCCCTTAAACTATCTCTTGTCCAAACTTCTTGCTCTCTCTGAAAGCTCTGATAACTTTGCAAAACTCTCTTAAAGTCTGGATTTTTCGCACTTTCTTCATCAAGTACTTGCGCTAAAGTATCTTTAAAGGCTTGGATAATCTCTGGAGAAAATGTCCTAATCTTTGCCCCTTGATTTTTCAATCGCTCCATTGCCTTTGCATTATAAAACTGCCCCATAGCTGTCATTTGTAAATGCGCTTCTTTACTTGCAAACTCTAAAATATTTTGCACTTCTTTAGGGTAGCTCTCCCATTTTTGCTTATTAAAAACAAATTCCGTAATCGAACCTGCTTCCTGCCAAGGCGTATAATAATAAGGGGCTACTTTATAAATATCAAGTTTTTCATCAAAAGCAGGAGAAACCCATTCTGCTGCATCTAAAACTCCCCTCTCTAAATTAGGAACAATTTCTGCACCCGGAGTGCTTTTTGGCGCAGCCCCAAGTTTAGCTAAAATCTGTCCTGCCACCCCTACCATACGAATCCTCAATCCCTCAAAGTCTTTTAAGGTATTCATCTCCTTTTTATACCAACCCGCCATTTGGATACTTGTTGCACCCCCTAAGAGAGGATAAAGATTATATTTTCCTGCAATCTCCCTCCATAAATCCATACCCTCTCCATATAAATACCAAGCATTAACCTCGCTATCAATCATACCAAAGGGAATCCCAGAAAAAAGATTAAAAGCAGTGTTTTTACCCTCCCAATAATAAGGCGCAGAATGATACGCATCAATTTGCCCACTACTGACCGCATCAAAGACTCCAAGCGCAGGGACAAGCTTACCTGCTGGAAAAATCTCTATCTTAATAGAACCCTCACTTAATTCACCAACTACCTTAGCATAGTGTTTTACTATATCTGATAATATCGGTAAAGTAAGCGACCAACTCATCGCAAGAGAAATTTTTAAATTTGTTTTCTTAGGAACTTTAGCCCCTACACTCTCTCCCTCTTTTACCTCATCTTTACAACCTGCTAATGCTGCCATACCAGCAACACCAACCGCACCTAAAGTAGTCTTTGTAATAAAATCGCGTCTTTTCACAATATCTCCTTAAAAAATAAATCTCAAAATTCTACCCCAATCTTCACTATCTAGTGTAAGTTTTGGGAATAAAAACACCACTACTAATACTAAAAGTTGCAACAAAATAAAAGGCACAACCCCTTTATAAATCTCATAAATCTTAATACATTCTCCTACTGCTGATTTTAAAAAGAAAATAGAAAACCCAAAAGGAGGGGTTAAAAAACTCGTTTGTAAATTAATCGCAACAAGTAAAGCAAACCATAACATATTAATCTCATAATGTATAGCAATACCTGCTAAAATGGGTAAAACAATATAACATATCTCAAAAAAATCAATAAAAAAACCTAAAATAAAAATAACCAACATAGCAATAAGCACAAAATATAAAGGAGAATCCAAATATTCTAAAAAAAACTCCAAAATTACACTATCTCCACCTAAACCATTAAATACAAGCGTAAAACAATTAGCGCCCACTAAAATAGCAAATACCATACCACAAAAAAGTATTGTCTCTCTCCCTGCAATATGGAGTAAATGCAAATCTAATCGCCCCTGTAAAAATGCTAAAATTAAAGCACCTACCACACCTACGGCTGCTGCTGCAGTTGGCTCTATAAACCCCCCTAAAATACTCCCTAAAACAAGAATAATTAAAACAATAGGTGGAACAACGGCTTTAAGTGTTGGCAATACTAAAGATTTAAAATTACTTGGATTTGGACTAGCTGGTGCAAAATGAGGGAGAAAGAAGACAACGGCTAAAACAAAAAGAATATAAGCCGCTATAAGTAAAATGCTAGGCAAAATAGCCGCACTAAATAAATCCCGCACACTTAATTGCAAAACATCTGCTAAAACAATAAGAATAATAGAGGGCGGAATTATCTGTCCTAATGTCCCACTTGCAGCAACTACACCAGAGAGAAAACTCTTATTATATTGCGCCTTTATCATCACAGGAACTGCAATCACCCCCATCATTACAACCGTAGCACCAACAATACCCGTGCTAGCTGCTAATAAAGTTCCTACGATAATCACCCCAATAGCAGCTCCTCCACCAAGTGAGCCAAACAATTTGGCAATAGAGCTTATAAGCCGCTCTGCAATTCCGCTACGTTCTAGTATCATCCCCATAAGGATAAACAAAGGAATACTCATCAAGGTCGTATTACTAAAAATCCCCTCTAAACGATTAGGCAAAAAAGAGAGAATATAAGGATTATCCCCAAAAAACACCAAATAACTGCCGACAATTAACCCACTAGAACCAAAGGCAAAAGCAACAGGCACACCAATTACTAGCAAAATAATACTAAGAACAATAAGAACCAACAATTCCATCGCCTTATTCCTTGTTTAAATCTCTTGTTTTTTATTCAGCAAAGAACAAAACATTTTTAAAGATTCTACAACACTTTGCAAAGCCAATAAAATAAACCCCACAACTACAAAAGACTTAAAAATAAAATAATAAGGTATCTTACCATTAGGAGAAGACTCACCTATTCTATAAGAGTGAATCATAAAATCCAAACCATATTTTGCAATCACCAAACAAAAAGGAAAGATAAAACACAGATTAATAAGTAACCAACTTATGCTTTTGGCTCTTTTAGAATATCGTATATAAAACAAATCCAAACGCACATGTCTATCTTGCTTTAAAGTATAAGGGAAGGTTAAAAGTATCATTAAGGCAAAACAATAAAGGCTAAAATCCTCTAATTGGCTATTCACATAAGAAAAATTTAACGCCACTGCTAAACCAAAAATCAATAAACAAAGAATCCACAAAAGAAGAATAGAAATCCTTGCCACGCCATCACTTATTTTTTCTATACCCGAAGTAATCTTTAACAAAATCTGCATTCTAACCATCTTTATAATATTCAATTTTAGCTTTAGAACCTAAATTATCTCAAAAAATTCAAGAAAATTCAAGAACTCTAAAGCACACAAAACATTCCCATACTCCTTATAATTTGGTAAAATATCCACTAAATTCAAAGATAAGGAATACCTATGCGACAAACTATTGATTTACTCAAGGCTCATAATGAGCTAAAAATCATAACAGAGCCTTTAGATATTGATTTAGAAATTCCTCATCTAGCCTATTTAGAAGTGAAAAAAGAAGATTCTAAAGCCCTGCTTTTTACCAATCCTATCAATAAAGCAAGGCAACAATATTTTCAAACCCCTGTTTTAATGAATCTCTTTGGGAGTTTCAAAAGAGTAGAACTCATCATTGGCAATACAGAAAAAATTGCAGATGAGATTACATATCTGCTCAAACTAAAACCGCCCAAAGACTTCAAACATACTTTAAAACTACTTCCAAAATTGCTCCACTTACGCTTTCTAGCCCCGAAGCTTCTGAAAGAAAGGGGGCTTTGCCAAGCCCTTATCCAAAGAGATAATGCGCTAGATTTACAATCTCTACCTATCTTGAAAACTTGGAGTGAGGATGGAGGGGCATTTATCACTATGGGGCAGTGCTACACACAAAGCCTTGATGGGGATGTTAAAAATCTTGGAATGTATCGCTTGCAAGTTTATGATAAGAATCATTTGGGCTTGCATTGGCAGCTCCACAAAGATTCTATGAATTTATTAGAATCTTATAAAAAGGCAAAGCAAAAAATGCCTGTTAGCATTGCCATAGGTGGAGACCCTCTTTATACTTGGTGTGCGACAGCTCCCCTCCCTTATGGGATCTTTGAGCTTATGCTCTATGGATTTATCCGCAAAAAAAGACCCCAAATGGTAAAATGCCTTAGTAATGACTTATATGTCCCTTATGATTGCGATTATGTGATAGAAGGCTTTGTAGAGCCTGATAGCTTAAGAGATGAGGGAAAATTTGGGGATCATACCGGATTTTACACACCTATTGAACCCTATCCCGTGTTAAAAGTAGAGGCTATAACCTCTAAGGCAAATCCTATCTATCTAGCCACCGTTGTAGGCAAACCCCCTTTAGAGGACAAATATCTAGGCTATCCCACAGAGCGAATCTTTTTGCCACTTCTACAAACCACGACACCTGACTTGATAGACTATTATATGCCAGAAAATGGTGTATTCCATAATCTCATCTTGGCTAAAATCAAAGTGCGTTTTAAAGGACAAGCCCAGCAAACTATGCACGCATTTTGGGGGGTTGGGCAAATGAGCTTTGTCAAACACGTTATTTTCGTAGGAGAAAATGCCCCCTCTTTAAAAGAAGAAGCCATTATCCCCTATATCCTTAATCGCTTTAGCGTTGAAAACTGCCTCCTTACAGAGGGGATTTGCGATGTGCTAGACCACGCTTGTAGCGAATATGGTTATGGAGGGAAATTGGGGATTGATTGCACAGGAGAAGAGATAGAAAAAACCTTAGAAATATTAAGCGATGAACCCTTGCAAGAACTCTTAAATCCTCTTTTTA
The DNA here is from genome assembly GCF_900198605.1 of Helicobacter mesocricetorum. Classification (GTDB taxonomy): domain Bacteria; phylum Campylobacterota; class Campylobacteria; order Campylobacterales; family Helicobacteraceae; genus Helicobacter_D; species Helicobacter_D mesocricetorum. The sequence continues at coordinate 15,543 of NZ_FZPJ01000038.1, read as the reverse complement.
AAAACATTAAAAACTTAAGACAATTTTACACTTCGACAAAAAACCCCATTACCCTAATTGGTATTGACAAAAAAACGAGCCTACAAACTATTTTTAAGAAAAATCCTCCAAAAACTCTCAATAAACATTTAAGTATAGCCATATTCTTAGACTATCATAAAAACGACCTAGAAAATCTCTATATGATTCTTTGGAGAGTGGTTAATAATATCGACGCCAAAAGGGATATAAAGATTATTGATTCGATGATTTTTATCGACGCAACCGATAAAAATAGCAAAGATGGCTATACAAAAGAGTGGCCCAAAGAAACAGATTGTTCCAAAAAAGTCTTAAAATCCCTCCAAAAGAAAGGCTTATTAGAGGATATTGAAGATTTAGAAGCATTTTATAAGAAATTCCATATTGATAAATCCTATTCTTAAACATCAAGGAATTGCTTAGAAATTGTCAAAAACTTCTTAACAATTTTGGGGCATAATCCCACAATTCAATTTAAAGGCTCTAATCAATGAACAAATCTATAAAAGAATCTCGAAAAATGTGGATTAAAAACTTAAGAACACAAATTACCAATTTGCGTTTATTAGACAAAAGCGACAAAGAAATTAAAAAACAAACCAAAAAAGAATTTACACAACATTGCACTTTTACCGAATTGTGTATGCAAAAGATATTCATTATGCTACTTATTGGCTTTGTATTCTTTGGGATGCACATTAGCTATGCTATCTTAATGTGGGAGATGCATATTTATGAATTTAGTATAAACTTTTCGCCCTATACCTCTATGATTTTATTTGCGTTAATTGGCATACTTCTATTAGGTATTTTTACTTTTTGGTTTAGCTTTTTTGTAGATTGGTTAAGATATTACAAAATTATTAATGATGGCTTAGAGGAACATTTCTACTTAAAACTTTGCAAAGCCTTGTTAATCTTAGCCTTTATTGGTTTTATTATCTTTATGATTATGGTTTTTGCCGTAGGTTGGCAGATTTCAAACCTCCACCAAATACCGCTAGGAAAAAGCCTATTTAATACCTTCATAGAGATAATAGATTGATAGAAATAGGCACTATACAAAAACTAAAAATTTGCAAATTTAGCGAAGCTGGTGCTTATTTGCGACATTATAATCAAGAGATTTTGCTACCCAATAAATATTTACTAGATACCTTAAAAATAGGTGATGAAGTGGAGGTTTTTTTATATCACGATTCAGAGGATAGACCTATTGCTACAACCCTAAAACCCAAAGCACTCAAAGGAGAAATTGCCATTCTTACAATCACGGATAAAAATGAGTTTGGTTGTTTTTTAGAGCTTGGAATCGCAAAAGATTTATTTATGCCATCTCCCACACCGCAAAATTTCGTTTTAGGGGCTAAAATAGCGGTTTTCATAGATACCGACAAAGAAAACCGCCTAATTGCCAAATACAATCTAAAGCCTTATTTAAAAAACTTCAAAACCCCCAACCCTTTGAAAATTTCTGATAAAGTCAGGATTATTCCTTTTAGGGATACACCTTTAGGCTATGAATGCCTTATTAATAAAACCTATTTGGGACTTTTGTATAAAAATGAGATTTTTGAAAATCTTAGTCTTTTTGAGGAAAAGGAAGCTTTTATCAAAAAATTCTATCCCAATGGCAAATGCGACTTATGCCTAAAAAATCCTAAAGAAAGAGCCAACACCCAAAAAGATTCCCAAAAAGTCTTAAAAGCCTTAGAACAACATCAAGGAATCTTACCGCTTCATTATGATAGCCCACCAGAGGAGATTTTAAAGTTTTGCACTATGAGTAAAAAAGCCTTTAAAAGAAGTCTTACGCAACTCCTTAAAGAACAAAAAATCCTTTTATGCCCCAAAAAATCTATCCAACTGCCAAGAAAAAAGTCGCTTTAATGTATAGGAATCTATTTTTGCTTTTAAATCTAGTTTTAAACAAGCACTATAATCTTATCAATAACCCTAACTTAAAGGAATAACAATGCAAAATATTCAAAGACCCCTACCCTTTGTTTTAGCCTCTACTAATACAGGGGCTATGATAGTTAATTATCTTGATAGAAACGAAAATGCCTATGGTGCTTATGGGGTGGGTTATCAATACCTACAAACTGCAAGTTTTGATGCCCTAGAAGTGAGCAATGTAATAGAGCTTTTAAAGCTTAGAAGAGAGTATTTTAAAGATGGGGTTTTCGCTCTTGATTGTGGTGCAAACATAGGAGCGCATACTATTGCTTGGGCTATTGCCACAACGAATTGGGGGGGGGGCTTAGCTTTTGAAGCACAAGAGAGGATTTATTATGCCTTAGCTGGAAATCTTGCGTTGAATAATTGCTTTAATTTTCGTGCTTTAAATGTAGCCCTTGGTTGCCCTAAGAAAAAAGGAGAGTTTTTACAAATCCCTATGCTTGATTATACTAAAGCCTCTTCTTTTGGAAGTTTTGAATTAAAATTTGATGAAAAAAGTGAATTTATAGGGCAAGAAATTAATCCCAACAAAATGCAAAAAGTGCCATTAATTAGTATTGATTCTCTCAATCTTGAAAGAATAGATTTGATAAAGCTTGATGTAGAAAGAATGGAAATGGAAGTCTTAAAAGGAGGGACAAAAAGTATAAAAAAATTTCTCCCTATTTTGCTAATAGAAATCATTAAATCCAACCAAAATGAAATCCAAGAATTTTTACAAAATTTAGGCTATGAGATTTTTTCTATGGGTATAAATATCCTTGCTATCCACAAGCAAGATCCTTCTCTTAAGCATATTAAGCAAAGCCAAGAATAGTAAAGAATAACTAGGGCAAATTCGCTATTTCATTCCTATATGTATCGACTAATAAGTCAGTCTAACTTCTTATTGCAAGAGTATAGCAAAGGTATAGGGGTATAGAAGCATTTATAAACTTTAGTTGTTTAAAAAAGGATTCTTTTAAATCCTCTAGGAATATTCTAAATATTGCTTCCCAACAAAGTTAATCTTTTAATAACTCCTCAAACTCCTTCTCACTAAGAATCCTCACCCCAAACTCCTGTGCTTTGGTGAGTTTAGAACCTGCATCCTCACCACAGAGTAAAAAATCGGTTTTTTTAGAAACACTGCTGCTAACTTTAGCCCCAAGAGATTCTAAAAGCTCTTGATAATGCTCTCGCCTTTGTGAGAGTGTGCCAGTAATGACAAAAACCTTTCCACTAAGTTTGGAATCCTCTTTAATCGCATTTTCATAGCTTGGGTTTAAAATCTCAAAAAGCTTCAAAAGTCGCTCTTTATTCACCCTGCAAAACTCCAATAAAGAATTTGCCATCTCCTCACCAAAACCATCTAGCAAAAGAAAATCTTGCAAATCTTTTGTATAAAAATCCAACCCAAAAGTATTTGCCAACTTCTTACTCGCCCCCTCTCCAATATGCTCAATCCCTAAAGCATTAATCAAACGCCAAAGCTCTACTCCCTTACTTTTCTCAATAGCATTTAAGAGATTATGAATCTTTTTCTCCTTAAAGCCCTCTAATCCCTCAAAATCCTTAGCACTTAAGCAAAAAATATCCTCTAAACAAGCAATTTTACCCCTCTCAAAGAGTAGCTCTACAATCTTCTCTCCCAAACCATCAATATTAAGGGATTTTTTACTTACAAAATGAATAATAGAGTTTTTCACCCTTGCTTTGCAACTTAAATTTTGACACTTAATAAGCTTCTCTTCAATCAAAAGCTCACTTCCGCAAATAGGGCAATTTGTAGGGATTTCACATTGCTTCTGTGTCCCATCACGTAAGTTAGGGAGTGATTTAATAATCTTGGGTATCACATCTCCGCTGCGGATAAGAAGCACATAATCATTAATCCAAATATCCTTTCGCTTGATTTCATCAAAATTATGCAAAGTCGCTCGAGAAACCCTAGCCCCCTCTATCTCCACAGGCTCTAAAATCGCCACAGGAGTAACCACCCCTGTCCTACCTACTTGTAACTCAACCCCTAAGATTCTTGTCTTTTTTTCAATGGCTGGGAACTTATACGCACAGGCAAATCGTGGAGATTTTATCGTAAATCCTAATTGCTCTTGCAAAGCAATAGCATCAATCCTAACCACCATTCCATCTAAAGCGATAGGATAAGAATCCCTCTCTTTGATTAAAAGCTGATAAGATTTTTCAATGGCTTTAATATCCTCACAGAGGGTAGAAAAGGGCGAAGCAATAAACCCAAAAGAGCGGACTTTTTGCATTAAAGCAAAAAAGCTCTCCTCCTCAATCTCGCAATACCCAACCCCCCAAGGGATAAATTGCAATTTGCGTTTTGCAGTGATTTTATAATCTAACTGCCTTAAACTTCCCGCAGCGGCATTTCTAGGGTTTGCAAAGAGATTTTCACCTTTTTGAAATCTCTCTTCATTGATTTTTTCAAAGTCCTCTTTGGCAATCACGCATTCCCCACGAATCTCGATTTTTTGTTTATAAGGAATGCTTAGAGGAATGCTCTTAATAGTCTTTGCATTTTGCGTTACTTCTTCGCCAATCTCCCCATTTCCCCTTGTGATTGCCTTGATAAGCAACCCATTTTCATACAAAAGATTTAAGCTCACCCCATCAAATTTAGGATCGACACTAAAGGTAAGATTTTCTCCCCTACTTACTCTTTGTATCCAATCTGTTAATTCTTGAAAAGTAAAGACATCATCTAAGCTCCACATCCTTTGTATATGGGAAGCTTTAGAAAAAGATTCTAAGATTTTATACCCAACTCTTTGAGTTTGAGAATAAGCAAGTGCGGGAAAATTACTGCTAGATTCAAAATCTTTAATTTGATGATAGAGTTTATCATACTCCTCATCCGTAGCGATTGGGTCATCTAAGACATAATAATGCCTAGCCCATAGATTTAAGGTTTTAATACTCTCTAAATACTCTTGGTAATCCATTACAAATCAAGCTTTAGCGATTCATTATCCATAATGCCAATGCCTTTGTTAAGCGTATCCTGTGCTATTTCTTTAGCAGCATTTAAAGAGTGCATTTTATAAGTTCCACATTGAAGCTCATTAGCTTCTGGAATGGCATTCACATCTAAGACATCTTGCATACTCTTCTCCCAAGCGTCTTTTACAGATTCTGCACTTGGCTTCCCAATAAGACTCATATAAAACCCTGTTCGGCAACCCATTGGAGAAATATCAATAATCTCTACTTTATCGCTATTTAAATGATCCCTCATAAACCCTGCAAAGAGATGCTCTAAAGTATGAATCCCCTCTTGGCTTAAAATCTCAATATTTGGCTTACAAAAACGCAAATCAAAAACGCAAACTTCATCGCCTTTTGGAGTGTGCATAACCTTTCCTAATCTCACAGCTGGAGCTGGCATTCTTGTATGATCGACTTTAAAACTATCTAAAAGTGGCATAAAAATCCTTTATTTATTTCTTAAAAGCTTAACACACAAAGACTTAAAAATCTTTTTCTAAAAGCTCTAAAATCTTTAATGTCATACTAGAGATAGGGATTGTTTGTAAAGATTCTTTGTTAAAAAACTCCACAGATTGCGCCAAAGATTCTAAATTTTTAACCCTATAAATATGCAAATCCAAAAGATATTTGGTATAGGAATGCTTTAAGATTCCTAATTTTTGCAAAGATTGGTGGGATTTTAAAAGAGGAAAATTATAAAGATTATAATAAAGCCTCTCTTGACTTTTATGGAGTGCAATGTGTGAATCTTTTTCAAAGATTCCTATATGAAGGCTCTTTTTAATGCTTTTGGGAGTCTTTTTAAGATTCAAAGCTTTCAAATCCTCTTTACCTTTACAAAACTCACTAACAGGGCATAAAAGGCATTTTGGATTGGTAGCTGTGCAAATCAATGCCCCTAAGTCTATCAAAGCTTGATTATGATTAAAGGGATGCTGAATATTTAAAATCTCTCTAGCTTTGCTCTCTAAGAGGCTTTGGGTAGGATTATAAAGAGCAAAAAGCCGAATGAGGATTCTTTTAATATTAGAATCTACAAAACAAACTGCCCTATCAAACCCAAAACAAGCCACCGCCCCGGCAGTATAACTACCAATACCCGGAAGGGTTTTTAATAACTCTACACAATCAGGCAAAACCCCTTGAAAGTCCCTCAAACAAATCTTTGCACATTTTAATAAATGCCTAGCCCTTGTATAATACCCCATTCCCCTCCATTGCAACAACACTTCTTCTTCACTAGCTTTTGCTAGAGATTCCAAAGTAGGAAATTTTTGCAAAAATGGAAAATAATAATGCTCCAAGATAGTTTTAACCTGTGTTTGCTGGAGCATTATCTCACTAACTAAAACCCTATAAGGGCGGTTTGGCATACTTCTATCCCTCCAAGGCAGAGTCCTTCGCCCCTCCTTCTCATACCATCTTAAAAGCTCTGCTTGAAACAAAGAAATATTCATAACACCTATATAAAAGGAAAGATTTCTTCTTTAAAAGTCTTTACATTCCTCTTAAAATCCTCTAAATTAGAGCCAAGTAGCTTCAAAGCCAAAGAAGTAAAAGGAACTCTCATCTGTAATGTCCTAATTTGTTCAATACAATCTTTAGGATTCCCTACAATCATAGATTCTAAAATTTTCTCTTTGTTAAAAAACTCTGCCCTAAATTCCTCATCGCCTGTATCTGCTATTTTTTCAAAGACTAAATTACTCCCCTTTAACATACATTGCGTAAAAATATCTACGGCTATTTGAGCTTTTTCTTTAGCTACATTCCTATCTTCATCAGCATAAAAAGCGCGCGTTAAGACAAACTCATATTCTCTCCTCTTTTGTGAGAAAATTTTATGTATCTCACAAGCCCTACTCTCCTTTAAAGTCAATGAGCCTAAAAAATGATAACCCAAACTAGCCGCTCTTTGTAAAGTTACCTCATCATCACTTGCGATATAAAAGGGGATACAACCTCTAGGATGCGGTCTTAGACTAATATCTTCTAAGCTAAAATATTCTCCTTTGAAATGAATCTGCTCTTTAAAGAGTAGATTATGGATAACCTCTGCACTCTCCATCATAATTTCTCGATTGCTGATAGGATTGTTTTTAGATATATCAAAATAAGAAAAAACTCCTCTAGCAAAACCAAAGAGGAATCTCCCTTGAGAGATTAAATCAAGGGTTGCTATCTCTTCTGCTAATTCAATGGGATGATAATAAGGGAGTAAAAGTGCCGCACTACCAATTTTAATCTTTTTTGTTTTAGCTAAAGCGCAACTAATAAGAGTCATTGCCGAAGAACAGATAGAAAAGCTATTAAAGTGGTGTTCTCCAATCCACATTTCATCAAAACCTAGTTCATCACAATATTGGATTAATTCTAAGGATTCTAAAAGTGTTCTCTCCTCATCATCATTCCAATTCTCCATTAAATTAAAGATTCCACATTTCATAATAGCCTTTCTACAATTACTCATTTTAAGGATTTAGCTTCCTACAAAATACTTCAAAGAAAGCTCTTTTATTCTCCAATAAATCTCTTCAAAATCTACCCCATAGGCTCTACAATCACCAATGGTTGTAAAAAAATTCGTATCCCCAAAAAATCTAGGAATAAGGTGCAAATGGATATGCTCTGGAATACCCGCTCCCCCTGCCTGTTGGATGTTCATTCCCATATTAATGCCCTTTGCCCCAAATTCATTAAGCAATCCTATGCCTTTTTGTGCAAATCTGTGCAAATGCAACCAAATGTCTTCTTTTAAACCACAAGGAGTATCAGTATGATAATGAGGAATAATCAAAAAATGCCCTGGAACATAAGGATACTTATTCATCACGCAAAATATTTTATCATCGCGATAAAAGACTCTATTTTGCGTATCAAGAATCTCCTTAGAAATTTGGCAAAAAATACATTCCTCTTGACTTTCCTTAAAATATCCACTCCTCCAAGGTGCATATAAATACTCCATTCCTCCTATTCCTCCATACAACTTGCTATTAAATTTGCATTAAATATAGCTTGGGGCATCATTAGCAAACAAGATTAAATCTCCGGGTTTTGCTATGGATTTTAAAATCCCTTCAATATTGCTTTTATCTTTTAAAATAACTTTGAGAGGATTATGAATATTCTCTTGTAAAATCTTTGAATTTAATTCTCCTGTAATAATAACGACACCAAAAACGCCATCAATAGCCTTAGCCAAAACTATATTGGATTCTTCATTGCTTTCAACCAAACCCGGAGTAACAATAACTTTTCTGCCATTATGCAAAGAGGCAAGCCTAATGGCTTCAAGCATACCATCAAGGTTTCCATTATAGCTATCATCTAAAATAATCTTGTCATTAACAACAATCTTACTCAAACGATGATTAATAGGCTCTAATTTGCAAATTTGCTTAATAATACTCTCATTTTTCATACCCAAATCTTTAGCCATAGCAATTACTGCACTAAGATTAATCACATTAAAAGCCCCTAAAATTGGAGTGCTTAGGTGCAATTTCTGACCTTGTATTTCTAAATCAAAATCTGTCCCATTTAAGGTTGCTTCTATGTTACTAGCATTTTGTGGAAAATTTACAATAGGGACAAGGCAATGCGTAGGTTGAATATTTTCTTTATAGATATACACTCGTTGCAAACGTCTGCTCTCTAAAATTTCATATTTTGCCTTATAAATTGTCTCTATATCTTTAAAATATTCAATATGGGCTGCCCCAATCTTTCCCACTACAACAATTTGGGGAGCCACTAAATCAACAATCTCTTGAATATCCCCCAATCCCCTAGCTCCAGCTTCAACGATATAAATATCATTAAGCGGTGAGAGGTTTTGGTTAATATCTGCAATAATACCAGTAAGAGTATTGACGCTTCTTGGGGTAGCATAAACTTTAAAAGATTCTTGCAAAACTTGCAGTAAGAAATTCTTTAAGCTTGTTTTGCCATAGCTCCCTGTAATAGCGATAATAATTAAATTTTGCATACTCTCTAATTTGTCTTGAGCAAGTTTCTTATAACGATTAAGCAAAATTTTTTCTATCAAAAAAGAAAGCGTAAGCGAGATAGGCAAGGGGAATAAATAAACTATTTGTATAAAAATAGAGTATTTGGCAATACTTAGTAAAAGTAGTTCATTAAAAAGAATAAAAACAATATAAAGCCCAAAAAACCGAAGCACCCTTCCTGTAAAGACTAATTTATTACTAAGATTAAAAATCCAATACCCCAAAAACGCAAGATAAAAATAAATCAAAAGATAAAAATAAAGATTATTGGGGAGAAAAACAAAATAAATAATAGGCAAAATAAAATAGAATAAATGCCATTTTTGCTTATGGTGCTTAAAGATAATACGAGAAATTTTATAATGATACCATTGTAGATTTGTAATAATATAATACCCAAGTGCAATAAGAAAAATCCATCTTGTTGTCATAATGAAAAAATCAATATTCTGCACTATCTAATCCTTAGATTCTAAAATTTGGGAATTCTAACAAAATAAAGTTAAAGAATGCCTCAAACACTCCATTCTTTTAAGAAAATGCTCCAAGAAGAGTAGCTTCGATAGCTTTTGCCTGGGTTAAACAAAAATAATGATCTCCTTTTAGAGGAATAAAGCTTGAATCTTTAATTAAAGAATGTATCTTTTCTCCCGCATATAGGGGGGTTACCTTATCATCTTCCCCCCAAAAAATCCAAGCTTTCTTATGAAAGTTTGCAAAAATCTCTGAAAAATCTTCATCCACGACATTTTTTAAAGTTTGATACATAACTTCTTCCATCCCAGCAATATCCTTAGAGCGTAAAAAATCTTTAAGGTGATTATGCAAATAAGGAAAGCTTTTATGAAGAATCTTGGTTATCCTAATCTTAGAAGTTACAGAAAAAGGCTTAGGTAGCAAAATCCCAGCACTACTTAACAAAATCAATCGTGGGGGATTTAATAAAGTTGCAATCTTCCCACCAAAACTATGCCCAAAGATTGCAAAAGGCTCTATCTTTAAGTCCTGTAAAAAAAGGGATAAAATCTCTTGATAATCCTTAGAGGTAAGCCCAAAGGGTGGGAGGGTAGATTTTCCAAATCCGGGCATATCAATATATAAATGCCGATACTCTTTAAAGCAGTCTTGAAAAGCCTGTTTCATCAAAGCCTTATTAGAACCCCAACCATGCAAAAAAATCAATGTCTTGCAAAGATCAAAATTCACAAACTCATAGGAGATTCCAAAAACTTCACCTCTAAATACCAATGTCTTTTGAGCCACTATTTGCCTTTAGCAAAATGGATTTTATGCAAGAATTCATAAGAGACTTTAATATCCTTTTGCGTTGGGAGATTTTGTGCAAGAATTTGTAAATCTTTATAAAAATCTTGGAATAAATAATTCGCTAAACTCCCAGGTATGGGATTAATCTCATTGAGATACACTTCATTTTCTCGCACAAAAAAATCACAACGAATTAAAGCCCCCTCAAAACAATTCTCATAAATCCTTTGAAAAGCTTCTTGCAAGGATTGTTTTAAAGCCTCATTAATATCTGCTTCTTTGGTTTGTTGTGTCCGTGCAAAATCAAGATATTTTTTCTCAAAATCCAAAATTTCTTTTTTTTGTGGTTCTTCAATAAAAGAAAAGTGCATACCATCTTTAGCTTTGTAACCCGCTAAATTGTATTCCTTAATATTATTAAAAAAGGGTTCTATGACAACTTTATCATCATATTCAAAAGCTTGTTCTAGCGCATATTGCAGCTCTTCTTGAGATTTTGCAATAGCAATGCCTAATGAGCTACCAAGTCTTGCAGGTTTGATAATCAAAGGATAATCCACCCCATTAAGGGTATCTCCTTTATAAAAAATCTTATAATCTAAAGTTGGTATGCCACGACTTTTAGCATAAATCTTCGTAAGCTCTTTATCACAGCTTAAAACACAAGCAGGGTTTCTAGGTCCAATAAAAGGAATATTATAAAATTCTAAAAGTGAGGCAATTACTCCATCTTCCCCATCAAAGCCGTGGATAAGGTTTAAAATCACAGGAAGTTCTAAAGGCTTTTCGCCCCATAGGGTTTTATAAAAAAATCCCCCTTGTTTGGGATAGATTTGTTTTTCCTTTTGGTAAGCTTTGGAGCTAAAAAACTTAGATTGCATTTTATCAGCAGGAATGAGATAAAAACAATGTCTATCGTCTAAAAAAATAAAAAAATTCAGATTTAAAAGAAGCTTTTTCAAAGCAATTGCGCTCACGATACTAATTTCATGTTCATAGGTCTTTCCACCAAATAAAAGACAAAGATTCACAACTTTCCTTATCAAGAGATTAATAACGCAATAATACCATTTATATTATCTTTTTAGGTATGTAAGGATGCAAATGGGTTAGAATCTCATAAGGAATAGTATGAAAAGCTTCCGCCCATTTCTTTACATCATCAAACACACAAATTTCTTCTTCTTCGCTCTCTACACTAATGCAATCCATAGAAGCAGGGGGTAAAATCTTAAAACCCTCTTTGGTATAAAGTTCCATTCCCTCCCTTAAGCGAAAAAGCCCATCCCCATAACCAATATCATAAGTGCTAACCACACAATCTCTACTTAAGGTAGAAGCCCCTCCATAACCTACCCTCTCTCCCTTTTTGAGATTCCTTGAAGAAATCTTTTTTGCCCAAAGGGAGGCTACGGGCTTTAAAGATAGAGGAATACTTAAAATCTCTTCTTGGCATAAATATCCATAAAAGGCAATGCCAATGCGATAGCAATCATCTTGTAGAGATTGAGGAATATTACAATCTGTATTAGCCCTTAGCCCTGCTGAAGAGCAAAGAGAGTGAAAGCGAGGCTTAGGCAGAGAATGTTTCTCACAAAGTTTTAAAACTTCTTTTTTAACCTCCAAAAATGTAGCATTTTGTGCGTAAAACTCACAACCAAAGTTATCCCCAAAGCCATTATGCGTAAAGACTCCTATGAGCTGTAATTTATTTTTAATAATAACCTCAAAAGCTTCCTTTAAGTGATTATAGGCAATTCCATTACGATTCATCCCTGTATTAATCTTTAATTCAATCCTGCTAAAAGGTGGATAATCTTGCAATTTCTCTAAGCTAGAAATACAAAAATAAATATTAGGAGATTCCAAACATTGCCTAAAAAGTGGGGAATGCTCTAAAGGATTTGGATATAAAATACTAATATGTGGAAAAAACTCCACAATCTGTAAAGATTCTTGAATGTTTTTAACAAAACAAGAGATAATCCCACATTCTTTAGCCAAACTTGCCATTTCTTTTAGTCCGTGCCCATAAGCATTATCTTTTAAAACAATAGCAAGCCTTTGGGGATTATTAGGAGATATTACTTGACAAAGCGTATGAAAATTATCAAAAAAATTCTGTGAATGTATCTTTATATAAGGCATATCATCCCCAAATAGAGGGGAAAATTATTTTTTAGGGAGTTTTGAAATATAATCTGCTACGGCTTCAATATCCGCATCGGAGAATTTCCAGTTTTTCATATTTGCATACATAATAGCCTTTGCACCACCATTATCCGCTGTCCCTGCTGCATATCCGTGAAGTTGCTCAATTAACCTTGCTTTATCCATACCACCAATCGTAACTCCGCCTTTACTTCCAGGAGCCACTTTATCCCCATTAACTCCATGACAGGCTATACATTTTTTATAGAGTTCAGCACCATCAGCAGCCATTAAATAACCAGTAGCTAAAACTAAGCTTAATAGAACTTTTTTCATAATGTTCTCCTTGTTTCTTTTTCAAGATTTAAACCTAATTTTTAGGTTTGAATGCAATCATACACTTTTTGTATAAAAAAATTATTAAACTAAAGTTTTTTTTAGGATAAAATTCTAAAAATCTCATAGGGGTTAAAACTTGGGAAAAACAAAACTCTTTGGAACTTCTTTAGAGGCAAAAGCACGCATTTTAGTCTTTAATATTGCTTGTGGTTTATTGTCCTTAGCCATTATCTCTTATATTTTCTATTTTAGTTTAAAATATGACTATGATATACTTTTTACGCAATACAATCATTCTTTAGTAGAACTCGAAGAAATTCGGCAAATCATCAATCAAACACAGAATCTACCCTCCACACAAGAAGGAAAGGTTTTCTTTTTAGAAAATCAAGAGAAAATTAAACAAATTTGGGCAAACTATCAACAATTCCAAACCCACTTAACCAACCAAAATATCCTTAGAGAACTCGGGCTTAAAATTTATCATTTCTTTAATCAAGAAACCAAAATCACTAAAGAAACCAATATCCTAGAGAGAAACTTAGAAAACTCACAAAACCTAAATCTACAAATCCAAGACTTTTTAACCCTACTTGATGGTATCTTAGAGGGAGAAAACATCCAAGAAGAATCCTTAAAAATCTCTATCTACCAGCTAAATAGACAAATCTCTAAGATTATAAGCAACAACCTTAAGCTTATTGAAATAGAAAAAGAACGTAATAACATACTCCATAGCATACTCCACAAAGTAGTTTTAGGCATTATGTGCCTTATTATGCTGATTACTTTATTGTTAAGCTTTTTAATTTTAAAAAATATCAAAACCCTCCATATGCTCTTAGAATCAAAAGTCAAAGAAAAAACTAAAGAGTTACAAAATCTCAATAATTCCTTACAAGAAACCATCGAAAAAGAAGTTTTAGAGAGTCGCAAAAAAGACCAAATTATGTATCAACAAGCAAGACTAGCAAGTATGGGAGAAATGATAGGGAATATAGCCCACCAATGGAGACAACCCTTAAACGCCCTTATGTTGCTTATCCAAACTTTCAAAGTCAAATCCCAAAATGGAAAACTCACGAAAGATTTTATCGATACGCAAGTAGAAGATGGATTAAAAATTGCCAAAAAAATGTCAAGAACCATTGAGGATTTTCGGAATTTTTTTCATAATTCTAGCCAAAAGGAATCTTTTAATCTCAAAGAAAATATAGAAGATTCTGTCTCCCTTGTAGATGCTTTTTTAAAACAAGATGAAATAGATTTAAACATATTATGCCCCCAAACAACCATACTTTATGGGTATAAAAATGCTTTTTCGCAAGTGATTTTAAACCTCATTAAAAACTCTCAAGATGTCTTAAAAGAGCGCAAAATACCAAATCCTAAAATTCTCATTCTTGCCATTGAAGAACAAATAAACCAAAAAGATTATGTTAGAATATTTTTTATGGATAATGCAGGGGGAGTAAAGCTTGATGATATTCAAAAAATCTTTGAACCCTACTTCACAACCAAGCATAAATCCGTTGGAACAGGAATTGGACTTTATATGTCTAAACAAATCATCGAAAAGCAAATGCAAGGCAGTATTGAAGTAAAAAACACCTATTGGAGAGCGACATTACCAATGCTACCACAACCTTATGAGGTTTTAGAAAACGATTTTTATGGGGCGCAGTTTATCATTTCTATCCCCACAAAAAACAATGAAAATGATGAATAAAATTTAGGAAGACAAAATGCCCACAAAAAACAATGAAGCACTCTTAAAAAAGCTAAAAATCCTCTATGTAGAAGATGAAGAAGATATTTTAAAATTAGCAAAAATGGCTTTAGAAGACTATGTAAAAGAGTTTTTCACAGCTAGAAACGGAAAAGAAGCCTTAGAGATTCTAAAAACACAAAATATTGATTTAGTGATTACTGATATTTTAATGCCAAAACTAAATGGCATTAATCTTATTAAAGAGATTAAGAAAAATCCCCTATGGGACATAGCAGTAATTGTCGCCACAGCGCATACAGAAACCCAATATTTACTTGATTGTATAGAATTAAGAGTAGATGGATATATCCTAAAGCCCATTGACATAGAAGATATTTTAAAAACCATTTTAAAGGCTACTTTGCCAAAGTTTCAAGCCAAACAACTCGATGCAAAAAATGTCTTATTAAACGCTATCTCTGTTTTTGTCGGGGGCAGAAAAATAGAAATCATCAAATACCTAATTGAACATAGCGATAAAGAAAATATCTTTTATGGTTCTTATGAAGATATTGTCGAGCAAATCAATGTCAGCAAACCTACCGTTGTAAAGACTTTTAGACAACTCATTGATACAGGATTATTAGTGCGATTAAAAAACAAAATCTACAAACTCCAACCCGATATTTCTGCTTATAAGGATTCCTTGCAATAAAACAAACCAACCATCAAAAAACCCCCAAAGACTTAACTTTAACCCAAATCTTTATTGAACCCCTCCCTCTACAAGCCCTATTTAAGAAATTTAAAACTTCCTTAAATGTTACTATTTTTAAAATTTTCATAAAAATGTGGGGGGGGGGGGCAATTAAGCAAAAAATTAGGGGGGGGGGGGCAATAATCGCAACCCCATTAAAAATTAAGGAGTATCAATGAAATTTTCATTAATCGCATCAAGAGCCTTGATTGGCTTTAGTGTTTTGGTTTCTATTGCAGCCTATGCGGTAGATATTACAAATAATACAGGTTTTACGAACAACTTCCAAAACAATAACGGAAATTGGAGTGTAAAAGCACCGGCCC
>NZ_FZPJ01000030.1 GCF_900198605.1 Helicobacter mesocricetorum | reverse complement strand
CAGAAGAGGTGATATTTCCTTGAATACCTTTAGAGCTAGAATTGGTAATACTAAGATTCCCACCTCCTTCATTTTTAATATCTCCTGCTATATTAGCCTTACCCTTATTTTCAATACTGACTTTACCATTACCACTTGCACTAACTCCTCCTGCTATCTTAGCATTACCTTCATTTTTAAGAACAATATCTCCTTTACCACTAACAGCCCCTGCTATGTTACCTTCTCCAGAGTTGGTAATATTTAAAGGGGCATTACCAGAAGAGGTGATATTTCCTTGAATACCTTTAGAACTAGAATTGGTAATACTAATAGGAGCATCTCCTGTTGCTTTAATGTTTCCTCCAATGTTACCATTGCCAGAATTAGTAATCTTGATAGTAGCATTAGAATTAGTATTAATTCCTCCAGTAATAGAACCAGAATTAGCAATACTAATAGGAGCATTACCCGTAGAAGTAATATTTCCTTGAATACCTTGAGAGCTAGAATTAGTAATACTAACAGCACCATCTCCTGTTGCTTTAATGTCTCCTCCTATCTTACCACTGCCAGAGTTGGTAATACTTAAAGGAGCATTACCTGTGGAACTAATAGAACCTGCAATACTTCCAGAGTTTGTAATAGCTAATTTATTATCACTTTTATTTTCAATGCTTCCTGTAATAGCATCAGCAGATTTAGAATTATTTGTAATAGAATTTAACTTACTGCCCTTATCAATAATAATACTTCCAGATATAGAAGCATTACCATTATTTACTAATCCTCCATTAACACTAGCACCTTGTTCTATCTTTATGGCACTCTCTATTTTAGCATTACCACTATTTACAATATCTCCTTCTAGTTTGGTGTTAGAACCACTTATAGTAATACCTCCGCTAATAGAACCATTGCCTGAATTGCTAATAGCTTGTTTGTTATTAGCTGTTATAGTAGCACCATCAGAGATAGTAATATTTCCTGTGATTTTGCCATTGTTGTTAGCAATACCTGCACCTGTGCCTCCTTGAATCTTAGCTCCTCCTGAAATATTTATATCGCCACTTAGGTTTGCTTCGTCTTCCAAGTTCAATTCCGCTTAGGTCTCCATATATCACTGCTCCATCTTTGACTTCTATTTTTTTGGTTCTTGTGTTATTTCCGTGTACGTAGATACCAGAAGCATTATTTCCTCCACTAATCTTTGTCCCTTTACCACTAATTTCAATATCTCCTAGAACTTGACCTCCTCCAACTGAAATACCACCATTACTACCCCCTTCTATTACACCCCCATCTTTCATTATGAGTTTTTGAAAAGTGCCACCAACTAGCACAAATGCACCAGATCCTTTTATCGTTCCTGTATTAATAATTGTCCCAATGTTTGAATTAGATTGTAATTCAATAGCTGAACCACCACTTTTTAGGGTGCCTTTATTAATAAAGGTTTCAATCTTTGAACGTGATAAGTATATTCCAGAATTTATTTGTCCTTCATTGGTGAGAGTTTTAATTAGGCTATTGCTATGAGAATCAAAACGTATAGCACTTCCTTTAGTTTCTATTACTCCCTTATTCTTAAAATCTACTATGGTGCCATAAAGGGCAATCCCATATTTACGACTTCCTGTATTCTTAATCGTTCCACTATTATCAAAGGTTTGAATAGAGCCTGTATTAATATTAACATTATGAGCCTTACTTCCAGTTATGAAACCTTTATTAGTGATAGTTCCTATCTTAGCATTATTACTTACATTAATAGCAAAGTTATTATTGGTATTATTAATAGTTCCACTACTTGTAATCTCTAAGTTTTTATAATCTTTGTTTTGAATAGTAGCAGCAATATTTTTATTAGTAATAGTTCCTGTAACTTTATTGGTATTAGTATCACTAGTATCTAAAGTACCACTACCACCAGTTCATTTAATACCCAATCATCTTTAGCACTAATACTATTAGGAATTGTTAATAAGACACCAGCACAGATAAGAGAAAGACAAGTTCTTGTATTAGTAACTAAAGAATGTCTTTGATGGTTAGGGTTAGAGTCTAAATTAAGATTAGTATCTAAATTGGTATGTAGTTTAGAATCTACTTTACAATACAAATTAGAGTCTAGTTTAGAGTCTATTTCTAAAGTTTGAGTATGGATTGTAGATTCTAAAAGATTAGAGTCTAATTTAGAGTCTTGAGATTTAAGATTAGAATCTAAGGATTTAGAATTAGATTCTTGAGATTCAAGATTAAGAGTTAAAGTTTTAGAATCAGAATCTAAATTAGAATTAGATTCTAAGAGAGAGATTCTTTGATGGTTAGGGTTAGAGTCTAAATTAAGATTAGAATCTAAGGAATTAGGATTAGAATCTAAGAGTAGAGGATTAGAATAAACTTTAGAATGAATGCTAGATTTAGCATTCAAAGCCAGAATACTTAAAGGTTTAGAAACTATACTTTTATT
>NZ_FZPJ01000032.1 GCF_900198605.1 Helicobacter mesocricetorum | reverse complement strand
TTTACGACCCCAAATAAAAAGAATCTAGTCATCTAAAAAACATTTATCTTTTAAAATAGGAAAAAGTATCCTTTCTCCCTCTCCACTCTCTTACTATCCTCTTAGATTCTATTAAATAAAACCATAATATGCCCCCCCCCCCATTATAATTAGTATTATTTGCTATAAAGGGAAGAGGAAATTTAAAGAAGTTTTGTTTATAAGCCTTTATTAATGCTTCTCCTAACTTATAAGAAAGAGTTGTTTTTATTTTTAAAGATTCTTTATAATCAGAATAAGATTCTAAAGGAGGAAGTTTTAATTTAGGATTCTTTTTTATTTTTTCTTGGTATTGTTTTTGTTCTTTATTGTGTTTATCTTTAATATAAGATAACACATAAGGCATTCTTATATATCCTAAAAGACTTTTAGAATTATCTATCATTGCCTCTCCTAGTTTATAAGCTAGGTGAGATTTAAGGCGGGAGGAGGCAGTAATAGTGTTTTCTAAAAGAGAATGATTGTTTGCTTTTTGGTAGATATTGGCTATTAATGATGTATTTGGAATAGGTGCGTGGAATTTGATGAAGGGATGATTAAGAAAGCCTATAAAATCCTTGCATATATGTTTGTCTAATTCTTTCAGTGCTTCTTGGAGATTTTGTGAGAATAGGGATTCTATGAGTAATGCTATGTAAAGGTTATTATGAGGGTCTAGATTGTGAGCTTTTTGTAATATTGCTATTAAATTCTTAGCAGATTCTCCTAAATTCCTAGAAAAGATAAATTGGCAAAATAGTGAATAAGCTTTGCATAGAGGATCTAAATCTATCTTATCTTGGTTTTTATGAAAAATATTGATAATTTCTTCAGAGCTAAAAAGATTTGCCCAATTCTCTGATTCTTTAGCATTGCCTATGAGGCTTGCAAGTCTAGCAAATCCTGATGTGGAATAAATAGTTTGACAATGCGACATTAGCTGAATTTCAAATAAATCAATTTGAGATTTTGATAATGTTTGGGGTAATAAATCTTTGGTTAAATAAATCTTGTATCCATAAACTTCTAAAAAATGTTTAGATAATTTCTCTAAAACTAAAGGATTATCACTAAAAAGAAGGATGTTTTTATCTCTGTTTTTTACAATAAGTTCATAGGCTATTTCTATTGGCATAGCTTTTTCTTTATACATACCACAAATAAACACACTTCTGGAGCTACCATAAACAATATCTCCCAAACGAATATGAATAGCAAGTGTGGGTTTATCTTTGAAATTCTTTTCAAATATGGAATCTGCCTGATGGAGTAGATTTTTAATAGATGGGGTAAAGCCAATTTCTTGCCATAGTGTTTTATATTCTTTCCTAAAATCTTGAGGAATGTTTTTGATATGCACACCTAAGTTATAATGCAGGATATAATAACCAAAGTCGTGGTAAAATGGTTTTTGTTTGTAATCTTCTATATTATCCTTTCTAGGTAGTGCATAGAGACCTGCGTATTGGCTATAGACAATATTTGGTTGTTGAGTATAGGAGTGATTGTCAATAAAGTTTTGTTGAAATATTTGTGTTTCATTCTCTATAATGATAGCTTGATTTTTATTGGATTCTGAAAAACTCCAAGAATTGTTAAGCATCCTCCAGGCAAAGCCAAATTTAAATCCTGTATGTTTGGCTAGATACATTGCATTTAAAAGTGCAATCATCCTATCGCCCCATCCTGCAGCTAATGCCATTAAGAATATCCCGGGATATTTCCTTATTAAAACCTCTATTTTAGGCTTTTTGGAAGTTTGCAAAGTAATCTTTATATACCTTGCTTTAAGATTATAGAGATTTTCTTTAGCCTCTAATGACTCCCAAAAAACCCCATCGCAAGAGATACTAAGTGTTAAATTTCTTTCATTAATCCTTAAGCAATCTATTTCATAAATAGATTGTAAATCCATCACAAAAGTGTCTTTGTCAATTTCTTTTAATTCTTTGGCGATATTTTTTAGGTCAATATCCTTAAATAGCATTGGGTTTAGTCTCCTTCTTTTTAAGCACAAAGAGTGTGCAAACATTTGCAGAAAATGCTTTAGTGTAAAGAGGTGTAAATCCTACCTCTTCTAATTCTAAAAGCAACTTTTCTTTGGTTAAAAATTCTTCAATAGAATCTGGTAAATACCGATAAGCTCGATAGTTTTTAGAGATAATACCGCCAATAAAGGGTAAAATGTTTTTAGTATAAAAGCTCATTAATTTCTCTAAAGAATTGGGGTTGTGGCATTTGGTGAATTCCAAGATTACTAAGATTCCGCCCTTTTTTAATACTCTAATAAATTCTCTGAAGGCTTTTTTGCGCTCAACTACATTACGGATTCCATACGCTATGGATACAATATCAAAGCTTTCATTTTCTAGGGGCAAAGCCGTTGCTTCACATTGGGTAAAGGGAATAGAGGGAAGCTTTTTTTGTGCGATTTTTAGCATTTCCGCACTAGGATCTAAACCTCTTATTTCTTGAATATTAATGGAGTTTTTTTGGGCGTTTTTTTGCCAATTGATAATCATATCCCCTGTCCCACAAGCAATATCTGCGATATGCAAGGAATCTAAATTTTGTTTAGGAAGATTAGAAAAAGCTAAATTGCAAGCCTTTTTCCTCCAAGCAATATCAATCCCACAACTCATAACACGATTAGCTAAATCATAACTTTGTGCTATTTCATCAAACATTGCAATAATTTCTTGTTGCTTATCTGCCATTGTCATTCCATTGAGGCTTTAGCGGTTTGAAACCAAGCTTGTAGGCTTTGGATTTGTGTTAAAGTAGCTTGTTGTGAAGTCCCCCCATAAGAGTTTCTAGCCTCCATTGAGGCAAACAAATCCAATGCCTTGTGGGCTTGTTTTGGGATTTTTGGGTTGATTGAACAAAGATCTTCTATGCTAAGCTCACTTAAGTCTTTGCCAATACTTTCTGCATAGGCTACAGCTTCGCCTGTGATATGATGAGCCTCTCTAAAGGGAATATTGCAATTTGTTACTAAAAAATCTGCCAAATCAGTTGCGCTTAAATGCCCTTTTTTACACGCTTTTAACATATTGTCCGTATGGACTTTCATAGTTTTTAATAAGTCATTGAGGATTTTTAAGGAGAGCTCTAGGGTATCAAAGGTATCAAAAACGCCCTCTTTATCCTCTTGAGTATCTTTGTTGTAAGCAAGAGGCAATCCTTTCATAACGGTTAATAGGGCAAAAAGATTGCCAAAAACCCTGCCACTTTTTCCTCTTAAGAGTTCAGGGACATCGGGATTCTTTTTTTGGGGCATTATGGAACTTCCCGTAGAATAAGCATCACTTAGGGTAATAAATTTAAACTCATAGCTACTCCACAATACAAGCTCTTCTGCAA
This sequence comes from Helicobacter mesocricetorum, assembly GCF_900198605.1. Lineage (GTDB taxonomy): Bacteria > Campylobacterota > Campylobacteria > Campylobacterales > Helicobacteraceae > Helicobacter_D > Helicobacter_D mesocricetorum. The sequence goes on along the minus strand of NZ_FZPJ01000032.1, from coordinate 4,574 downwards.
ATCTTGAAATATGCATAGCAATAAGGGAACAATCATAGAGAAAATCTAGCGCAAAGTCTCTATCACTTACGGTATCGGTAGCATTAAGTGTGGGAGCGATGAAGCCTAAAGCTTTGGCTGTGTAGAATCTATCTGTGGAATAAGGAGTTCCAGCTAATGCTGCTGCACCTAAAGGGCAGTAGTTGTTGCGCTTAAAAGAAGATTCTAAACGTTCAAAGTCGCGTATAAACATACAAATATAAGCACATATTAAAAAGCCAAAATTTATCGGTTGTGCGTGTTGAAGATGCGTAAAGCCCGGTAAAATAGTTTTCGTATGATCTTGTGCGATATTTAGAAGTGTGTGGATGAGTTCAAGGCATAAAGAGCGGAGAGTTTTGTTGCAATCTAAGACAAACAGCCTAAAATCAAGGGCTACTTGATCATTCCTGCTTCTAGCGGTATGGAGTTTTTTGCCTGTTTCTCCTATGATTTGAGTAAGTCTTTTTTCTATTGCCATATGAATATCTTCATCATCAAGTGTGAAAATAAAGCTATCTTTTTCTATTTCTTGTTGGATTTGTTCTAAACCCGCACAAATACTTTGCATTTCATCATTGGTTAAGATTTCACATTTAGCAAGCATTTTTGCGTGGATTTTTGAGCCTAATATATCTTGCTTATAGAGCCTTTTATCAAAAGGGAGTGAGGCATTAAATACATCTAATAACTCTGCGGCTTTTTTTTGAAACCTACCTCCCCATAATTTATTATTTTTCATATTTTATTAAAAGGGTTTAAGGATAACTAAAATAGTGATGACAATAAGGGCAATACTAGGGAATTCATTAAGGATTCTAAAGAATTTTCCTGTATGCGTGTCTCTATCTTCTCTTAAGGCTACCATATAGCGGTATAAGTTAAAATGATAAGCAACTAAAAGAGCGACAACAAGAATTTTAGCGTGTAACCAGCCACTTCCTTTTAGTAATGTAGGTTCTAAAGCTATCATTCCAATACCAGAGAGTAAAGTGCAAATGATTGCAGGATAACCAATAAAATTAAAAAGTTTTTTTTGTTGAATCTTCACTATATCACAAAAACCTTTATTGTCTTTATGTTCTGAATGATAAACAAAAAGTCGTGGGAGATAAAAAAGCATAGCCATCCAAGCAACAAAAGAAAGAATATGAAAAATTTTTATATAAAAATATAGCATTAAATCTCCTATTGAAGTAAAAAGATAAAATTGTATCAAAAAATAAAGGGATTAACCACTTTATTAACTAATTTTATTATAATTGCGAGATTAGATTGAAGATTTGGGAGAAATTGATGAGGATTCCTACTTTAGAAGAGGCGTTGAAGTTTGACAAAGAAGCAATTAAAGAACTAAAAAAAACCTTAAAAGAAAAAATACAAGCTAGTAATTTAAACGCTTATATTGGGGAAGTTGAAGACTGTCAAGAGGATTTTTTACCCATTGCTATTAAGGATAATATTAATGTAAAAGGATGGAATATCACTTGTGCTAGTAATATCTTACAAGGTTATATTGCTCCTTATAATGCTAGTGTGGTAGAAAATCTTTTAAAGCACAAATTAGCCCCTTTTGGACGCACGAATATGGATGAATTTGCTATGGGTAGCACAAGTGCTAGTAGTTTTTATGGTAAGACCCTTAACCCCAACAATCCCAACAAAACTCCCGGTGGAAGCAGTGGAGGAAGTGCCGCTGCAGTGGCTGGAGGGATTGCTCTTGCAGCTTTAGGTAGTGATACAGGGGGAAGCATTAGACAACCCGCTAGTTTTTGTGGTTGTGTAGGATTAAAGCCCACTTATGGGAGGGTTAGCCGATATGGATTGATTGCTTATAGTTCTAGTTTGGACCAAATAGGACCTATTACTCAAAATGTCAGGGATAGTGCGATTTTATTTGATTGTATTGCAGGATATGATAGATTAGATTCCACTTCTATCCCTAAAGAGCCTAGTCAAACTTACCAAAACCTTAATCCCAATAGAAAAATGTCAGTTACTATTGTGCCTTCTTTGCTAAAAGATGCTGATACGAATGTGCAAGATGCTTATCAAAAAAGTATTGATATTTTAAGCAAGAATGGGCATAAGATTATAGAAAAAGAAATGATTGATACTAGCTATATGCTTTCTGCTTATTATGTGATTTGCACTGCAGAGGCGAGTTCTAACCTTGCAAGATTTGATGGGGTGCGGTATGGTAATAGAGCTAAAGAAGTGCAAAATTTAAAAGATTTGTATTTAAAAACGCGTTCTAATGGTTTTGGAGATGAGGTTAAACGGAGAATCTTATTAGGTTCTTTTGTGCTAAGCAGTGGGTATTATGATGCTTATTATCTTAAAGCACAAAAAGCAAGGACACTTATTACAAGGGAGTATCAGGCTATTTTGCAAGATTGTGATGCGATACTCTCTCCAGTTTCTCCTAGTGTAGCCTTTGGCTTTGATGATTGTAAAACCCCCTTGCAGATGTATTTAGAGGATATTTATACTATTGGTGTTAATCTAGCTGGGCTACCCGCTATTTCGCTTCCGGTATCTAAGGATGAGGGGTTACCCATTGGAATGCAGTTTATAGGTTCTGCCTTTACAGAGCAGGAATTATTAGATTTGGCGTTAAATTTAGAAAATTCATTAAAATAGGGAGTAAAAATGAGAATCCGAGCTAAGGCTTTAACTTTTGAAGATGTTTTGTTGGTTCCTGCATATTCTGAAATTCTCCCTAAAGAAGTTTCTTTGCAATCACAACTAAGTCGGAATATCACTTTAAATGCTCCTTTAATCTCTGCGGCTATGGATACCGTTACAGAATATAGGACGGCTATTGCAATGGCGAGACTTGGAGGCATTGGAATTATCCATAAAAATATGGATATAAATTCACAAGTTACACAAATAAAAAAGGTAAAAAAAAGTGAAAGTGGAGTGATTATAGATCCAATCTTTATTAGTCCAGAATCGACTTTAATGGAAGCAAGGGCTATTACAGATAATTATAAAATTTCGGGTGTTCCTGTTGTTGATGATAATGGAGGTTTGATTGGGATACTTACTAATCGTGATATGCGTTTTGAATCAGATTTGAAACGTCTTGTTAAAGAGGTGATGACTAAAGCTCCACTTATCACAGCACAGGTGGGGACTAGCTTAGAAGAAGCAAGAAATATTATGAATAAGCACAAAATTGAAAAATTACCTATTGTCAATGAAAAAGGGATTTTAAAGGGATTGATTACGATTAAAGATATACAAAAACGTATCGAATATCCTTATGCTAATAAAGATAATTTTGGGCGTTTGAGGGTTGGTGCTGCTATTGGGGTGCATCAATATGATAGGGCAAAGGCATTAGTAGAAGCAGGTGTAGATATTTTGGTTTTAGATTCAGCACATGGGCATAGCAAAGGAATTTTAGAAACTATTAAAGAGATTAAAAAACATCTTAATGTCGATATTATCGCAGGTAATGTTGCTACAAGTGAGGGCGCAGAGGCATTAATTGGAGCGGGAGCAGATGGCGTGAAAGTAGGGATTGGTCCAGGAAGTATTTGCACGACGCGTATTGTAGCGGGTGTGGGTGTTCCACAAATTACTGCTATTGCCGATGTTGCAAAGATTTGTCATAATGTGGGGATTCCTTTAATTGCTGATGGGGGGGTTAAATATTCTGGTGATATTGCTAAGGCTCTTGCAGCAGGTGCTAGTAGCGTGATGATAGGGAGTATGTTAGCAGGAACAGAGGAATCACCGGGCGAGACTATCATTTATCAAGGAAGACAATATAAAAGTTATCGTGGAATGGGGAGTTTGGGTGCTATGAATAAGGGGAGTGCAGATAGGTATTTTCAAGAAGGAATGGCACAAGAGAAATTTGTTCCTGAGGGGATTGAGGGGAGGGTTCCTTATAGGGGTAAAATTGCGGATGTAGTCCATCAGATGGTTGGTGGTTTGCGTTCATCAATGGGGTATTTGGGGGCTAAAGACATTCCTACACTTTGGGAGAGAGCAGAATTTGTAGAGATTACACAAAGCGGATTAAGAGAATCCCATGTTCACGATGTATTAATCACCAAGGAAGCTCCAAATTATCATATTAATCATTGAAATAAAATCTTGACAAAAATTTTTGAAAAGACTATAATTCTAGCCTTGTGTCGGGGCGTGGCGCAGTCTGGTTAGCGCACTTGGTTTGGGACCAAGGGGTCGAAGGTTCGAATCCTTTCGCCCCGACCATTTTGGTGGGCGTAGCTCAGTTGGTTAGAGCATCAGATTGTGGTCCTGAGGGTCGTGGGTTCGATTCCCATCGCCCACCCCATCAATACTTTTTCTTCATTAACTACTTAGTAAAATAAGATTACCTATGATATGTAAGTTTCTTCCACCGATAAAAGTTGCAATAAACCTTAATATTTGCGGATTTATTTGAAATAATGAAGGTAGCTATATAATTATTAATCCAAACTCTCCCTTAAAATTCTCCTTTCTTTAATGCTTGAACCCTAAAGTAATCCCCTAACAAAACAACAGATGAAACACAACAAAACCCAATCTAAAGT
>NZ_FZPJ01000028.1 GCF_900198605.1 Helicobacter mesocricetorum | reverse complement strand
ATGTATTGGGAATAACTATCTAAAGCTTTAATCTTAAGGGTATGGTAAAGTAGGATTGGAAAGGGAAAGGGAAAAAGAAAGAAAAGAAATGCAGTTTAGTATGTAAATTAGAATCTACTTTACAATACAAATTAGAGTCTAGTTTAGTATCTATTTCTAAAGTTTGAGTATGGATTGTGGATTCTAAAAGATTAGAATCAATTTTTACAGAAGATAGGCTTGGTGGAGTAGCTACAAGAGAAGGCATTATTGCCCCCCCCCCCCTAATATTTATTATATTGTTAGTTGGTTGCATTGGGACTCCTTTTTGTGTGAATTTGTTGTTTGGGATTATAGCATAAAATTTAGAGGAGTTTAAGGTGATAGTGGGCTAGAGGGATAAAAGAAAAAGGGTTGGTTTGGAGATAATAAAAGTTATTGGATTGTGTGGAGAGATGGCTTTGTTTAGAAGAAGTGGAGATAAAGCGTAGAAATATATAAAGTGAAGCCATATAAGGAAGGTGTGGAGTTGGGGTGCAAAAGATATGGGTTAATCTTGTAAAAAGAGCACCAAAGAATCACTTAAAAAATAATCTTTTGCATAGATTGTATTCCCTCTTTTTTCAACCTTGTTTTCTTCTAGGAGTATTTTTAGGTTTGTTTGATTGGTGATTTTTTTTGTCTCTACCCCAACACAAGAGCGGAATCCTAAAAATAGAGTTTCTAGCTCTATATCTTGTGGGCTTAAAATTTCTCTTTTTTCTTCTTTGTTTTCTTTGCAGGTTTGGATATAGGCTTTTAAGTCTTTTTGGGCGTAACTTCTTGTGTTGTTAATGCAACTAACCGCACCTGCACCAATACCTAAATAGGGCTTCCTCTCCCAATAACTAAGATTGTGTTTGGAGCGGTAGCCTTTAGAATAATTACTCACTTCGTATTGATAAAATCCATAAGATTCTAAATGCGACTTGATAAAATGTCCCATACTAGGGAATCCTTCAAACTCTCCTTCTCTCTCTTGTTTGTTTTGTAAAAAAAATCTACTTCCCTCATCGATACTTAATTGGTAAGCCGAGAGATGATTGATTGGCATTTGGGAGGCTTGTGCTAATTCTAACTCTAAAATTTCTTTTGTGCAAAATGGAGTGCCATAAATCAAATCCAAACTTACATTTTCTATCCCTGCTTTTTGGATTAAATCAAAGGCTTTAGGGATGCAGTCGCTTTGGTGAATCCTCTCTAGGAATTGTAGTTTTTTGGTAAAGAAGCTTTGCACACCCAAGCTTAGGCGATTAATGCCAAAATCCTTTAAATCCCTAAGCCATTGTAAGGTTAGAGAGTTGGGATTAGCTTCGGTATTAATCTCGGTATCTTTTGGGAGATAGGGTTGTAAGGTATCAAAAATGGGTTTATAAAAGTTAGAATTTATCACATTAGGAGTCCCCCCACCGATATAAACAGAGGAGAATTTAGAGATTTGCAAGGCTTGTATTTGGTGTAGCAAGTGTTTATGGAGTGCTTCCATATAAGGGATTTTGAGATGATTTTGATGGGTTGTGGAGTTAAAAGCACAATAGCCACATTTGCTATCACAAAAAGGAATGTGTAGATATAAAGCAACTTTCATAGCCTACCTTTAAAGCAATAAATGTATGCTAATGTGTTTTTGTTGAATCTCCCTTTATGGTTTAAGAGTTTAAGTAAATTTTGGTAATAATTTAAGAAACATTTGGGAGTTTAATTTGTTGTTTCGGGTGTGGTTTTGTCTTTTGTTGTGTTTAACAATCATAGAGGCTAAGAGTTTAAAAGAGCTTCTTTACCAATCCTCTCAAAACTCTCTTTTGGAAGCACAAGAATACCAAACAAAGGCTTTACAATCCCAAAAACAAGCTCTTTATGCAAGTTATTTGCCAAAGGTTGAGATAGGCTATGCTTATGCAGAGTTTAAAAATCCAGATATTTTCTACCCCAAAAACACTAATGGTGTCTATCTTGAGGGTTCTTGGTTGCTCTTTGATGGGTTAAAAAGAGAGGGAAAGTTTGCTGTAACTGATTATAAAATACAATCTTCTAAACTCCAAACACAAGCGATACAAGAGCAACTTCACCTTAAAATTATCCAAACTTATTTTCAAGCCTTAGCAATGGAATCTAAAATCAATGCCTTAAGGTATCAACAAAAGGAGCTAGAAGAGAGTATTGCTAAATACCAAATACTAGTTTCTTCAGAGCTTGCTTCCAAAGATACTTTAGAGGCTATCAAGGCACAATTTTCGCAAAATGCTTATCAATTAGAGAATGCCAATATTGCTTTGGAGGCTTATAAGGAGCGTTTAAGTCTTTTAAGCGGGGCAGAAGTTAATGATTTAAACCCTAATACCCAACTAAAGAGCATTGATTCTTATAAACAAAGTAGCGATACTTTTGCTTTGCAATCTAAGCTTTATGAAGTCAAAAGTATGGAGGCTACAACTTCGCAATATACTTATCTCCCAACGATTGTCTTTTCTAATCGTTATACTAGTTTTGATTATGGTAGTAGGAATATACCCACACTCCCCTTTTCTTTCTCCTTGCAAGAGCCTAAATACCAAAATGTTTTTAGGATTAATGTGTCGATGACTATTTTTGATACTCTTGCGACTTTTAGGCAAAGAGAAACCTCTAAGTTTTTAGCATTAGCGGCAAATTCTGAATATTTTTATCAAAGGGATTCCCAAAAAAGAGAGCAAATCATCGCCAAAAATGCCCTCAATAGTGCTAAAGAAAAAATAAAGTGGGCGAAGTCTAGTTTGGATTCTGCCAATATTGCTTATACTTATGCTAAAGAAAAGTTTAATGCAGAACTTATTGATTATACGCAATATCTCCAATCGCTTTCTTTATTATTAAATGCGCAATCTTTTTATGAGGAATCGCAATTTGAATATGAGGTTAAAAAGGCAGAATTTTTGTTTCATAATGGGGAGAGATTGAGTGATTATTTATAAGGTCTAGTATGCGGTATGCTTTTATGATTTTATGGTTTGGGCTTTTGCCTCTTGTTGGCAAAGAGGGTGTAGAGCGGGAGATTTATGTAACCTTTGTGGTGAGAGCTTCTCAAACTTCTACTTTAAGCCTTGCAAGTAGCGGGATTGTAGAATCCATTTTTGTAGAAGTTGGGGATAAGGTAGCGAAGGGGGATAAGCTTTTGCAACTTAAAACCAAAGAACTTTACCAGAAGCTACAAATTGCTAAGGCTACAATGGAGGCAATAGAGCAAAAATACCAATTTATCACGCATCAATATGAACGTTATCAAAAATCCCAAGTAGCATTGGATAAGAATACTTTAGAAAAGATTAAAACAGAGTATTACACAAGTGGTTTTGAACTCAAAAAAGCCCGAGCTAATTATGCTTTACAAAAGGAATTGCTAGATAATGCTACGCTTTATGCCCCCTTTAGTGGAGTGATTATTGCAAAAAATGTAGAAATTGGCGAGGTTATAGGGGGTTCTCCCTTATTAACTTTAGAGACTTTTGAAAAAAAGGCTATATTGGAGTTTGATTCAAGGTATTTTCAAGAAGTCAAGGTGGGGGATAGATTTATTATTTCGCTTAATGGAGAGAAGCAAGGAGTGCCTTTGGTGTTAAATAAAATCTATCCTAGCATTAATAGTAAGACTAAAAAAGCTATGGCAGAGGCTTTAATCGTGGATTTAGAGATTCCTTCAGGGACTTTTGGCGATGGATATATTATGGAGTAGGAATGTCTAAAATCGCTATTGCTAGACCTATTACTACTTTGATGTTTGTTTTGGCTTTGGTATTCTTTGGGGTGAATGCCTTAAGAAATATTAGTGTTTCGCTCTATCCTAATGTAGATGTCCCCATCATTACGATTACAACTTTTTATCCCGGGGCTAATCCAGCTATTATTGAGGGCAAGGTAACGGATAAGATTGAAGAGGCTATTAGTGGTATAGAATCGCTTAAGAAAATTACCTCTTTGAGTGCGGATAATGTGAGTATTGTCGTTGCGGAGTTTGAGCTAGAGAAGCCTATTGAAGTAGCAGCGAATGATGTGCGTGATAAGGTTTTTGGGCTAAGTTTTGGGAGTGAAGTAAAATCTCCTATCGTGGAGAAAGTTAATATTGGCTCTCCTATTATTTCTTTGTTTATTTCCCCTAAAGAGTCGCTTAGGAATATGCAAGAAACTTTAGCCTTTCATAATCATATTAATATAAATATCAAGCCTCTTTTGCAACGCATTAAGGGGGTTGGAAAAGTTAATCTTGTGGGATTTTTAGAGCGGGAGATTAGAATCTATCCTGATTTGGGTGCTTTAAATAAATATAATCTCTCTTTTGGCGATATTGCCCGTGGAGTTTCTGCGCAAAATATTGAGATTGATGGGGGGAGGCTTGTTGATAAGCAAAGAGAATGGAGGCTTTTAACAAAAGCCGATGCACAGAGTGTAGAGGAGCTAGGAGATATTGTTATTGCTAATAATATTAAGCTTAGGGATATTGCTAGGATTACAGATTTTACACAAGAGGCTAGAAGTTTTTCTTCACTTGGCATAAAAGGTGGTAGTTATCCCGGGATTTTATTAGAGATTCAAAAAATCACGGGAGCTAATGAGATAGAAATTGCTAAGGCAGTGCAAGAATTATTGCCCTTTTTGCAAGAGCTTAATGCAGAGTATTCTATAAGAATTGTGCGGGATACTACTAATTACATTCAAGATAGCATTAATGCTGTGGAATTTGATTTAATCTTGGGCGCATTTTTGGCTGTTTTTATTGTTTTTTTCTTTTTAAGGAATGAAAGAATTACTTTCATTTCAAGCCTTAGCATTCCTGCTTCAATTCTAGGAACTCTTGCTTGTATGCAGTTTTTTGGAATGACTTTAAATTTGGCTACGATGATTGCGCTTACTTTAGCCATTGGGATTATTATTGATGATGCTATTGTGGTTATTGAAAACATTTATAAAAAGTTAGAACTTGGGTTATCAAAGACAGAGGCAGCCTATCAGGGGGTAAAAGAAATTAGCTTTGCCTTGATTGCTATTTCTGCAATGCTCTTAGCGGTGTTTTTTCCTATTGCTAATATGAGTGGTGTAGTAGGAAGGTTTTTTACTTCTTTTAGTGTTACGCTAGTAGCGGCTATTCTTATTTCTTATTGTATTGTGATTACTTTTATCCCTATGCTTAGTGCTAGAATTGCTAATTCTAAAAGGAGTCTTTTTTATTACAAAAGCGAAAAATATTTTAAAGCTCTGGAATCTCTGTATGTGCGTCTTTTAAAATGGGTTTTAGCGCGATATATTTTTGTTATTTTTGTTATTTTTGGTCTTTTTTTGATTTCTTTGTTTTTAATTACAAGGCTTGGAGTAGAGTTTTTGCCTTCAGAAGATAAGGCGGAATTTGATATAAAAATTCTTGCAAAACCGGGAATTTCTATGGAGGAGATGCAAAGGCAAACTTTAGAGATTCAAGAGTTTTTAGAAAATATGGAAGAAGTCGAATATAGCCTTTTAAATATCGGCTTTACCGCAGAGAAAAAGGTCTATGAAGCAAAGATTTATGTGCGCTTACTGCCCTATAACAAAAGAGAGAGAACGCAAAAGCAAATCCTAGAATCGCTAAGGGATTCTTATAAAGCCTTTTCTGAAAAGTTTAATTTAGAGATTGCCTTGATTGAAATCCCTCAAATTAGCTTAGGAGAAGATGATTCACCCTTTCAAATGGCAATGTATTCTTTAGATGATGAAAAGCTTAAGGAGAGTTTAGAAAAGCTTTTGGAGTTTATGCGCTCTAGCGGAAAGTTTCGTGATATACATACGGATATTAAGGATAAAACACCCGAATATAAAATCTCTATTAATCGTGCAATAGCGAGTGAATATGGGTTTAGCGCAAAAGAAATAGCCCTTGCTTTTAATAGTGCTTTTAGCGGAACTCAAAGCATTTCTTATTATAGAGAAAATGGAAAGGAATATGCTATTGTTTTGCTTTCTCCGCAAAAAAATCAGATTTTAGATTTACAGACTTTGAGTTTGCGTAATGCTAGGGGTGAAAATGTATTTTTGAATGGTTTAGTGGAGATAGAAGAAACTAGCGGTGTTACTTCTATTAAGCATTATGATAGGCAAAGAAGTGTGATGGTTTATGCTAATTTAAGTGATAACATTAGTTTAGGGGAGGCAACAAAGGCTATTGAAGAGCAAAAGAAAGAGTGGTTGGGCAAGGGTGTAAATTATAAAATTGAAGGTTATGCCAAATATCTAAAAGAAACAAACTCTGCTTTTATTATCGCAAGTTTAACCGCTTTTATCCTCATTTATTTTATCTTAGCAGCTTTGTATGAATCTTTATTGCAACCTTTTATTGTTATGGTTACTTTGCCTCTAAGTTTTACGGGAGCGTTTTTGGCATTATTTTTAAGTCAAGAACCTTTAAGTCTTTTTAGCATTATGGGATTATTGCTTTTAATGGGATTGGTAGGGAAAAATGCGACTTTAATTATTGATGTGGCTAACCAAAAAAGGGCAGAAAAAATCGCATTAGAAGATTCTATTTTACAGGCGGGAGAATTGCGTTTGCGCCCTATTTTGATGACGACTTTTGCGATGATATTTGGAATGTTGCCCCTTGCTTTAGCAGCAGGAGCAGGAAGTGCGATAAAGTCTCCTATGGGAATTGCTATGATTGGTGGGCTATCCCTTTCTATGTTTTTAAGCTTACTTATTGTACCTGCATTTTATAAGCTTTTAGCACCCCTTGATGATAAAATGAGAAAATTTTATTAAAGAGTATTATTTTAGTTTAAGTTATAACTTATTGATATTTTTTATTAAGATATTTTTTACAAGAAAAGAAGTAATATTCCTGTCGATATTTAATTGAAAAAATAAGGAATTTTTATGTTCCCTATCAGCAAAAAGTTAAAACTTATTGGTAGTGTTCTTGGTATCTCTACTAATAAAACTTCTATTCTTTGTATTGATAATTTTTATAGTATTTCAACCTTTTTGCTAGAGAATAAAGTAATTGATAAATATTTACAGCTTTCAAAAAAGTTAGAACCCCTCCATCACTTTAGTAAAGCCGTTGCTATTTCTTATGAAACCTCTAGGATAGTCGTTGGTTTTGCTAAAAATAATGATGGCATTGTTTTAAAAGTAGGGAAAAATATTGCTCCCGTTACTTCTTTAACTTGGCAGAAATTACCAATTTCTAATATAGTCTTTTCTCCAAAAGATGGATATATTGCTGTTGGAGGAGAAGATGGAAGGGTATTGGTGTATTTTGGTGCGAATTGCCAATTACTTACTAGCTTCCCTCCTGTTTCTGATGGGACATCTTCCCTTAGTTTTAGTGATGATGAGATGCTATTATTTGCGGCTTCTTTTAACAAAAGTGCTTTTATTATTAATTTGTTAAAGAATGTGGAAATTGCTCATATAGATTTTGATTCTGTGATTGAAGATGCGGTATTTTATGATAATGATACGAAAATTTTCTGTATTACTAGGAATGGCAAGACTATTATTTATGATATTTTAAAAAAAGAAATTATTAATGAAAATTTCTTAGGCAAGTATTGGCTTACTATTGCTAGGAAGCTATCTAATGGGAAATTTGCTCTTGTGGGAGGAAAAGATAATATTTTACACATCGTGAGCCTTACTTCTAATACCTTAGTGGATAATGTTGTTTTAAAGCATACGGGTGTTACTTCTATGTTCGTTTCTGGCAATATCCTTTATGTGGGGTATAGTGATGGGGTGATTGAAATTGTTAATATAGATGAGGCAAAAGAAGAGATGTTAAAGGCATTAGAGGAGAATGACTTAAAAGCGGCTATTAAGATCATTCAAGAAAAAAATGTTTTTTTACAACTCTTAGAAGAATTTACCACAAAAGTTGAAACATTGTGGAAAGAGATTTTAGGACGAGCTATTGAATTGTTGGCTAAGGATAATATTGATGAAGCAACCAAACTTGTAGAACCTTTTATGTATGATAGAAAGAAAAGAGAGGAATTTGATTATTATTGGCAACAAAAGGAAAAGGTCGCAAAATTTATGGATAACATTGATGCAAAGAATTATGCGGGAGCTTATGTATTAGCGCAACAATATCCTTATATCAAAAACACGGTGGCTTATGAGGAGCTAGAAAGTCTGTGGGAGAAATGTTTTGCTGGAGCTAAGAAATTGCTTATTGCGGATCATAAATTAAACTTCCCTAAGGCTCAAGCTTTGCTAAAAATTTTTAGCAATGTTAAGCCCAAAAGAGACATTGTTGCGATGCTTTTAAATAATACGGATAAATTTTTAAAAGCTGAAGCAGAATATAAAGCAAGAAATTATGCAACCTATTTCAAGATTTGTGAAAAATTTATTTTTTTAAAAGAAACTTCTCTTTATAAAAATGCCTTGTATATAGGTGAGCAGATACTACAAAGAATTAATGCCTTAGAAAATCAAGCGAATTATAATAAGGCTTTAGAGCTTTGTGAATTACTTGCTTCTATGGTTCCATTTACAAATATTGCTAATGAAAAAATTAAAACGATTGAAAATAAAAATCATTTCACAGAGCTTTGCAAGGAAAGAAGACTCATAGAAGCTTTTGCTATGATAGAGGCTAATTATGAATTGTATTCTTTGCAAGAGTGTAAAAGTCTTTATAGTGATTTTAAAAGCGTTGCTAAAGTGGCTTTTGAATCTGCTGTTAATGGAGATGGAGAATCAGTGCTTCACACCTTAAGTGATTATCTTGGTATTGAGACTTTTCGCGATAAAATTGCTTCATTAATGAAGATAGCGTATTTAGCAGAGTTTAAATTACATGCTCCTAGTGATGAGAAAGAGGGACCAAATATTGATTGGAGGGAAACTTTTAGGCATTATATTCAACGTTATGGTAAAGATGAGGAGTTAAAGCAAGTGGCTGAAAGTTTGGGGCTTACAGATGTGCTTGAGAGTATCTCCGATGATGGAAACCCAAAGGGTTATTTAACGGTAATAGTTGCGATTTCTTTGCTTAGTATTGATAATACACCTTTGCAATCTTATGAGGAACAATATAGGATGAGTGAATAATGCAAACTTTTAATCGTTACCCTACTAGAGAAATACAAGTTGGAGGGGTTAAAATAGGTGGAGATTCGCCTATTTCTGTGCAAAGTATGACTTACTCTAAGACTGCTGATATAAAAGCGACTAAAGAGCAGATAGATCGCTTAATGTTTGCGGGTTGCGATATTGTTCGGGTGGCAGTGAGTGATGAAGAAGACGCTAAAGCCTTAAAGGAATTAAGGGCTTGTATTTCTCTTCCTTTAGTTGCCGATATTCATTTTCGTTATAAATTTGCGCTTATTGCCGCAGAGAGTGTAGATTGCATTCGTATAAATCCCGGAAATATTGGTTCAAAAGATAGAATAAAAGCGGTTGTGGATGCTTGTAGAGAGCGGGATATACCTATTAGAATAGGGGTAAATGCTGGGAGTTTGGAGAAAGTTTTTGAGAATAAATATGGCGCTACTCCTAAGGGAATGGTGGAATCTGCGCTTTATAATATTAAGCTTTTAGAGGATTTTGGTTTTAATAACCTTAAGGTTTCCCTTAAAGCAAGTGATGTAGAAAGAACCTTAGAGGCTTATAGAATGCTTCGTCCTCTTGTGGAGTATCCTTTTCATTTGGGGGTTACAGAGGCGGGAGATTTAGAATCTTCTATGATAAAAAGCTCTATGGCTCTTGGAGGTCTTTTGTTGGAGGGTATTGGTGATACGATGAGGGTTTCTATTACTGGAGAGTTAGAAAAAGAAGTTGAGGTAGCGCGTTCTATTTTGCGTTATAGTGGCAGACAAAAAGAGGGTATTACTTATATTTCTTGCCCAACTTGTGGGAGATTGCAAGCGGATTTAGTGCCTTTGCTTCAAGAGATTAAACAAAGAATGCCAATCATAAAAACACCTATGCAACTTTCTATTATGGGTTGTGCCGTGAATGCTTTAGGGGAGGCTAAACACGCTGATGTAGCTATTGCTTTTGGCAGTGGAGATGGGTTGATTATCAAAAGGGGTGAGATTGTTGGAAAATATAAAGAATCCGAGCTTATTGATGTTTTTATTCAAGAAGTTTTAGCAACAGAAAAGGAGTTAAAAAAGCTAGAGGCTTGAATTTATTGTTGTCTAATCGCTAATTTTAGGATTCTTCTATCCTTAGAGTTTCTGTAGTAATTGCTAAATGTTCGTTATAATTGTTTTTACTAAGTTTTAAAGGAAAATAGGGAGCAAAAATGCTTGAAGATTTAAAGCCTCATATACAAGATTTGCGTAAATGTCTTATTAATATCACCATTGCTTTAATTTTGACTTTTGGCGTTTCCTTTTATTTTTGGGAAATTATTTTAGAATGGATGATAGCCCCTCTTAGTGCATCACTTCCTAATGGACAAGAAAGTGTTATTTTCACGCAAGTAGGAGAAGCTTTTTTTACGGCTATAAAGGTGGCTTTTTTTAGTGGTTTTATTTTTGCTTTACCGGTTATCTTTTATCAAATTTGGGCATTTGTAGCACCGGGTCTTTATGAAAATGAGAAAAAAATGGTAGCCCCTTTTGTTGTCTTTGGGACTTTTTTCTTTTTATGTGGTTGTGCGTTTGCTTATTATGTCGCTTTTCCCATTGGGTTTGCTTATTTGATTAACTTTGGGACGCAGCTTTTTACAGCATTGCCTAGTATTGGGGAGTATGTGAGCTTTTTTGCTAAGCTTATGATGGGCTTTGGAATCTCTTTTGAGCTTCCTATCATAACTTTCTTTTTGGCAAAAATTGGACTAGTTACTGATAGAACCTTAAAGGAGTATTTTAAGTATGCCATTGTTTTTATCTTTGTTTTAGCGGCGATTCTAACGCCTCCTGATATACTCTCCCAATTTTTAATGGCGGTTCCTCTAACTTTACTTTATGGGTTATCTATATTGATTGCAAAAATTATTAATCCTTATAAGGAAACTCAAGAATAAGGTTAATGTAATGGATGTGTTATCTTTGCAAAGTTATGATTATACATTGCCCAAAGAGCTTATCGCTAAATATCCTGCAATTCCTAAAGAAAGTGCTAGGCTTTTGGTTTATAACCGCAGAGATAAAAGCATTATTCATAGCGATTTTTGGAATTTTGCTAGTTTTTTACCTAAGGATACACTCTTAGTTTTTAATGATACAAAAGTCATTCCTGCTAGATTCTATGGAAGAAAGATACTAAAAGATTCTAAAATGGGCAAGGGAGCAAAGATTGAAGCCCTCTTTCATAAGGAGTTAGAATATTCTTATTTATTGCAATGCAAGGGAAGACTTAAAGAGGGGGCAAGGATTGCTTTTGCAGGAGGCATTGTAGCAGAGATTATAAAAGATAGGGGAATGGGGTTTAAAGAGGTGAAGTTTTTTGAAGTGATAGATAATGTTTTTAACCCTTTAACAAAAGAAAAGTTTTTTGCCTTTTTAGAGCAGTATGGGGTTATTCCTCTGCCTCCTTATATCAAAAGAGAAACCAAAGAGCAAGATAGGGAGGACTATAATGCGGTTTTTGCTAGACATTTGGGAGCTATTGCAGCTCCAACGGCTTCTTTGCATTTTAGCCAAGAATCTTTTGAGGCTTTAACCCAAACATTTAACTATGCTTATGTAACCTTGCACATAGGGGCTGGAACTTTTATGGGTGTGAGTGTTGATAATATTTTAGAGCATAAAATCCATAAAGAATCTTTTTATCTCTCTCAAGAAAGTCAGCAAAAAATCTCTAAGGCTACCCATATTACAGCTATTGGCACGACTGCTACAAGGGTTGTAGAATATTTCGCTAGAACAGGATATATGTGTGGCGAATGTGATTTATTTTTGCACTTACTTAATAAGCCTATTTTAACCCAAGCAATTCTAACCAACTTTCATTTGCCTAAAACCACCCTTTTGATGCTTGTGGCTTCTTTTGTGGGCTTAGAAGAGATGCAGAGGATTTACAAAGAGGCTATTAAAAAGCAGTATCGCTTCTATTCTTATGGAGATGGAATGTTAATCTTATGAGCTTGGAATTATCTTTAGAGATGTTACAAAAGTTAGAATCTTATAGGGAGTTTTTGCATAAATGGAATAAGATTCATAATTTAAGTGGGGCTAAGGATTCTAAGGAGATTTTAAAAAATATAGAAGATTCTTTGTATCCTTTAAGCCTACAAGCACTCAATTTACAAGAAAAAAAAATACTTTTTGATGTAGGAAGTGGAAATGGCTTTCCTGCAGTTCCTCTTGGAATTGCCCTGCAAATTCCTGTGGTTTTGTGTGAGCCTAATGCCAAAAAGGCTGCCTTTTTACAAAATTTAAAAGCGCAATTAGCCTTAGAGAATTTTGAAGTTTTGCGTCAAAGGGTAGAGAGTGTTAAGTATCATAAAAAAATAGACTTCATAACTTCTAGGGCGACCTTTGAGCTTCCTTCCTTTTTAAAAAAGGTGAGGCATTTAATGCATAAGGAGACTTTGGTATTGCTTTATAAGGGAAGTAGTGTCCAAAGTGAAATGATTGCGTCTTTGGAAGTTCAACAATACAAAAGAGGTTTAAGGCATTATCTTGTATTTAAAGGAGAGGCATTATGCAATGGTTAATAGTCATAGTTTTAATTATGGGTGTTTATTATTTTTTTATCCGAAAATCTCCTAGAAAAGAAACACCAAAAAAGCAAGAAGAAATTATGATTGAGTGCGAAAAATGTGGGATTTATGTTTCTAACAAAGAAGCTATTATTCAAGATGGTAAATATTACTGCTCCAAAGAATGTTGCAAAGGAAAATAATGTTAATTTTAAACCATTTTCTTATTAAGCCCTTAGAGATTGTTTTAATAGAGAGTAAAGAGGATATTCAAAATTCTCTACCCACAGATTTTTTGGTATTGGAAGAAAATTTAGAGTTGGCAAAATTTTGTTTGGAATCTGGTGTGGAATATGCTTCTATAATAACTGATATTACAAAGGCTTTGTTATTAGTCAATTTAGGGGTAAAGTTTTTAATGGCTAGGGATTTAGAGATGGCAAAAGATTTGCAGCATTTAGCAGAAACTTATCTCTTTGATTCCAAAATTTTGCTAGTCATTACCAAAGATGAGGAGATAAAAGAGGCTGCAAAACAAGGTATTGATGGAGTAATTTTTTGGAAGCTTTAGAGAGTTTTTATCCTTTTTGCTCTCTATCTAAGGAAGAGATTCTAGCCTTAAAGGAGATTGTGTGGCTTAAAAAATACCAAAAAGGAGAATTGATTGTTTATGAAGAGGAGAAAATCTCCTCTCTTTATTTTTTATTGCAAGGTGAGGTTAAGCTTTATAAGGTTAATCGTTTTGATGGGGAGGTTTTTTTAGGGTTTTTAAAGCAAGGATTTTTGATTGATTATAAGCAAGGTTTTGATGCAAAATCCTTTGCTAATGCAGAATGCAAAACATCCTCTCTTGTTGCTTGTTTTGATGCGGAAAAATTTAATCTTCTTTTAGAGGCTTATCCAAAAATCTTACAAGTTTTCTTCAAGGAATTATTAAAAAAGATGGCTTTATATGAAGAGCTTATTCAAAGGGAATTAGTCTTTGATAGCACAGCTAAAATCGCCTATGTGTTAAAGTTTCATTTAAGAGATTTTAATATCCACAAAAAGAATGAAAATGCAGCTTTTTTAAATATCCAGCCAGAAACCCTCTCGCGAATCCTTAAAAAACTTCATCGTGAAGGAATTATAAGAACCAATAAAATAGGGAAAATTGAAGTCTTAGATGAGGATAAACTCCAAATGATTTTTAAACAGGATGCAAAATGACAAAAATTACGACGCGCCTTATTGTAATTGGCATACTTACTGCAGTTTTTGTGGGCGTTATGATTGTTTCTGTTGTATTTATTAATCAAAGAAGTCTTAATGATGGTTATTTGATTAACATAGCCGGACAAGAGAGAATGCTTACGCAAAAAATTGCCAAAGAAGTGTTTATGATAAACTCCCAAAATAGCAATGACTTTACGCATTTAAATGTTGCTTTAAAGGAATTTGAAGCTAATCTTAATATTTTGCGCTTTGGCGATAAAGAGAAGAATCTTAAACCCCCAAACAGAGCCATTATAAGCCGACAATTGGATTCTATTTTTGCTAAATGGGTGCATTTTAGAAGCTCCATAGAGGACTTTAAAACCTTATCAAATGAGCTTTATGATAATAAACATTTTTTAGAGGCTAATTATTCAAAAATATTGAAATTATCAGATGATATTGTTAAAGAAATGGTGCAAACTAAAGTATCTCCGGTGCTTATAGATGTTGCTGGTAATCAAAGAATGCTTATTCAAAGAATGGCTTACTTTTTAATACATTATGCTAATTGGTGGGATCTTGTATCTTATGATGAGTTTAAAGAAAGTTATCAGAAATATGACCACACATTAGTGGAGTTTTATCATAATCTAGCTTTTAAGCAATCTCCTAAGCTTTTTCAAAACATTAAAGAGACTTATGAGTTCTGGCAAATTTATAAGCAGCATATACAGGAGATTTTAGCCAAACAAGAAAAGATTGTAGAAGACTTAAAAAGCATTGCAGATAATAACACAGAGATTTTAAATGAGTTGGATTGGGTGGTGAATTTATATGCCGATATTTCTATACATTCTCGCTCTTACTTAGAAAAGTTTCAATATGTGGCAGCTTTTATTTTATGCTTTTTAGCCCTATATGCTATAAAAAATGTTTTAAGTATTAATACCCAACTGAAAAAATTTGTTAGAAAAACACAGATTCTAGCTCAAGCTGAAGCCCAAGAAAATTTGGCAACTATGATTGAATTAGAGGGTGAGAGCGAATTGTCTTTAGCGTCTCAAAACCTTTCAAAGTTTTTGCATAAAATTGATATTACCAAAGAAACTTCCAAACGCGCAAGGGAGTTAAGTGAGGCTATTAGTGAAGAAGTGGCGAACATTAGTGAAGAGATTTTAGCAAAATTAGAAATGACAGCTTTAAGTGAAGCTAAGAAAAAAAGCATCCTAAAAGCTATTAATTTAAGTGAAGATATTGCTACTCAATCTAGTGAGCAACTGATTGTAGCTGCACGATTATTGGAGAAACTGCATAAGATTTTAAAAGAAATTAAACTTGTAGAGAAGTTTTAGCTCTAACGATTCATTAATGTTAAGAGGCTTTCTTTGGGGTTTTTTCCTTGTATGATTAAAACAACTTCTTTGGCGATAGGCACATAAATATTGTGTTTTTGGGCTAAGGAATAAATCTCTTTAGCAGTGTGGATACCCTCTGCTGTCTCTTGAATTTCCTCCAAGATGGTTTCTAAAGATTTACCTTGCGATAGTCCAAGACCTACACGAAAGTTTCTTGATAATGTAGAATTGGAGGTTAGAAATAAATCTCCAGCACCTGATAATCCTAAGAAAGTTTCTTCTTTAGCTCCAAAGAATTGCCCAAAGCGAGACATTTCTATCAATCCTCTAGCTATTAATGAAGCCTTTGCGTTATTACCAAGCTTTAAGCCTTCACAAATCCCGCTAGCAATAGCAATAACATTTTTATAAGCTCCAGAAATCTCTCCACCAATTACATCATCATTAACATAAGGTTTGATAAAGTGTGGGAATAAAGGTAGCCATTCTTCTGCGTATTCTAATTTGTGGGAGTGGATATTAAGCGCACAGGGTAAGCCATTTAACACTTCTTTGGCAAAACTAGGTCCTGCTAAAAAACTTCGTTTTGCTTGTTTGTAAAACTTTTCAAAAATATTACTCACAAATAGCCCATTGGTGATACCCTTGGATGCGACTAAAATTTTAGAATCTTTGGGTAGAGGAGAGGTGCTAAGCCAAGAGGGAAGAGCATTAGAGGATATTGCAATGATAAAAAAATCACTTTTTTGTGCCTCCTCTTGGGTGATTTGGTAGGGGAGATTAAGGTTTCTTCTTGAAATGATAAAGGTTTCATTTGTGTGCCTAAAAGCAGAAGCTAAAGCTCTCCCCCAAGCACCACCTCCAAATACACTAATTGTCGCCATAATTGTCCTTATTGCTTTTATAGAAGAATTTTAATAAAAATATATTAAAATCCTTCTTCATTGTGATTTTGTTAAAAAGAACGGAAATGGCATTAGAAAATATCAGAGAAAAGCTAAATAGACTTAATCTCTCTCCCTCTTTTGGCGTGATTATCAAAGTCGAGCAAGGATTCTTATTAGCTAATGGATTGTCCCCTAGTATCGGCGATATTGTCAAGATTGTGAATGAATATAGCTCTACCATAGGAATGGTAACAGCTTTAGAAGAGAATAGTTTTAAAGTAACGCCCTTTTCTTTTGTTGAGGGGACTAGAGTTGGAGATAAGGTTTATCTTAATACAAAAGGATTGCAGATTCCTGTTGGAAATGAGCTTTTAGGGCGAGTGATTAATCCTCTAGGAGAACCTATTGATGGCAAAGGAGAATTAAGGGTAGAAGGCTCTATGCCTATTATTCGTCCGCCTATTGCTGCGATGAAAAGAGGAATGATTGATGAGGTGTTTAGTGTAGGGGTTAAAAGTATTGATGGGCTTTTGACTTGTGGAAAGGGGCAGAAGCTTGGAATATTCGCTGGAAGTGGGGTTGGAAAATCTACTTTAATGGGAATGATAGTAAGGGGTGCAAGTGCTAAGATTAAAGTGATTGCTTTAATTGGTGAGAGAGGAAGAGAAGTTCCAGAGTTTGTAGAGAAGAATTTAGGGGGAGATTTAACGAATACCATTTTGGTAGTAGCTACAAGTGATGATTCTCCTTTGATGCGTAAATATGGTGCATTTGCCGCAATGAGTGTTGCAGAGTATTTTAAGAATAAGGGCGAAGATGTGCTTTTTATGATGGATTCTGTAACGCGCTTTGCTATGGCACAAAGAGAGATTGGATTATCCTTAGGTGAGCCACCTACTAGTAAGGGTTATCCGCCCTCTGTTTTAACATTATTGCCACAACTTATGGAGAGGGCAGGGAAAGAAAATAATCAAGGCTCTATTACGGCTTATTTCACGGTTTTAGTAGAGGGTGATGATATGAGCGATCCTATTGCTGATCAAAGTCGTAGTATTTTAGATGGGCATATCATTTTAGATAGGGGTTTGACAGATTTTGGTATTTATCCACCTATTAATATTTTAAATTCTGCTTCAAGGTTGATGAATGATATTGTAACGCAAGAACATATACAAGCAGCAAGGAAGTTTAGGAGGCTTTATTCTTTATTAAAAGAAAATGAGGTTTTAATCCGCATTGGTGCTTACCAAATGGGGAGTGATAAAGAATTAGATGAAGCTATTAGCAAAAAAGAGGGAATGGAGAATTATTTAAAGCAAGATTATAATGAAGCACTTGGCTATGAGGCAAGTATCAATGAGCTGATTGCACTTATGCAGTGATTAAATTGATAAGGGAATAAAGAGCTGTGGTATATTAGAGAATTTAATGCTTAGGCTCTCCGCATCGGTTAGGGATGACCAAATAGATTTTTTGGTATTTTTAAGAGGGAGGATTTGTAGAATCTGCTTTTCTCTATTAAGCCAAAATATTGGATTTATCGTATTAGAGCGTAAAATTTCTATTTTTTTATTAAAGATTTTTGCAGTGTGTTCATAATAGTTGATGGCTTCTTTGTGGTAGTTTCCATCTGGGTCAAAATCATAAAGTTTTATTTGTAAGCCTATTTGTGTCGAAAAATCAAAAACCACAGGAGAGATTTTTTCTGCTTCTTCTGTATTTTTAGGGATAATAACCACACTAGCTTTAAGGGTATCTAAAGCCATATTGCTAAGTTTAAGCAGGGGAATTCCTAGATTAAAGAGAAAGGTTTGGTGCTTTTTTAAAAGGGAATTTTCTAATAAAATCAATCCGATATTTTTTGTCTTTCTGTCTTTTTGGATGATTTTTATAAGTGATGTTTCATAAAATTCTACTCCCCAAGTAATATTGTCTTTATTTAAGGCGGGATTGTCTTTTAAATATTGGAGATTTTCAAAAGAGTTCGCATTAAAAAAACACAAATGTAGTCGCTTATTTTTAAAATTCTTAAAAAGCCATAAGGTTTGTTGAATACAAGAATCTAAGCATTGGCAATGGAGCATATCAATATATAAAACAATATCTCGCCCAAAAGGTGTGGGGAATTGCCCTACCTCTTCTTTGATTCGGTGGTAAATATCCCAAAGTGTTGTTGGTTCGCCCACTAAAAGCAAAGAATCATTAGGGAGTATGGTTGTAGAATATTTAGGCAAGATTAGCTCATTGGAGCGATAAATTGCGGCAATTTTCCATTTTTTTTGCTTGATGATACCAAAAGGGCGGTAAGCATAGGGGCTACCAAAGGGGACATTAACTTGCACAATCTCCCCTTTTTCTAATCCGATATTCTTTGCAATCCTAGGTGTATTGGGGAAACTTTCAAAGAGTTTTGCGCTTAAAAAGGTAGCTTCATTAATCATTGTGAGATGATTATCCTCTTCTTCTAAAGGGATTTTACCTAAGAGATTAATTTGGATATTTTTGCTAAATCTGCGAATAATCGTGTAGATGATAGCTCTTTCTTTGATTTGATCTGTAATGATGTAGCAATCCGTGATTTGGGGGGTTAGAATCTCTTTTAATCGGTGCGAAGAGCAGGGGTCAAATTGGTAAGATTCGTTATATTTTGAGTGAGTAGGCAAAAGATCCTTGTCCAAAGAAACAAAGATATACGAGTTTTTATCAAAATGCTTATGTGTAAGAGTAGCTACAAATTCTTTTGCTACAATTCCATCTAAGATTAAAAGCACTTTTCTCATTAGTTTAAACCTTAGGTCAGAAAATTTCGAAAATGTAGCAAAAAAAGGTTAAAAATGGAATTTAATTTACAGCAAGTCTGTGGTAATGCTAGAGCTGGAATTTTAAAATTGGCTCACGGAGAGGTTCCAACTCCCATTTTTATGCCTGTTGGGACACAAGCAAGTGTAAAGGCTTTGGACTTTATGGATTTATTAGCCCTAAAAGCACCTATTATTCTAGCCAATACCTACCATCTTTATTTGCGTCCTAATGATGAAGTTATTAAGCAATTGGGTGGATTGCATAATTTTAGTCAATTCCCTAAAAATTTCTTAACCGATAGCGGAGGATTCCAAGCCTTTAGCCTCTCTAGTAATGCTAAAGTTTGTGAGGAAGGAATTTTATTTAAAAGCCATATTGATGGGAGTAAGCATTTTTTTACACCTAAGAAAGTCTTAGATATTCAATATAATTTAAATAGTGATATTATGATGGTTTTGGACGATTTGGTAGGCTTACCAGCCCCCGCAAAAAGAATTTTAGAATCTATTAATAAAACGAGCTTTTGGGCAGAAGAATCTATTCAATACCATAATCTAAAAAAATATCAGGCACAAGAAGAGGGGAGGGAATTTAATAATCATATTTTTGCTATTAATCAAGGTGGGGTTGATAGGAAGTTAAGAGAGATGAGTGCAAGAGATTTAAGCGCAATGGGTGATTTTGATGGATACGCTATTGGTGGATTGGCTGTTGGGGAATCTAATGTAATGATGTATGAGACATTAGACTTTACGATTCCATTTTTGCCAAAAGATAAACCGCGTTATTTAATGGGTGTTGGGACACCTAGGGATATTATAGAAGCTATTGCAAGAGGTGTGGATATGTTTGATTGTGTGATGCCAACAAGAAATGCAAGAAATGGCACTCTTTTTACCAATGAAGGAAAGATGGCTATTAAATCTACAAGATTTAAGCTAGATGCAAAGCCCTTAGATGAAAAATGTTCTTGTTATACTTGCACAAATCATACAAGGGCTTATTTGCATCATCTTTTTAGGGCAGGAGAGATGAGCTATTTTCGATTGGCAAGTATTCATAATTTAGCTTATTATTTAAGTCTAGTAAAGAATGCTAGAGAGGCTATTTTGCAAGGAAAATTTGAAGAATTTTATAAAAAGATTGTAGAAATTACTTAAAAATATTTTAGATAATTATAAAGAAATATTATATAAAATGCCAACTTTAAATTATTATTAAGGATACATTATGGTGGAATGGAGTCAAGATTATAGTATTAGAAATCATCATCTTGATGCTCAACATCAAGAATTAATGAAATGTGTGGGTTTATCAAAGGTAATTATTGATATGGAACCTGCTGTAAAGGAAGATAAGCTAAAAAAACTCATTCCAAAGCTTTTACAATATGCAAAAGAGCATATGAAAGATGAAGAGGAGTATATGAAACGCATTAATTATCCTTTCTTTAAAGAACATCGTGCTTCTCACCAAGTTTTTATGAAAAAGCTTAAAGAGATTGTTGCTGGTTTTAATGATATTGATAAAACAAGTGTAAAGCTTTTTGAATTCCTTGATAATTGGCTTTTAAAACATATTTTAGAAGAAGATAAGAGGATAGAATCTTTTAGGAATTGCTTGACAGAGATTAATGAATTGCCTTATAATTTGCAACAAAAGACAAAAATATTAGATGAAAGATATGATGTTTCCAATGAGGTTAAACATCGTTATGTTTGCCTTTGCCATTTGAAAGTTCATGAAGTTTGTGATACTTTAGATAAAGAATTACAAGCCAATCATTCTTATATTTGTTGTGTGAGTTGCAAAAGCCCTATTATTAAACTTAATACTGAATTAGAAAAAAATGAAAGTAAATTTGATGACTTATTGAAAAAATATTATATTGAATAGGAAGTAGTAAGTGGCAATATCCGAAAGAATGCGATTTGATAGAGTCGATAATGTTCCTTTGTTCTTGCAACAAAAAGAAGAAGAATTAGGTGTAAAGCTTGATTTTGATTTATTAAGCACTAGAACGGTATGTATTAAAGATGATGGCAATATCCCAAAATTGGTTCCTGATACTCGCTTATTTAATAAAGATGCAAATTTTACTGCCAATGTAGAAATTAAGCAGCTTCATACCATAGAGATTTATGAAGCCTCACAAACAGAGAAACCATTTTATTTCGAATTAAAAGATGCTCCAAAATATGGTCTTAATGCTACTTTAATTTGTTGCACTCCTTTAGTGTTCCATACCACTTTAAAGGCTGATATTTATCATTTGCTTTATAAGATAATGTTGCTTAATGGGTATTTGATACAAATTAGAGAATACAAGCAATTATCGCTTCAAATTAATGAGTTTCTCAAGCAAGTTATTGGTGGTGTTTATCCTGCAAAAGTTTTATTTAATGTAGCAGTAGGTGTTGCCCCAATACCAAGAAAAGAAGGTAGCGTAAATTTTTGCTTTGATAAAGAGAATTTTGCTTTTTCAAATATTCCACGAACTATAAACCATAAAAATTTTTTAATGCCCTTTAAGATGGGGGATTTATTGTTCGAGTATATTAAACCAATACCTTCTAAGTCGGGCAGGAATCTAAAGGGAGAAAAAATTGCTTTAGATGAGAAAGCTTCTCCTTGTCCTATAAAGATAAAAAATGGGATTCATAGTAGGGAAGATGAGGTTGCTATTAACTTCATTGCAGCACAAGATGGGTTTTTAAAAGAAATCGCTCCTTATACTTACACAATAAGTGATAATTTAGTTCTCTCTAATAGCTTTAACCATATTCGAGAGGTATCTGTTGATAAAATGGTGAGAATTGACAATGTTGTTGATTCTAAATCCACTATCTGTGCGGATATTTGTTTTATCGCTACACATCAGGGTGATGTCAAAGCGCATACGGTTGTTATTGATTCTTTAGAGAAGGGTAAGGTAGAAGCAAGAGTTGCCTTTATTAATGCCTCTGTGGGTGGTATTATCAAAGCAGATTATGTTTATATCAAGGAGATGCGCTCTAGCAATCAAGTCTATACGCGTTATTCTTTGATTATTGATAATATTATTGGGGATTTTAATATTTTAGGAGTTGATCCAGAAAATTTTGTTTTTTTATATCGGGATAGGATAGGTTATATAAGATTAGTTGATGAGATGAGAAAGAAAATGCGGTTTTTTCGTCAAAAAATGACGAATCTACGCAATTATTTATTTACCTCACAATCTAAAGCATACGCCGTGAAAAATCAAGATCCTGATAGATCAGCTCCAAAGGGTTCTGCAGATATTGCAAAGCAACGCGAGAAGACTTTAGAGGAATACAAAGAAGCCCTAAAGGAATATGATAATCTTGCTAACTTATGGTATATCAGTGAAAAAAAATTAAAAGATATTAATGAAGCAGCCCTTCACGCAAGGGTTATTATACGTGGTAGCTCACAAGGACAAGAAACTTTATTAAAGCTTAAATCTTATGAACACGAGATTGAAAGATCGTTTAATGCTGTTGTGCCTCAAGCTAATAATGCCCTTACCTTTAAGGTGGTAAAAGAGGGTGAGGTTGCAAATTTGCGTCAAATTGATAATATTATTGAAGCAGGAGATGTTCAATGGATAAATGATTGGAATCCTCACCCTCCTAGCAATAATGATGAAAATGATGGGGAGGATGAAGAGCAAAACGAAGACAATGATTCAAAACCCGCTAATTCTCAAGATTTGTAGCTACTAGTATGCGTTTGATTTTGTTATCTCAATCATCCTTTTAAGCTAGGGGTTATTGTTTTTTTAATACAATAGCAACTATTCTCTAAGTGAGAAATTTTGTAGGAAGGAGCATATATGCAATCAAATTCTGCATTAGAGTATGATTACTCCATTGCAAAGTTATTTCTTTTTGCAACTGTCGCATTTGGGATTGTTGGGTTGTTGTTGGGTGTTGTGATAGCCTTTCAAATGGCTTTTCCAAATCTTAACTATTTAGCAGGAGAGTTTGGAACTTTTGGGAGACTTAGACCATTGCACACTAATGGTATTATTTATGGTTTTACATTAAGTGGTATTTGGGCTACTTGGTATTATGTAGGACAAAGAGTCTTAAAGATTTCTTATAATGAATATCCTTTTTTGAGGTTCATTGGGTATTTGCATTTTTGTCTTTATATTATTTTGATGATTCTAGCAGTTATTAGTTTATTTGCTGGATTGACACAATCTAAAGAGTATTCAGAGCTTGTTTGGCCTTTGGATCTTTTGGTGGTTATTGTTTGGGTTTTGTGGGGGGTTAGTCTTTTTGGGTCTATGGCTTTAAGAAGAGAGCAAACAATTTATATTACTTTATGGTATTTTATCGCGACTTTTGTTGCGATTTCTGCGCTTTATATTTTTAATAATCTCTCAATTCCTACCTATTTCATCTCAGGCGTTGGTTCGGTGTTGCATTCGATTTCTTTTTATGCCGGAACTAACGATGCGATGGTTCAATGGTGGTTTGGACATAATGCGGTTGCCTTTGTCTTTACTTCAGGGATTATCGGGATTATTTATTACTTTTTGCCTAAAGAATCAGGACAGCCAATTTTCTCTTATAAGCTTACTTTATTTTCGTTTTGGGGGTTAATGTTTGTTTATATTTGGGCTGGAAGTCATCACCTTATTTATTCTACGGTTCCAGATTGGATGCAGACAATGGGATCAATCTTTTCTGTGGTTTTGATTTTACCTTCTTGGGGAACTGCTATTAATATGCTTTTAACTATGAAGGGGCAATGGCATCAGCTAAAAGAATCGCCACTGATAAAATTTTTAATCCTTGCTTCTACTTGGTATATGCTTACGACTTTAGAAGGTCCTATTCAATCCATTAAATCTGTGAATGCTTTGGCTCACTTTACGGATTGGATTATCGGGCATGTCCATGATGCTGCTTTGGGGTGGGTTGCTTTTACAATTATTGCCGCTTGTTATCATATGACACCAAGATTATTTAAACGTGAGATTTACTCCAAAAACCTTATGGATATTCAATTTTGGATTCAAAGTGCAGCGATTGTATTGTATTTTTCAAGTATGTGGATTGCAGGTATCACACAGGGTATGATGTGGAGAGCTACTGATGAGTTTGGTTCTTTAGCCTATTCTTTTATTGATACAGTTGCTGTGCTAATGCCTTATTATGTTATTAGAGCTATTGGTGGTGCATTATATTTCTTAGGGTTTATTATATTTACTTATAATATTATTATGACAATTGTTGCAAGTAGAGAGCTTGAAAAAGAGCCAAATTATGCAACTCCTATGGCAGCGTAAAGGAGGATTAGATGTTTCATTGGTTAGAAAAAAACCCATTTTTCTTTACGGTAGTATTTTTGTTAGTATTTTCTATTGCAGGATTAGTGGAGATATTACCTGATTTTGCAAAGGCATCGCGTCCAACAGAGAATCTAAAGCCTTATACTTTGCTTGAGACTGCTGGGCGTCAAATTTATATTGCTGAGAGCTGTAATGCTTGTCATTCGCAGCTTATTCGTCCTTTTAAAGCAGAAACTGATAGGTATGGCGCTCATAGTCTTAGTGGGGAATATGCTTATGATAGACCTTTTTTATGGGGTTCTAAAAGAACTGGTCCAGATTTGCATCGCGTTGGAGATTATAGAACAACAGACTGGCACGAACAGCATATGTTGGATCCTGCTGGTATTGTTCCGGGTTCTATTATGCCTGCCTATCCTCATCTTTATAAGAAAAATATTGATGTTGATACTGCTTATGCAGAGGCTTATACCCAAAAAGTCGTCTTTGGTGTGCCTTATGATACAGAAAATAATCCTAAATTAGGAGATTTAGAGGCTAGTAGAGCAGAGATTTTAGCAGAAGCTAAATTGATTGTTGAAGATATGAAAGATCCAGAAATAAAAGCTGCATTGCAAAGAGGCGAAATTAGGCAGATTGTTGCTTTAATCGCTTATTTAAATAGTTTAGGACAAAAAAGAAGGACTAATTAAAGTGGATTATGAAACTATACGAATCATTCAAGGTTATGCTTATTGGTTTATCACGCTTTTATTGGTTGTTTTGCTTTATAGTTATGTGTATCATTTATATAAAAGCCAAAAAACTGGAAAGATTGATTATGAAAAATACGCAAGACTTGCCTTAGATGATAATTTAGACGATGATCTCATAGAAATTAGAAATAAAAAAGAAGGAAAAAAGGAAAGCTAAATGGAATGGTTTAACTTAAATGATAGTGTAAATCAACTCGCGCTTGTTGGTGCAATATTAATCTTAGCTTTGACTATTTTTATTGCTGGTAGTTATATTAGGAAAATGAAAAATAGCAAGGCTGAAGGTGAGCTGACAAGTGAAGAATGGGATGGAATTAGAGAATTTAAAAATGATATTCCAGTTGGTTGGGGGACGGCGTATTTAGTGCTTATTATTTGGGCATTATGGTATTGGTTTGTAGGGTATCCGCTAAACTCTTATTCCCAGATTGGCGAATATAATCAAGAAGTTAAAGTTTATAATGCTAAATTTGAAGAGCAGTGGAAAGATGCCGATGTAGAAACGCTTGTTAAAATGGGGCAAAATTTGTTTTTAGTGCAATGTTCGCAATGCCACGGAATCACAACAGAGGGTATCAATGGTGTAGCGGCAAACTTATTAGATTGGGGGAGAGAAGAGGGAATTATTTTAACTATGAGAATGGGTAGTAAAGGTTTAGGCTATCCATTAGGCGATATGCCACCTCTTAATCAAATATCTCCAGAAATTGCAGATAATGAAGAATCCAAAAAAGCAATTGCGGCTTATATAATGGCTGAAATTTCAGAGGTTAAGAAGACAAAATATCCTGAGCTGGTTCAAAGAGGAAAAGAGCTTTATATGGCTACTTGTAGTGCTTGTCATGGAGATGATGGCAAAGGTATGGGTGGATTGGCACCAGATTTGAGTAAGTATGGGACTATAACTTTTGTGGCGGAAGTATTAGAAAAAGGTAAAAAGGGATATATAGGCAGTATGCCATCTTTTAAAAATCAAATGCTAACCGATATTCAAAAAGAAGCATTAGGGTATTTTATTTATTCGGATAAAAATTAAGGAGTGGTTTATTATGAATGGATTATTTGGAATTAATGGGCTTAGTGGATATTTTCTCTCGGTTGTATTGTTATTAGTTATTGTATTTATTTTGGGTTATTTGGCAATAACAACCCAAAGAAATCAGGTTAATCATCCTTATGTTATTGAGAATCTTAATACATTAGAAAAGAAAAGTATCAATAATGCTAAGCATTATAAACTACAATAAAGGGTAAATGATGATTCGATTTAGCGGTTTAGAGAAAGTTTTGTTTGCAGCACATATTGTTATAATTATCGTTTCTATTGCGGTTGCGTTTATCCCTGATATGCTCCTTTATGTTGGTTAGTAATGAGTTATAAGCTAAAAATAGGGTTTTTTGCCCTATTTTTTGCTATAAATTTATATAGCAAATCTTATGTTTTAGAGAATCAAAATCAAATTTTGGATAAAACTGCAGATTTTATTGAAACATTATCTAATGAAGTTTATAAAAAGACAGGTGTGGATTTATATATCGTTGCTCTTGAAAGTTTAGAGGGAATGAATCTCCAAGAAAGAGAATGGTTTTACCAAAAGAATCTTAACAATCCCTATGTTATTTTATTTTTTGCCAAGAAAGAAAAAAAGATTGATATTATCACCACTTATGAGACTCAAACAATGTTTGATAAAAAAGAAGTTTATTGGGATTATATTGTGCCATTGATTCCAAATTCTGATAAAGAGCTGACCCAACAGAATGTTTCGGCATTTTTATTAAATGGTTTTATGGATATTGCTGATAGGATAGCACAATTCCATAAGGTGGAATTAGAGCATAGTTTTTCTACTACGAATAAAGGCATTGAGGTAACTACTAAGATGATACTTTATTTGATGCTCTTTGTTTTATTGGTTTTATTTGCATTTGTATGCCTAAGAAGAAGTAAATGAATAAAAATTATTGGCCTTTAGGAATTTTTTTGTTTGCTATGGTAGTTGTAGGTTTGATTGTGCTTACGATTAAAACTGCTATCACAAATCCTGTTGAATTGCAAAGAATGTGCCAAAGAAGTTCCCAAGATGTCGATGAAAACATTAATGAAATCACAAAGCTACGAACGGAGTTTTTAAAAAAATATGTTATTAGCTTTGAAGGCGCAAGAGAGCAAACTCCAAAGGAGTTTCGCCAAGCTTTTATTAGGATAATCTCAAAAGAGAGTGGAGCTATACAAAGTGATGCTAATGTGAATTTCTATCTTACTCGCCCTCATACGGCTAAAGAAGATAAGGATTTAGGCAGGGCAGAATTTGTAGATGGTTTGTGGCAAAGTCCTAGTTTTAGTGTTGAGGGTTTAGGGCGATATGAGATTGAAGCTTTTGTGCAAATTGGTGAAGATTCTATTTGTATCTCCCAAAAATATAGAATCCAATAATTTATGCAAAATACTTTGATTTGCTAGTTGGCTTATATCCTTAGGCTTTCTATCCTTTTTTTATAATCTCCGCTGAAAATATAACTTCCAGCCACTGCAATATCTACCCCACATTTTTTTAATTCCACGATATTTTTATCACTTACTCCACCATCGACTTCAATAAGGCATTTTGGATTGCGCACTTCAAGCACATCCTTTAGTCGTTTGATTTTATCTAAGGTATTGGGGATAAATTTTTGTCCCCCAAAGCCCGGATTCACACTCATAACTAATACCATATCAATATACTCTAAGAGGTAATAGATGCAATCCAAATTCGTATGAGGATTAAGCACGATAGCAGGAGAGATTCCATAGTTTCTAATCTTTTGTGCAAGGGAGTTTGGGTGTTTTTCTTCTTCAATATGAAAAGAGATGTATCGGGGTTTAAAGGGTGCAAATAAATCTACAAAAAAATTATTGTTTTGCACCATTAAATGAATATCAAGAGGCTTGGTGGAAGCTTTTGCGACAGATTCTACAACAACTGGACCTATGGTGAGATTTGGGACAAAATGCCCATCCATAACATCAATATGCACTAAATCACAGCCACATTCACAAATGGATTTTATTTCTTCTTCGAGATTTCCAAAATTTGCTGAGAGAATGCTAGGGGCTATCAACATAAAAATTCCTTAGATTTTAATCAATGTATTGTAGAAATTGTAGCAAATAATCATTTTAACCTTGTAAATTGTTAGCGAATAATCATTTAAAAAACTATAAAAGAGTTATTTTTAGCTATAATTTAAAACTTTAATTTTTGGAGTTTAATATCTATGCAAGATAATCTAGCGCAGGATTTAGAAAAAATTTTTGCCATTCTTAAAGACTCTTCTTTACTTATTTATCAGATTCTCAAAAAAAACATAGGAGAAACCACCCAATCAAAAAATTCAACAGGTGATGTGCAATTACAAGCAGATGTCTTAGCGGATAAAATTTTATGCGAGGCTTTTAAGGGTTTGGAATGTGTTAAAGAAATTTGCAGTGAAGAGCAAGAGCAAGCCATAGAGCTTCATAGTAATGGAATCTATAAAATTGCTTATGATCCCCTTGATGGCTCTTCATTAATGGGAGCAAATCTAAGTGTTGGAAGTATTTTTGGGATTTATCGTGGAGAGTTTTTGCCTAAAAATCTTGTTGGGGCAGCTTATATAATCTATGGAATGGTAGTTGGAATAGGAATTGCATCTAAACTTAAAAAAGGTGTTGATTATTTTGTGTTTAATGGAGAAAGCTTTGAACTCCAAAAGACTTTGTTTTTAAAAGAAGAAGGTAAGCTTAATGCCCCCGGTGGGACGCAGAGATATTGGAGTAAAGCCCATAAAAATACAATAGATGATTTATTCCAAAAAGGCTATCGTTTGCGTTATAGTGGAGGAATGGTTCCTGATTTGCATCATATTCTAATAAAAGGTGGTGGATTGTTTTCTTATCCCTCTACGAGTGATGTCCCAAAAGGTAAATTGAGAATGCTTTTTGAAGTCTTTCCCTTTGCATTTATCTTTGAGTGTGCAGGAGGAGGGGCGATTGATGGTAAGCAAAGGCTTTTAGATTTAATCCCCAGCCATTTACACGATACAACACCTTGTTTCTTTGGGAGTAATAAGGAGATAGAAATTGTCAAGAGATGATAGTTTTAAAGAAGTATTAAGAGAATTAAAAGAATGTCAAGCTAAGCATCAAGTAACGAGTTGTTTTCTTTGTGATAAAGCAATGGATTGCGATAAAAAAGGGGATTTTGAAGATTCTGTTATGAGGAATTTAGATGCAAAAATACATTCCTTGCAAGATTGTCAAAGGGAACGCAATATAAGAAGTTGTAGTGTTTGCAAGGAATTATTGAATTGTGAGCTAAGAAACACCTATGTTGATGCCGTTTATCTAAGTATGAATAAAGGAAGTGGAGGAAGTTTTGAGTTCTAAATTTTATATCACTACACCGATTTATTATGTTAATGATATTCCCCATATTGGACACGCTTATACAACTATTATTGTTGATGTTTTAGCTAGGTTTCACCACTTATTGGGACAAGAAGTCTTTTTTTTAACAGGGACTGATGAGCATGGGCAAAAGATTGAGCAAGCAGCTACTAAAAAAGGCAAGAATCCTAAAGAATATGTGGATGAAATTTCTAAAAGCTTTAAAGATATTTGGGAGAATTTTGAGATTAGTTATGATAAGTTTATTCGCACCACTGATTCTTATCACCTACAAACAGCGCAAAAAGCATTTTTAAAAATGTATCAAAGAGGAGATATTTATAAGGGAGAATATGAAGGGAATTATTGTATTTCTTGTGAAGCATTTTTTACGAAATCTCAACTTATAGAAGAAAAGAAATGTCCAGATTGTAAAAAAGAGACGACTTTAGTAAAAGAGGAGAGTTATTTTTTTAAACTAAGTGCTTATCAAGATAGGCTTTTAGAGTTTTATAAACAGCATAATGACTTTATTCTGCCAAAGTCGCGTTATAATGAGGTAATAAAATTTGTAGAAGCTGGTTTAGAGGATTTATCCATTACAAGAACGAGTTTTGATTGGGGGATTAAGCTTCCTAGTGAAATTGCTAGTAAAGATTCTAAAAAACATGTAATGTATGTTTGGTTGGATGCGTTAATTAATTATTTGAGTGCTTTAGGCTATCAGAATACATTAAATAATAAAATGGATTTTTGGCCTGTGAATTATCATATTGTTGGAAAAGATATTTTGCGATTCCACGCGGTTTATTGGCCCGCATTTTTAATGAGTTTGGAGTTGCCTTTACCTCAACATATCGCAGCACACGGATGGTGGACTAGAGATGGACAAAAAATGAGTAAAAGCGTTGGGAATGTGGTTAATCCACAAGAGGTTGTCAATGCTTATGGTTTGGATTGTTTCAGATATTTTATATTGCGTGAAGTGCCTTTTGGGCAAGATGGAGATTTTTCACAAAGAGCATTGATAGAGAGGATAAATTCGGATTTAAGTAATGATTTGGGGAATTTATTGAATCGTCTTTTGGGTATGAGTGCTAAATATTTTAACAACCACTTAAAGGTGGATATTCAAGCCTTTAGAACGCATTATAAAGAAGAGTTAGAAAGTATCCACAGGACTTTAATGGGATTAGAAACACTAATGCAAAAAGTGCAAATTAACCGCTATTTAGAGGAGATTTGGAAGATATTTGCTCTTGCTAATGGAATGATTGCTAAAAAAGAGCCTTGGAGATTAGCCAAAGAAGATAAAATGCAAGAAGTTGCAGAACTTTTGGTTTTTATAGCTAATCTTTTAATAAAGTCTGCTATTTGCCTCTCTCCCTGTATGCCAAAAACTGCTGAAGAGATTCTTAGTGTTTTTAATCTCTCATTAAAATCAAAGTATTATTTGGAGTTTATTAGGGATAACCAGATTGTATCAGAAGTAGTTTTAATGCCTATTTCGGCACTTTTTCCTAAGATTGAAGCACCTCTTTTAGAAGAGAAGCAAAAGGAGGAAAAAACTCAAAACTTCATCACTAAAGAGGAATTTTCTAAAATAGAGATTAAAGTTGGGACTATTATGGGAGTAGAGGTTATGCCAAAGAGTGAAAAGCTTTTAAAGTTGCAAGTAGATTTGGGAGAGGAAAGAGAGCGTCAGATAATAGCAGGGATTAAGCCTTATTATAGCGCACAAGAATTGGTTGGTAGGCAAGTATGTGTCTTAGCTAATTTAAAACCAGCAAAGTTAATGGGTGAGTTAAGTGAGGGGATGATCCTAGCTGTTAAAGATGAAGAGGGTTTAAGCCTAATACAGCCACAGATGATAAAGAAAAATGGAAGTCCAATTAGTTAGCGGGGGGGGGGGATTTTATGAATAAGAAAGGAATACGCATTAGCGTTAATGAGATTGTAGAAATTACTTTTGGAACACTTTTAAATAAGCCTAGCATCTCCTTTTTTGAGCAGCTTTGTTATGAGGTAGAATCTGTTGAAAAAGGTGCTTTATTTATTGCTTATGATGCAAAAGATATTGAAGTAGCTATTCAAAAGGGGGCTTTTGGAATCCTCTTTAGCGGTGAAATAGCAATGAGTGATGAGGAAGTAGCTTGGATTAGTGTAGAGAGTTTAGAGGAAGCATTGTTTAGGATTTTACGCCATTATCTGATAATTCATAATAAAATATTATTTTCTCTCTCGCAAGATGAATACGAATTAAGCTCACAAATCTTTCTTCCAAAGAAAAATTTGAGCTTTTTTAGTGGCTCTTTAATTGAGTTAATCAATCATATTTTGAAGACTTCATCTGTCTATATATTGGCTCTTTTGCCTCTAAGCTATCAGAACAAATTACAACAACAACAAGAAATCAAAGTTTTTTCTAATAAAAAAATTAGCGAAGAATCCCTGCCTTTTATGGTAACTTCTTATTCCTTGTTTGGGATAAAGATTTTTTATCATTCTATGGATTATGAACTTCCTTTGCCAAAACCTTTTTTTCAGCTTTTAGCAAGAGTATTGAATTTTGCTGAAGAATATTCTTTGTCGGTAGATTTAAATAAATTAGAGGGGGTTTCAAGTTTTAAACCCCTCTATCTTGATGAACGCGGGTTTATTTCAAAGCCGGGAGCTACTAATCGTGTGCTTTTGGCTTGTGAGGATGTGAAACTTTATGAACAATATCTTGCTTATTTTACGATGTATGCAAAGTGGGCAAAATTAATGCTGTTTGTTCCTAATATTTATCACGAGATTTACTCACCTTATGGAGAAGTTTATGGTTATGAGGATAAAGAGGCATTATTTGGGCTACTTTTAGAGAAACATTATAATTTTGCTTTAATTTTAGGCGAGAATACTAAAGTTTTTGAGGAACGATTCCAATCTTGTGAATTAGAGCAGAATCTTTTTGATTGGGTTGAGAAATAAATCTAGTATCTTGCCATCACGATAATGATTGAATTGCCTTAATCTTATATCTAGCTATTTGAAAACTTATAATGGGGTTTTAGCTTCAAGTTTCTAAAAAGATTTCTAAATAAAAATAATTTAAATTGACATTCTCCCTTATAAAATTACGAACTTTACAAATATTTTACTTATCGCATTTTTTCTTTTTACAAAGCCGTTTTATAATTTTGTATCTTAAAACTATCAAAAAAGGATTTTGTATGAAAAGACGAGAGTTTTTGAAGGGAAGTTCCGCAACACTTGCTTATATTAGCTTTTTTGGGCTATCACCTTTAAGTGCAAAAGAGCAAAATTTACTAGGATTTAAGGCAATTCCAATTAGCACACAAGATGCAGTGATTGTTCCAGATGGCTATGAAGTAAAGCCGCTTATTAGTTTTGGGGATGTTTTATTTAGTGATGCGATGCCCTTTAATGAGAAAAAAAATATAAACCAAGCAACAATTGCCAATGCTACAAGGGTTTTTGGCGATAATAACGATGGTATGTCATTGTTTCCATTGGATAACAATCGGTATATTTTAGCGGTAAATAATGAATATATTAATCCCGAATTGATTTTTGCGGACAATGGTAAAAATATGGATTCTCATAAGGTGGCTTATGAGCAGAACTCATTAGGAGTGAGTATTTTTGAAATAAGACAAGAAAAAGATGGTTTTAGGGTTGTCCTTGATTCTCCATATAATCGCAGGATTACAGCACATACGCCAATGCAGATTAGTGGTGTGGCAAAAGGGCATAAAAGTATGCAAACACAGGCAGATAAAAAAGGCGAGCTAGTCTTAGGGACACTCAATAATTGTGCAAATGGTCAAACCCCTTGGGGGACCTATTTAACTTGTGAAGAAAATTTTGATGGTTTTTTTGGTGCAAGTGATGCCGATTACAAATTTACAGAAAGTCAAAAACGTTATGGAATTGGGGTTAAAAGTAATTATGGTTGGGAGCTTGATCCACGTTTTGATATTTCTAAAAATCCTAATGAACCCAATCGGTTTGGCTGGATTGTGGAAATTGATCCTTATAATCCTAACTCTATCCCCATTAAACGCACTGCATTAGGTCGTTTTAAACACGAAAACATTGAAATTGTCTTAAGTAGAGAGGGTTATGTTGTCGCTTATATGGGAGATGATGAGGCTAATGAGTTTTTGTATAAATTCGTCTCTAAAGAAAAATTTGATTCTAAAAATCCACAGAAAAATAAGAATCTCTTAGAGGATGGGGTGCTTTATGTCGCAAGAATACAAGGAGAGAATTTGAGTGGAGAGGGAGAGTGGATTGCATTAAGCTATGGTCAAAATGGATTGGATTCTAAAAATGGATTCCACTCCCAAGCAGATATTTTAATTAATGCACGACTTGCAGCAAGTATTGTCGGTGCAACACCAATGGATCGCCCTGAATGGATTGCCGCTGATCCTAAGGGAGAGTTTATTTATGCGACATTAACTAATAATAAAAAACGTGCAATCCCAAATGGAGCAAACCCTAGAGAGAAAAATATGTATGGGCAGATTATTCGTTGGAGACCCAATAGAAAAAACCACTTAAGCACGAAGTTTAAATGGGATATTTTTTTACTTGCTGGTAATCCAATGCAATACCCAAATGATTTGCGTAAGGGAACAAGCAACATCACTAGTGAAAATATGTTTAACTCCCCTGATGGCTTAAAATTTGACAAATTTGGTAGGCTTTGGATTCAAAGTGATGGTGATTATTCTAATAAAGGAGATTATGCGGG
The DNA here is from genome assembly GCF_900198605.1 of Helicobacter mesocricetorum. GTDB lineage: Bacteria > Campylobacterota > Campylobacteria > Campylobacterales > Helicobacteraceae > Helicobacter_D > Helicobacter_D mesocricetorum. The sequence goes on along the minus strand of NZ_FZPJ01000028.1, from coordinate 27,270 downwards.
AATGGGAAATAATCAAATGCTCTGTGCTAACCCAATTACAGGAGAGGTTAAGCGATTTTTAACTGCACCTATTGCATCAGAAGTTACAGGAATTGCTTTTAGCCAAGATTATAAAACAATGTTTGTAGGAATCCAACATCCCGGAGAAAAGCTTGCTCCAAGTCATTATCCAGATGGTGGGGATTCCACACCTAGAAGCACGATTGTGCAAATTACCAAAAAAGATGGCGGAGTGATTGGTAGCTAAAAGATTTGTGTGTATTGATGATACAGATAGATAAGTATCAAATACCGCATACCCTTGCCAAGAGTAATAAAAACGATAGTTTTTAATACAGGATAGCGATACACTCCTAGAGCAAGTGCAAAGACATCGCCTAAAATTGGCAAAAAGCTAAGGAAAGCATAAAGAGAACCTCTTTTTTGAATCTTATTGGCATAGCGGTGGATTTTTTGGTGTGTGTTTTTAAAATATTTCAGATATAGAGAGTCTCCTGCATATCCGATTGCATAGGTGCTTAATGCACCTAATGTATTGCCAAGTGTCGCGACAATCCATACCCAAAACCACATATAATCAAAGGCTAAAAAGGCAATCACAAAAGCTTCTGAACCTAAAGGATAGAGACTACTTGCTAAGGTGCAAATCAAAAATAATCCAAAAAGCCCTAAGTTTTCCATATAAGTGTCCAAAATTATCACCAAAGTAAAAAATAAATGCAAATTCTATTAATACTTGTTTTTCAAAATAAATGAGGATTTTAACCTATTTCAATATGAAATTTGGAGGAATGCAAGAATTTTTGGACTTTTTTAGGAATAAAGTTTGGATTAATGTCAAAGATGGTTGTTAAAAGATAGTTGTTATAGGGGGATTAAAAACTATTGAGATTACTATTGTGGTATTAATCTTTAGTGGGGTTAAAGCCCACTTTTGTTTATTGCGATTTATTAGAAAGCTTATTATGAAGATTATGCAAAATTATTGTAGAATCTTAGAGTTTATAATAAGGAGAGGAAATGAAGATTGCTATACCCGTTTATAACGAAGCATTAGATATTTTTGGAAATACAGGACATACGCCCTTTTTTGCTATTTTTGAGCAAAAAGGTTCTGGAATGTTTAAAAAAATTGATTTTGTAGAATTAAGGCAGAATCCTCGTGGGAATTTGGAGGCTAGTGGGGGTTGTTCGCATAAAGATGAGGATATGAATGAAGCAGAGCAAATAGCCCATAAAAATGAACATAATATTTTAGGGGAGATTATCCAAGATTGCGAGATTGTGCTTGTTAAAAAGGCTTGTAAAAATACAGCAAAGGTTTTTCAAGAGCGTGGGATTAGAATCTGCAAAATGGAACAAAATTGTCAGAATGCTAAGGATTCTTTTAGGTATATTACTTTTTAGGGTGGAACAGCTATTGCTTTAAGCTTGATATTTTATGGAAAGGTTTTAGTATGCAAGGTGGATATTACAGCTCTGTTGGTGGTATAGCAACGCAAATTAATCGGCTTGATGTGATTGCTAATAATATTGCAAATGCTAATACAACGGGTTTTAAGCGAGACGATGTAATAATCGGTGATTTTTTACGACTTTATGAACAACATAAAGATTTTCTCCCCATTAAAGAACAAACCAAAGATGCAGCCAAATTTTATAATCGTTCTTTAAATCGTGTTCCACAGATTGTTGAAGAATTCACCGATAGGACTTTAGGTAGGATGATGATGACAGAGAATACCTTTGACTTTGCATTAGGTAGAGAAGATGTTTATTTTATGGTTGAGACCCCTAGTGGGATTCGCTTTACCCGTGATGGTTCTTTTGTATTAAATGAAGAGGGCAGATTGGTAACTAAAGAGGGTTTTCCCGTATTACCTCGCGAATATATGAATGCTCCCCAATATATTGATTTTATTAATGGTTTTCAAGTAGAGGTGGATACCAATGGGAATATTTTTACACGTTCTTTAAACAATGAGGAGATAAATGAAACCCTTTTGTTCTCAAATTTGGCTGTGGCTTCTTTTGAAAACCCAAAGTATTTAAAAAAGGTAGGCAATAACCTTTATGAGTATCCCCAAGAGCGTTATAATGAAATACAAATGTTGGAGCAAAGCGGAGCTATTAGGCAAGGATTTTTAGAAACAAGCAATATTAATGTTGTTTATGAGATGACAGGATTAATTGAAACTAATCGTTTGGTGGAGGCTTATTCTAAGGTGTTAAAAACACATATGGATGAGTTAAATACGGAAGCCATTACAAAATTAGCTACAAAAGCATAAAAAGGATTTTACAATGATGAGGGCACTTTATACCGCAACTACCGGAATGTTAGCACAGCAATTACAAATTGATGTAACTTCTAATAATATTTCTAATGTTAATACTTTTGGGTTTAGAAAAGAGAGAGCAGAGTTTGCAGACTTATTTCATCAAGTTTTGCAATATGCTGGCTCTAGCACTTCAGAGACTACTCTTTCTCCTACTGGTATGGAAGTGGGTTTAGGAGTTCGTCCAACAGCGGTGCAGAAGATATTTTCTCAAGGAAACTTTAAAAACACCGAGCAAAACCTTGATATTGCTATTACAGGAGAGGGATTTTTCCAAATAGAATTACCTGATGGAACGATTGCTTATACAAGAGATGGGTCTTTTAAAAGAAATAGCGAAGGGAATATCGTGAATTCACAAGGTTATTTATTAGTGCCAAATATTACAATTCCTAGTGAAGCCACACAGGTAAATATCGGAACAGATGGGACTGTAAGTGTTGTGGAAAATAATCAAACTAATGAATTAGGGCAAATTGAAATAGCAAATTTTATTAATCCTGCAGGACTTCACGCTTTAGGGGATAATCTTTTTTTGAATACTAATGCTTCAGGGGATCCTGTTACAGGAACTCCTGGTTTAAATGGTTTTGGACAATTAAGACAAGGCTTTGTTGAACAGAGTAATGTGAAATTGGTTGAAGAAATGACAGATTTAATTGTAGGACAAAGAGCTTATGAGGCAAATTCAAAATCAATTCAGACTGCAGATTCTATGCTACAAACCGTGAATGGATTAAAGAGGAATTAATAGTTTGACTAAGTCAAACTATTGACATTTGGGGCAAATCCCAAATAGTGCCACAGAAGCATCTTTGATTTTATAAAGTGTCTGTTTTTCGCAAATTTTTTGTAAGGCTTTTACAGAAGAATCAAAATGTACATCTTGAATGTTTCCACATTTTTCGCATACAAGATGAACATGGGGTTGTTTAATGAATTCATATTTTTGTTTTTGGTTAGGTAATTTTACTTCGACGATAATACGAGCTTCTTGCATAGAAGTTAGATTCTTATAAATAGTCGCTAAGGACATTGAAGGATGAGTTTCTTTAATATTCTCATAAATCTCTTCAATGCTAATATGTCCTTTTTTTTCAATTTCTTTTAAAATAGCCATTCTTTGAGGGGTGATTTTTAAATTATTTTCTTTTAAAATTTTTTCAAACATAGCTTAACCTTAATTAAATACAGAATTGTTTATTTGGAGGTTTTCAAACGATACTTTTATATAGAATAAATACTTAAAATAACCTACTTCATAGAGCGCAATTCTATGATAATTACTTTTTTTTGTCAATAAAAATTTTCCAAAAGTTGGGATAAATTAACCACTTTAGATGGAATAATTTTAAAAAATTTTATTCCATTTAAAGTTCATATATTATAAAATAGTCCAAGTTTTAGTAATGAAATCCACATTAAAGTTTTGAGGTTTATAGAATTGTTTGGTGTTATTACAGAGAGCTTCCAAAGTGCTATTAACAAAATTCGTTTTCAAGATGATGAGAAGGCTTTAAAAAAAGCTTTAGAAGAGCTTAAAAAATCACTTTTAAAATCTGATGTGCATTATAAAGTTCTAAAGTATCTTTTAGAGGAAATAGAACAAAAAACTAAATTAGCAGGCATTGGCAAAGATAGTTTTTTAAAAGCATTAAAAGAATCTTTGGTAAATATTTTAACGACTTCTGGTAATTATGGATTTATCTTTGCACCAAAACCCCCTACTATTGTTTTGATGGCTGGTTTGCAAGGGAGTGGAAAAACAACAACAACGGCAAAATTGGCTAATTATTTGAAAACAAGACATAAAAAAGTTTTGCTTGTAGCTTGTGATTTGCAAAGGTTGGCAGCTGTTGAGCAATTACGGCAATTAAGTCTCCAAGCAGAAGTTGATTTTTATTATGAGGAGCATAAAACACCTGTTGAAATTGCTAGAAATGCAAAAAAGAAAGCCATTGATGGGCTTTATGATGTTTTGTTGGTAGATAGTGCAGGGCGTTTGGCTATTGATGAGGCTTTAATGGAAGAGTTATATTCTATAAAAGAGGCGATTAATCCTAATGAAGTTTTTTATGTAGTTGATAGTTTAAGTGGTCAAGATGGTGTTAAAAGTGCTGCATTGTTTCATCAAAAAGTGCATTTAAGCGGAGTTATTTTGAGTAAATTTGATGGTGATAGTAAGGGCGGTATTGCTTTATCTATTGCGCACCAATTGGGTATTCCGCTACGATTTATTGGTGTAGGAGAAAAGATTGTTGATTTAGAAGTCTTTATCCCCGATAGAATCGTTGGACGCTTAATGGGTGCTGGGGATATTCAATCGCTTGCAGAGAGGACAGCAGCAGTTATCAGTGAAAAAGAAGTCAAAGATATTTCTAAAAAGATTAAGAAAGGGAAATTTACTTTTAATGATTTTTTAACACAGCTTGATAATGTTAAAAAAATTGGTTCTATGCAATCTATAATCTCAATGTTGCCGGGTCTTGGTAATATGGCAAATGCTTTAAAAGATGTTGATTTAGATAATTCTAAAGAAATTAAACAGATGCGAGCAATGGTAGCTTCTATGACACCTAAAGAGCGGGATAATCCAGATTTGCTTAATGGAAGTCGTAAAAAACGCATTGCGCTTGGAGCAGGTGTAGATGTAAGTGATGTGAATCGCTTCTTAAAACAATTTGAAAATGCCGCTAAAATGGCAAAGAGATTTTCTAATAAAGGGGGTATGGCAGATTTGATGAGTCTAATGAAAGATGCTAAAATGGGACAACTAAGGCATTGATTTTAAGTAAATTTGTTGAAAGTAGAAATAGCTTCTTTTTTCAACAGATTTATTGTCTGTGATGAATTTTTTTTTAAGGAGTAACCTTTGGCAACAGTTATCCGTTTAACAAAAATGGGACGCAAAAAAAAGCCTTTTTATAGGATTGTAGTAACAGATAGCAGGAAAAAACGCGATGGTGGATGGATTGAATCTATTGGCTATTATAACCCTTTAGTAGAGCCTTCCATTGTAAAGTTTGATAAAGATCGTTTGCAGTATTGGGTTGGTATTGGTGCTAAGATGAGTGAGAGGGTAAAAACTATTACAAAATAATGGTAGAGTATTTTATCAAAAGTTATGTGCAAAAAATCGTTACACAACCAGAAAGAATAGAAGTAACCAAAAAAGAGTTAGATACTAATTTTTATGAGATAGAGATTATTTCCTCAATGCAAGATGCTGGAAGATTGATTGGCAAAGATGGTAAGATGATAAGTGCTATTAAGATATTTATTTTAGGTTTAAAAGCAAAAGAAGGTAATTCTTATCGGATTATTGTAAAATCGCGAGAATGAAAAAAAATATCATACAAAAAGATTGGGTAGGTGTTGCAAAAATTGGCAAATCTGTGGGTGTTAAGGGTAGAGTTCTTTTGCATCTGCTAAGTGATTTTCCAGAAACATTGCAAGAAGGTGTTTCTTATCTTACAAAAAATGGTGAATTAACAATAGAAACTTATGATTTAACCAAATCTATTGCAAAATTTATGGGTATTGATTCTAAAGAAAGTGCTAAAACAATTACTAATTTAATCCTCTATACTACGCAGGAGACTACTAGGCAGCATTGCTTATTGAAAGAATATGAATATTTTTGGTTTGAAATCATAGGTAGCTTTATTGTAGAAAATGGGGAGATTTTGGGCAGAGTTCAAGAGATTGAACGTTTTTGTAAAGAGGATTTTTTATGGATACAAACCAGTGATGAACTCCAAAAGCAAAGTTATCCTAGACGCTTTTTAATCCCCTACACAAAAAGATATATTCTAAAAGTAGAATCAACCAATCCAAAAAGCATTTATACGCAATTTTGTAAAGATATTTTAGAAAATAGTTAATGGAATTTACATTTGTAACTTTATTCCCGCAGTTAATTCAATCATATTTTGGTGATTCTATTCTTCATAGGGCTTTGAAATCCCAAAAAATTAAGGTGGAGTTTTGTAATCCTAGGGATTTCAGTCAAAATCGTTATTTCAAGGTTGATGATTATCAAGTAGGAGGTGGGGCTGGATTGCTTTTAGAGCCTCTGCATTTAAGTCTTGCTTTAGATTTTGTTTTAAAAAAGCATCCCCAGACACATATAATCTTTTTAACTCCTTGTGGCAAAACCTTTAATTATAAAGATTCAAAACGATTAGCACAAAAAAGTCATATTACTTTTGTTTGCGGGCGTTATGAGGGATTTGATGAACGTTTAATTGAAACTTATGCTAATGAGGTTTTAAGCATAGGAGATTTTATTCTAACAGGTGGCGAGTTGGCTGCACTATGTCTTTGTGATAGCATTTCTAGGCAAATACATGGGGTTTTAGGGAATGATGAATCTTTGCTTGGAGAGAGTTATGAAGATTCTTTGCTTGAAGCACCAAATTTTACAAAGCCCTATGTTTTTAAAGGTTTGTCTATCCCTTCAGAGTATTCAAAGGGAAATCACACTAAAATTAAAAATCTAAAATTAAAAGCATCAGAGGCAAAAACTAAATTTCACAGGATTGACCTCTATAGACAATATCAACAAAGGTTAAAAAATGAGAAATAGATATATTCAATATTTCGAAGACGCACAAATTAAAGGAAAAGAAATCCCTCAATTTAAAGCAGGTGATACTTTAAAAATTGGTATTAGAATTTCTGAAGGGGATAAAACAAGAATCCAAAATTTTGAAGGTGTTTGTATTTCTTTGCGTGGAGTAGGCACAGGAAAGACTTTTACTATTCGAAAAATTGGTGCAAATGGTGTAGGGGTTGAGAGGATTTTTCCTATTTATTCTGATAGTATTGAGAGTATTAAAGTGCTTAAAATCGGTCGTGTTAGAAGAGCAAAACTTTATTACTTGCGCACTAGAAGTGGTAAGTCTGCAAGAATTAAAGAAGTTAGAAAACAAGCTTAATTACTGAAGAATCTTTACCTCTTCTTGCAATAAGATATTATGGCTTTTATAAACCTTTTCTTTTGCAAGATTAATAAGTTCTATGGCTTCTTGAAAGCTAGAATACCCTGCATTAATTAAAAAATTTGCGTGTTTTGGACTGAAATACAGATTTTTGCTTTTTCCAAACCTCTTGCCTTTTAACCCAACGCTTTCAATAAGAAAACCTGCATAATTATTGGGTGGGTTTTTGAAACAACTTCCAAAACTTGGTTCTTTTGGCTGGTTGTTACGCATAGTTTTTAGGACTTTTACTAAATCTTTGTTAAATCCCTCTTCTTTTTTAAAAATACCTGCAAAGATTAAGGTGTGAATTTCACTATTGCGGTAGCTTAAGTGGAGATTTTCAACCGCCGTAAATTCTAAGATAGGGGAATATTTGATTGAGAGGATTCCTAAAAGCGTGGATTTTATTTCATAGCTCTTTAAACCCGCATTCATTTTGATAATTCCCCCTATGCTTCCTGGTAACTCTCCTAAGATTTCAAAACCCTTTAAATTGTGTTTTTTGGCATAAGAAAAAAGTTTTCCACTAGGAGTTAGCGCTCCTACTTCTAAACTATCTCCATAATCTTTAATATAGTCAAAATTTTTGCTAAGTAAAATGAGATTTTTTGCTAATGGAGAAATTAGGAGATTGTTAGCTTTACCTATAATTTGTGGAGTAGAGTGTTGTAGAAGCTGGAAGTAATCTTGAGGGGTTTCTATGATATTAATAGTGTGTAAAGTGCCTATTTTAATGCTGGAATAAATGCTAAAATCAATGGATCTTTGGAACATTAAAAGATAAAAGTTGGAATCATATTAAAGATTTTGGTTGTGAAATCTATAAGCATATTTAACATCCAAGGCATTGTAAAGATTATGACAATAATAACTGCCAAAATTTTTGGGACAAAGGTTAAAGTCATTTCATTGATTTGGGTAGTAGCTTGGAATATGCTAATCATTAAACCAACTACTAAACCAACAAGCAACATAGGTAATGATAGAATAAGCGTTATTTTATAAGTTTCAACAGCAAGACCTATAAGTTGTGCATCCATTAATATTCCCTTATTAATTGCATTAATCTTGCATAGATTATTTCTCTAAGGAGTTTTCTAAAATCTGTTTAAAGCTTTCAAGCTCCCAACTTGCACTTCCTATAAGCACACCATCAACACTTGGAATCTTTAAGATTTCTCGTATATTTTGAGGCTTCACACTTCCTCCATACAAAAGGGGGATTTTACCTAAAATTTGCTTCAAATTTGTGTGAATTTGTAAAATTTCTTCTAAGGTTGCACTAATGCCTGTCCCAATAGCCCAAATGGGTTCATAAGCAATAAAAAGTTTGGGATAATTTAAGTCAATTCCTTGAAGCTGGGTTTGCAAAAATTCTAAAGTTTTCTCTAATCCCTCCTTTTTTGTTAAGAGAGATTCCCCAATACAATAAAATATTTCAAAATCTCTTTGGCTAAAGTATTCGAATTTTTTTGCACAAAACAATTGTGTTTCTCCTAAATATTCTCGTCTTTCGCTATGCCCTATGAGGAGGGATTGAATCTGAAATTCCTCTAGCTGTTCTTCCCCAATCTCTCCTGTAAAAGATCCATTTTTTGTAAAATAGGCATTTTGAGCCCCTATTTTAAAGTTTTTAAAATTGTTTTCTAAAAGAGCAGTATTTGGAGGAAAAAGTCTGATTTGATGAGGAATATTTTTGTTGTTTAAAAAAAGCTCTAAGTGATTACAAAACTCCAAAGTAGTTTTTCTTGTATGATTAGTTTTAAAATTGCTTGCAATAATTTTTGGCATTTTCTCTCCTATCCTTAATAAAGTATTTTAAGATTATATCAAAGTTTAAAATTATGTATTCTATGACATTTTAGAAAGTGTTATAATTGTGTCTTTAAAGGAATGGTATGAAGTTTTTAGTGCTACTTTGCAATGGGGCGAAATTAATTTTTAGTTGGAACAAAAGCGATAGATTATGGCAAATGCCATTTTTTGCCGGACTTGGAATAGCAATGATTTTATTTGTTGCGGCATTTTTGGGTCGTTCTGATTTAGGATTGATAGCAATTATTGGGGCGAATATTTTTTTATATGTTCCTGATACTCCTCTTTATCACAAAATGATTCTTTGTATGGCTTGTTCTTTTGGTATTATTACCTCTTTTGCTTTGGGGCTTATTGGCAATACTTTTCCTTCCCTTATCCCTATTATTGTGTTTTTAGTTACGATGATAAGTGCGCAAGTAGTGCGGTATTTTAGCATAGGAGCTCCGGGATTCTTCTTTTTTACTTTTGCGATGATTTTAGGTACTTATATTCCTTTAAAAGTGGAAGATTATCCAATGGCTATTGGTCTTGTAGCATTAGGAACGATGGTTGCAAATGTTATGGTGTTGTTGTATGCTCTAAGTGTTATTTATATCTTTAAATCCCATATTGCAAAACATATCCCAAAGATTGGGGAATTTGGTTTTGGTGTTATTATTATTGATCCAATCATTATTGCTTTTTTTGTAAGTTTTGCTATGGCTTTACAGGGGTTTTTAGAGTTAGACAGAGGGTATTGGGTGGGTGTTAGCTGTGCAGCAGTTTTAACCGCAGTAACTTTTAAACAGATTTGGATTAAGCAATTCCAGAGGATTTTGGGGACTATTGTTGGTGTAAGTTTAGCTTATATTCTTTTGCATTTTACTTTCACACCTTTTGAATTTGCACTTTTAATGATGGTTTTAATGTTTTGTGCAGAATTCTTTGTGGTTAGGAATTATGCTTTAGCAATGGTTTTTTTAACCCCTTATTCTACTTATTTAGCTGAAATGAGTAGTTTTATGGATTACGATCCTGATGTTATTATTCAAGCAAGGGTGCTTGATATTAGTATCGGGAGTATTATAGGGCTTATAGGTGGGGCTATGATATATTGGAGTGCATTGCGTAGAGTCTTAGAAAAAATTGCCTATAAAGTTTTTCTTAAATGGTAGAAAATAAATGATTGACTCCTCATATTTGTTGTTTTGTTTTTAGTATAAGCGGTTTAGTGGGATTCCTTAGTAGAGATTGGCTACTTTTGAAAAAATTATTATTTTGTTGTGCTTATTTGGTAAAAGTTTTGAGGTTTATTTGAGCTGTGAAAAGAAAGATATTTTTGATATGTATATAAGCAATTATAGTAATGAAATGGGAGTGTTCAATCCTTTTAAATTCCTAAAAACACATATACTAAAGACTTGGGAGGCTTGAATGGTTGTGAGAATTTTAAAAAGAAGAATAAAGGGGTTTATGAATATAGTTTAGGGGAGAATCTTTGGAAGAGTGATGCCTCTTTGAGCTTGATATTTGCCCTTTTTATCCTTATAGCTTACCTCACAATTCCTATCTCCTTCTAAAAATAATACTTGTGCGATTCCCTCATTGGCATAGATTTTTGCAGGGAGTGGAGTAGTATTGCTAATTTCAATAGTAATATGTCCCTCAAACTCTGGCTCAAAGGGTGTAATATTGACGATGATGCCACATCGTGCGTAGGTGCTTTTCCCCAAACAAATAGCCAAAACATTTCGCGGAATCTTGAAGTATTCAATGGTTCTTGCAAGTGCAAAGGAATTTGGAGGGACGATACAAATATCGCCAATAAAATCCACGACATTAGCAGAATCAAAATTCTTAGGATCAACCACCATTGCGTTGATATTTGTAAAGATTTTAAATTCATTGCTTACACGAATATCATAACCATAACTTGATAACCCATAGCTTACAACACCTTTGCCAATTTGATTCTCGCAAAAAGGTTCAATCATTTTGTGTTTTAGAGCCATTTCCCTTATCCATAAGTCCTCTTTAAGTCCCATATTCTTCCTTGTTATTTTTTATTGAAATTATGCTATTATAGCAGATAAATTAACACTCCCAAAAAGTGTTTGTGAAATTTATTGATAGATTAAGGTTTTTATATGGATTTTAAGGAAATAAAAGAGCTTATTAAGATCTTTGATGAAAGCAGTCTAAGCGCACTTAGTATTACAAGGCAAAATGCCAAAATTAAACTCGAAAAAAAGGAATTAGCTCAAGCTATTTCACAATCTCCCGTTTCTCATAATACTTCACAGAGTGTATCACAAAATACTCCCCAAGAAATTCCTGTGGTAGCTTCATCTCCAACCGCAAGTGGAGAGAGTATTAATTCTCCTATGGTCGGTACTTTTTATCGTTGTCCATCCCCTGATACTCCAGCTTATGTGAATGTTGGCGATAAGGTTAAAAGGGGGCAGACTTTAGCAATTATTGAAGCAATGAAGATTATGAATGAGATTGAGGCAGAATTTGATTGCGTGATTAAAGAAATTATTCCTAATGATGCGCAGCCAGTAGAGTATAATTCCCCTTTGTTTATTGTGGAGAAGCTCTAATGCCCAAACAAAAAGAAATCCATACTATTTTGGTTGCTAATCGTGGAGAAATTGCATTAAGAGCTATTCGCACAATTAAGGAGATGGGTAAGAAAGCTATTGTAGTTTATTCTACCGCAGATAAAGATGCCTATTATTTAGATTTAGCCGATGCGAAAGTGTGTATTGGTGGAGATAAATCAAGTGAAAGTTATCTTAACATTCCAGCAATTATTTCTGCTGCTGAACTTTTTAATGCGGATGCTATTTTTCCCGGATATGGTTTTTTAAGCGAAAACCAAAATTTTGTAGAAATTTGCAAGTATCACGATATTGAATTTATTGGTCCAAATGCTGATGTAATGGCTTTAATGAGTGATAAAAGTAAAGCCAAAGAGGTTATGAAAAATGCAGGAGTTCCTGTAATTCCCGGAAGTGATGGTCCTATTAGGAGCAAAGAGGAAGCTTTAAGTCTTGCAAAAGAGATTGGTTATCCTGTTATTTTAAAGGCTGCCGCCGGGGGTGGGGGAAGAGGAATGCGTATTGTAGCCAATGAGGCTAGTATGTTTAATGCCTATCTTGCAGCAGAAAGTGAAGCTATTAGTGCTTTTGGTGATGGCACTATTTATATGGAAAAATTTATTGATAAACCTAAGCATATTGAAGTGCAAATATTAGCCGATAAACAAGGAAATGTTTTGCATGTGGGCGAGAGGGATTGTTCGTTACAAAGGAGACACCAAAAACTCATTGAAGAATCTCCAGCTCCAACATTACAACCAAATATAAGAGAAAAGCTTTTAGAGACTGCTATTAAAGCTACTAAAGCTATCGAATATGTGGGTGCTGGGACTTATGAGTTTTTGTTAGATTCTAATCAGAATTTTTATTTTATGGAAATGAATACGAGGTTGCAGGTTGAACACCCTGTGAGTGAATTAGTAAGCGGTTTAGATATTATTGAGTTAATGATAAAAATTGCCGAGGGCGAAACATTACCCAAACAAGAAGAAATCACCTTTAAGGGTTGTGCGATTGAATGTAGAATAACTGCAGAAGATCCTGTGAAATTCTATCCCTCTGCAGGTAAGATTACCAAATGGATTGCTCCAGGAGGCAATAATATAAGGCTTGATACACACGCGTATGCAGGATATATTGTGCCAATGTTTTATGATTCAATGATAGGTAAGCTTATTGTGTGGGGTAGAAATCGTAATGAAGCTATTGCTAGAATGCAACGCGCTTTAGATGAGTTTTGCATTGAAGGGATAAAAACTACAATACAGTTTCATCAAGATATGATGAAAAATGACGATTTTAAAAAAGGCACTATTCATACAAAATATTTAGAAGAAAAATTAGGAAATGGAACAAAAAATGCTTGAAATTTATAACAAGCAAGGAAGCAAATCTTAAGATTTAAGAAGGATAAGATGAAAATCAGTAATACGCAAAATAATGAATCTTTAGTTAGTCTTAATAAAGCAAAGGAAGAAGAAAAATCGGCATTGAAAAAAATTGCCTCCCAACGTCCTATTGAAGCTACTAATGGGGCTTCTTTGGCTATTGCTAATGAGCTTTTAGCACAAGCAAGTTCAATGTCTCAAGGTATAAGGAATGCTAATGATGCCTTAGGTGTAATGCAAATTGCCGATGGGGCATTATCTACTATTACAGATTCTGCTATTAAGATTAATGAATTATCGGTAGCTTTAGGGAATCCTGCTTTAAACAGCTCCCAAAGGGCTATGATTGAAAGTGAAGCAACGGCACTTACCCAATCTATGAATGATTCTATTAATCAAGCTACTTTTAATGGCAAAAATGTCTTTAGTGGGAAAATGACTTTTGTAACAGGCAATGGGACAGACAGTATCAATTTACAAGCCCCTAATACGGATTCTTTAAATGTGGATAAACGACAAAGTATTTTGGACTTTATTAATAATGTCAATCTAAAACGCGCTGATATTGGTGCTGCTATGAATGGGGTGCAATCTGGAATCAATGCGAGTATGAATACCATCGTAAATTTAAAAGTAGCAGAGGGTAATTTGCTATCTGATGATTTAGCAGAGAATTACAATGAATTAAATAATGCAAAACTTAAAGAAAATGCAACCCTTTATGCTAATGCCTTTAATACACAGAATTTATATAATCGCCTTGATTTATTATTGGGGTAGGGTATTTGTTGGGAATATTTAGGAGGTATTCTATTGTATTATAGAAACTTCTAAGCTCTAGTTTCAAATACTTTTACTTAAAGGGGGAAGCTATGTTTTTTAGCAAATATTCTGCAAGTGGAAATGATTTTCTTATTACTCATATTTTTAGATACCAAACAGAATCTTTTCGTGATATTGCTAGGATAATTTGTCATCGCCAAAGAGGTATTGGTGCTGATGGTTTGATTGTGCTTAAGCCTCATAATACTTATGATATAGAATGGGAGTTTTATAACTCCGATGGCAGTGATGCTAATATGTGTGGGAATGGCACAAGGGCTACTGCAATGTATGCTAGAGATTTTGGCTTGGCAGGAGAGAAACAAAAGATTTTAACAAAAGCAGGTGTGATTAATGTAGAGTTACAAGGGGATATGGTAGAGAGCGAATTAACACAGGCAGTAATCTTACAAAAAGATATTATAGAGTTTAATACGCAATGGTGGCTCATTGATACAGGAGTTCCTCATTTGGTTTGTGAAAATACGAATCTTAGCAAAGAAGATTTAAGGGGTTTGCGCCATAAGTATAATGCCAATGTAAATATTGCTAAGTTAGAAGAAGGAAGGGTTATTGCAAGGACTTTTGAAAGGGGCGTAGAAGATGAAACCTTAGCTTGTGGAACAGGAATGGCAGCAATGTTTTATTATCTTTTAAGGCAAGAAAAAGTTTCTAATCCCACCCTTTTTAATCCAGCTAGTAAAGAAGATTTATACCTTAAAGAAGAAAAAGGAAAAATATTTTTAAAAGGAAAAGTAGAGAAGATTTGCGATTTTATTTATCAAATTTAATGACAAATCTTTCATTTTCTAGGACAATAGGGAATTGTTCTCTTGTATTTAAATCAATTAAAAAACACTCATCACTATTTTCTAGCTCATAACGTTCTTTTGGGTAGAGAGAAAGCCTACGTTTAACTTCTTCCAAATCTTCACAAAGGGCACTAAAGCCAAACATTATAAGCTTATAAGAAAAATCTTCCATTAGAGACTCTTAATCCTTGCAACACCGCTATCAATAGCAGCTTGAGCTACAGCATTAGAAACAAAATGCTTTAACCTTGTATCAAAGGGTGAGGGAATAATATATTCTTTACCAAATTCAAATTTTCTCTGATGAATTTTTTCCAATTCTGCCTTTAGATCTGTAGGAATTGTTTCTCTTGCAAGTTCTGCTAGGGCATTAGCTGCGGCTAACTTCATTGCTTCATTGATACATTTTGCTCTAGCTATTAACGCACCTTTGAAAATATAGGGGAAGCCTAAAACATTGTTGATTTGATTGGGGTGATCACTTCTTCCTGTAGCAATGATTGCATCAGGTCTAGCTTTTTTGGCTAATAGGGGATCAATTTCTGGAATAGGGTTTGCCATAACAAAAATCATAGGATTCTTATTCATATTTTCAATATCCTTAACTTCTAGAGTATCTCCTCTTGCCAATCCTAAGAGAACATCGGCTCCATTTAGGGCTTCTTGATAGCTATTAATCTCTTGATTTACTATAAATTCTTTTTTAAAGCTGTTGAGTGCATCTTTTCTATGAGTGGTGATCGCACCTTTGCTATCAAACATAATAATTTCTTTTACCCCAAGTGTTTTAGCGATTTTTGCACAAGCAATAGCGGCTCCACCAGCACCTATAACGACAACTTTTAAATCTTTAATAGCTTTATTGGCAATTTTTGCCCCATTAATAATGCCAGCAGCAGAGATAATGGCTGTTCCGTGCTGATCGTCGTGCATAATGGGAATATCTAAAATTTCCTTTAGTTGCTTTTCAATATAAAAGCATTCTGGGGCTTTAATATCTTCTAAATTAATACCGCCAAAAGTAGGTGCAATGGAGCGAACAATATCTACAAATTTGTCAGGATCTGTTTCATCAATTTCAATATCAAAAGCATTAATATCTGCAAATTTCCTAAATAAAACAGCCTTTCCCTCCATAACAGGTTTTCCGGCTAAAGCACCTATATTGCCTAATCCTAAAACAGCAGTTCCATTGGAGATAACAGCAACAAGATTGCTTTTTGTCGTATAGTCATAGGCAAGATTAGGATCTTTTTGAATCTCTTTACAAGGAACAGCGACACCTGGGGAATAGGCTAAAGATAAATCGTGTTCATTTTCTAAGGGCTTACTAGGCATAACTTGGATTTTTCCTCCTTGGTGATAGGGGAGGGAATCGGGGTAGGTTTGCTTTAAATCTTCCATTGTAAGAAATCCTTATTTGATAGTTTAAAATTTGTGAATTTAAGCAAAAATCTAATAAAAAAACTTTTAAATTTAGATATTAAAGTAATAATTTAAATATTTGGTTTCTTTAAATGAAAAACCTTAAATTTCGCATAAATAATGCTTTTTTAAAAGTCTATAAGATAAAATTAACAATCTAAATCTGCTAAGTTTTAAGGATTGTTATGGATTATAAAGACACTTTAGAGTTACCTGCTACAAGCTTCCCTATGCGTGGAAATTTGCCACAAAATGAACCTAAAGCCTATCAGCAATGGAAAGAAGGTAAAGTTTATGCAAGGATGTTGAAGAATCGTCAAAACGCTAAGGAAACTTTTAATCTTCACGATGGTCCTCCTTATGCTAATGGACATTTACATATTGGACACGCACTTAATAAAATTTTAAAAGATATTATCAATAAATATCATTATTTTCAGGGTAAGAGATTTTTCTATACTCCCGGTTGGGATTGCCACGGGCTTCCTATTGAACAACAAGTGGAGAAAAAACTAGGAAAAGAAAAAAAAGATTCTCTTTCTAAGGTTAAAATTAGAGAGCTTTGCAGAAAACACGCACAAGAATTTGTAGGGATTCAAAGTGCAGAATTTTTAGAACTTGGGGTTGTGGGAGATTTTGATAATCCTTATAAAACAATGGATTTTGCTTTTGAGGCAGATATTTATAAAACACTTTGTAAGATTGCCAAAAAAGGATTATTAAAAGAAAGAAGTAAGCCTGTGTATTGGAGTTGGGCTTGTCAAACAGCATTAGCAGAAGCTGAAGTAGAATATGAAGAGAAAGAAAGCGATTCTATTTATGTAGCCTTTGCTTTGCAAAAAGATGCCCTTGAAGTTTTGGGAGTTAAAGAAGCTTATTGTGTGATTTGGACAACAACACCTTGGACTTTACCTGCTAATAGCGGAATTGCTCTTAATCCTAATGAAGAATATGCTCTAACGAGTGATAATAAAATTATTCTTGCTTCTTCTGTGCAGAAACTTTTTGAAGAAGGAATAGTTGAAGCTAAGATTATTAAAACCTTTAAGGCACAAATTTTAGAAAACAAACACGCTATTAATCCACTCAATGGAAGAGATTCTAAGATTGTCTTAGGGGAGCATGTTGCAGCCAATGAGGGGAGTGGTTGTGTGCATACCGCACCAGGTCATGGGGAGGATGATTATTTTGTCGGATTAAAATATAATCTCCCTGTGTTAATGCCTGTAGATGATAGGGGTTGTTATGATGAGACTTTAACGAGGGAAAAATTATTTTTTAATCCTGAGGAATTTGTAGGTCAATTTGTCTTTGATACGCATAAAAGAATCTTTGAACTTTTAGGGGATAGTCTTTTGAAGCATCGAAAGATTAAGCATTCCTATCCTCATTGTTGGCGTTCTCACAAGCCCATTATTTTTCGTGCTACAAAGCAGTGGTTTATAGTATTAGATGAACCCTTTAGCAAGGAGGGTAAGACTTTGCGGCAGATTGCTTTAGAAGCAATTAACCAAACGATTTTTTATCCAGAACATGGCAAGAATAGGCTTTATACGATGATTGAAAATCGCCCTGATTGGTGTATATCACGGCAAAGGGATTGGGGAGTGCCTATCGCATTTTTTAGAGATAAACGCAGTGGAGAGGTGTTATTAGAAGATGAGGCTTTGGATTTTATCGCGAGTATTTTTGAAAAAGAAGGTTGTGATTCTTGGTGGAGTAAGAATGTAGAAGAGCTTTTAGCACCAAAATACAGAGAGAACGCTAAATATTATGAGAAGATTCATCATATTTTAGATGTCTGGTTTGATAGTGGAAGCACTTGGAGTGCTGTCTTAGAAAGCAAGAGGTATGAAAGTGGAAATTACCCTGCTAGTATGTATTTAGAGGGAAGCGATCAGCATAGAGGTTGGTTTCATAGCTCTTTACTAGTGAGCTGTGCAGTTAATGAGAAAGCCCCTTATAAGAGCATTCTAACACACGGATTTACGATGGATGAGAGGGGTGAGAAGATGAGTAAATCCAAGGGAAATGTAATTGCCCCCAAAGATGTTTTAAAAGAATTTGGAAGTGAGATTTTGCGATTATGGGTGGCTATGAGCGATTATCAAAATGATCAGAGAATTTCTATAAATATTTTAAAGCAAGTTGGAGAGAATTATCGCAAAATACGGAATACTATTAGATTTTTACTAGCAAATACTAATGGATTGGAAACCTTAGAAATGGAATCTTTTAATGCTATTGATTTGTGGATTTTGCAACGAGCTAAAGAAACTTTTGAGGTTGTTAATGAATATTTTAAGGCTTATGAATTTTCTAAGGGTTTGCAAGAATTAAATTTTTTCTTAACAAGTGAGTTTAGTGGAATCTACCTAGATTTATGCAAAGATAGTCTTTATTGTAATGCACCAACTTCTAAAGAGAGGAAAGCTATACAAAGTGTTATGGCACTTATTGGAGGCAGACTTTTTGGGCTTTTAGCACCTATTTTAACTTATACGATTGATGAGGCTTTAAGTTATGCTCAAAGCAAGGCTCTTTTAGAATCTTGTGGCATAAGTGTCAATAAGGATGTCTTTGAAATACTTTATACACCTTTGCCTACCTTAAAGATTCCCAAGCAAGATTTTACTTATTTGCTTGCTCTAAGGAGTGCATTTTTAGAGCAAATTGATAGCTTAAAAAAGGATTCTAAAATCAAATCTACCTTAGAGGTTGATTTGGTATTGCCCAGAAGCTTAGATTTTGTGGAACTCAATACTTGGCTTATGGTAAGCTCTGTTACGCAAAAAGGTGAAGGAGAAGTGTTGGGAAGTTTTATGCTAGAGGGCGAAGAATACCTTCTAATAAAAGCAAGAGGGCATAAATGCCCTAGATGTTGGCAATATACCGCAAATAATGAAGGAGATGTTTGTTTGCGTTGCAGGGAAGTTCTAAAGCATAAGGGCTTTGATGTTTGAAAATTTTTTTGATTTAACCAAGCCCGTTGGATTAGAGGAAACTTGGGTAAGTATTTTTGTTGTTTTGTTATTTATGTGGGGTTTATATAAAGTTTTTAAAAAAAGGTAAATATTCTTTTTATAAATTTTTGGAGATTTTAGTAGTCTTCAAAATATTCTAAGCTTTTTTAAGCTAAAAGCTAGAAGCAATTATTGCATAATAAAAAAATTTATAATTTATAATAGAGATTTGAAAGGATAATAAATGGGAGAACCTAATAAACGGGTTTATTTGGATAATAACGCTACGACGATGCTAGACCCAAAGGCAAAAGAATTAATGGATTCTTATTTCTGTGAGAAATATGGCAATCCTAACTCATTGCATCTTTTTGGGACAGAGATTCATAGTGCTATTCGAGAGTCTTTTAATCACCTTTATGAGGGGATTAATGCTAGAGATGAAGATGATATTATTATTACTTCTTGTGCGACAGAAAGTAATAATTGGGTGTTAAAAGGTGTATATTTTGATATTTTACGTTTTGGTGAGAAAAATCATATTATTACCACAGAAGTAGAACATCCAGCAATACTATCAACTTGTAAGTTTTTAGAAGATTTAGGTGTTGAGGTTACTTATTTGCCAATTGGCGAGAACGGAGTTTTAGAAATTGAAGCATTGAAATCTGCTATTACAGAAAAAACTGCTTTAGTAAGTGTAATGTGGGCAAATAACGAAACAGGCATTATTTTTCCTTTAGAGGAAATTGGTGCGATTTGTAAGCAAAGAGGCGTTTTGTTTCATACAGATGCTGTGCAGGCTATTGGAAAGATACCCGTAGATGTGCAAAAGATTCAAGCAGATTTTTTGAGCTTTAGTGCGCATAAGTTTCACGGACCTAAAGGGATAGGAGGGCTTTATATCAGAAAAGGTATAGAATTAACCCCTCTTTTTCACGGCGGTGAACATATGGGAGGAAGACGAAGTGGGACTTTAAATGTCCCTTATATCGTCGCTATGGGTGAGGCTATGCGACAAGCAACCTTACATTTAGATTTTGAACGCAATAATGTGCGCCGTTTAAGGGATAAACTAGAAGACGAGCTTTTAAAAATCGAAGATGTCTTTGTAGTTGGAGATAGAGCCTTAAGAGTTCCTAATACGATTTTGGTAAGCATCCGAGGAGTAGAGGGCGAAGCTATGCTTTGGGATTTAAACAAATATGGCATTGCCTGTTCTACGGGAAGTGCTTGTGCGAGTGAGGATTTGGAAGCAAATCCTGTAATGACTGCTATTGGGGCAGATAAAGAGTTAGCGCATACAGCGGTTAGAATCTCTTTAAGTCGTTTTAACACCGAAGAAGAGATTGATTATACAATTGACGCTTTTAAAAAAGCTATTAAACGTTTAAGAGCAATTTCAAGTAGCTATTAAGGAGAGATTATGGCAAAAAATGAATTATTAGGTGGCGCATTGTGGGATGCGTATTCTAAAAAGGTTAGCGAAAGGATGGATAATCCTACCCATCTTGGGGTTATTACTCAAGAAGAAGCAGACAAAAGAGGATTGAAGCTTATTGTAGCCGATTATGGGGCAGAAGCTTGTGGAGATGCAGTAAGACTTTATTGGTTAATAGATTCTGAAGATACTATCGTAGATGCGAAATTTAAAAGCTTTGGCTGTGGGACGGCTATTGCAAGTAGTGATATGATGGTAGAGTTATGTTTGGGAAAAAAGGTTCAAGAGGCGGTGAAAATTACTAATATTGATGTAGAAAAGGCTTTAAGAGATGACCCAGATACTCCAGCGGTTCCGGGACAAAAGATGCATTGTTCGGTTATGGCTTATGATGTAATTAAAAAAGCAGCTGCTTTATATTTAGGTAAAAATCCCGAAGATTTTGAAGATGAAATTATTGTTTGTGAATGCGCTAGGGTAAGTTTAGGAACTCTAAAAGAAGTCATTAAGCTTAATAATTTACAAACTATTGAGGAAATCACAGAATATACCAAAGCAGGAGCATTTTGTAAAAGTTGTGTAAAGCCCGGAGGACACGAGGAGAGAGAATATTATTTAGTAGATATTTTGCGTGAAGTTCGTGCAGAAATGGAAGAAGAATCTTTAAAAAGTAAAGCAGATTTGGAGAGTAAGGGGAGTTTAGCATTTGCTGATATGACCTTAGTGCAGAAAATCAAATCTATTGAAAGTGTGATAGATGAGAGAATTCGCCCTATGCTTATGATGGATGGGGGAAATATGGAGATTATAGAACTAAAAAATGCAAGTGATGGCTATACAGATGTGTATATCCGCTATCTTGGTGCTTGCAGTGGTTGTGCCAGTGGTTCTACCGGGACACTTTTTGCTATTGAATCAGTTTTGCAGGAGAATTTGGATTCTAGCATTCGTGTATTTCCTGTATGAAGTGATTTATAGCTTTATTAAAGTTTTATCTAAAATACTTTATCATTCCAACGCCTTTCTTGAGACTTGTGCAATAGCATCTTTAGATAATGCTTCAGGGTGGGAACACAGCAGAGCCTCTAAAGATACTATGTGCCGCAAGTATCTTAAGGAGGGTTTTTCTTCTAGTTTCTCATTCTATTGATTTACCTCTTATTTATTAGACTAAAAGCAAGAATAATAGAATTTAATCCAATACTAACTTTTATTTGATGATTTACGGGAATTAATGGAGATTGTTTTTATTAACAGAGGAGGTTTGGAGTGGGTCTTGTATTTTGAGGGAGTGTAATGGCTGAAGAAATTCAAGATGAGAACTTGCAAGGATTATAAAGAGATGTTTTAGGCATTGAGAGCAATATGGCAAAAGCAGAGGTTCCACATAGCAATTAGCGGTAGATTCTAAGCCTAGATTTGCTAGACTTAGCAAATATCAAAACTTAATAATTTAATATGGTGGGAGAGGAAATGGAAAATGAACAAATTTTAAATATTTATTTGGGACAAGAAGAGCATTATATTACACTTGAGGAAATGAATAAAATTATTCAATCCATAAATGATATTGGTGATAGTCTTACTAAAAAACTTTTTATGAACTCATCAAAAGAACTTTTTATTGTTTATCCTTATGAAAAAGGTTCATTTAAAATTAAAATAGGAATTATTAGTGCTACTTTGATAATTATAGGTTGGCTTAGTGAAAGCGATTCAGGAAAAGCTTTTGTGAAAGGATTGATAGGCAATGAAACTCCTTATTATTATGAAAGAGAAGGAGAACTATTAAGAGATGCAATCAAAGGGGTGCTAGAAAAAAATGTGGATACTCTTGAAAT
The DNA here is from genome assembly GCF_900198605.1 of Helicobacter mesocricetorum. Taxonomy (GTDB): domain Bacteria; phylum Campylobacterota; class Campylobacteria; order Campylobacterales; family Helicobacteraceae; genus Helicobacter_D; species Helicobacter_D mesocricetorum. Next base: position 4,854 of record NZ_FZPJ01000028.1, on the reverse strand, counting down.
TCTCAATAATAATACAGATGGAAAATATTTTTTAGATAAGTCAATAAAGGAAAAAAGTGAGCTTTATACTTTAATAAATAAGAGCAAAACTATTAAAAGTATAAGTTTTAATCCTAACAATGAAGAACCTATTGAGAAAAATAGTTTTTATGCACATATTAGAAAAGGAGATATTGTTCGGCAATTAGAGCCAGAATATGAAATATGTGATTTAATTATTTTAAAATCAATAAATACAAGAGAGCAAGGGAAATGGACTTTTGGGTTACTTCATAATAACAAAAATATTAAGGCTGAAATATTAGATAAAGGTTTTATTTCAGGATTTTTAAGCGGACAATATCCATTAAAGGAAGAAAATCAAGATGATGTTATAAAAGCATTAGTGCATGTAGATACGATAATGAAAAATGGAAGCAAAGAAAATGGACAATATTTTATACAAGAAATTTTTAATTTTAATGAAAATAAAATAAAAGAGATTCCAAAAGATTTGGAAAAATATCTAAGAATAAAATATCAACATAATCAACCAACACTTTTTGATAATATACAAGGGGAATAATATGCCTAACCTCCTCCTCTACACTACACAAGATAAAAAAGTCAAGGTTGAACTCTATGAGCTGGGTGAGAGTGTGTATCTCAATCAAGATTCTATTGCCAAACTTTTTGACACCTCGCGAGAAAATATTACAATGCACATTAGAAATATCCTTAAAGATGGGGAATTGAGCGAAGATTCAGTATGTAAGAATTACTTACATACTGCCACCGATGGCAAACAATACAAGGTGAAATTTTATTCTTTAGAGATGATTTTAGCTATTGGCTTTCGTGTGCGAAGCAAGCGAGGGGTGCAGTTTAGAATCTGGGCAAATGAGCATTTGGCAAGCTACCTGCAAAAAGGCTTTGTGATTGATAGTGAGCGATTAAAAAATCCAAATGGTAGAACAGATTATTTTGATGAACTCTTGGAGCAAATCCGCGATATAAGGGCAAGCGAGAAAAGATTTTATCAAAAAGTGCGAGAGCTTTTTACTTTGAGTGTAGATTATGACCCAAGCGACAAAGCGACACAAATGTTCTTTGCACAAACACAAAACAAGCTTTTGTATGCGACTACATATAAAACCGCAGCAGAGCTGATTTGCGAACGGGCTAATGCGAACAAACCAAATATGGGGCTAACAAGCTGGAAAGGTAATGTTGTGCGTAAGGGCGATGTGATTATTGCTAAAAACTATTTGAGTAAAGAGGAGCTAGATAGCCTTAATCGTTTAGTCAATGTGTTTTTAGAATCCGCAGAGCTTAGAGTGAAGGACAGGCAAACTTTAACAATGGACTTTTGGAAGCAAAATGTAGATTCTTTGCTTGAATTCCAAGGCAAAGAAATTTTAAAAGACAATGGTAGCATTTCCAATGCACAAATGGAGCAAATCGCTTATAAACAATATCAGCTTTTTGAGGAGCAGTGCAAAAAGGAGGAATTGCTTAAGGCTCAAAAAGAAGATGAGAAAATTTTGGAATCCACTTATAAAGCATTGAAAGATAAAAACACTTAAAGCAAGTCTAGCATCCAATGGCTACAAAAAATGAATTAAAATTATTGCCAACAAGATTGAGGTGAATCTTTTTGAGCGAAGCGAAACATCTCTTTAGAATCTTTAAGAGATTCTACATCTTGGTATTCTTCACCCTACAAGCAAGATTCAAAATGACAAATGGAGTTCTGGGATTTTTTGGTCGCACTTCGCTTGAGATACGACAATTATCTTTGCCTTGTCGTGTTAAGGGCAATACCTTAAACGCTTCATAGAAGTTGTGTTTTAACTATGTTATTGTAGTTTGTTTTGTGATAATTTGCTAAAAAATATAAACTATCACTATATAGGATATAGGCTATTTGGAAGCATTTGTATTGGGTTTTAGAGATGTTATATTTATTTTAGTATCATAAGGAGATTTTGAAAAAAGGAGAGTAATATGGCAGAGATGAAGACTGAGCGTAAAAGCGTGTTAGATTATTTATCTAAGAATAAATTTCTGATTCCAATCTATCAAAGGGCTTATGTTTGGAGCGATAATGAATGCGAACAATTAACAGAAGAAATAGATAGTATCATTAAAAATCCTCATCAAGTTATGAGAAAAACTACTTATTTTTTGTGAAAAAGATTGATGAATTAGCTGCAAAACAGCCAGCTGATTGGTTTAATTTTTGTCTTTTACTTCTTGAGCGATGCATCTTTACCTATTGAATGTGATGGGCAGGAGAATGCTTTAAGAATTTTTAATACCCTTAATAATCGCGGAGTGTCTTTAAGTATGTCTGATATTTTTAAAGGATTAATTTATCAGAGTAAAAATAATAAAGAAAATAGAGATAGATTTGCTATGAAGTGGAAAGAGTTAGAAAATAAAATTACTAACTCTCCCTTATCTTAAAGATGAAAATATAGGTTTTTTTATTTATACAATACGAGCATATTATTAGAGCTTTAAAAAATGAAGTAGATACGGTAATTCCTGGCATTTTGGAATTTTTTACCAAGAAAGATAAAGAAAACTCTAAAAAGAAAAAGGTAAATTTTGCAGCTAATGAGGACTTATTAACCAAAGAGGAAACATTTATATTTATACAAGAGCTAGCAGAGTTTTGGTGCAATCCTAAGGAATATATGTCTAAATGTGCACAGAAATATTTTGATATTTTGAATATCTATCAAAATAAGCTTTGGTAAATGGTTTTGAGTATGTGTTTTTATGTATATAAACCACAAAAAAATAGCAATAATGAAAGAAATATTTTTGATGAGATTCTCCCGCAAGTTGCAAGTTATTGCGCTTTGGGGCTTATTTATGGAAAAGGGGGTAGCTCTGGTTTATTTTGGGGGTTTATGAAAGCAAATACGATATTGAAGAATCAAGAGAATAACAAAAAAGAAAAAATCTTTATACCCTCACTTAATATCCCAGATTTAAAAATGCCAACATTAGAATATTTTACAGATTTTTGCATCAAGGATTTGCCAAAACAGATTAGATATATTCTAGCAATTTACATATTGATTTATAATGAAAATCAAGAATGGGAATGGAATTTGAATGGAAAAAATTATAGCGTCATTAAGGGTCAGATAGAGCATATCTTTCCTAAGAAATGGATAGAAGCAAATTATATTGGGCTGGAATGAAAAAGATGCTAAAAAATTTTTAGAATATATTGGTAATAAAACCTTGCTTGAGAAAAAACAAAACATTCAGGCTAGCAATGAATATTTTGTCAAGAAAAAGAAAATATACCTCAAGTCTAATTTCTTGGAAATAAAACATTTAGGCAGTAGCAACAAAACAGATTGGCTCAAAAAAGATATAGAATCAAGAAATGAGGAAATTTATAAAAGATTGAAAGAGTTTTTTGAGAAAAACCTATAATAAATGAAGTTTTTCGAAATCTCATTGATTTATTGCATAAATAGCAAATGCAAATTGTTTTGAAAAATGAACCAAAAAGATAATAAGTCTAGTGTGAATTTTTGGGTGGTTGGTTTGTAAGCATTGAAAGAGAGTTCGTATTGTAAGCTTGTTGGTTGGATTCTTAGAAAGAATAAGGAGAGCAGAATGAATCCTGTGGATATTTTTACACAGGTGAAAGAATGTGTTTATAAAGGAAACCATTATTCCATAAGGGATAATGGAGCGGTGTTTCGCCACACAAAAGGCAGGATTTCTAAAGGCGATAATTGTTGGAGCTTAGAATCAAAAGAGGATTCTAAATTAGGAGATTATTCGCTTTCTTGAGACAATCTAAGAAATAACAAATTTTTATCTTTGTCATATTGAGCGTAAGTGATTAAATTCCCGCAGGGATAAACAACTTTAGAATCCTTAAAAATCTTTATTTGCGTTGCTATCTATCCTTATAATGTCCGCCAACTTGGATGATTTCGCAAGAGGTTTCTTCGATTTTATAAATAATGCGATGCTTCAAATCAATCCTGCGAGAATAATATCCATTTAAATCTCCCTTAAGCCTTTCGGGCTTGCCTAGTCCGCTTTCAGGGTTTCTGGCAATATCCTTTAAAAGTGTGTTGATTTTCTCGCACATCTTTTTGTCTTTTTGAAAGGACATGTATCCAAAGAGGGCAATTGGCGTGAATGCAATCTTATACATTACTCCAACCCCTTTGTGCTCTTTGGATTAATGCTTCTTTCTCCTCTTGGGTCTCAATCTTAGCAGCAGCCTTTGAAAAATCCTCAAACTCCTCCCAAGTAAAGGTAATGCCCTTGCCCTCTTTGAGTTCTTTTATGGATTCTTTCAATCGCGCCATATTTTCTTTGCTATAAAATGGGTCTTTTTCTTTTCTTGTGAGTTTAAAAGGGATTTTTTGCTCCCGCACAGTCGCCTTTAGAAACATTCTTAACGCAGTGGTAATGTCTAAACCCAAATCATCAAAAAGCCTTTCAGCCTCTTCTTTGAGCTCTTTATCAACCCTCACTTGTATCAAACTTGTCATCTTTGCTCCTTTGGTATGAAATAATATATATTATACATATTAAAACAATAAAAAGTCATTAAAGATTATGATTTATCCCATAAAGTTTAAGTGCTGTCTTAAAGGTTTTTTGGATTCTATTTTTGTCGTGTTGAATCTCTTTTGTCCTATTTGCAAGTGTGGGCAAAATCCTTGCGGATTGTGCGAGGGATTTATCTCGAAATATCTCATAGGATTTCAGCTAAACCACTCAACACAACAACAAATAAAATCGCAATAACAATTACCCTTGCAAAAGCCTTGATTATTAAACCTTTTTTCTTAAAACCCTCAATAATAAAGAATATACAAGCAC
>NZ_FZPJ01000018.1 GCF_900198605.1 Helicobacter mesocricetorum | reverse complement strand
AATGGCACAAAGGCAACAATACTTTTTCAAAAATATTGCAAAAATCTAGGATTTACCCTAAAGATTGAAACTCACCCACATTATAAAACTCTCATTCCTTTAGAATCTCTTATCCCTAAATTTACAACAGAGATTCATATCTTTTCTCTGCCCTCAACAAGTCCAGCCAATGCGAGATATAGCCTTGATAGCCTCTTAAATGCGTGGAAAGTTTTGTTGAGGGTTTAGCAAACTCTTGTTTATCCTCTTTATTAAGAATAGATAGGATTTAAGAAAGATTTTTATTGGCTTCTTGTAATTCCCTCTCTTCCTCTTCTATGGCTTTGATAATTTCCTCATAAGTCTCTAAAGAAAGTTTGGCTTGTTCTTCATCAATTTTACCCATTACATAGCCAATGTGTAAAAGCACATAATCCCCAATGTTTATTTCTTCATTCATTAAATCCAAACTCGCTTCTCGTTGCACCCCTAATGTATCAAGCATTGCAGTATTGGTAGCTTTATCAATAGAAATAACTTTAGAAGGTATGGCTAGACACATAGTTTTTCTCCTTGTTTTCTTTTAAAAAATTACTAAATATTTGCAGGGCTGTTTCTTCATTAGAGAGTAAAAAAAGCGGAATCTCTTTTTTGAGTTTATCTAGGTCTTCCTTGACTTGTTGGACTTTAAAGTTAAAAACTTGTATTAAATCCGATTTTGAGATAATTACAGCATCTGCGCATAAAAACATTGTAGGGTATTTTAAGACTTTATCATCACCCTCTGGGGTAGAGAGCAAGACGATATTCATATTAGCACCCAAATTATAACTTGCAGGGCAGACAAGATTGCCGACATTTTCGATAAATAAAAATTCTTTTAAAGGAGCTGTTTTTTGGAGATTGTCTAAGGCTTTTTGCACCATAGAGGCTTCTAAATGGCAGGCGTCCCCTGTTGTGATTTGATAAGCATTGATTCCATATTTGGCTAATCTTTCCGCATCACGATTAGTTTGTAAATCCCCCTCTACCACACTAAAGTCTAGTAGATGATATTTGGCGAGATTTTCTAAGAGGGTTGTTTTACCACTTCCTGGAGAACTCATAAGGTTAATAGTAAAAATCCCATTATTGTTATAGAATTCCCGAAGTTTCAGTGCTTCCTCATCATTTTTTGATAGGATTCTTTGTGCGACTTCAATGCTTTTTTTGCTTAAAGTTGGGTTATTGATTGTTTTCATTGAGTTCCTTTAGGGGCATTGTAATGATTTTTTTCTAAGAGTTGCATAAAATAAGCTTGTCCAAAACTAATCCCTCCGTCATTGCAAGGGATTTGATGGTTTAAAAAAACAGATTTGTTTTTAAGAAGTTTTAGGGTTAGTGTGGTGAGAATTAGGTTTTGAAAACAGCCCCCGCTTAAGGCTATATTTTGTTGTTTTTGTGTGAGTGTTTGGATGATTTTTGCTAAAGTAAAATGAAAATTGAGTGCGATTTGTTCTTTGGGAATATTATTTTTTAAATCATTACAAATCTCTTGTATCATTATTTCCCAAAAAATAGTTGAATCTTGGAATTTAAAGGTGTAGGCTTGTGGTGTTTTTTTGTTTTGCAGGGCATATTTTGCAAGAGATTCTAAAATCATTCCACCCTCTCCTTCGTAACTAGTTTTTTCTATTGCTCCACAAAGTGAAGCAATAATATCAAAAAGTCTTCCTACTGATTGGCAAAGGGGCTGGTTTTGTCTTTGGTGTAAATGGTAGAGAATTTCTAGGATATTTGCCCCATAATCGTTTTGGAGTGAAGCGATAAAGGGGAGTTTTATTTGGTGATAGTTTGTTTTAAAGGCTACAAAAAGAGCTTCTATGGCTAGTTTTCTTGTGTCTTTAATCGCACTCTCTCCCCCTAGAAGATAAAAGGGTTGAAAATGCCATAAGTGCTTAAAAGTTAGAGGATTATTGGGATTCCATTCTAAAAACTCCCCTCCCCAAATTCTGCCATCTGTTCCATAACCTGTACCATCAAAAATAACCCCCAAAACCTCTTCTTTAATAGAGTTTTCAGCTATATTAGAGAGAAGATGTGCGAAGTGGTGTTGGATAAGGATAGTCTTGTCTTGAGGTTGCACTAAATGCCTTTGGCTATAATTAGGGTGCATATCAAGCCCAAAAGTATGAATCTTTTTTGCGTATTTTGTGGAAAAGAGTTTTAAGGTCTTTTGGAAATTTTCGAAGCTTTGAAGATTGTCTAAGTCTCCTAGATGTGGGCTTAATAAAGTCTTTTTGCTAAAATGAAAAGTAAAAGTTGATTTTTGTTGTGCGCCTAATGTGATGAAGTTAGAAGAATGCTTAAAAGGTAAGCTAACATCGCATAAATACCCTCTAGCGCGTCTTAAAACCTGTGTCTTTTGGCGAATAACCCGCACAAGGCTATCATCAATGGGATTGACAATATCCCGATTATAAAGCAATATGCCATCACAGACATTTGGAAGCTTTTCACAAATTTGGTAATAATCTTTTAATAAAGGTTCTCCACTTACATTTGCGCTTGTGAAAATAAGGGGAAAGTCTAAAGAGGCAAAGAGCAAATAATGCAAAGGCGCATAAGGCAAAATAATACCTAAAGTTCTTAGATTGGGGGCAATAACTTCCAAAGGAAGTGAGGAATCTTTGGTTTGACTTAGGAGAATAGGCGCAATAGGGGAGTTTAAAACCTTAATCTCTTGAGTATTTAAAGTTGCAAATTGTTTTGCCATTTTAGTATCTTTGCACATAATAGCAAAAGGCTTTTTAGGGCGATTCTTATGTTTTCTTAAATTTATAATAGTGTCTTTATTCCTTGCATCACAGACAAGGGCATAGCCACCAATGCCTTTTATGGCTAGTATTTCTCCATTTTTTAACGCACAAATAGCCGATTCTAAGGGATTTTCTAATGTATTTAAAAAGGGAGCAATTTTGGAATCCGGAAGTTTTTGGGGGTTGAAATCTCTAGTAAAAAAAAGCTTGGGTCCGCAATCTTGGCAACAATTAATTTCTGAATGGAATCGTCTTGAGGCTGGATTTTCGTATTCTTTTTGACAGGCTTTACACATTGTGAAATCCGCCATTGCTGTTTTTTCTCTATCATAGGGTAGGGAATGAATGAGACTATATCTTCCTCCACAATCTGTGCAACTTATAAAAGGATAGAGGTAGCGACGATTTTTGGGGTTAAAAAGTTCTTTTTTGCATTTTTTGCAAAGTGCTATATCCGCTGGAATAATGGCACTTTTAAGAGAATTCTCTAGGCTTTTTTTAATTTCAAAGGATTGGAAGTTGGGAGAGGTTTTTAGCTCTTTTTGGCTAATAGAGTCAATCCTTGCAGAGTTTGGAGGGTTTTTTAAGGCTTTTAAAAAAGATTTTAAATTTTTTTCTTCCCCTTGGATACAGAGTTTGACGCCTTGGGTATTATTCAATACATAGCCCTTTAAATGGTATCTGGTAGCTATTTTATAAACAAAAGGGCGAAATCCCACGCCTTGAACGATACCTTTAATGAGAATTTGAAAAGTTTTTTGCTGCATCTCCACACTCTATGATAAAATGCCAAAATTTTAAAAGAATATTTTTTAAAAAGTGATGAAATGTTAAATGGGGTTTATGCTATTAGCGATGAGGTATTAACGCCTTATAAGAATTTATCTGTGATGCTACAAGAAGCTTGTAATGCAGGGATTAGATGTTTTCAATTTCGTGATAAAAAACATAAAGATAATGAGATTCAATCCCTATGTGAAGAATTGCAAAGTCAATGCCAAGAAAATAATGTAATTTTTATTCTTAATGATAGGGTGGAATTAGCCCAAAAAATTAATGCAAATGGCTTGCATATCGGCAAAAAAGAAGATAAATATCCTTATGCACCAGAAGAATTAAGGGATATTCGCAAAAGCTTCAAAGGGATTTTAGGAGTCTCTTGTTATGGTAGTTTAGAATTAGCCTCCCAAGCCAAAATGCTAAAAGCTGATTATATTGCTTTTGGGGCTTGTTTTTCTTCTAAAATTAAACCAAATGCCAAGGAGATTCCTCTTCAATTATTCCAGCAAATAGAAGGGATTGCTCGGTGTGCTATTGGTGGGATTAATGCACAAAATGTTGGGCAATTACAAAAAGTAGAAATGGTGGCTTGTATTAGTGGCATTTGGGTGGGTAATATTAGCGATAATATCTATAATCTCTATAAAAATTGGAGAAAAGCTTAAGAGACTTGTTATAATGCCAAAAAGGAGTTAGAATGAAAAATTTATTTGTAATTTTAGTAACTTATACCCAAAAAATAGAGGTTATTGATGAGATTTTACCCTCTCATAGAGAATATCTAAAAAAGGGTTATGAAAGTGGCAATTTACTTGCAAGTGGTCCTCAAGATCCACGAGTAGGTGGCATTATTATAGGTTGTTTTGCGGATAAGAAAGAGGCTAAAGCATTTACCCAAAACGATCCATTTTGTCTTAAAAATGCTGCGAGTTATGAGATTTTAGAGTTTAATCCTGTATTGCATCATCAATCTTTAAAAGAGTTTTTAAACACACTTAATGAGGCTTAGAGAGTTCGGATTCAAAATAATACCATTCTAATTCTGCAGGAATAGAAACATCCATTATATTCTCTTGTTTGTTTGGTATGAGGGATTTTTTGCTAATTCCATCAATCTTACCACCATTTAAGAAATAATAGGTAACCCCAGAACCCACTCCTGCACCTAGTAAAAACGCATCTGTCTTAGGAGAAATACAACCTTGCAATCCAAGCAATAACAAAAAAGAAAGAATTGTGATAAAGACTATTTTCATAAATAATGTCTCCTGTATAACTAATTTCTTGATATCTTCTAAGCACACTTTATTCCAAAATGCGATAAAATCCTAAATCCAGAACTTATAGTTAGAAAATGGGAAGGCAATTTATGTTTGGAATGGGTTTTTTTGAAATTTTCATCATTGCTGTGGTAGCCATTATTTTTTTAGGTCCTGAAAAATTACCAAAAGCTTTGGTGGATATGGCAAAATTCCTAAAAGCTGTCAAAAAAACAATGAATGAAGCTAAAGAGAGTTTAGATAAGGAAGTGAATTTAAGCAAGATTAAAGAAGAGGCGTTAGCCTATAAAAATAGCCTTACCCAAGGACTAGATAATCTTACCAAAGAGATGGATTTAAAAGAAATTTCTTCGCTTGACTTCTATGAAGAAAAACCCTCCCCTAAAGAAACAACCCCACAAACCTCCTCGCAAGCCCCTTTAATTGTTGATAAAGAAGAGATACAAGTTAAGCCTACCCCTGCAAAAGAAACTCTAGGCTTTAAAAACCCAGATAAAGTTTAATTGATAGCAAAATAATGATAAACCCCATAAAGATAATAAGAAATATTGGTAAAAAGTAGGATAAAAAAACCCAAACGATAAAAAATAGCGAATAATGTTAGGGCATTACAAAGAATAAAAAGATAAAGGTTAGGTGTTAAAGTAATAGTGGGAATATGTAAATTTAGCCATTTTAAAAGCAAGGGGTCTAAAATCCCTCCAAATCCAAAAAAATGTGCTAATAACATACAAGGATAATAGAGGCTAAAAAGAGGTGTTAAAAGCAAGGATAAAAGGGATAAAGGGGAGAAAAGAGGAAAGAAATAATAAATAATAACCCCCATTAATAAAAAGGTGGAAGCATTCAGTAATGCGATATAGAGGAATTTGTGCCAAAGTTTTTTTGGGATTTTAAAATATTTGAAAAATAAGAAAATATATAACACCCCCATACAAGAAAAATAAAAACCAAGAGAAAAAATAAGGCTTGGAAAAAGGGCAACTAGAAGTGCAATGCTCCAAAAAAAGGATTCTAGTTTTAAAAAGTCTAATCCCCTAAAAGTGAGAAAAAAGCCTACACAAGACATTGCTAAAGCTCTAAGATAAGAGGGGGATTGCGTGAGGAAGAGATAATAAAGGATTAAAAGGGTTAAAACTAAAATCCCTATATCAAAGTAATAATTCCGATAAGGAAAATAGTGTTTTTGTAAGGGTTTATACAATAGGCTTAAAACCATAAATCCTACAAAGCTTAAAATGCCTATATGATAACCAGAGATAGCAAAAAGATGAGAGATGCCATAGCTTTGTGATAGCTCTCTCCAAGCAAGGGGCAAGGGGTCAGAGAGAAAAAGCGAAAGATAATATTCACTCATTAAGGGATAAATGTGTTGCTTGGCGATGAAATCACGAATAGGTTTTCTAAAATCCTCCCCTTGCAAAAGGGTGAGGTTAAAGCTTCCCGCATAAAAGCCCTTTAGGAAGTCTAAAAAGCTTACTTGAGAAAAAACCACCCTTAAGCTAATGTTTTTATACTTTAAATCTTTTAAATCTTCTCTGGAGGTTGTGTAAAAGATTCCAAATTTTGTTTGAAGTTTTAATACAAAATAGCTCTTGGAGTTTTTTGTTTTTGTGTATTGGGATAAGACATTAGCATAAATAAGGGGTGTTTTTTGTGATTTTAAAGTATGAAATTGATGGTATTTAAAGGCTAGAGACAAGATTAAAAGACCGCTTAAAAATAGTGCAAAGACAATGCGCTCTTTAGCATTAATGAATAAAGGAGGGGAGAGATTTTTCACCAGACCTTAGTTTTTAGAATTTGCAAATTAAAACATCAAGATTAGAATGCTCTAAAACATCTAATGCAAAGAAACTAACTTTTCCATCTGTAGGCAAGGCAATGAGCGAGGAGTTTTTGCTTTCTGCGACACTTAAAAGGCGAGTATAGGTTAAAATTCCGCTATCTAATACCATATTGACATTATTCTTATCAAGTTCTTTAAGAAATTTTTTGGACTGCTCTTTGGCTTTTTCCTCTGCATTTTTATTATATCTTGAGATTTGCTCATCATTTGCCCCATAATGCCCTAGTCTAATCTCAAAGGGGCGATTAATCATATGGTAAAAGGTAATTTTTATATTTTCGAATAGTTTTTTGGTGATTTTTGCAAGTTTTAGCGAATTGTTCGAAAAATCTGTTGGGGAAAAGGCTTGGATATAATCTGGCAGGGATTCATTTTTAGTTACTAGCACAGGCATTTGGGATTTTTTCACGATTTGCTTGGCAGTAGAGCCTAGTAATATTTCTGTTAAATGATGGTTCTCTCCTGCTGAACCCACGCATAAGAGTTTGCATTCTCTGTCTTTTATATGTTTGCAGATTCCCTTAACGATGGGACCAACATAGCAAAACTCTTGTATAGTAACTTCTGGATTTGGGAAGTGTTCAAGTAGGAATTTTGCTAATGCCTCTTTTCCTGTTTTTTTGTCTTGTTTAGGATTGTGAAAAATAGAATGCTCTACGATATGCACAATATCCAAAGTAGCTTTTGATTTTTTTGCTAAATATAATGCCTTTGAAATAGCTACGAGGCTATTTTGTGAAAAGTCCGTTGCAACAGCGATGCGGTTCTTCATTGTAGGTTTCCTCCCTTTTATAGTCTTAATTTATTATAGCAAAAAAATATCAAAAGCTATAATGTTTTAACTTCCAATCTCATATAGTATTCAATTAGACGATAAAGCCCCCACCTAAAACCTTGTCTTGTTCATAAATTACTAAAGCTTGTCCTGATGCCACGCCATAAGCGGGTTCTTTGAGTTTTGCGATAATGATTTCTTGATTGTTTTTAGAATCTAATTCGATAGTAGCTTGTATTTTGTGGCTTTTATAACGCACTTTAACTTCACAATCTAAAGCCTGATTTTTGGCAAAGAAGTCTTTGGGTAAGGAGAAGTTTAGCGCCTTAACCTCTGAAGTGGCTAAAGATTCTTTAGAACCTACAACCAAAGTGTTATTTTCTGGATTGATTTTTAATACATAATGAGGCGTAAGCGCACCTTTGATAGTAAATCCTTTGCGTTTGCCAATGGTGTATTGCATATAGCCTTTGTGCGTCCCAATCTTGTTTCCCTCTTCGTCCAAGACATCGCCTATTTGCTCGGTATTGTAATGCTTGTTTAAAACATCAATATAAGAATTTTCCACAAAGCAAATCTCTTGTGAATCTTTATAGGTCTCTAAAGTGCCAAGCCAAGGAAGCTCTTTTAGGGCTATGGGCTTAATCTCCTCCTTTTTTTTATCGCCTAAGGGGAAGAGGATTCTAGTAATCCATTCTTGCTTTACTCCAAAGAGAAAATAGCTTTGGTCTTTTGTGCTATCTACTGCTTGAGCGATTTTTCCATCTTTGATTTGTGCGTAATGCCCTGTTGCGACATAATTACAACCTAGCTCATCAGCAAGTCTAAAGGCTATTCCAAACTTTACAAAGGGATTACACATTGCGCAGGGATTAGGGGTTAAGCCTTGTTTGTAAGATTCTATAAAATAATCATAAACGGCTTTTTTAAATAATTCACGCTCATCAATGATTTTGTAGGGGAAGTTTAGAGTCTGGGCGCATTTTTTGATATTGGCTACATAGTAGTTATGCTTTTCCTCTTTGTCGTGTAGTTTGAGATAGATTCCATAAACACTAAAGCCTTGCTTTTGGAGCAAATACGCACAATAGCTAGAATCTACTCCACCACTCATTAGTAATAAAACTTTTTTCATAAGATTCCCTTAATTTCTCGTATAAGTTAGCTTATCTTCCAGCAAAAGTGTGTTATCTGTGTATTTTGCCCACAAAATATCTAGCCCAAAAACCCCTCCTCCTGCAAGTAGCGCATAAGGAAAGTTTTTGTAATAAAGTGTTACCTCGCTTTTTTGGGCATCTCTAAAAAGGGCTTTGATTTGCAATCCTTTAATAAGTCGAAGGTTTTTAGAATCTTCAGCAATGATAACGCCAACTTTTGGATGGGATTTTGCTAGTTGGATATGCTTGCAATCTTGGCTACTTTTAAAAATCAAACTCAAACGCTCTTCATTGAAGGCATAATAGCAACTTGCGGTGTAGATTTCTTGTTGATTATCTAGCACACTAAGAGCCAATAAATGATGATTGCTTACAAAATCTTTTATTTTTGCATCCATTGTGGGTCGCATTGTATCTAAAGAAAATTAAGATTTTTTTAAATTGGGTTTGCTGGGATTTGCACTTGTTTAATCAGAGAATCCATATCAAAGTTTAAGATTTGCTCATACATTTTTGCAAGATAAGAATCAATATTTTTGCTATCAAGCCTGTGGGTTTTATTGGCAATAGCATCAAGCTGCATAGAATTCATATCCCAGTGATAGTGCGTAGTGTCTCTGTAATTTTCTATATGATTGGCATAATCTAGGGTATCTAGCCCATAAAGTGTAGCATTGGGGGTTTTTTCTAATTCTTTAGTGAGCCATTTAAGGGTGGTTTTGAAAGTTGCAAAATAAGCATTATTGTCCCCTAGGGTGTTTTCATTAAGGAAATAAAATAATCGGCTGTAAGTAGGGATAATAAAATAAAATTTTGTAGTAGGATGTTTGGCGACAAAACTTAACACATATTGCTTAAAGTGATTTTGCCACTCTTGTATATTAGGGATTTCTTGGAGGTTTTTTGGTGGCTTAAAATCGCTATTTTGCAAGGCTAAAATGGTTGTTGCTAATTGTGGGTTATCTTTGTTGTCTATCCAATTCTTAAATCCATTAAAGCGGACTTGATGTTCCCTCATTTCTTTCCATTGCACAATAGAGGTTTCTATAAGGGAGAGGGAGTTTTCTCTACCGACACAATCTTTGCTAGAAGACCAAGTGATAGCGCATAAGATAAATCGGCTTTTTAAATAAAACTTAAAAGTCTCCAAAGGAGAATCACCATAGATAGAATCAAATCTGCTTGTTGGGGGTGTGTAGGGATTTATTAGATAATCCAGAGAATAAATGATGGCTTTGGGGGGTTTTATCTTAAAGAGAAAATCCAAAATTACCGCTCTTTGGTTGTAGCTTGAGCCTGATAAAGAGATATTTACCCACTCTCCCCCTAACTTTTCTTTTGCTTCTTTAGCGGAAGTGTTTTCTAGCATCGAAGTGCCTAAGATATAAGAATCAAAGTTGTAGTGCTGGATGATGCCTCTTGCGCTAAAATACATATCCCCAAAAAAGGTCGTATTCCTAAAATAGGGCTTATGAAAAAATTGCAAGGGATCATAGAAATACAAAATGATAAAAAGAATCGCCATAAAAGGCATAGGAGCTATAAAGGCTATGAGTAGGTATTTTTTGTAAGCATTCATAAAGTCTCCTAAAAATTAAAATAAATAAATTCACTATAAGGCGTGAGGGCAAGTGAAAGTAGGGCTGTATAGAGCAATGCCCCAGTAAGCAGAGCGTTTTTGGTGTTGGGGGTAAAGGATTCTAAAGCTTTGGTGCTGTTTTGGAAGCAAAAAATAAGGACAAATCCCAAGACTAAAAAAATCAAAGTATCATTCCTGCCTTCTATGTTTTCTAAGATTTTGGGGATTCTAAGTTTTTGTGGCAAATCTATCCAGAGTAGTCCAAACATTCCTTGAAGCAAATTACTAGCAGCTTGTAGGTTTTGGGCTCTAAAAAATATCCACGAGATATTTACGAAATTAAAAGTTACCAACCAACAGGCTATTTTGTAAAAAAGGTTTTGAGAGTTTGATAGTGGGCAATATAAGTTATAGAGTTTATGGAGACTTAAGGCTATCCCGTGCAAAATCCCCCAAATAATAAAGCCAAATCCAGCCCCGTGCCATAATCCGCTTAAAAAAGCCACGATAAAAAGATTGCCAATAGTGAGGGCTACTCCTCTTTTGTTCCCACCTAGTGGGATATATAGATAGTTTTTGAAGAATCTCCCAAGCGTAATATGCCATCTTCTCCAAAAATCACTGATGTTTAAAGATTTATAGGGAGAATTGAAGTTTATAGGAAGCTTTATCCCAAAAAGCAGGGCTAAACCTATTGCCATATCGCAATAGCCACTAAAGTCAAAATAGAGTTGGAAGGTATAAGAAAGCGAAGTCGCCCAAGATTCAAAGAAATTTAAAAAGCCTCCATTTTCTACGACTTTGAATCCAGCATTTGCCCACTTAGCAAAACTATCGGCGATAAAAACTTTTTTAAACAATCCTAGCGAAAAGATAAAGACACCTTTGGAGATACACTCTAGGGTAATGTAAGCTTGAGCGGAAAATAATCTAGCAAATTGCGGTAGCATTTCTTTATGATGCACGATAGGACCGGCGATAAGCTGTGGAAAGAAAGCAATAAAAAGACAATAGTCTAAAAAGTTAATTTTTATCTTTGGAAGTGTATGTCGGGCTTTGTAACAATCTACCAAAAAGGCGATTTGTTGAAAAGTGAAAAAAGAAATCGCTAAAGGGAGTAAAATATGGGGTAATGGAATCTCTAAGTTTGCGTGTGAGGCTTCAAAGATGGTATTAAGAGTGCTTAAGAAAAAATCTGTGTATTTAAAAAATCCTAATAAACCAAGATTGAAAAAGATTCCGCTATAAAAGTAGAGTTGCCCCCCCCACTATTTCTTGATATTAAATGTGCAAGGGTGTAGTTAGTTAGGATAGAGATTAAAAGGAGTGGAAGATAAAGAATGTTCCAAAAACCATAAAAAAACAAGGAGCTTAGGATTAAAAAAATTTTGGCTTTTAGGGGATTAAAAAGCTTTAAAACATAAAAACCTAGCAAAACAAGAGGCAAAAAGGCAAAGATAAAAATATAAGAGCTAAAAATCATAGGATTTCCTTATAGTAGTTGTTCGATTCTGTCTTTTTGGGGGGCAATTTCTGTGATTTGAA
Organism: Helicobacter mesocricetorum; assembly: GCF_900198605.1. Classification (GTDB taxonomy): domain Bacteria; phylum Campylobacterota; class Campylobacteria; order Campylobacterales; family Helicobacteraceae; genus Helicobacter_D; species Helicobacter_D mesocricetorum. The sequence continues at coordinate 55,938 of NZ_FZPJ01000018.1, read as the reverse complement.
TCCCAAAGTTTCCATCGACAATGACTACCTCTCCTTTGGCAATTACTTTATCATCAACAAGCACTTCAAGAGGGTCATTGGCTAGTTGGTTTAGCTCTACCACACTCCCTATATCCATCGCAATCACATCTTTTAAGAGCATTCTTTTCTTCCCGATGCGGATTTTTATTTGCAACCTTATATCAAGAAGCATATTGATATTTTTCATTTCGGTATTGTTTAAAACAACAGAAGCACTATTGTTGGCATTATCATTAGAAGCAGCTTGTGGAGTAGATTCCTCATTGGGGCTAAAGAGTTTTTCAAAAGCAGGGGATAGCGCAAAATATAAATAATCTTGGATATTTCCCACATTAAACGCAAAGGTATAGAATCCTTGGTAATTATCAAGTCCTAAATCCCCCTCAATAAACTCTATGCTATTAATGGTAAAGCTTAATTTGGGGAGTTCTTTTTGTCCGCCTAATGCAGTAGAAATTGCCCCAAAGATATTGGAGGCAATTTCTTTTGTGGCATCTAAATCATCACTCTCCATTGTTTCTTTGGATTCTCCCTCTCCTCCTAGCATCATATCTGCTAAGGCAGTTCCTGTTTTGGCAGATATAAATAGAGCTAAAGGTGCTCCATCTGCTTGAATATCAATTTTTGCTAAAGGGGGATTAAAATTATCTTTTTTACCATCTTGTGCTTCTATATGACTAATATCGGGAGCCTGTCCTAGTAATCCTTCAATCGTGGAAACACTTTCTTGAATAATGAGTTTTAAAAAGTCATTTAGCATAACCCCCTCCTTTTAGTCATCTTCAATTTCATGAACTCTTGATTTGCGTTGTATTTCGAGCATTTCAAGAATTTCTTTAACTTGATCTTTTTCTGTTTTAATCATTTCTTTCACTTCGATAGTTTTGCGGTAACGATGTAAGCCAATACTTGCTAGGAATTTCTCTCTACCATCGACATTGACAATTACTGTATCATCTGCTGGTCTATCAAGCCTGATAATATCATTGACTTCTAATTCCAAAATTTCTCTCATCATAAGCTTCGTCTCTCCTAGCATTGCTGTAACATTTACTTTAGCCCCTCCAAGGAGTGCTTGAAGTTCTTTGTTTCGAGATTTTTTGGAATTTGTCTCACTTAGCATAATATCCCGACTTGCAAGACGCGAGAGGATGGATTCTAAGGAGATTACAGGATAGCATAGATTCATCATTCCGCTACTATGTCCGATGATTATTTCCATTACCACCATAATAACAATTTCGTTTTGTGCAACGATTTGGACGACATTTGGACTTGATTCTTTGACATCAACGCTTGGAAAAATCTCTGTTACGGGTCCCCAAGCGTCTTTTAGGGTCTGCATCATTTGGCGCAAAATAGTATCTAGCAAGTTTAGCTCAATATCACTAAATTCACGCGTGGATTCATAAGGGTCTCCTTTACCCCCTAAAAGTCTATCAATCATAGAAAATGCAATGCTAGGATTTATCTCTAAAACCCCTGTCCCATCAAGAGGCTTCATAGAAAAAACATTAAAACTTGTTGGGCTTGGCAAACTCATCAAAAACTCGCCATAAGTCATTTGATCGACGCTATGGAGTTGAATCTCAACAATAGAGCGCATAATCGCAGAGATTTGGCTAGAGAGTGCTCTTGCCATTTTATCGTGAATTCCTCTAAAGGCTCTTAGTTGTTCTTTGCTTACACGATTGGGACGCTTGAAGTCATAAAGGGTGATTTGTCTTTGTTGGACGACTGCTGGTTTCTCTATCGTTTCTTCTGCTTCATCACCCTCATCATCAACGACTTCTAAAAGGGCATCAATTTCTTCTTGACTTAATATATCAGCCATCTATCCCCCTTTGTTCAAGATATTGGCGAATCTTCCTAACTATGGATTTATGGATTTGGGAGATTCTAGATTCACTAAGCTCTAAAATTTCGCTAATCTCTTTAAAGTTTAGTTCTTCATAGTAATAGAGTTGGATTAAGAGTTGTTCTTGCTTAGAGGTTTTTTCTAAAACTTCTTGGATAATTTCTATAAGCTCCTCTTTTTCGATTTTATTATAAGTTCTATCGTCTTGTTGTATGCTTAATTGGTCATCAAGGGGCAAAACCCCATAAATCTCACTAGCATTTCTTGCTTCTTTGATTTTTTCTTCTTCCTCGCCTAAGATTTTACTTAGGTAAGCATTATCGGGTTCTTCTTGATAGTCATTGTAGTATTTTGCTATTTCTTTATCGATTTTTCGTATCAAGCTTCTTGTATATCTTCCTACACAATCAAGACTTCTTAAATAATCAAGCATTGCCCCATAAACTCTAGGTCTTGCATAACCCCAAAAGGAATCATTAATGTTTTTATCATATTTTCTTGCAAGTTTTACAAGCTCTTCAGTGCCTATTGATATAAGATCGGAGAATTCCACACTTGCGGGCAAACGCTCTTTTAATCGAAAAGCAAGTGCCTTAAGGGCTGGGAGGTAATCTAATGCTAAATTATCTTGATTTTGTTTAATGGTGCTTTGGTAGCCATTAGAAGTCTTCAACATGGGTATTCTTTTGCTTAGATTTTGGGGTATTATCAAGATTTTCTTCTTCTTCCTCTTTTAAGGTTTTTTCCATTGTTCTTAAGAAACCACGTATTCTATTAGTGGTTTTCTCTCGTTTGTCAAACTCTTCAATATATTCTTCTAAAATGCGATTGTAAGAAGGTCTTTGGGCAATCTTTGGGTCTTGGTTGAAGAATTGCACACATAAAGATGCACTTAAAAGGGCAATGAGATAAAAACCGATGGTAGAGATTAAAGTTCCCGCTACAATCATCTCTGGTTCGTCAAATTTCAAAAAAGATAATAAAAGTCCAATGAAAAATCCAGAGACAATGGCAAAGCTTAGAAAATTGTCCATTCTTAGTATCATTGGTATTTTCTCCTTGTTAAAAGTGTCCTAAAATTCTTTTGAAGAATTTGCCAAATCTTTTATCTTCTTGCACTAGCACATTTCGTTCCAATTTTTGTGCAAGGGTTCTTGCAATCTCTTCAATTTCTAAGGAGGGATTACAACTTGGCTCTTCTTTTACAAAGATTCCACGATTTTTACTATAATGGTTGATGAGTGTATTTTTGGTAATTTTGCCAAGGAGTTCTAAATGGATATTTTGAATATTATTTTTAGCGATTTTTTGAATTTTTTCAAAAATAGTCAAAGATTCTTCTTGATTTTTTGCCATATTAATTAATAAAAAGATTCTTTTTTGGAAGTTAGCTGCTAGTTTAATGGTGGCATAAGCATCTGTAATAGCAGCAGGATCTGGAATGGTTAAGACAATAATATCATCACTATTGCTTAAAAAAGTTTGGGTATATTCTCCAATGCCTGCTCCTGTGTCGATAAGGACAAAATCTAAGTGGTCTAAAAGCGCAGAATCTTCAATGAAAGTGTCAAACATAAATTCACTTTTGTAACGAAAAATATCTGTGCCAGAATCTCCGGGGATGAGATACAAATTATGCTCTATGGGGATGATGATGTCTTTGAGTTTTGCTTGGTTTTTTAGCACATGTAAGAGGTTTTTTTCACACCGCACCCCAAAGATAATGTCCAAATTTGCTAACCCAATATCTGCATCAAAAATCCCTACTTTAAACCCTAATTGCCAAAGCTTATAAGCTAGATTTGCGCTAAAAGTGGATTTACCAACCCCGCCTTTGCCGCTTGTAATAGCAACAAATTTTGTATGGGATTTTTTTTCTTTAGATACTAAATCTTCTAGGATTGCAGCTTGGTTTTTCATTTTATGCCTTGATAAAACCATCTAGTAAGCAATCAATTAAAAAATCGCTACTTGCTACATTTAAATCATTAGGGACTTCTTGCCCAACAGAAAAATAGCTAATGGGTTTTTTGGTTTCATAGCTTAGAGAAAAGATGTTTCCATAGCTATTGGTTTCATCAAGTTTGGTAAAGATTAGGGTATCAATCCCCAAAGTTGAGAAAGTGTGGTAAATATCTTTTAAGTCTTCATATTTTGTTGTTGCGCTCATTACGAGACTGACATCAATTTTGGCATTGCTATCGGCATTAACAAAGCTTTTTAGGGATTCTAACTTGGCTCTATCGTGTTGTGAGCTTCCTACGGTATCAATGAGAATATAATCGCAATATTTTAAGGAATCTAAAGCATTAATAAACTCTTCTGTATCCACCACCGTGTCAATGCTTAATTTCATTTTTTTAGCATAAAACATTAATTGATCCACTGCTCCTATGCGGTAGGTATCTAGGGTGATGATTCCTACTTTGTAATTTTTGTTTAACAGCCTTGAATAGCGCGCTGCAAGTTTTGCCAGAGTGGTTGTTTTTCCCACTCCTGTTGGACCAACTAGCATCATAATGTTTTTGGCATTACTGCTTAGGTTTTCTGCCCTTGCATAGACCATTTTACGCAAAACTTCTCTAAAATATCGTTTAATAAGCACAGAGTTTTCACGCATTTTAATAGGCATTAATTCTAGGGTTAGCTGCATAATTTTTTCTAAATGTTCTTTTGACATTCCGCTTGTTTTGGTGATTCTATAAATTTCAGCAAATTCGTGAGGAATGATTAATCCTTCCTTTTTGGGACCTCTTTCTTCCCAAAACATATTTTGTATAAGCTTTATTTTGTCATTTAAGCGGTTGATTTCGTTTTGGATAATTTTTAACTCCCCTAAATGTTGTTGGTATTCTTTGCTTTTTTTGTGTTCTTTTGCTGGGATTTCTTCTTGATTGGGTTTGGGTTTATCTTCTTGTGGATAGGGGGATTTTGCGGGAGGCATTTTGGTTGCAACACCAGTGATTTGAGAGATTTGGCGCACCGCATCAGAGAGCTGTAAAGAAACCTCTTCAGGGAGAGAATTTTGTGTATTTTGTAAAGAACGTTTTCTTTCTAGTTCTCTTTGTGCGATAAGTTCGAGACGTTGGGCGATATTATTAGTTTTAGCAAGGGGTTGTTTGTTTTCTTGATTGTCTTTGTTTTTGTTAAAATCTTCTTCGCTAATAGCAACAGAGATTTCATAATTTCCATTGGCTAGTTTTTTTTGTGAGATAATAGAAAATTCATCACCTAATTCTTTTTTGGCTTGAGTAATTGCAAGTGCGGAAGTTTCTGCGTTATAGGTAAATAATTTCATTGAAGCCCTTTTAGTGGAATTAAAACGCTTTCTCGTTTTGACCATTCTTTGTGTGGAATGCGTAATTGATGTAAAGTGATTTTCTTATTTTTAAAGCCTAAAATATCTATATCTAGGGTTCTTGGAGCATTTTTAAAGGCTCTTTTTCTCTCTCGTTTGAAGATTCTCTCTAAATACATACAATAGCTAAAAAAATCAATAGGGCAAAGATTGGTTTTTATCCAAATTATTCCATTATAAAAATTTGCTTGTTGGGTGTATCCAAAGGCAGGATTCTTTAAAAAAGGCGAATGGCAGATTATAGTATTTCTATTTTTTAGCTTGTTAAAAAGTCTCCAAAAAGTCTCCAAAACATTGCCTTTATTGCCTCCAATTCCTAAGATAGCATAAGATCTTAAAGACTTAAAAGATTGGCGGGTAAAAAGATGATAAGGGTTTGAGGTTTGGATGAGAAATTTTGAGAATTTTTTGCGGATTTTAAAAAGATATTTTGGCTTAAAGAGGGTTGGGATGATATAGGAGAAATTTGGTTTATACTCTATGATGTTATAGGTTTTTGTTGCATAATATGATTTTTTGGTAAGTATCTTTTTGCGTAAAGATTTTTGTTCCATTTTGTCCTATTATCCTAATTAATCTAAAATTTGATACCTAAATGAAGCAATATGGGTGCTTTAAAGGACTAATTTTGTTGCATAGTTTGTTCTTGGGCTTGTCTTTGTGCTTGTTGGATAGCTTGAATCTCCCCTAAGATTTGTGAGAGTCCTTGTAATGCTAGATGATAGCCTATAGGACCAAAACCAGCAATGACTCCAGCACATACAGCTGCTGTAATGCTTTTGTGTCTAAAATCTTCTCTAGCGTGGATATTACTTATATGCACTTCAATAGTGGGTAGATTAACTGCGCTAATAGCATCACGAATAGCAATGGAAGTATGTGAATATGCTGCGGGATTAATGATGATGCCATCATATTGACCAAGACATTCTTGAATCTTATCGACAATTTCTCCTTCAAAATTGCTTTGGAAGAAATCCACTTCAATATTCATTTGCTCGGCGTGTTTTTGGATGTTTTGATGAATGGTTTCAAGTTTTATGTTGCCATAAATTCTTGGATCCCTAATGCCTAACATATTGAGATTTGGACCTTGAATGATCATAATTTTCATTGATACAACCTTTGCGTTTTAAAATAATAAGGATTATAACAAAATATCCTAAAAAGAATCCCAAATACTCTTTATCTTTAATGGAGTTTTTTAAAAAAATTCGTTAGAATTTCAGGCTCTTTGTATTGAGGGATTATAGATTTATTGATTCTTGAAAATACTTAATAATGCAAGATTTTTCATACAAATTTCAAGTTATTTGGTAATTTAAGTATTATTTTAGATTAATTGGGTGGAGATTTAGCGGTGCTTAAGACTTTTAGGATAAAGATTAAAGATTTTAGCGAGCTTGTAATGTTTGAGCATAGTATTTTTTCTATGCCTTTTATTTTTATTGGGATGTGTGTTGCTGCTAATGGATGGTTTGGCTGGGAATTATTAATCTTTGGAGCGATTGCAACCATAACCTGTCGGAATTTTGCAATGGCTTTTAATCGTTGTGTTGATAGGAGGTTTGACAAAACAAATCCCCGCACTAAAAATCGTCCCAGCGTCGATGGTAGAATTTCTGTAAATGCGATGATTGTTTTTATTGGGATTAATGCTTTAATTTTCGTCTCTGTGAGTTTTGTTATCAATCCTCTTTGTTTTTATCTTTCTTTTCCTATTTTAGGGATTTTAGCGGGGTATTCTTTAGTAAAACGCATTTCATCTTTAGCGCATTTGGTGCTTGGATTATGTTTGGGTTTAGCACCTATTGCAGGGGTAGTAGCGGTAAGTGGGGAGGTTTTATTATGGTCTTTGCCATTATGTATTGGAGTTTTATTCTGGGTGGCTGGATTTGATTTATTGTATTCTTTGCAAGATATTCAACACGATAAGAAAGAGGGATTGCATTCTATTCCAAGTTTTTTAGGGATTGAAAAAACCTTGTATTTATCCAGATTTTTTCACCTATTGGCTGTTGTTTTTTGGGCTTTATTTATTCAATGGGCTAAACTTGGAGTTTCTATGTGGGTTGGGCTTGTAATTGCTGCTTTGGCACTTACTTATGAACAATATCTCGTGGCAAAAAATTTTCATAATATCCCAAGAGCGTTTTTTAATGTTAATGGTTATTTGGGCGTAATGTTTTTTGGGTTTTGTATTTTAGATTTAGTGATAAGAGGGTAGGAGTTATGAAAAGTCGTTTAATTGATACTTTATTAAAGATTGAGTATGAGGAAGTGCATCATAATTCAGAATCTTTTGTAATGGAGTTTAATAAACTTACACAAAGTGATGAAGATCCCATTGGAGAATGGTTGCGTTTAATGCGTGCTAAAAAGGGAAATTTAGAGGGAGAGAATACCATCATTTTAGAATTACTAGTTGAGATTTATAGAAAAATAGAATCTTTAGAACAAAGGATAGAGGGGAATAAAAAGACTTATCTTTCCTTAGCAAACTCTGATTTAGTAACAACCATAGGGCATAGTTGTTTTGCACTAAAAGATTCAAAAATTTCAGAGAATATTTTGTATTATGGCAGGATTGAACTTCCAACTTTTCCTATACGGATTGTTCCTATTTATTTCGTATTGCGTGATAATCTTGCTTGGATTGAGAAGATTCACTCAAGAGATGAAATGGAATGGGATAGTTATGTAGCTTCTAAAGAGAGGGCGCTTATTCGCTTTATGAAGTCTAATAAAAAGGTTAATGTTAATGATAATTGATAATGAGTATATTTTGTTATGGGTTGGCGCAGGGGTTGGCTTAGTTTTTGTTTTGTTAATGGTTTATTTTTATCTAAAGGATGCGGATAATACTAAAAGATATAAACGTTATGAGAAGTCTATTGAGGAACTCAATAAGGAGATTTATCGATTGCAAAAAAAGCTTAAAACTTATGAGAGTGATTTAGAAAGTTTCAAGCAGAGCTTCAAGCAACAAATTTATCAAGATACGCGCTTAGAAATGAAGAATCTTATTGATATGAATTTACACTCTCAAGTGATACCTCTAAAAAGCCAAATAGAAAGACTAGGTGAGGAATATAAGCATTATAAAGAGGAAGTAGAGGGAAAGGTTTTTATGCTAGAAGATAGGATTAAAGAATTTGCATATACTCCAACTAATCCTACAAATATTGATGAGGGACGCATTATTTCTATGTTTAAAGATGGTTGGAGTGTAGATTCTATAGCCAAAGAATTGCGTATTGGTAAAGGTGAAGTGGAATTTACTTTAAAATTTGCAAATTTGGGTTAAGGGTATTCAATGCAATTGCGTGTTCCAGCAACGAGTGCTAATTTAGGTCCGGGTTTTGATAGTTTAGGACTTGCTTTAAAGCTTTATAATTATTTTAGTTTAAAACCTTCCAAATTTACTTCTATACAGATTTTAGGTGAGGGTTCAAAGAATCCAAAATTGCGTGTAGATAATGCTTTTGTTAGGATTTTTAATGAGCAACTTAAAAAGCTCATAGGTGAGATATTGCCTTTTAAATTTGTTTTTAGTAATTCTATTCCTATTTCAAGGGGTTTGGGTAGCTCCTCTGCCGTGATTATTGGTGCGCTTAGTGCTGCTTTTAAAGTAGCAGGTGTTTCTTTTGATAAGCAGAAGATTTTAAATACCGCTTTGCATTACGAATTACACCCTGATAATATTACTCCAGCTTGTATGGGGGGATTTAATACCTGTATGATTCATAATAAGGAAGTGCGTTTTTTAAATAAAAAATTGCCAAACTATATTTCTGCTGTTGTGGTTATTCCTAACCAATCTATTTCTACGCATTTATCGCGTCAAGCGTTACCAAAAAAGTATTCCCAAAAAGACACCCTTTTTAATCTCTCACATTCTGCATTTTTAAGTGTGGCTTTTTTTGAAGAAAAGTGGGAATTACTAAAGGAAGCAAGTATGGACAGATTGCATCAATATTATCGTATGCGACAAATCCCTATTTTGTTTGATGTGCAGAAAACTGCACTTGCTAATGGTGCGCTTATGAGTACTTTATCAGGGAGTGGTTCGACTTTTTTTAATCTTTGTTATGCAGAAGATTCTAAGCATTTATATGAGGCTTTATCTTCTAAATTCCATAAGTTAAGAGTTTTAAGTCTTGAATTTGATAATTTTGGTATGGTTTTTGATGATGAATTTAAGCTCTAGCTTGTTATAATGTGAGAATCTTATGTCTAATCCAGTGAGAATGTGTATTGTTTGTAGGGGTAGATTTTTAAAATCCCAATTAATATGTTTGCAATATAAAGAGGAAAAACTCATCAAATTTAGTGGCGTAGGAAGGAGTTTTTATGTGTGTAGAGATTGTGTAGATAATAAAGTAGATAATAATAAAATTGTTGATTGCATTATAAAAACTTGTAAGATTGACAAAGGACTTAAAGAAAATTTAAAACAATCATTAAAGGAGATTTTTGTATATGGATAAAATCCGTATTAGTCAGATTGCCAAAGAAATTGGAAAAACAAGCAAAGAGATAATCCAAAAAGCCCAAGAGCTGGGCTTTGAAGTAAAAACTGCTTCTAGTGCTGTAACAGCTACACAGGCTGAAGAATTATATAATTACATCTTATCAGGAAAAAGTGTTGAAAAACCTCAAAAGGAGGCTAAAAAAGAGATTAAAGAGACAGCTAAAAAAAGTAGCTCTTTAAAAGAAACTCCTACCATAGAGATTACAGAGGGTAAAGAGAGTAAAAACTCTACAAAAAAGCTCAAAGAGAAGAAAGCGCAAATTGCTCAATCATCTATAAAAGAAGATAAAGACAAGTCTGATAGCTCTAATAATGTTGTTGAAGAATTACATCCAGAACTTACTCAAGATAATCCGGCTATTAAGCGCACAGGATTAAGGATTGTTAAAAAACGAGACTTTAAAGAAGAAACCCCAAAAATAGAGAAAAAAAAGGAAGTAACGGGCAAAACTTTGCAAGATTTGCTTGGGAATTTGGATGAGAGCTTTTCTAAAAAAGAAAAGAAAAAGAAAAAAGACAAGCCTCTTGTTATGAAAAAAAACCAGCAAAAAATGGATTTATTGGATAATAGAGAATTTCATACTTCCAGCGATGATGAGGAAGATGAGGGGATTATTTTATTTGATTTAAGTGTGCAGGATGAAGTAGATATTGATGAAGAAGAAAATGAAAAAAAGGTAACGGCTGATAGGATTAAGGTCCAAAGGCATAATCCTTTTATGGAACAAGGCACAACAAGACGCGCAAGTCGCAAAAAAACTCCAAAACCCCAAAAAGTAGAAGAATCCATTAGCGGTGTAGTTAGAATTTCAGAAGAGATTAGAGCCTATGAGTTTGCAGAGAAGATTAAACGTTCTACGGGTGAAGTGATTAAAGTGCTTTTTAATCTTGGAATGATGATTACCAAAAATGATTTTTTAGAAAAAGATGCGATTGAGATTTTAGCCGAAGAGTTTGGTGTCGAAATTGAGATTATCAATACAGCCGATGAGTTAGATTATACGCAACTCCACGATGATGAAGATAAGGAAGAGCATTTAGAGCTTAGGGCTCCTGTGGTTACTATTATGGGGCATGTTGATCACGGAAAAACTTCTTTATTGGATACTATTAGGAATACAAAAGTGGTTTCTGGTGAGGCAGGTGGTATTACGCAACATATTGGTGCTTATACAATTATAAAGGGGGGTAAGCAAATTACTTTTATTGATACTCCCGGACACGAAGCCTTTAGTGAAATGCGTTCTCGCGGAGCGCAGATTACAGATATTGCTATTATTGTTATTGCCGCAGATGATGGGGTAAAACCACAGACTATTGAAGCACTTAATCACGCAAAAGCCGCAAATGCTTGCATTATTATTGCCATTAACAAAATTGATAAACCTGATTCTAATCCTGATAAGGTTAAAGCAGAGGCAGCAGAATTAGGATTTACTCCACTTGAATGGGGGGGTGAGTATGAGTTTGTGCATATTTCAGCTAAGAGCGGAGAGGGTATTGATGATTTATTAGAGATTATTTTATTACAAGCAGAGATTTTGGATTTAAAAGCTAACCCCCATAGACCAGCTCGTGCAGTAGTGATTGAAAGTAGTTTAGAAAAGGGTAAGGGTCCTGTGGCAACTTTAATTATCCAAAATGGAACCTTAAAGGTTGGCGATAGTATTATTGCAGATACTGCATTTGGGAGAGTAAGGGCTATTAGTGATGATAATGGTAAGAATGTTACGAATCTTCTACCTTCAGGGGTTGGGGTTATTACAGGATTAAATGAAGTCCCTCCAGCTGGTTCTGTTTTGCTTGTTGTGGCTAATGATAATATTGCAAGAGAATATGCGCAAAAACGTTTAGCGCATTTGCGACAAAAAGAACTTTCCCATTCAACAAAAGTCTCTTTTGATGAATTAAGTACTATGGTGGCACTTGGTCAATTAAAAAGCCTTCCTGTTATTATTAAAGCTGATACACAAGGGAGTTTAGAAGCTATTAAAGGGAGTTTAGAGAAGCTTCAAAATGAAGAAGTTAAAGTCAATGTTATTCATAAAGGCGTAGGAGGAATTACAGAGAGTGATGTAACTTTGGCTGCTGCTAGCACTAATTCCATTATTTTGGGATTCAATGTCCGACCAACAGGAAGTGTAAAAAATAAAGCAAAGGAGCTAGATGTTGAGATTAAAACCTATTCTATTATTTATGCACTTATTGATGATATTAAAGCATTATTAGGAGGGCTTCTCTCTCCTGTGTTTGAAGAAGAAAATACCGGAGAAGCTGAAGTTAGAGAGACTTTTAATATTGCAAAAGTTGGGACCATTGCGGGTTGTTTTGTAACAGATGGTGTTATCCAAAAAGGTATCAAAGTGCGATTAATTCGTAATGGAGTGGTAATACATAATGGCAATATCCTTTCTCTTAAGCGGTTTAAAGATGATGTAAAAGAGGTGGCTAAAGGTTTTGAATGTGGGATTGTTTTAGAAAATTATAATGATGTGCAAGTAGGAGATGTTTTTGAGACTTATAAGGAAGTGCAAAAACAAAGGACATTATAAATGAAAAATATTAAATTAGAGCGGATTCAGTCTTTATTAAAAGAGCTTATTCCTTCTGCTTTAGCAAATTTAGAGGATACAAGATTAAAAAATCTTAGCATTTTGGGGGTGAAATGTTCTAGGGGAAAATATTTTGCACAAGTCTTTCTTGATCCTTCTTTTATCACACCAGAAGACAAAAAAGCAATTCTTCATCAACTAAAAAAAGCAAGAAATATTATCAAGACTTATTGCTTAGAAGAGAGTGGTTGGTTTCGTTGCCCAGATTTTGAATTTGTTTTTGATGATTCTTTAGAGCAAGAGATACGTCTTGATAAGATATTTCAGGCTCTACAAGAAGAAAGAAAAATAAAGAATAAACAAAAAGCAGGAGAATTAGAATAATGATAACTCCTGATTTAGAGGGAAAAATTTTTACTTTGGTCCAAAGTTTTGGTTGTGAGCTTTATGATATTAATATCATTAAGGAAAACACCCATAAAGTTTTACGCATTTATATTGCAAAAAAACCCTCTGTTAGTCTTGAGGATTGTCAAGAAATTAGTCTTGCGCTTTCACCCCTTTTAGATGTAGAAATGCCAAATTTTGAAAACTATTTTTTGGAAGTTAGCTCACCGGGCATTGAACGTAATCTAAAGACATTGGCACATTTTCAAGGTGCTATTGGGGAGCTTGTTAGGGTTAAGACAATAGATAAAAGTGAATTTAAAGGTAGATTGGTAGAGGTTTATGAGGATTCTATAAAACTTGAAAATGGGAAAAATATCTCCATAGACGCTATTAAAAAGGCACAGACTTATTTTTTATGGTAGATTCTTTTTATCTTGATTTAGCAATTAAAAAAGCGTGGGAATATCAATGCCAAACCTTGCCAAATCCTGCTGTTGGGGCTGTTGTTTTAGATAAATTTGGAGCGATTTTAAGTATCCAAGCACATAAAATTGCAGGTGAGCCACACGCTGAGGTTTTGGCTTTGCAAGAAGCTTATTATTGTTTAAGTGGAGATTCTTCAATTTTAAGCCTTTTTCAATCTCAAGAAATTCATCATTTTCTTTTAGAGAATGCTAAGGATTATTTCAAAGATGTAACCCTTTATGTTACTTTAGAGCCTTGTATGCATAGTGGAAAAACCCCATCTTGTGCAGAACTTTTGCGATTACTAGGGATTAAAAAGATAGTTATTGGGGCAAAAGATTGCAATAAAGAAGCTAAGGGGGGAGCGAATGCTCTTCAATCTTGTGGGATTAAAGTTATAAAGGCTTGGGAAGAAAAAGAATTAGTGCAAACTTTTGAGGATTCCAAGGCATTATTAATACCTTTTGGCAGTATGCAAAGTAAGGGTAGTTTTGTGCTTTTTAAATACGCAAGTAGGCTAGATGGGAGTATTGATGGGGGACAAATTAGCTCTAAAGCCGCACAAAGCTTTATGCACAATTTAAGGACAAAGGTAGATACTCTATTAATTTCTGGTAAAAGTGTGCGTTTAGATAACCCAACACTTGATTGTAGGTATGCAACTTTAAAGAATAAAAGATCGCCTTGTGTAACAATTTTGACGCATTCAAGAGAGTTTCCTAAAAATGCCCCTTTATTTTATGTCCCTAATAGAGAGGTGAGAATCATCCATAAAATCGAAAAATTTGAAGGTTTCGTAATGTGTGAGGGGGGAGCAGGGTTATTTAAAACTTTGATACCCCAAATTGATATGGTATTGTTTTTTCTAAATCCTTCTATGCAAAGTAATTTTCAACTTCATATGCAACTTCAAGCTAATTTTAAAATTTTGCATTCGCAAAAAATTGGGGATGATTTAATACTATGGCTTCAACCTTTAAGGGATTAAAAAATCTTATAGAGGGAATTTGCTTGTCTCATCCAATCCTCCAATTCTTCCCATTTTTGGTCGTTAATTAGCTTTTTTGCAAAGTCAATTTCTTTTTGGAAGTATTCTAAAGATTTTAAAATTTCTTCACGATTTTGTTTGGAAATATCACTCCACATTTTAGGAGAACTCTTAGCGATTCGCACCATACTTTTAAACCCCCCACCTGCTAGTGTGAGTATATCTTTTGGGTTTTGTTGGGATAAGACGGTATTGGCTAGGGCGTAACTAATAATATGGGGTAAATGGCTAATGAAAGCGGCGTGATTATCGTGGGATTTTGAATCCATTTTGATAATATTCATCTTTAAGGTAATAAATATTTCTTTTGCCATTGAAATTTGGAATTCCCCACTTTGCTCCAAATCTGTTAAAACTACGATATGGTGAGGTAGAAGCTCTTTAAAAGCTGCCTTTGGTCCAAAATTCTCTGTCCCACTCATAGGGTGCGCGCAGACAAAATTTTTGCGAATACTTGGAGGTATGTTTTGGGATATTAAATATTTTGTGCTACCTAAGTCAATAATTGTGGTATGTGGAGGTATCCCAACGAGTTGAGGGAGGATTTCTACGATAGCCTCCACAGGTGTTGCAAGAAAGATAACATCGCATTGCTTGATTTTTTCTAATTCAACACCCTCATCAATTAACCCTAAAGATAAAGCTTGTTGTAAATGAATTTCATTATTGTCTAATCCTACAATCCTTTTAAACATTGCGCTCTCTTTTAGTGCTAATCCCAAAGAACCTCCAATTAAGCCTAAACCAATAATTCCTGCTTGCATCTGCCCTCTTTAAAGTTTTTTGAAAATTATATATTTATTTACTTTTGGTAGGTTTAATTGCAAAATAAGGTATAATTCGCATTGGTTAAAATATTAATCATTTTGCTATTTAAATGTTGTAAGGTTTTATCGTTAATGAAAGCTCTTAGATTATTCTTATTGGGATTAGTTGGTTCTTATACTTTGGCTGTTGGTGCTGAATTACCTATTATTAAAGAAGTTCGTTATGAGGGGCTAAATTATATTTCTCCTTTGATTGCTAATGAAATTGCTAATGTGCAAATTGGCAAAATGCTTGATATTCAAAGGATTAATCAATCTATTCTTGATTTTTATAAGCAAGGATATTTTAAAGATATTTGGACTACCGAAGAAGAAGGGGTTTTGGTCTTTCATTTTGTAGAGAAGCCTGTTATTGCAAGTTTGGTGATTAGCGGTTATGGAGCAGGTAAAGAACAAGCGGTTATCAATAAAGAAATAGGGTTAAAAAAGGGTGATGTTTATGATGAGATTAAAATTAATGCTACAAAGAAACGCATTATTGAAATCCTTGAAAAACAAGGTCGCTATGATACTGTAGTAGAATCAAAAGTCGAAGAAATTAGTCAAAATGCTCTAAAAGTAACACTTGAGATTAATCAGGGCGAGGAAATTATTATTCGTAAAGCTAACTATTATGGGAGAGAGAATCTTAAGGTATCTCGTATTGAAGCTTTAACGGCTAATAAAGAGCGGGAATTTTTAGGCTGGATGTGGGGATTTAATAGTGGTAAGTTACAGATTAATGAGATTGAAACAGATTCTCTTAGGATTCAAGACCTTTACCTGCAAAAGGGTTATTTGGATGCTAAAGTTAGCCCACCTTTTTTAAGAACAGATTTTACAACCTATAATGCAGAGTTAGATTATTATATTGAAGAGGGAAAACCTTATAAGGTTTCTGGCATTGATATTGTGCAAGAAGAAATGGTGATTGATGATAAAGAGCTTTATGATGTCATTAAAACTAAACAAAAAAGAGTTTTTAATATCTCTACAATGCGTAAAGATGCTGAAGCCTTGAGATATAAAATTGGTGATTTAGGGTATGCTTTTGTCCGTGTTACTCCTGATTTGGATAAAGATGCAGAAAAGTCTCAAGTTCGTATTGTCTATTATATCCAACCAGGAAAAAAGGTAACAGTGAATGATGTAATTATTTCTGGTAATTCTAAAACTTTGGATAGGGTAATACGTAGAAATATCCTCTTAGCACCAGGTGATGAATACAATATGACAAAAATTACACGTTCTAAAAATTCTATTATGCGTTCAGGAGGCTTTGATGATATTGAGATTCAAGAGAGACGCATTGATGAAGAGAGTATTGACTTACTTGTTAAAGTCAAAGAGGCTAAAACAGGGGAGTTTAGCTTTGGTGTGGGTTATGGTAGTTATGATGGTATTATGGGGAATGCTTCTATTAAGGATAGAAATATTTTTGGGACAGGCTTAACAGCTGGTGTTTATCTTGATAAAAGTCAAATTTCTACTTCTTATCGCTTAAATATTTATAATCCCGCAGTCTTAGATAGTAATTATAGTCTCTCAACAGATATTTATCAAAGTCAATATGATAATTTTGATTATCAGGAGAAAACAAGGGGTTTTAGTTTTGTTGGTGGAAGAAGGATTACTGATACTTTAGAGACAACTTTGGGCTATATGTATCAACAATCTGAACTCTCAAGCTTTGTTAATCCCTTTTATTTAAGGTATTATCGTGGAAAATATACGAAATCTTCAATAATACCCGGTGTATATTATGATAGTACAGATTCGTATTTTTTTCCTAAAAATGGTTGGAAAGCTAATGCGAGTTTAGAGTATGCAGGAGTTGGTGGTGATGCAGAATTTTTGAAGTATTTTGGGACTTTGTATTTCTTCAAAAGTTTAGAAGATTGGATAGATTTGGATTTGACTTTTCGATTGCGCTCTAAGTTAGGGTATATTGAAGATGCAGGTTATGTGCCTTTAAATGAGAGATTCTATTTAGGGGGGATAAATTCGCTTAGGGGTTATCAAACAAATTCTATTAGTCCAAGGGATGAATTTGGCACAAGGATTGGTGGCAATAAGACTTCTTATAGTTCAGTGGAGCTTAGTTATGGATTATTTGAAACAGTGCCTATGCGTTTGAGTGCATTTTATGATTATGGTATGCTCGGAAAAAACGATATTACTCAAATACGAAGAAGTTCTGCAGGTGTTGCCTTAGAATGGATTTCACCAATTGGTGCAATTACTTTTATTATCCCTAAGGCAATTGATAATAAGCCCGGAGATAATATTTCATCTTTTGAATTTACAATGGGACAGAGATTTTAATTATGCAGCTAAAAAACAGAGATAGTGTAAAGATAAAACTTCCTAGAGTTAGCGGTAAAGAGATTTTAGATTGGATGCAAAATGCCTCTTTAAAAGAATTAGGAGAAAGAGCTTTTGCCATTAAAAAACAATTACATCCTGATAATATTACAAGTTTTATTGTAGATAGGAATATTAACTATACAAATATTTGTTGGGTAGATTGTAAATTTTGCGCGTTTAAACGTAGGATTAATGAAGAAGACATTTATATTTTGAGTTTTGAAGAAATTGATAAAAAGATCGATGAATTACTTGCTATTGGAGGAACACAAATATTATTTCAAGGTGGAGTTCATCCAAGCTTAAAAATAGAATGGTATGAAGATTTGCTTTTGCATATTACTCAAAAATACCCTCAAATCACCGTGCATGGTTTTTCTGCTATTGAGATTAATTATATTGCAAAAATTTCAAGGATTTCTATTTCTGAAGTTTTAAAACGTTTGCAAAAATGTGGGCTTGCTTCTATCCCCGGAGCTGGAGCAGAAATATTAAGTGATAAAGTGCGTGATATTATTGCGCCTAAAAAGTTGGATTCTGATGAATGGATAGAGGTTCATAGACAAGCACATCAAATTGGTATGAAAAGCACTGCTACAATGATGTTTGGAAGTGTAGAGGAAGATGAGGATATTGTAGAGCATTGGCAGAGGATTAGAGACTTGCAAGATGAAACTAATGGATTTAGAGCCTTTATTTTATGGAGTTTTCAACCAGCCTTTACTCCTTTGCAAAAAGAACTTCCTCATTTACATAAAGCTTCTTCCAATCGGTATTTAAGGCTTTTGGCTTGTAGTAGGATTTTTTTAGATAATTTTGCTAATATCCAAAGTAGTTGGGTTACACAAGGTTCTTATATTGGGCAGTTAGCTTTGTTATTTGGAGCAAATGATTTAGGTAGCACGATGATGGAAGAAAATGTAGTTGCTGCAGCAGGGGCTAGAAATTCTATGAATCAAAATGAAATGATAAGTTTAATTAAGGATATTGGAGAGATTCCTGCAAAACGGAATACGGCTTATGATATTTTGGAGTGTTTTTCGTGAGAATTTTTCTTGCATATTTCTTATTTTTATTTGGAATAAAAGGACTTTTAATGGCAGCTGAATTGAAAAATATTGAAATAAAGGGTGTAGATATTCCCATTATTTATGAGCAAAATGCCCAACTTCCTTTGTTTTATATGCAAATTATTTTTAAGGGTGCAGGAGGGATTAGCAATGGAGGGCTTTATGGATTATCGGATTTAGTGGGTGATATTTTAAATGAGGGGACTAAATCCTTAGGGGTTACAAAGTTTTCTCAAAAATTAGAGGAAAAGGCTCTTTCTTTGGATGTCGAGAGTAGATTTGAAACTATGAGCTTCACATTAAGCGGTATGAAAAAGGAGAGTCAAGCTGGATTTAAACTTCTAAAGGCTTTAGTTCAAGAGCCAAATTTTACACAAGCTGCTTTAGATAAAGTAAAAGAAATCTCTTTAGCATCTCTTTTGGAGAAAGAAAATGATTTTGACTATCAGGCTAATCGTGCTTTAAATGCTATGATTTTTAAGGATTCTGTTTTAGAATATCCATTAAGCGGAACAAAGGAATCTATCCGAAAAATTACTTTAAAAAATATTCAAGATTTTTACCAAACTTTCATTAATTTAAAATCTGTAATAGTTGTTGCAGGGGGAGATATTGATTTTTTAGCCATTACTCAAGCTTTAAATGATATTTTAGGAGGTTTGCCTGAAGGCAAAGCGGTTGAAATTAAACCCATTAAAGTTCATAACGATGAAACATATAAAAGGCAGATTAAAGATACCCAACAAGCTTATATTTATTTTGGCTCTCCTTTGGAGATTTGGGATATCCAAAAAGAGAGTGCGATGGTTAAAGTTGCCTCTTTTGTCTTAGGGGGAAGTGGTTTTGGTAGCCGTATGATGGAGGAGATTCGGGTTAAACGCGGATTGGCTTATTCTGCGGTTATGCGTTTAAATGCAGACCAAACCATTTCTTATGCGCAAGGCTATTTGCAAACAAGCATTAGTAATGAAGCAGAAGCAAAGGATATTGTTAAAGAAGTGGTGAAAGAATTTATAGCAAAGGGAATTACAAAACAAGAACTACAAGAGGCTAAGCAATACCTCTTAGGCAGTGAGCCACTGCGCAATGAAACGCTTTCACAACGATTAAATACGGCTTTTGCTAATTATTATAGAGGTTTGCCTCTTGATTTTAATAACAAGATTCTAAAAGAAATTGAAAACCTTAAGCTTGAAGATGTGAATGCTTATATTAAAAATCATCAAGAGATTTCTCAATTAACCTTTTCTGTGGTGAGTGCAGATTAATTGGAGATTCCAGAGAGCATTAAAAAGCTAGGCATTCAAACCTTTTTTGAATTTGTGCTTAGCTTCACTCCTAAAGGTTATATTAATAGCAATTTATCACAAACTTTAGAGGTAGATACTCAAGCTGTTTTAAAAGTAGAGATATTAAAATATTTGTCTTATAAAGCAGCGAAGGTGCTTTGCTATGCTCCTTTGTTTGATAGAGAAATAGAACTTGTTATTTTTAACCCAAAACCTTATCACAAAAATATATTTGTTGTGGGTAAGTCTTTAATAGTTAGTGGCAAAATACAAAAAAATGGCGCATATTATACTCTCATTCAACCAAAAGTCTTAAAATCTTCAGAAGGGATTCTTCCAACCTTTGGCACAAAAGGGGCTAAAGAAACTTTGCTATGTAATTATGCTAAAAGTCTTTCTTTGCAGTCTCTCCAAAGCTCTTATCCAAGCATTCCTTTAAAATATTTAAAAGCTTTATTGGTTATTTATCAACCCAATTTTTATTTTTTTGAATCTTTTCAAAAACAAAAAGGTTTTTTCGGAGATTTTTTGGATTCTTTAAAGTTTGTAGAGATTTATGAATATATGCGAAAATTAAAAACCAAAAAAAGAGAATTTCAAAGCTTGAAGCCTTTGGAGGGAGAGATTGAGAGTTGGATAGATTCTTTGCCCTTTCAATTAACTTTAGGTCAGATGAAAGCTATTTATGAAATCAAACAATCCCTTGCTAGTAGCAAGGCTGCAAGGAGGGTTATTATAGGGGATGTTGGGTGTGGAAAAACTTTAGTTATTTTTGCTTCAGTGATAATGGCATATCCTAATAAAAGCTTATTAATGGTTCCAACTTCTATATTGGCTAGACAAATCTATGAAGAGTCTCAAAAGTTTCTACCTTCCTTTGTTAAGGTTGCCCTATTTACTCAAAGTGCTAAAGAGGGTAATTTGCATACTAGTGATTTTCTTATTGGTAGCCACGCACTCTTATACCAAGAATTACAAGATTATTCTTTGGTGATGATTGATGAACAGCATCGTTTTGGGACTGCACAACGTAATACTTTGGAGAGAAAATTTGAGCAAGACTTAAAGCGTCCCCATATTTTACAATTTTCTGCAACTCCTATTCCTAGAACTTTAGCAATGGTTGAATCTAATTTTTTAGATTTTAGTTTTATAGAAGATTTACCTTATAAAAAGGATATTGATTCAGAGGTTATTCATAAGCAGGATTTTAAAAAACTTTTAGCGCATATCCATAACGAAATTATTAAAGGGTATCAGATTATTATTGTATATCCTATTGTAGAAGAGGGAAAAGATGGAAATTATGTTCCTCTAAAGGAAGGCGAAATATTTTGGAAAAAGCATTTTCAAGGAGTATATGTTACCTATGGTAAGGACAAAACTAAAGAATTAGTGTTGGAAGAATTTAGGGATAAAGGAAAGATTTTACTAGCAACAACACTTGTAGAAGTGGGAATTTCTTTGCCGAAACTTTCAACTATTGTAATTGTAGGTGCGGAACGTTTAGGGTTGGCAACCTTGCACCAATTAAGGGGAAGGGTTAGTCGCAATGGATTAAAAGGTTATTGTTTTTTATACACTAATAAAGATAAGGTTGAACGTTTAGAGAAGTTTTGTCAAATACAAAATGGGTTTGAAATCGCCAAATTAGATTTGCAATATAGAAATAGTGGGGATTTATTAAGTGGTGAGCAACAAAGTGGAAAGCAATTTGTTTGGGTAAGTTTAGGTTCTGATGAAGGGATTATTAAAACAGCCAAAGAGAGCTTAGATAGGTAGCAATTAAGGGCTTATATTAGGTTTTGGTTTATTAGAATATTTGTTTTGTTTTATTGTGCATATTCGTAAAATTTACATTCTTTAAAGAAAAAATTTATTATAATAAAAACACTAAAGATTCTAATATTTGGGGCTTAACCTATGAGATATTTTAGATTTTTAATAATCTCTCTATTTTTTAATATTTTTGCTTTTGCTTCCCCTTTTGGTAATAAACTCATTGTCCCAATTGTTGAAATGGACGAAGATTCTCAACATTATGCCTATGTTCCAGCGCTTGATTTAAAAGTAGGAGAGAGTGGGGAGATTATTCGTTGGCTTAGTAAGGATCGTTCCGGAATTGTAGCTAAAGCTGCCGTTATAGAAATTAAAGATAATAAGGCAAAAATTGCTTTTGAATCTTTTAAGGGTTTTGAGCAAAAGGCATTTCCTATACCCTTTTTAACCCCTAAAAATGGTGATGAAGTGATTTTTAGGGCTTTCAATGATAGGGCATTTTTAATTGCTCCAACTCAAGAAATTTATGAAAAGATTAAAGCAGCCTATCCAGATGTAACTTGGCTTCATCCTGATTTGTTTGCTGCCTATTTAATGGATGTTGGGCATACTGCACCTGTTAAAGCAGATTTTAGACAAGTATGTTTGCAATATGCCACAGGTGTAATTTATTTGGTTAATCTTAATGAAGGGCAGGTTTTAGACTGCCAAACTTTTAGCGTGTTAAAGAAAGATTATATTACTGGAAGAGCATCTATTGAAGAGAGAATGCTTCCCTTTTATTCACGCATTGGAAATGCTAATCAAAGCTGGTTTTCTTACATCATTAATGATGTAAAAACGCAAGATTATTATGTGTATTTTGAAGCACTTTTAAAGGGTGAGATTAGAGATGAGGATGCAACTTTTTTTGGACGCATTGCTAATTATTTTACCCAAAGTATTAAAAGTATCTTTTAAGGCTAAAAATGACACAAGGGCAGATTAAAGACTTAAGAGTTATTGTTGGAGAAGAGGATTGCTTTGAAGATAAAGCGCATTTAAGTGCTTATTGCTATGATGCAACCAAAGAGAGAAAATATCCCGAATGTGTCGTGTTTCCCCATAATGAAGAAGAGGTAAGTAGAATCTTGCAATATTGCAACACCCATAAGATACCCATTGTGCCAAGAGGAGCTGGAAGTGGATTTACAGGAGGGGCTTTGGCGGTTAATGGTGGGGTTGTTTTGGCTTTAGAAAAACATATGAATCAAATCCTAGAGATTGATATGGAAAATATGGTAGCAAGGGTTCAACCCGGCGTTGTTAATATGCAGCTTCAAAAGGCGGTAGAAGCAGTGGGGCTTTTTTATCCACCCGATCCTGCAAGTGAGCATTATTCTACTTTGGGGGGTAATGTTAGCGAAAATGCTGGAGGTATGAGAGCGGCAAAATATGGAATCACAAAGGATTTTGTGATGGCTTTACGCGCAGTTTTGCCTAATGGGGATATTATAAGAGCAGGTAAAAAGACTATCAAGGATGTCGCTGGGTATAATATCGCTGGGATTTTGATTGCTAGTGAAGGGACTTTAGGAGTGATTACAGAGATTACTTTAAAGCTCCTTAGTAAGCCAAAATATACCAAAAGTGCTATGGGCGTATTTCCAAGTATTCAATCTGCGATGAATGCGGTGTATAAAACTATGGCAAGTGGTGTTACGCCTGTGGCTATGGAGTTTTTGGATAATCTAACCATTCGTGCTGTTGAGGAAAAGTTTCACAAGGGTTTGCCAAAGGAAGCTGGAGCGATTTTGATTACCGAAGTGGATGGTAATTTAGAAGAGGAGATTGCTTATCAAATCCAAAAGGTGCAAGAGAAATTTTATGAAAATGGTGCGAGTGAGTTTATTGTCTCTAGCAATCAAGAAGAGGCTGCAAATCTTTGGTTTGCACGAAAAAACGCAAGCCCTAGCATAACCATTTATGGGAGCAAAAAACTCAATGAAGATATCACAGTCCCTCGCTCTAAACTTCCAGAACTTTTGGAGAGGATTTCTGAAGTTTCTAAAAAATATGATGTCGTGATTCCTTGTTTTGGACATACAGGGGATGGCAATGTGCATACTAATGTAATGGTTGATGGCAGTAAAGAAGAAGAGTTAAAAAAGGGATACGAGGCGATTGAGGAGATTTTTAAGATTACAGTTGAGCTTGGTGGGACTTTAAGCGGAGAGCACGGGATTGGGCTTTCAAAGGCTCCTTTTATGAATCTAGCTTTTAGTCAAGAGGAGATGAATTTATTCCGAGCTATCAAAAAAGCCTTTGATCCTAATAATATTTTAAACCCCGGAAAAATGGCTTTATAATATGGATATAATATCACTTTATTTTTTATTAAGGATTTTAAAGAATGCTTTATGATGTGCAAAAAATTAAAGAGATTCTGCCTCATCGCTATCCGTTGTTATTAGTTGATAGAATCATTGCATTAACGCCCAATAAGAGCATTGAAGCTTATAAAAATATAACTATCAATGAAGAGGTTTTTAATGGACATTTTCCCATTCAACCCATTTATCCGGGGGTTTATATTATCGAAGGTATGGCACAAGCTGGGGGTGTTTTGGCTTTTGTGAGTATGTTTGGTGAGGATTCTAATAATAGAGGCGATAAAATTGTTTATTTTATGAGTATCGATAAAGCAAAATTTAGAAATCCCGTAAGCCCTGGCGATAAACTTGTTTATAAGCTTGAGGTCGTGAAGCAAAAGGGTGGGATTTGGGTTTTGCAAGGTTATGCTTATGTGGAGGATAAATTGGTCGCAGAAGCAGAGCTTAAAGCAATGATTGTAGATAAGAATCAAGAATCCCAATCACAAGGAAAAAATAAATGAGCATAGCAAAAACTGCTATTATTTCTCCAAGTGCGGTTATAGAAGAGGGTGCTATTATAGGAGAGGGGGTGGAGATAGGACCTTATTGCGTGATAGGAAAAGAAGTAAAAATAGGTGATTATACAAAAATCTACAACCAAGTAACCATAGTAGGAAATACTACTTTAGGGAAAAATAATGAGGTTTTTCCTTGTGCAGTTTTAGGGACAAAACCTCAAGATCTTAAATACCACAATGAGCCTAATGCGCTTATTTTTGGCGATAATAATAAGATTCGTGAATTTACGATGATCAATCCGGGAACAGAGGGCGGAGGAAGTCAAACGATTATTGGGAGCAATAATCTTTTGATGGCTTATGTGCATATTGCTCACGATTGTATTATTGGAGATTCTTGTATTTTGGCAAATGGTGTTACCTTAGGGGGGCATATTGTTATGGGGAATCACATTAATATTGGCGGATTAACCCCTATTCATCAATTTTGTAAGATTGGAGATTATGCGATGGTAGCTGGGGCAAGTGCGCTCTCTCAAGACATTCCACCTTTTTGTCTAGCAGAGGGGAATCGCGCAGTGATTCGAGGATTAAATTTGCACCGCTTAAGGAAAAACTTTGAACATCATCAAGTAGATAGGATTCATAACACTTATAAACGTTTGTTTTTTGGCAATGATCCTATCAAAGAGATTGCTAAGACAATTTTAGCAGAAGAGAGTGATGAAAATAGTGTAAAAATGTGTGAGTTTATTATCCAATCTACAAGGGGAATCCCTTTTATAAGGAAAAGTTATGAGTGAAAGAATTTGTGATTTTTGTAAATCTGAGGAGACGCATAAGAATCCTGTTATTTCAGGTAATAATGTTTGCATTTGTAAAAATTGTGTAATTGCTTCTTATAAAATACTCTTTGGCGAAAGTGATTTTAATCCTTATCAAGATGCTGAAAAAGTAAAGGAGTTTGAAGAAATTACGGCTTTACTTCCCCCAAAAGAGTTAAAAAATATTTTAGATGAATATGTAATTGGGCAAGAAAAAGCCAAAAAAGTCTTTAGTGTTGCGGTTTATAATCATTATAAAAGGGTTATGCAGGATATTAAAGATGATGATACAGAGATTGCTAAGTCTAATATTTTGTTAATTGGTCCAACAGGGAGTGGTAAAACTTTGATGGCGCAGACTTTAGCAAGATTTCTTAACATCCCTATTGCAATTTGTGATGCGACAAGTCTAACAGAGGCAGGATATGTCGGGGAGGATGTTGAAAATATCTTAACAAGATTGCTTCAAGAAGCTAATGGAGATGTAAAAAAGGCACAAAAAGGGATTGTTTTTATTGATGAGATTGACAAAATCTCGCGTCTTTCTGAAAACCGCTCCATTACGCGCGATGTCTCTGGTGAGGGAGTGCAACAAGCCCTTTTAAAAATCATTGAAGGAAGCGTTGTGAATGTTCCTCCCAAAGGTGGTAGGAAACACCCAAATCAAGATTTTATCCAAATTGATACAAGAGATATTTTGTTTATTTGCGCAGGCGCTTTTGATGGATTAAAAGATATTATAGAAAAAAGAAGAGGTGGTAATACCTTAGGGTTTAATAATCACGCAAACTTTACACAACAAAATGGAAATATCTTAGAATATGTAGAGCCTGATGATTTAGTAAGTTTTGGATTGATTCCTGAACTTATTGGTCGCTTACATATGGTAGCTACTTTGCAAGACATTGACAAGGAAGCAATGATAAATATTTTGCAAAAACCAAAAAATGCTTTAGTGAAGCAATACCAAAAACTTTTTGCTTTAGATGATGTTCAATTAACTTTTAAGCCAGAATCTTTAGAAGAAATTGCTAATCTTGCAATAGAGCGTAAAACAGGTGCTAGAGGTTTGCGTGCTATTATGGAAGATGTGATGCTTGATATTATGTATGAATTACCTGAATTAAAAGAATATGAGGTAGTAATTACCAAAGAGGTAATCTTAAAGACAGCAAAACCTATATTGATTAAACACAAAAAAACAAATAAAAAAAGTGCTTAAATTTATTTAAAAGAGAGAGAATATGTTGATAGATAAAATAATTGGTTGGTTTTCGCACGATATTTCTATAGATCTTGGGACAGCAAATACCATTGTGCTTATTAAAGGTCAAGGCGTTATTATTAATGAACCTTCTGTGGTAGCTGTGCAAAATGATCGTTATGGTAAAAATAAAGTTTTAGCAGTTGGGCATGAGGCTAAGGAGATGGTTGGCAAAACACCAGGGAGCATTCTAGCAGTTCGCCCTATGAAAGATGGCGTGATTGCAGATTTTGATATGACAGAAAAGATGCTTCGTTATTTTATCGAAAAAGCCCATAAGAGAAAGGCTCTTATGCGTCCTAGAATCATCGTGTGTGTGCCTTATGGTCTAACCGGTGTTGAGAGAAAAGCTGTAAGAGAATCGGCTATTAGTGCAGGGGCTAGGGAAGTGTTTTTAATAGAAGAGCCTATGGCAGCTGCTATTGGAGCGGGATTACCCGTAAAAGAGCCTAAAGGGAGCTTGGTTGTCGATATTGGTGGAGGAACGACAGAAATTGGTGTTATCTCACTTGGTGGATTAGTCATTTCAAAATCTCTAAGAACAGCAGGAGATAAATTAGATGGTGCTGTTGTGGATTATGTGCGTCGTAAATATAGTTTGCTTATTGGGGATAGGACAGGAGAAGAGATAAAGATACAGATTGGTTCAGCTATTAGTCTTGATAAACCTCTTAATATGCAAGTAAAAGGAAGGGATCAAGTAAGTGGATTGTTAAATACTATAGAATTAACGAGTGAAGATGTAAGAGAAGCTATGAGGGAACCTCTTAAAGAGATTTCTAATGCTCTAAAAGATGTGCTAGAACAAATGCCTCCAGATTTAGCTGGAGATATTGTTGAAAATGGCATTGTTTTAACAGGTGGTGGAGCTTTGATTAGAGGTTTGGATAAATACCTTTCTGATATTGTAAAATTGCCTGTTTATGTTGGTGATGAGCCATTATTATGTGTCGCAAAAGGAACAGGAAAGGCTTTAGAGGAAATTGATGTCCTTCAACAATTATCCTATGAGTAATGAATGAAAAAAGTTTTTCTTTGGATTGTATTTATTGCTACTATACTTTTTGTTTCTACAAAAGTATCTAAAGAAATTCATTCAGAAGTTTTATACCTTGGTAATGCTATTAAAATAGGAATCTTAAATATTAACAATAATATTATTAATATCATTACTCGTCATTTTCGACAGGCTGAACAAATCAAGCATTTAAATAATGAATTAAGAGATAAACAACAGATCGAATATTTTTTTAATGCCTTAAATGTAGAACATAAACAGCTTTTAGAATCAGTTTCCTCAAAGTTATCATTAGAATTGCCAAATATTCATCTTGTTCGTAATATTTCGTATGTGGATATGAATAATTATGTAAAGATTTGGTTGCAATCTGATTTTGATAGGAGACCTGATGATAAGCTTATATTTGGGCTTATACATAATAATTCTGTGGCGGGAATTGCTAAATTTGAAAATCATCGCTTGATAGGTTATTTAAATGGTGATGAGAAATGCAGTTATAGCACGGTAATTGGTGAGAATAAAATACCCGGTATTGCAAAATATGATGCCAATAAAGGCTTTATTGTGGATTATATTCCTCTTTTTCCTCCTGTTCAAATAGGGGATATTGTCTATACAAGTGGCTATGATAATATTTTTTATCCCGAAATTTTAGTAGGGGAAGTGCAGAGCGTAGAGTATAGACACGGTTATCAGATTGCAGTTGTTAAACCTGCTTTAGATAAAGTTGTGCGGTTTTATTGGCTTATAGATATTAAAAATGATGGCATAGAGATTGAGAATGAACGCTAACTAATAGTGAAAATATGACCTTTGTAACTCCAAGTTATTATCATAATTTTTTATAACTTAGTATTTTTTAAGCATAAAAGGGATAAATTTAATTTTACCAAAAAATTCATAGCATTAAGGAGATAATAATGGAAATGCAAAGAGAACAAGCTCTTCTTGAAAAGGCTCAAGAGCGATTGGAAGAGATTTGTAAAATTCCTGCTCTCAAAAAGGGAGATAGTATTACTAAAGCTTTAAGAAAAAATGGAATCTCAAGAAGGGATTTTATGAAATGGGCAGGAGCAATGACGACTATGCTTTCGCTTCCTGCTAGCTTTGTTCCTCTTACAGCAAAAGCTGCAGAAGTTGCGGATAGATTACCCGTTATTTGGTTACATATGGCGGAATGCACAGGCTGTAGCGAGAGTTTGCTTAGGAGTGATGGTCCGGGCATTGATAGTTTGATTTTTGATTATATCTCTTTAGAATACCACGAAACACTTATGGCAGCTTCAGGATTTCAAGCAGAACATAATTTAGAATCTGCTATTGAAAAGTATAAAGGACGTTATGTATTAATGGTTGAAGGTGGGATTCCTACGGGATTAGAGGGTCAATATTTAACCATAGGCGCACACGGGAAAACAGGTTGGCAAAATGCCATAGAAGCAAGTGAGCATGCCGCAGCTATTTTTGCCATTGGGACTTGTTCTAGCTTTGGTGGGATTCAAGCAGCTAATCCAAATCCAACCGCCGCAAAACCTCTTTCAGAGGTTATCAATAAACCCGTAATTAATGTTCCTGGTTGTCCACCAAGTGAAAAAAATATCGTAGGAAATGTGATACATTTTATTCTTTTTGGAACTCTACCAAGCGTGGATGCCTTTAATCGTCCTAAATGGGCTTATGGACTTAGAATCCACGATCTTTGCGAGAGAAGAGGACATTTTGATGCAGGAGAATTTGTGCAAGCCTTTGGTGATGAGGGTGCAAAAGATAGTTACTGCCTCTATAAGATGGGTTGCAAAGGACCTTATACTTTTAATAATTGTTCGAAATTGCGTTTTAATTCTCATACAAGTTGGCCTATTCAAGCAGGGCATGGCTGTATAGGCTGTAGTGAGCCAAATTTCTGGGATAATATGGGTCCTTTTGAAGAGCCTATGGCTAACAAGCTGTATAATACGCCATTTTTTGGTGGAGCGGATAGAACCGCTGATAACATTGGGATTACTTTGCTTGGTGCTGCTGCAATTGGTATAGCCGCTCACGCTGTATTGTCAAATATCAAAAAAGATAACCAATAAAAGGAGGGGCTTATGTCAAAAAGAATTATCGTTGATCCTATTACTAGAATTGAAGGGCATTTAAGAATTGAAGTGATTGTTGATGATAATAATGTGATTACAGATGCGTATTCTAGCTCTACTTTGTGGAGAGGTATTGAAGTAATTGTGAAAAATAGAGATCCTAGAGATGTTGGATTTATGGTGCAAAGAATTTGCGGGGTTTGCACATTTTCTCATTATAAAGCAGGGATTTCAGCAGTGGAAGATGCTTTAGGGATTCAAGTTCCTTTTAATGCAGAAATGGTTCGTTCTTTGATGAATGTTTCTTTAGTCTTGCACGATCATTTGGTGCATTTTTATCATCTACATGGGCTTGATTGGTGTGATATTACTTCAGCCCTTAAAGCAGATCCTAAAAAAGCTTCTGAACTTGCTTTTAAATATGTCGATAATCCTATTGGCACAGGAGCAGATGAGCTAAAAGCAATACAAGAGAGGGTGAAGAAATTTGCAAGTGCTAAAGAAGGGCTTGGACCTTTTGCTAATGCTTATTGGGGGCATAAGACTTATAAGTTCTCTCCAGAGCAAAACCTTATCGTTCTTTCACACTATCTTAAAGCCCTTGAGATTCAAAGGGTCGCTGCCCAGCTTATGGCAATTTTTGGAGCTAAACAACCCCATCCTCAAAGCCTAACAGTTGGTGGAGTTACTTGCGTAGTAGATATTTTAGATCCTACAAGATTGGCAGATTGGCTAACAAAATATAAGGAAGTAGCGGATTTTGTAAATCGTGGTTATTATGCAGACATTGTAATGGCAGCTGAAGTGTATAAAAATGAACCAAGTGTTTTAAAAGGCTGTGGAGTAAGGAATTTCCTCTGTCACGCGGAGATACCTGTTAATAGAAAAGAGACTTTATATAGCACAGGTATTGTCAGAAATGGTGATATTTCAAAGCTTTTTGATTTAAATGAGGAGTTAATTACAGAAGAAGCCACGCATTCTTGGTATAAAAATAATCAACCACTTCATCCTTATGATGGCGAGACAGAAGCTAATTATACAGGTTTTGTCGATGCTGACACTATTGGTCCTGATGGCACACCCATTCACACAAAAGCATTAGATATTAAAGGAAAATACAGCTGGATAAAATCTCCTCGCTATGAAGGAGATGCTATGGAAGTAGGACCTTTAGCCGCTATTGTGGTTGGGTTAGCAGCCAAGAATCCTAGAATTACTCAAATTGCCACACAATTTTTAAAGGATACAGGTTTGCCAGTAGAAGCATTATTTTCTACACTCGGTAGGACAGCGGCTAGAGCATTAGAGTGTAAGTTGTCTGCAAATTATGGAATCGAAGCTTTTAATTCTTTGGTTGAAAATCTAAAAACTGGCGATCATAGCACTTGCGCTCCGTATAAGATTGATAACAATAAAGAATATAAAGGTCGTTATATTGGTAATGTTCCTAGAGGGACACTTAGCCATTGGATTAGAATCAAAAATGGGGTTGTATCTAATTATCAATGTGTTGTTCCTAGCACTTGGAATGCTGGACCAAAAGATTCTAAAGAGCAAATGGGTCCTTATGAACACTCTTTAATTGGGACAAAGATTCAAGATATTACGCAACCTTTGGAGATTATCCGCCATATCCACTCTTTTGATCCTTGTATTGCTTGTTCTGTGCATTTAATGGATACAAAAGGAAATGAAATGGGGCAATACAAAATTGATCCTATTGCGATGAATCTTAAATGCTAAAAAGGAGGAGATTATGGAGACAAAATATAAGTCCATTTATGAGTTTTCAAGGCTCACAAGAATATTCCATTGGATAAGAGCCTTTTCTATCTTTGCATTAATGGCAACAGGTTTTTATATCGCTTATCCCTTTTTAGCACCCAATAATTTTACCGGCGAACCAGTAGGATTTTTGTATGCTTTAATGCGTAGTTGGCATTTGATTTTTGGGTTTTTGTTGATAGCAGTTTCAATTTTTAGAGTTTATATTTTTCTTTTTTCTAAAGAATGCCACATAGAGAGACGTTCATTTTTGGATCTCGTTAATCCTATTGTGTGGGTTAAGATCATAGGAACTTATTTGTTTATAGCATCACATCCTCGTATAAAAGGGGCTTATAATCCTATTCAGCTTGCAACCTATATAGGTGTAATGTTTTTAATTTTTGCTATTTCCCTTACGGGATTAATCTTATATGCACATGTATTTCACGAAGGACTTGGTGGGTTCTTGTCTTTTCTTAGACCTTTAGAGGTGTTATTTGGAGGGATTGCAAATGTTAGGGGGATTCATCATATTTTAACTTGGGCATTTATTATTTTTCTCCCTGTGCATATTTATATGGCTGTTTGGAATTCTATAAGATACCCTGGAGCAGGTGTTGATACTATTGTTGGTGGCTATAAATTCGAAAAAGATGGACAACATTAGGGATAATTTTGAGGATTTTAGTTCTAGGGATAGGCAATATTTTATTTGGAGATGAGGGAATTGGAGTTCATCTTTCAAATCTCCTTAAAGTAAATTATACTTTTAGCGGAGAGAATAGTGTTGATATTGTCGATGGTGGGACTATGGCTCAACATTTGATTCCCCTTATTACACAATATGATAACGTGTTAATTTTAGATTGTATAGATGCTAATGATGCCAAAGTGGGTGATGTTTATTTTTTTGATTTTAGTGCTGTTCCTAATAATATTACTTGGGCTGGAAGTGCGCACGAAGTTGAAATGCTCCAGACTTTAAGAATGATTGAGATGTTAGGGGACCTGCCCCCTACAAAGATTTTAGGCGTGAAGCCCTTTGTTATTGACACAGACCCAACCTTTGAATTATCCAAAGAAATTTTACAAGCGGCAAAAATTATGGAAACACAAGCTATTGAGTATTTGGAATCCTTAGCTATAAAAGTCTGCAAAAGAGATAATCAACCCTTGCAAGAAGTTGCACGTTTTTCTTATAAGGGCTATTAGAGTGAAAATTTCTCTTGTTTTTGGCTTTATTGAAGAGTTCCAAAGTTCGCAAAATGTTAAGAATTTTATTGTAAAAATTTTAGACAATTCGCTTCAGCGATATTCCCTAGAAGGTCAATTTTATGGCGATGATAAGGAGTTTTCTCTCCAAGTCTTTGGTGAGGAATCTGTTGTTTTAGAATTTACCAATTACTTATCTAAAGTTATTCCGCTCTCTTTGCAGTGGGGTTTTAAAGAGATGAAAATATTAGGAGAAGATGAAGTCTCTAACGAGCCTCCTTTAGAAATTTGCCATCCTAGTTTTTCCTCTTATCTTAGTGCTTTAGAGTTGCAGGTAATCACGGATAAGAACAATGAAAACTTTTGTAATTTATGGGGAGATTTTATTAATTTTACTCAAACTCCTTTGAGTTTTTTTAGTAGTGAGGGTAAAAAGCTCATAGATTCAAAGGCTTTATTAGAAGATTCTTTGGAGCATTTATCCCAAGCTTTGAAGAAAAAGCAGAGAGTTTTTTTAAAGACTATTTATGGGAAGAGGGAACTAGTTTTACTAGATGAAAAGAATCCTGCAAAAATAGAGGGTGATTATTGGTTTATGCCTTTTTGTTTGAATAATGCCCAAATATTTTTTAAAACCTCTCAAGAAGAACTTCAAGCTTTAGCAACTTTAGAAAAGCCCCTTATAAAGTTAAAGCCAAAATCCATTTTTATGGAATTTTTCTCCCAATCTTTTGTGTCGTGTGTTTTGCCCTATGAGCCACTTTTGGTTCTTTTGACAAAATTTTTAGAAGAGTATAGCGGTTTATATTTATTGCCTTTAAAAGAAGAAAAAATAGAGCTTGGGCTTTGTTATTTTATTGCTCAAGAGTCTTCCCCAACTTTTGTTAGTGTGGGTAAGAATTCTTTAATTCTTCAGCATCATTTTGCAACAACACAAGATATTTCTCATTCTGTTATGAAAGAATTTGAAAACATTATTTTAAGAGACAAATTAGAAAAGGTAAATTTACTTTATTTAGGTAGAGGGCAAACCCGTTTTATGCTTTATTTTAATCAGAGCTTTAAAGAACCCTTAGAATTTATTTTTGAATCGAATATTGCTTTGAGGATTGAAGAATTAAAGGTGTTTAATAAAACCACGCAATCTTTGTTGAAAAACTTCACTAGAGAAAACCAAGATTTAATAAGTGAGTTAGAAACCTATCCTAAAGAATCAAAAATATCCTCCAATCTTTTGGAATTAATAGGAATGTGTGGGATTTTATTGGATTTTAAAGTAGATTCTATGGATTTAATGTCCCTTGCCTACCAAGTTTTAGAATGCGCATCAAATTTTGTGGGGCAAAAAGGACCGCGTATTGATTTTAAATTAGAACGCAATGATGAGGGAAAAGTTTATCTTGATACTTTAAAAACTTTGCGCTCTGTGATGAGTTTTAAACTAGCGGGGGTGGAAAAAGAGTTATTATGTTTTGGGATTGTAGATTCTTTTGCTGAGTTTTTTGCCAATTTTAGTCGAGATATGGAAGAGAGCTATAACACTAAGGGTATTATCGTTTGCGGTGAGATATTTTTAAATAAGCAATTTTTGGATCAATTTATCCATTATTTACCTAAAAATTCCGAGATGTTTTCTACCGAAATTATAGATTTTTTATTGTAAGATCCCACTTTTAGTTTAAGGAATTTTATATGAAAAAATTTAAATATCAATCAGTTACTGCTAAAGAATATCAAAAGGTAACCCCTGAAGGTTTTTTTGAGCAAAGAAGAAAGTTTCTAAAGCTTGGGGCTGGTAGTTTGGTCGCTGCGTTGAGCGCGGAAAATCTTTTAGCGGATATTGCTAAAACGGCTAATTTGCATTATCGCCCAATGAGCGACAAAGAAATGTTAAAAATTAATAGAAATGTTATATTCCCAACTCCAGAAGAATTGGCAACAAGTTATAATAATTTTTATGAATTTGGATATTCTAAGAGTGATCCAAAAAATAATGCAGGCTCTCTAAAAACCTCACCTTGGAGCATTAGTATAGAAGGGGAGGTGCAGAAACCTTTTGCAATTGATGTTGAAGAGCTGATTGCGAAAATGACTCTAGTAGAGAGAGTTTATCGGTTTCGATGTGTAGAGGCTTGGAGTATGGTGATTCCTTGGATTGGGTTTGAGTTAAGAGAATTCATTAATTTTGCTAAACCTACCAAAGCGGCAAAATATATTCGCTTTACTACTCTTTATGATCCTAAGCAATTCCGAATGCAAGGAGGATTTTTAGGGCTTGGAATTGGTATGGGGACAAGCTTCCTTGATTTTCCTTATAAAGAAGGTTTAAGGCTTGATGAAGCAATGAATCCTCTATCTATGCTTGCTGTTGGAATGTATAAAAAGAGATTATTGCCACAAAATGGTGCGCCCATTAGATTAGTAGTTCCTTGGAAATATGGCTATAAGATGATTAAATCTATTAATAAAATCGAATTTTTAAAAGAGCAGCCTATTTCAACTTGGGAGAAAGAAAATCCTAGAGAATATGGCTTTTATGGCAATGTCGATCCTGAAGTTTCACACCCCAGGTGGTCTCAAAGCAGTGAGCGCGTAATTGGACAAAGAGGGAGAATTCCGACTTTATATTTGAATGGTTATGCCAAAGAGGTTGAGCATCTTTACGCAGGGCTTGATAGAAAAAAACTTTATTAAGGACAGAGGTGAAAAAGAGTTATAGAATCTTTTTAGAAATCCTCTTAATGGTTGGAATTTTTCTCCTTTTATGGCAGATTGTATTAGGTGTGGAAAGCTATCAAATTGGCAATTTTGCTGACCCCTTAGCAAGTTTATATTTTTTTAGCGGATGGGTAAGTATTGGCTTTTTGGTGGCTTCTTTGGTTGTTTTTAAAGCTATTAAAAAAAGCTTTGGATTATTAGCCTTAGTTAGCGCACTTGTGCATAGTGGAATCTTTTTTGCGATAGATTTTGATTGGAACTTTCTCTTGATTGTAGAGGAGTTAAAAAGTAAATATTATCTGTATTTTGGGTTTTTAAGCTTTGTTTTATTATGGATTTGTTTTTTATTTGGAGGATATTTCTATCGCTTGAAGCTCTATTATGCGGTTTATGTAGCGATTGTTTTTGCGCTTATCCATCTTTTGTTAATTCAAAAAATCCTATCCCTTAGCTATCTCTTAAGTGCTTTTGTGATTTTACTAATCCTTTCTTTTAAAGTCGTGATGGCTTTTAAAAAGGGTTGATTTTATGCTTGTATTAGTTAAGTTTTAGTAGAATCTCAAGAATTTTATTTTCGAGGCAAATTATGAGTGGAATTTTATTGGTGTTGCAATTTGTTTTGGCGATTCTTGTTACAATTATTGTAATGTTGCAGAAAAGCTCAAGCATAGGACTTGGAGCTTATAGTGGGAGCAATGAGAGTTTGTTTGGCGCAAAGGGACCTGCTGGATTTTTAGCAAAATTGACTTTTGGGTTAGGGTTTTTGTTTGTTCTTAATACTATTGCCTTAGGCTATCTCTATTTACAAGATTCTAAAAGTTCTATTTTAGATAATGTAAGTGTTTCCCCTAAAATTGACAATCAAGCCCCAGCTGCACCAAATATTCCAGTGTTACCACAAGAGAAGTAAAGATTCTAAAGGAAGAAAATGAGTTTGCAAGATATTTACAGACACACACAAGAGATAATGAATAAAAGTATTGAATCTATGAAAAAAGAATTTGGAACTTTAAGGAGTGGAAAGGTCTCTGTTTCGATTGTCGAACCTATTTGTGTTGATTATTATGATACCCCAACTCCCCTTAATCAAGTGGGTTCTGTTATTGTTCAAGATGCAAATACTATTGCTATAACACCTTGGGAAAAAAGCCTTTTAAAAGATATTGAAAGAGCAATACAAGAGGCTAATATTGGTGTCAATCCAAATAATGATGGTGAGTGCATTAAACTCTTTTTTCCTCCAATGACGAGTGAGCAAAGAAAGGAGATTGCTAAAGAAGCTAAGAATATTGGTGAGAAAGCAAAAATAGCCATTAGGAACATTCGCAAAGATTCTAATGATAAGGTTAAAAAGCTAGAAAAAGATAAGGCAATTAGTGAAGATGAATCCAAAAAAGGTCAAGATGAGATTCAAAAATTTACCGATAATGCGGTCAAAAAAATTGATGAGTTAGTCAAACATAAAGAAGAAGAACTATTAAAAATTTAGTTGAGAATAGAAGTTTTATAATTACCTTGTAGCAATTGGAGATATTCTTATATTGTTAAATAAGATATTTTCAAAGGGTATTTAAATAAAAATTAGAAAATGAAAATCTTGAAATCATACTCAAAAAGGCTTTATTTGGCTTGGGAGATAATGTCAAAGGTAGTGGAGAGGAGTTTGTATTTTAAAATTTAAAACAACATTGTATTTAAGTGGAATAAGTGAGAAGTATTGGTATGATTGCCATGTGCTAAATGCTTTAATTTGATAGCTTTCAGAGGAAGTTTTAGTCTAAATAAGGAGAGTTTATGGATATTATGCAGATTTATAAGGAGGCAAATGCGCTTTTAGAGGGGCATTTCTTGTTAAGTAGTGGAAAACATTCCCCCTTTTATCTACAATCTGCCAAAGTTTTGGAAAATCCAAAAGTAGCTTATGAATTGGCACAATCTTTAGCAAAACTTATTCAAGAATCTAAAATACAAGTGGAATGTGTTTGCTCTCCTGCATTAGGAGGTATTTTGGCGGGTTATGAGCTTGCAAGATGCCTTGGTGTGAGATTTATCTTTACAGAACGCGTTAATGGAGAAATGACTCTAAGAAGGGGTTTTGAGATACATAAGTCTGAGAAGGTTTTAGTTTGTGAGGATATTATTACCACCGGAGGTTCTGCTATGGAATGCGCTAAAATCGTAGAATCTCTAGGGGGAAAAGTTGTTGCCTATGCAGCTTTAGCTAATCGTGGAATTTGTAAGAGATTTAACGCTCTTAAGACTAGTGATACCACAGAATGTAAGTTAGATTCCTCTCTACCTTTATTTGCTTTAGGAGATTTTATTTTTGATACCTATGAGGCTACAAATTGTCCTTTATGTAAGCAAGGTAGTGTTGCTATTAAGCCCGGTAGTCGCGGGAATTAAATGGGTAAAAACGCAAAACATTGGAGGAGGTTTAAACAAAATCCTCAAGAAAATTTAAATCAAACATTATATGAAAATTCTAAGAATTACGAGATTGCTTCAGCTAGTTTTATTCAAAGGCTAAAGGCTCAAATTGTTGATATTTTTATGATTTATATTCCTATTTTATATCTGCTTACTTATGTTGTTATAGGGAATGCAAAAGATTTTCGTGAATCTATATGGGGTCCTTTAGTGGGGGTCTTACTCTATGGTGTGATTGTTTCTTTGTTTTTAAAGTTTAAGTCTCAAACTCCCGGTAAAAAGGCTTATGATTTATTGCTTATTCGGGATGATGGTAAAAAAGTAACTTTCTTCTTTGCTTTTGTTAGGTTTATTTTGTTTCTTATTTCTAGTTCTATAATTATTGGTGTATTGTCTCCTTTGTGGAGAAAAGATAAAAAGACAATGTATGATTTAATCCTTAAGACTTCAGTTGTTAGTAAAAGTTAATTTAATATTAAAATTTTTTTGGCATAATTAAGAAATTTTTATTTTGGGAGCTAAATATGGATGGGAGACTTTTTACATTTGCGGGATTAATTAGCCATAATCACGATTTTATTATCGCATTTCATACAATTTTAATCGCCATCATTGCTATTGTTTTAGCGAAACTTGCAACTTCAAGGATGCAAATAGTGCCTGGTGCTATTCAGAATGTTTTTGAGGTTTTTTTAGGTGGTATTATTTTTATGGCAAAAGATGTTATAGGGGAAGAAAAAGCTAGAAAGTATTTGCCCCTTACTGCAACGATTGCACTTTTTGTTTTTTTAGCCAATGCTATTGGTATTATTCCCGGTTTTGAAGCCCCTTCTTCAAGTCTTAGTTTTACACTTACTTTAGCTTTGATTGTGTTTATTTATTATAATTTCGAAGGAATGAGGACTTTTGGGATAGTCAAATATTTTTCTCATTTTGCAGGTCCTGTACCCTTACTAGCACCCTTAATGTTTCCTATTGAGATTATTTCTCATTGCTCTCGTTTAGTCTCTTTGTCATTTCGTCTTTTTGGAAATATTAAAGGCGATGATATGTTTTTACTTGTTATGCTTATGTTAGCACCTTGGGTAGCACCTCTCCCTGCATTTTTAATCCTCACTTTTATGGCATTTTTACAAGCATTTATCTTTATGATTTTAACTTATGTCTTTTTAGCAGGAGCTGTTTTGGTAAGCGAGGAAGCGCATTAAAGCTTACCTCATTACTTCTCCAACTCTTTATCCCACGACTCCTTTAGAATTTTGTGACTTTTATAGGAGGATTCTTGATACCCACAAAATCCACTTTGCTTGTTATCGCGATAAAACATTAGCTTTTAATCCTAAGCTTTTAGAAATCTTTTTAGAACTTAATCAATTATATAAAATTCCAAGTCTTATTAATTCAAATTTTGAATTAGGGATAGAATTTGGCTTTGATGGATTGCATTGCAATGCTTCACAAATGGATTTAATTTTAGAAGCGAAAAGAAAATTTTCTCTGGTTTTTTTTAGCGCACACACAGAAGAAATTTTGCAAAAAGTGGATTTATTAGGTGTCAATGGAATTACTATTAGCCCTATCTTTGCAATCCCCAATAAAGGAGAGCCTCTTGGGTTAGAGTTTTTAAATAATTTGCATTTAGAAGATTATAGGGCGGAAATTTTTGCTTTGGGAGGTATTATAGATTCACAAGCTCTCCTTAAAATTGCGACAACTTCTATAAAAGCTTTTGCCTCAATCCGATATTTTCTTAATTAATAAAATATTTTGTAAAAACTTGCTATATTAAAGGCAAAGGATTGAAATGAAAGATTGGTTTATACCTTCTATTGGTTTTGGAATGTTTATTTATTTTATGTTATTTGTGATACTTTATGCTATTAAGATTGGTGGAGCGAATGTGCCTTTATTTGATTCGCAACAGATTATTGTCCCTCCAAAGACCGATACAGAAAAGTTTTTGCAGGATGTTTCAAAAAGTATAAAAAATTCATTTTAGTTTTTTTGAAAAAAACCGATTTAGTTATAGGTTGAGATAATTTTAAAAGGAGGAAGAATGATTAATCATTTGATGAATAACTCTAATTTTTCTAATGCGATTAATCAGGTGAATAATAAAAATGCTTCGCCTGTGAATAATGCTAGAAATGAATCTGTTGATGATAAACACAAAACACAAAACACAAAAGCTTCTACTTCGCGTGTAGAAACCATTAAACAAGCAATCTTAGATGGTAATTATAAAATTGATTTAAGGAGTAGTGCCGAAAAAATGGCACAAGAGTTGCTTAGATAGAAGATAAGTCTATATTTAGGAGTTATCTTATGTCGTTGCAATTTTTAAAAGATGCTTTAGAGGATGTAAAAGCTTTAATAGCTATTACAGAGCAGGATATTATTGATATTAAAATTGCTAAAAATGATGCAATCTTTGCTAGAGTTTCACAAAAAGAAGAATTGATAGCTTCATTTATCAAAAAGAAAGAAGCTTATGCTCAAGGAATAGAAGCTAAACTTAAGGAAAATTATCCCAATGCCACAATTACTGATTTGACTTATGAAGATAAACAAAAATTATTAGGTGAGGGTGCCAATGAAGTTACTGCGGAACTTCACGATAATCTTGAAAAGCTCAAAGAGCTGAACTCTCATTTTGGAAAGATGTCTTTAGCGGTTTCTGAATTTTATAATTCACTTCTTAAAAATATTCTTCCTGTCGAAGATGGAGGATATAAGAAAAGCACTTTAGGTAACTCTACATTTTTAAAAGCTGAAATATAAGAGAGGAGGATTCTTATGGGTGGGATACTTTCATCTCTTAACACTCCTTATACAGGACTAATAGGTCACCAAGTAATGGTGGATACTGTGGGAAATAATATTGCTAATGCTAATAATGAATTTTACTCCAGACAAGTTGTTCGAACAGCGGCTGAAATTCCACTTTGGAGACAAAACTATGCTTTAGGGCAAGGGCTTTCTGTTTTAAGCATCGAGAGAGTGCATGATGAATATACCTTTTCTCGTTATAAAAGAGCAAGTTCGGAAAAAACTTTTTATGATACTAGTTTTAAAGGACTTAAGGAAGCCTCCTCTTATTATCCAGAAGTGGATAAGGTTGGAATTTATAATGATTTGCAAAAATATTTTGATGCCTGGAAGAATTTATCCATTAAGGCTGGAGATTCTGCCCAAAAAGTCTCTTTAGCAGAACAATCCCAAACACTTATTAATAATATTACAACAACAAGAGAACGTTTGGTAAATCTCCAAAAAAGCCTTAATCAAGAGTTAAAAACTGCGGTTGAAGAAGTGAATCGTTTAGGGAAGCAGATTGCTATTTTGAATAAACAAATCGGAGAATATGAAAGCAAACATCTCAATAAAAAAGCTAATGATTTAAGGGATTTAAGGGATCAATATGAGTTTGAAATTAATAATCTTATTGGTGCAGATGTTTTTAAAAATGGCTTACAAGGAAGTGCTATTGTAAATAAAGATATTGCTGATTTTGAAGAGAGATATACACTAAATATTGGTGGAAGAGTCATTGTTGATGGTGCTTCTTTTCAACCTTTAACTTTAGATAACTTTGATAATCCTGATGGACTTTATACAATTAAATATCTAAGGACGGATCATAAAGAATATAATCTTTCTAATTCTTTAAATCAAGGTAAAGTTGGGGCGATATTAGATTTAATTCGCACAGAAGATATGCTAGAGGATGGTAGCACAGGAGGAATAGGAAAGCTTCAGGTTTATATTAATGATTTAGATAGTCTTGCTAATGGAATTATAGAAACTACTAATAATTTATATACACAAAGTGCTAGACTAAATGTTTCTAGTGATGTTTTAAGGATTAATTTTCAAGATGCTCTTACAACAAGTGGATATAACATTAATGAAGGAAGTTTTGATGTGATAATGTATGATAAACAAGGTAAGACATTAGGGAAAAGAACGATAACTATTGATAATCTTACGAATATGCAAAGTATATTACAACAACTTAATGCTAATGCCGATGACAATAGCAATAATAATGCTAGTGATGACTTTGATGACAGATTTACAGCAACTTTTACGAATGATAATAGAACTTTTGCTATCACTCCTAAGAATCCTTCTGAAGAGATTTATATTTCCATACAAGATAATGGGACAAATTTCGCAGGAGCATTTGGAGTAAATAGATTTTTTGAAGGCAGTAATGCAAGGGATATGAGATTGGCTCTTGAATACAGAGAGGATCCTACTTTGATTCGTGCTTATCGTGAGCCGGTATCTGGGAATTTTGAAGTGGCTAATATGATGCAGCAACTCCAATATGACAAAATTACTTTTACAGATTATGAGGGAAATAAGCATTCTGAAACTATAAGTGAATACTTTCGTCTTATTGCCAGTAAAGTCGCCTCTCAAACAGAAGCAACGAAAACTACACAAGACACTAAAGAGGCTGTTTATATAGCTATTAAACAAGAGTATAAAAAGTCTTCAGAAGTTTCTGTGGATGATGAACTAGTAAATCTTATACGATTTCAAAGTGGATATAGTGCTAATGCTAAAGTGGTTTCAACTATTGATGAAATGATAACTACACTTTTGGGGATTAAGAATTAATAAGCTTTAATTGCCCGATTCTATAAAGTGCAAAATCATATTTAATAGGATCGTGTTTATCAAGGGTTTTCAAGAAATTGCTTACTTCTAGTGCAGCTTGTAAATCGTAAGTTTTTCGTTTCAAGATTCCAAGTCTTTGGGAGACTCTAAAAGTATGGGTATCCAATGGAAGGATTAAATCACTTTTTTTAATATCTCCCCATAAGCCTAAATCTAAACAATCCTCTCTTACCATCCAACGTAAAAACATATTCCATCGCTTCATTGGAGAGCTACAATGGGGGTTACCGATTAAAAATCTTAAGCCCTGTGTGTTAAGCGATAGTTTTTCATAAAGGAGATGTTGTAGGGAATAAATACCTTCAATTATGGAACCATTTTTATAATTTTTATAGAAAGTGCGGTAGAGATTATTACAATTTATAAGGGATTCAAAAAAATCTTGAATCTCTTGGTTTGTTTGAAAGCGGTAAGATTTCATTGTGCATTGTGCAATTTGAGAGCTTTTTAGGGAGTGTAGATTGCAAGATTGTAAAAAATTAATAATCGCCTTTACATTACCATAAGAAAATAATGCACAAAAAAGGGCTACTTTATCATCCCTAAAATCTCTTGCTATCCCTAAGGGATCAGGCAGGGATTCTGAAATACTATAAGAAGTGTTAAAAAGATGATAATGTTCTTCTAAAAGATTAGCAATAAATTTTTTAGAAGGTTTTTTAGGGATTTTAAGGGAAGATATAGTAGGCATTCTTAAAAGAGAAAATTATAGCCTAAGAATAATCCTGTGCTTGAAGTTTGGCTTAAATCAAGGGCAGTAGCAGCAGGGGCATTATTTATAAAGACACTACTACTTTCTGAACCAAAGTTTAGTCGCCTTGTTTGGATACCCAATTCTAATTCTCCATAGGGGATTTGATAAATAACTCCTGTTTTTGCTCCATAGGTAAATCCTGTATATTTAAGTTTTCCCATAGCACTATCATTAATTACAAAGCTACCTTCATTGAATTGAGCGAATGCTATTCCTGCATTTGCGCTTAATAATAAACGCCAATTTATAGTATTTGGGATTTGTGGAGTAAAAGCATAGTTTAGGGCAAAAGTTTGGTAAGAAAAGCCATTTTTCTTAAAAAAGCTTTCAAAGTTTAATAAGATTCTATGGTTTGGATTTAGTAAATATCCAGTAGTAAGTCCAATTCCAGAGAGTTTTTCGCTAAGGCTATGGTCTTGAGGATTCCCTGCAATGCTTAAAGTTGCATCAGAATTTACCCTAT
This sequence comes from Helicobacter mesocricetorum, assembly GCF_900198605.1. Lineage (GTDB taxonomy): Bacteria > Campylobacterota > Campylobacteria > Campylobacterales > Helicobacteraceae > Helicobacter_D > Helicobacter_D mesocricetorum. The sequence goes on along the minus strand of NZ_FZPJ01000018.1, from coordinate 12,303 downwards.
TATTCATTCCATAAATACCAAGCAAGCGATTGCGCCTTTGTTCATATAAAGGATGATAAGAAGCTTGCGGAGAAATTGTATTAGAGGATTGATAGCTTTGATAGCTTAGTGTAAAGCCTGATAGAAAAACAAATAAAAGCAAGAGTCTCATAGGGAAACCTTTCTTGTGGATTATAGAATCCTAAAGCAAAAAAGATTCCACTATTCTATAAGATCTAGTTTTTTCGCCATAAAACTTATAGTTACTCCTTGTAGAAGCACGGAAATGATAACCATAAAAAAGACAATATTAAAGATTGTTGAAGAAGATTCAAATTTATAAACATAAGGATAGGTTGCAAGGATGATAGGAACAGCCCCTCTTAAACCTACCCAAGAAATATAGATTTTTTCTTTTTTGTTATATTTACTTTTATAAAGTGAGATAAATACACTAAGAGGGCGCGCCAAGAAGATTAAAATAAAAGCTAAAACAAAAGCTTGAATGGCAACATCAGGTAATTGAGAAGGGAATACAAGCAATCCCAATACTAAGAAAACGACAATTTGCATCATCCAAGCAATGGCATCGTGAAAAGCAATAATATTGGATTTGTTGGGAAAAGCGTATTTATTAGTAATGATACCAGCTAAATAAATACTTAAATAGCCATTCCCATTTAAAAATGATGAAACTCCAAAGATCATAAAAAGCCAAGCTACACTAATAAGTGGGTATAAACCCGCTTGTGAAATATTGATGTGTTGGCAGATTTTAGGAAAGAGATAACCACATAATATGCCTAAAACTCCCCCAACGGCAAATTGAGCAATAAATTGTAAAATCCACTCTCCTATGGAATGTGTTTGGGGCATAAAAATAAGTTGTAAAATGGTAATTGTTAAGAAAATCGCCATAGGATCATTGCTTCCCGATTCAAGCTCTAAAAGAGGTCCTATATTGTTTTTAAGTTTTATTTTTTGTGAGCGCAATATCATAAATACTGCTGCGGCATCGGTAGAGGAGATGATGGAACCTAAAAGCATAGATTCTAAGAAAGTAAAATCCAACACTAAATAGATAAAGCACGCCATAATGAGGGCAGTTAATAGAACACCAAGTGTTGCAAGGATTACTCCGCTTATCATTACAGGTTTAATTTCTTCCCAAAAAGTGTCAAGTCCTCCACTATAGAGAATAAAAATAAGTGCTATCATACCAATTATTTGCGCCAAGAAGACATTGTCAAATTCAATTCCTACAATTCCTTCACTTCCAAGTAGCATACCAATGCCTAAAAAGACTAGCAACAAGGGGATTCCTATTTTTTCTGAAAGCTTGCTTGCATAAACACTTATAAAAAGAATAATTCCTACCACAATGATAGTGAAATTTATATTATTAATGATTTCCATAATTTAAATCTATAACCTCATAATCTATAATCTAATATTTTATTGCCTTTAAGATACCATATTTCACTTTAATATTAAGAATAAAAGAAAATAGAATGCGTTCAAGTATAAAAATAGCTTTTGCACTAAGCTTTATTTCTAAAACTTAACCCTAAGAGATGATGCGGAGTTATTCCACATCCTAAGAAACAGAAGATAATTTATTTTGCAGAGGTTTTGATAATTTCTTCTAAGAGTTTATGGATATTTTCAACGATTTGATTGTTTTTAATAGCATATTTTTTGGCAAGCTCTTTAATATCGGTATAGGCTATATAAGTATTGTGTTGAGTATCTTCCCAAATAGAGATTCTAAGTGGTAATTCCATAGAGATTTTTGGATTTTCTTGCATTAAAAATGTGCCAACTTTTGGATTGCCAAAGACTATTACTTTTGTGGCATTGAGTTCTAATCCAACATCTTTAGCGTTTTTACTATGATCAAATTCTGCAAAAATGGGTATATTCTTTTGCGTTAGAAGTTTTTTAGTATTCTCATAAGTGGTGTTAAAATCATATTTGCTTTTGATGGGTTCCATTGCCTTCACTAAACTAGCAAGTATAAAAAAAGAAAGTAATACTTTCGTGATTTTCATCTTGTGTTTTCTCCTTAAATATCAAAATTTAAGTCGCTAGTATATCTTTTTAAATTGGATTTTATGCTTAAAGGGTATTGAGAGATTTTTTAAAAATTTAGTTTAATATTTGCCTTAAATACGCATTGTTAGCAAAGAGCTAGGGCTTAAGAGTATTTTTATAAAAATAACTTTACACTTCCACACTTAAATAATATATGAATATATAATCATATATAAAAGGACAAAAGTTATGCCAGAGATTAGCGCAGATAGACAAAAGATTTTACAGAAAATAGTTGATACTCTACCGCAAGAAGAATTACTCTATGAACTTGCTGAACTTTTTAAGATATTTGGGGATTCTTCACGCATTCGTATTTTATCGCTTTTACAGCGCGAAAAGCTTTGTGTTAATGAGATTGCTTCTACACTCAATCTTTCGCAATCTGCTGTATCCCACCAGCTAAGAATCCTAAGACACGCTAGACTTGTTCGCTATCAAAAGCAAGGAAAGGAAGTCTTTTATGAGCTTGATGATGATCATATTCAGAAAATATTTGAACAAGGTTTAGAGCATATTAGTGAAATAAATTAAGGACAAAAATGGAAAATATGCTCTGTTGCTGTAATTTTTGCTCTAAAGACACCTATGGATTAAAGAATAATTTTGCAAAAATGCTTTTAATTTTTAGTGGGTTGCTTTATCTTGTTGGATTGATTTTTGAAGTTCAAATATTCGCTTACTCTATTGATAAAACCTTTTTATTTTTTCTTTATGTGTTTTGTTATTTTGTCTTAGGTTATGGGATTTTAAAAGAGGCATTCAAAGGATTTTTAAAAAAGAAATTTTTTAATGAAAATACCCTTATGGCTTTTGCCTCTATTGGGGCTTGGATTATAGGGGATGGGGCTGAAGCCGTAGCGATTTTATTGTTTTATAGGGTGGGAGAATTTTTAGAAAGTCTTGTCGTGGAGAAATCTAAAAAATCTATCCAAACACTTGCTTCTATCAAAGTGGAGAATGCGAGGATTTTACAAGATGATAAAGTTGTGAGCATTGATCCAAAAAACATTCAAAAAGGCGATATTTTAGTGCTTTTAGCAGGAGATAGGATTCCTGTTGATGGAATTATTATTCAAGGAGAGAGCAGTATTGATAATTCTAGCTTAAGTGGAGAATCTATTCCGCAGAATGTAGGTGTTGGGGATAGTCTTCTCTCTGGAGGGATTAACCTTTATGGTGTTTTGCATATACAAGCTACACAAAATTATGAAAATTCTGCTTTTAGTAAAATTATTAAACTCATAGAAGAGGGTAATGCGCAAAAAAGCAGGAGTGAGGAGTTTATTACTAAATTTGCGAGGTTTTATACCCCAATTGTTGCTTTATTGGCAATTAGCATTAGTGTATTTCCCCCTCTTTACTTTGGCATTATTGCTCCCAATGGTTTTATAGAGGGATTTAGTGAGACTTTCTATACTTGGTTGTATCGAGGAATTGTTTTTTTGGTAGTTTCTTGTCCTTGTGCTTTGGTTATTTCTATACCGCTTACTTTCTTTGCTTCACTTGGTAGAGCTTCTAAAGAGGGGATTTTAATCAAAGGTTCAAGCTACCTTGAAACACTCTTTGATACCAAAACCATTATCTTTGATAAAACAGGCACACTTACTAAGGGGGTATTAATCGTTAAAGAAATACAAAACTATGCTCCCTATGATAAGCAGTGGATTATTTCCTTGGCAAAAACTTTGGAATCCCATTCTAATCATCCTATTGCTAAGGCTATTGCAAAGCTTAATGGAGAGATTTTGGAGGTTGAAAATCTACAAGAGAGTGCTGGAGGGGGAATTAGTGCTATATGGGAGGGTAAAAAAGTCGCATTAGGTAATGGACGATTTATAGGGAATCTTACGCAACAATTCATTAAAGATGATACAACAAGTAAGTGCCAAGTTTTTCTTGCCTTAGAAAATGAAGTTATTGGAAGTATTCTTTTAGAAGATTATATTAAGGAGGAAGCACAAGAAGCTATTACTTGGTTAAAAAATCAAGGCTATAAACTTCATATTTTAAGCGGAGACAAAGAATCTGTTGTAAAAGAAGTTGCGAAGCAAGTTGGGATTAATGCTTTTGTTGCTAATTTACTTCCTGCTGGTAAGGTAGAGTTTTTAAAAAAGATTTTACAAAAAAGAGGTAAAAACAAAGTCGCTTTCGTCGGAGATGGAATCAATGATGCTCCTTCTTTGATACTTTGTGATGTTGGTATTGCTATGGGCAAAATGGGAAGTGATTTAGCCTTAGAAGGGGCAGATGTTGTAATACTTAATGATGATTTAAGAAAGATACCCCAAAGTTTCAGTATCGCCCAAAAAACGCGTAAAATTTTATGGCAAAACATTATTCTTGCCTTGGGGGTAAAAGCTGCTATTATAGTTTTTGCTGCTTTTGGATTTGCGAATTTGTGGATAGCGTTATTTGGCGATGTAGGTGTTGCATTACTAGCATTATTAAATGCCACAAGGGCAATTCGTTAGTAAAAGCATAAAATGCTATAAGAAAAATCGCCCATTTTTTAGTAATGGCTAATATTTATAGCCACTATAGTGGCGAAATTATTTTTCAATCTGTTTTTAACATTTTTTTGAGAGGATTTTTTAAGAAAAAAAGGATAACTGCTATAATCAATAAGCATACAACAGCATTTCCAAAAAGATTTGGTAAAGATTCTAATTTATCAGCTTCAACCTCTCCACCAATAAGCCCTGCTACTACACTTCCAAGTGATATTGAAATAAACCAAAGTCCCATAACTTGTCCTCTAATCATTTTTGGTGCAATACTAGTCATTAGGGATAGACCAATAGGACTTAAGGCAAGTTCTCCAATAGTTAAGAAGAAATAGCTTACAATAAGCCATAGAGGTGAGACTTGCAACCCCTCGTTACTTAATACAGCATAAGAGGCAAACATCATAACAGCAAAAGATATAGCGGTAAAAATAATACCTAAATTAAATTTGGCAATACTGCTAACTTCTTTATTTCTTTTTGATAAGGCTATCCATATTGCACTCATAATAGGGGCTAGTGTGATAACAAATAAGGAGTTAATGGATTGGAACCAAGCGGTGGGAATCTCCCAGCCAAAGATTATTCTATCGGTATAATCTTGTGCGAATAGATTAAAAGAGGTGGGTTGTTGTTCAAAAGTAGACCAAAAAAAGGTTGCTGTTATAAACAAAACAAGAAAGACTATGAGGTTTTTTCTCTCATCAGATTGAAGTCCAGCAAAAAAGAATAAATACCCAAAATAAAGTAGAGCAGCTATACTAATAATTGCTATCATATTTTTAGAAATATTCACCGCATTAAGTTGTATTATGCCAATTCCACACAATAAGACAAAGACTGACAATAAGCCTAAGGCAATAAAAGTATAAATGGCTATATTTTTCTTGTATCTAGTAGGTTTAGCCCAAGTAGAGTCAATGCCTACTTTTTCTTCAAATTCTTTAAAATCAGGAATGGTTTTAAAATAAAAAATAACTAATGATATTAGCATACCAACTCCGCCAACCCCTAAACCTAAATGCCAACCATATTCTTTGGCTACAAGTCCGCAAATAATAGGAGCTATAAATGCACCTAGATTAATACCCATATAAAATATGGTAAAGCCAGAGTCTCTTCTTTTGTCTTTTTGTTTATAGAGTAAGCCAACCATTACAGAGGAACAGGTTTTAAATAAACCTGTGCCTAAAACGATAAAAATAAGTCCTAGAAAAAACATAAAGGGAGAAAATATGGATAAAGCTATACTTAAATGACCCAATGCAATAAGTAATGCACCAATTAATGTGGCATTTTTTTGCCCCAGCCAATTATCCGCTAAATAACCCCCTGGTAATGTAGCAAGGTATAAACTTCCAGCAAATATCCCAACAATAGCACTAGCAGTTGGTCTATCAAGATTTAAACCACCTTCATTAATGGTAGCTATCATAAATAATATAAGCAAGGAGCGGATACCATAAAAGGAGAACCTCTCCCACATTTCTGTCAAAGCTAGATTAAGCAAGGGTTTGGGATGCCCTATAAAGGCACTATCTATATCAATCTTACGCATAAGTCCTCCTTATGTGAAAAATAGCATTATGGAATTAATCCTTTTAGTATAGCATAGTTTTATTAAAATATAGGCTTTTGCCATTATGCTTCATATCTTTGTAGTATTGCTAAAAGCTCATCTTTTGTGCAAAATTCATTGGCTTGAAGAATCTGCTTTTTATCATTTACTCCCCATTTAGCTTGGAGATAGGGAATTTTTGCATTAGCTGCTGCCTCCTCATCTTTACGACAATTCCCTACAAAAACACTTTGTGTAAAAGGGGCATTTTGCAAGACATAATAAATCATCATCGGGCTAGGTTTGGATTCTATATTGGGATTTGTACCAATGATAATATCAAAATACTCTGCGATATTATGCCTTTGTAAAATCGGCTCTAGCTTCTCTTGGGGTGCATTAGAAGCAAGGGCTAGAAAATATTTTTTTGCTTTGCAGGTTTGTAGCATTTCATCCACTCCTTCAAATAGCACTGCACTTTGTTCGTAATGTTTGGTAAAATAGGATTCAAAACCTACTTTGTAACTCCTATGTGGAAAATTATCAATACCATAAAAAACCTTCGCACAATCAATGCCGGGCGTGTGTATAGCATGTTGTATGATGGATTTTGGAATCTCTGGAAGTTGTCTATCTTGGCGAATTTCAGCGACTGCAGCACAAATAGAATCTTCACTATCAAGCAAAGTCCCATCCATATCAAAAATTACATTTATCATTTATCCTCCTTTGTGGGTGCAAAATTATAAGTTAGATTGAGTAAGAATAGGCTTAGAGACTGCTATTCTTATCCATTAAGCTATTAATTTATCTTTGCGTCTAAATGCTTCTAATTTGTAATGGCTATGTTAAAAAGAATAGCAGTTTGGTTAAAAATAAATTTATATTTTTTTTCACTATACTTCAGACTTTAAATAGTAGGAGGGTATCAATGCAAGATAAAGCAGTATCACAATTTGAGCAATCACAACCACCTATAAAACTCGAACAAGCAATGCTTGCCTTTTTAGAGCGCAGAAACCAAGAGAGTTTTCCACTTTCTGAAATGCAAAGCGTTGATTCAGGCGACTTTGACTTTATCCAAATTTCACACCTCTCTTATGAACGCGAACGCGATTGTAGCGACAAAAACCTCCTTGACTTCCAGCAAATCCTAAGTGCAGCAGCAAATATCGGGGGGGGGGCAAATTGCCTATTTAATTGATTGTGATGGGCAAATTCAATACTCCCAAGCAATGCTTGGAATCCCCTCCTTTAAAAAAGATTTAGATAAGGTCGCATCCTCTAAGCAAAAAGGAGGATGCGTATGCTAAAGGCGCAAAACCTTAATCAAATCTACCATACAATCCAAACAAAGCTTAATGAAATTGTTACACATCTTAACCAAGAAAGGGGAGATTCGCAAAAAGAGATTCGGATTTTAGAGCATATTCAAAAAGACATTGATTCTAAGCTAGATTCTCTACATAAAATGCCGAATGGGATACACTCACCATTGCGTTTTATGGCGAAACAAATGCGGGTAAATCCACCCTCATTGAAGCCTTGCGGATTTGCTTTAAAGAAAAAACCAAAATGGATTCTTGGAGTGAGTTTAAAAATATCTATGAATCCTACACAAAACAAAAAGAAAGTTTAGAGCAAAATATCCTTAAACAATATGAGGATATTGAGAGATTATCAAACCATATTGCAGAGCAAGAAGCCTTAGAGAAGCAAAAGAAAAACTCGCTTTGGTATCGCATTCTTGTATTTTTTCATCTCAATTCTTTAGCAAGAGAGATTAAAAATCTTAAAAAAGAGCTTCAAGATAAGGAATTAATCCATAATCAAGCAAAAGAATCTCTACAAACATTTTTAAACAATCAAGATAGCAATAAGTTATTAAGTTTGAGTGATGGCAAAACCATTGGCGATGGACGCTCGGACTTTACACGCGAAATAACTTCCTATACCTTATATCAACAACCAAGACTGCCAAATCCTTGATATTCCCGGTATTGAGGGTGATGAATCGCAAGTGATGACAAGCATAGATTCGGTAACCAAAAAGGCGCATTGTGTGTTTTATATCACGCGTGATTCAAAACCTCCATTGCAGCAGCTTGGCTTGAAAGACTTGATTTGAGTATGAAAATTAGCCACGAAGAATCTTCAGATGAGGTAAAAACCTATGAATTAGAGGATGATATTGAACTCATTGATACCCCCGGGTTATTTGGTTTCAAAGAAAAGTATGGCGGCACAGCAAATGCTGAAAAATACAAAGACTTCACGCGCAAATACATTAGCCAAGCGCATTTAATTCTTTACATTATGAATTCAGCAAGTCCAATCAAAGAAAGCCATAGGGGCGATTTAAATTGGCTCTTTAGGACACTCAAACTATTGCCAAGAACCATTTTTGTCTTAAGTAAATTTGATGAAGTTACAGATGTTGAGGAGCAAGATTCTTACCAAGATGATTTAAAAATCAAAAAAGATAATGTCCTCAAGAGATTGGGCGATTTGATAGAGCTAAATGAAGCAGAGAGCCAAGATATTTCTATCGTTGCTGTTGCGGCAAATCCTTTTGATATGGGGTTTGAGCATTGGCGGCAAAATCTTGAAAAATTCAAAACCCTCTCGCATATAGAAAGCCTACAAAATGCCACTCAAGACAAAATTAAAACCAATGGCGGTTTTGAGTGTATTGTCCGTGAAAGCACAAAAAGCGTAGTCGCAGATGTGTTAGACAAACAATTATCCATCATTAGGCAAGAAAATATAGAACTCAATGAAGCAATGGAGAAGTTTAGGAGTGGCACACAATCTATCCAAAATGATATGAATAGGCTAGAGACAAGCATAAAAGAAGCAAGGCAAAACCTGCGCAATTTTGTAACAAACTATTTTACAGACTTGATTTTGCAACTACAAGGCGTAAGCTTAGAGAATTTCGGAGAATTTTTTGAGCGAGAAATAGGAAGCGAGGGGATTAACCTTGATGCAAAAATTAAAAATGAATTTGACAAACAAACCGGATATGCGAAACTTGAGATTCAAAAAATCACTGCGCATTTTGAATCCGAAATCGACCTATTTTCTACAACTTTAAACAGCGTCGGAAAGGAAGGGCTAGGCTATCTGCAAAAGTCAGGAGTCATCAATGCTAATAATATAAAATTAGCAAGAGATGGGCTTGTTGCTGCTGGGAAAATGATAGGTGTGGATTTAGTGCTAAAATTCAAACCTTGGGGGGCTATCAAGCTTGCCAAAGGAGTGAAGTCGCCGTAGCCGTAGCAGGAGTAGCGTTTGAGCTGTGGGATAGCTACAAACAATATGAAAAAGAACAAGAATTCCAAAAGGCAAAAAATACGATGAAAGAGAATTTTGAGGGGCAGAGAAAAGAAATCTTAGGGCTTATCAATAGTGAAAGCTTTATAGAAACATTTTTTCCACAATACCTAGAGCTAAAGGATATATATGTAAGGACAAATGATGAAATGGTGGCTATCAAATCCAAGTAACAAGCATTTGAGCAATGGGAAAATGAATCTAAGATGATTGAATCACAATTTCAACAATTACTTATAGGGCAAAAACCCATAGACTAAAAGGAGATACTCATTGGATACAGGATTCTAAGTCAATTTGCCAACAAAAGGAGTAATATGATACGACCTAACCCTATACAATTTACTTGCATCTGTGGTTTTAGCAAAATCCATCAGCCAAAAAGTGATGCGCTACAACACGAGGATATCTTTGCTAAATGCCCAAAATGCAAGAAGCCTATGGAAAGGCAACCCTTATCAAAGTATAAAAAATTCTGGTTTGATATTTTTCGCACTTTTTACCCCAAATAGATCGTTAGCTATTTTGCTATGTTTTGGGGCAATCTAAATATCTTATTGGAATCTTTCTTATTGTATTGGGCTTTTTCTTGTTATTTTAACTTTGTTTGCAAGGTGGAGAATCTCTCTTAGAATCTTTAAGAGATTCTTCGCTACCTCAGAATGACGATAGGAGGATTCTTTAGAATGACAAGGATTTTTTTGCTATATTGAGCGATAGCAAAAATCCGATAGCAAAAATCAAGGAAGCACTCAAAAACAAGCCAAAAACATAGGGGCAGTCTTTTGCAAAGGAATCAATAAATGAGTCTTGTTGCTTCTCTTTTTATTCTATGGTTTGCAAGCTCTATGTATTCCTTGCTAACTTCATAGCCCACAAAATTTCTTTTGAGCTCCAAAGCAGCAAGTGCGCTTGTGCCACTCCCCATAAAAGGGTCTAGGATAATATCCTGTTCAAAACTATAAAATTCTATTAGCCTTTTGGGCAATTCCAGCGGAAAAGGGGCTGGATGCCCGATTTTTTTTGCGCTAACAGCTGGAAACCGCCAAATAGACTTGCTCCATTCCATAAAATTTTCTTTGGAAATGGAATCTTGTTTATCGTTTTTCTTTTTCTCGCGTTTAAAATCGCCTTTGGAAAAAACTAAAATATATTCGTGTGTATCTCTTAGCACAGGATTACTAGCGCTCTTAAAGCTCCCCCAAGCAAGGCTAACTCCACTGCTTGCGCTTTTATCCCAAATAATTTCACCTCGCATTAAAAAACCAAGCTCTAGCATTATTTGATTAATATACATTGTAAGGGGGATATAGGGTTTTCTACCAATATTCGCGATATTAATACAAGCCCTACCACCATTGACTAAAACTCTATAGGTTTCTGCAAGGACATTTTTTAAAAGCTGTAAATATTCCTCTAGGCTTAAGTCATCATCATAATCTTTTCTCACATTATAAGGAGGCGAGGTTACCATTAAATGCACACTATTATCGGGGAGCTCTGGCATATTTTCGCTACTGTGGTTAAAAATTGTATTTAAATTTTGTGGCAAAATTTCATTTTCGTTTTGTGCTTTTTCTTTTTTTGTTTGTAAATTACCATAAAGCTTTGAATGATAGAACTCTGAAGAATCATGTCCAATTCTAGCACTTACACCAAAAGAAGAGGTTTTGGTATGTTTGGTCATCTTATTTCCTTTAATATTGCCAAAAAATGTTCTGCAATTTGTATTTTGTCTTCAGAAACAACTGATTTTTGGATAATCTCTCCTAATTTATTTTTATCTAACATCGCAGAAAAATAACAAAAATCTTGTTTTAAAACATTTTCTAAAATATTTTCTAATTCCTTAGGGTTTTGTGGAGTTTGAAAATAGCCTAAAGGAGAGTTTTTAATAGAACGAAGAGACGGGTTTAAGGAAATAATTTTTTGCAAAACACCGTATTGTCCCAAATGATCGACTTTACCTAAATAGTTATCGCTAATATGTGTATTACCTAAGATAATGATAGGAATACTTCTAGCAGATTCTGAGCTTACCCTAATGTTAATAGCCTTACCAATAGCCTTTAGCATACTATCGTTTCTCATCAAAGATGGCTGTGCTTTATGTGTCTTATAATCTCCTATGAGAGAAACGAGATTACCATTAAGTTCATAATTATTAACGATACTCATTTTAATTTCAAAAATGAGCTTAATATTTTTTGCTTGCTGATTCATTTCGTTTGTGGAGCAAAAAGCCAAATCAGCCCTAGAACTTTAATTAAGCCTAATTCATCACAAATGACACCATTAAGGGCAAAAAGATTAAATTTCTTAGCTATTGGCTCTAATAATCTTTGACACCAAGTTTCTGTATAGCTACCAATAAGGGAGTTCCTACTTTGCAAGGTTGGAATATTTTGTTTTATTGCTTTAGGTATATAAGCTAAATATTTATTGTTAATGTTATAGAATAAATCTTTTTTTGTAGCAAAACCACCACTTAATGCATTTCTAAAAAAATTTAATTCATCTTTTATTTCCCACATTATCTATCCTTACACATGTGATTATATCAAATAACCCCTTATAGCTTAATATTCCATGCTATATCCAGCATTGGCAGGGCTTGTTGAGGGGCAAGAAAAATATAATGATAATATAAGATTTAAAAGATTCTGTATCCCCAAAGGCTACGACATGATAATTCTATTTTGTCATGTCGAATCTCCTCTTGTCATTGAGTCCCCCCTTGTCATGTTGGGCGAAGCGAAACATCTCATGAGATTCTTCACCTGCTAAAGCGGGTTCAGAATGACAAGACTTGTCATATTGAGTTTGCCT
>NZ_FZPJ01000067.1 GCF_900198605.1 Helicobacter mesocricetorum | reverse complement strand
AGTTTTGCTTTAAAATCTTTGGTGGATTGGTTGGATTGTGGTATAGTTTCAGTAGTAGTTGCTGAATGCTCTTTTGAGCCAGATAATTTTTGATTATTACCGCCCAGCTCAGCAGGTCTTGAGGTGTGAAGGGAGTGGACGGCTTCACCAGTAACTACTTCTTTTTTAGCTAATCTTTCAAAATTTCTATTTGAAGATATGTTTGCGTGATAGATAACATTTGTTCCCTCATCATTTCTAATCCCAACATCTCCAATTTTTCTTTCCTTATTTTCTAAATGCTTAACCGCTATAAAATCTTTTTTACCTTTGGGTCTAGGATTTTTAATAATAATTTCAGGCTCTCTAACTACTTCTTTAATCGTATTAGATACTTCTTGCATATCCTTAAACATTTCGGGATGATTCGTATATAATTTTTTCAAATCAGCAATAGCTTCTTTATCTCCTAGAAGCTCTACTAATCGCTCACAAAGAGAAAATATTTCTAATTCTTTATCACTCATTGCCTTATCTCTTTAGTAATAGTTTTATTAACAGGTATCCATCCTTTTTTGTCATTAAAAAAATCATCGTATTGACCTTTTGTGCTACAAGCACTAAAGAATAAAACACCAAAAAGAAAAACAAAAATAAGTTGAAGTTTCTTAAGCTCCATTTCTCATCCTCTCATACATTTTTTTGCAAAGCTATATCCACCACTTCCCATTAGTTTAGCTCCTGCTCCTATGTCTTTAGCTACTCCTGCTGCATAATTCCCAGCCATAGAGGCAAGAGGACTTGCTAAATTAGCAGCTTTTCCTGCTCCATAACCTAAAGCTTTTCCAGCTAATCTACCAGCAGGATTCATCACTCCATCCATTGCGGATTCCATTGATACATGTGCAATTTTTTCTGCAAAAGTTTTCGCAGCTATAATCATAGTTGATAGAATAAGAGAGGCAATAACATAGAAAATGCCTGTTCCTAATACTTCAGCACCAGTTTGAGTTTCTTTAATAAAATAATTAATCCAAGTTGATATTTGATTCATAAAAACTTTTAAAAATAAGCCTACAAGTAAAATGACTAAGGTATTTGATAATAAAAGTCCTATGTATTGCGTGAAAACATTCTTAGTGGATTTAAAGATTAAAAGCCAAAACACTATAGGAGCGGTGATTACAAGCAGAGTTTGTGTAAAAGTAGTAACAATTAAAATAGAGAGTGTTGGAACAACAGCAACTATAAATCCTATATAACAAAGAACCATTGCCGCAAGTCCTATAGGAGCTTTTAAAATACTTGTTTTTGCCCAAATTGTATCTGCTAGTTTTGTGGTATTTGCAAACATTTCATCTAAGTTTTGATACATTTTTGTTCCACCACCAGCCCACTCATAAATCCCATCCATTGCTGAAATTGTCCCATCTAACCAACCTCCGATATTTAATGCAAAGGTAATCGCAAGAAGTTTTCCTGCAATATCAAAGGTTAATTCTCTAATAGGGCTTTGACTTCTACCCATTAATACTTCATAGCCTTTATACATAATAACAAGCGTAATAATGATAGAAAATAGAATACTAAGTTCAGCAACCTTATCGCTTGTGCCTACTTGTCTTATCGCATCAATGATTTGCTGTATGCTTTCACCTAGTGTTTGGAATAAATCATTCATTGTTTATTTTGCCCTGCATTCTTAAAAAATTCTGCAGCACTTCCACGCTCTTTTTTAAAGGATTTAGAATACTCTTGCATTGCTATATCCTCTTGTATTTTTCTTTGGTTTTCATAACTTGCATTGGCTAAATCTATTTGGTTTTTAACAATTTGGATTTTTGCTGCTTCTAGTTGAATGGCATTACCTATATCTGTGCTTTCTTTAATGTCTTTGGCATTGACTAGCCTATCTTGTAGTTTTTTAAGTGTTGCACTGATGGTATTCATTTGTTTTGAGGCTTGATTATAGGTTTCTACTTGAGCAGCATAAGTAACTAAATTTATTTTGCAGATATTTTTTTCTGATTGACTCATAAAGTCAAAATTACATCTATCAAAGCTTGTATATTTACCAAAAATCTCACTACCTTTTTGGCTTAAAAACTCTTGTGGATCTCTTAAAACATTATTATAAAAAGATTGAATATTTTCTCCAGCTTTAGAAAAATCAGAATAAATCTGTTTAATATCTCTTAAAAAAGAAACAGAATCTCTGATACCTGTCTTTGATAGGAGTTCATTTTTGTAGGCTTGGATTTGTTGTTGGTAATGGGACACAGTGCTAGTCCATCTTGTAGCTTCTCTTGCCCACTCTGCTATTTGTTTAGCATTTTGGGTAGCTATTTGTGTATTCGCTGCAGTATCAACAACAGGAATACCAGCACTCAATAAAAAACTAGGGATTAATAGAATAATAAAAACAAGAATAGATTTTTTTAGTTTTTGGATATAATTTTTTGGGGTGTTTGCCACAAGGCTACCACCCTTGTAGCGAAAATCTAAGCCCCAAAAGGAGCTAAGATGAATAGCATCAAATTCATCATAGTTGCAATTATACTCCTTTGTATAATTGTAGTCAAGGCTTATTAGCTTTGCCCCACTTGTTGGGGTATGATGGATTTTCCTTGTGGCTAAAAATTGAAAGATTTTCATAAATAACTCCTAAAATGGGATTTCTTCAGATTCTATATTTGTTGTTGGGTGTTCATATTCAATATTTGGTTCTTTTGGAGGAGTTTGTGTTATTTGCTTTGCATCTTCTTTATCCTTTTTACCAAGCCAATAAAATTTAGATACGATAACACTTAGTATAGTTTTAGTATTTCCTGTTTCATCTGTATATTGACTAGAGGATAATTCTCCACTACACGCAAATTGAGAGCCTTTTTTGATATACATAGAAGCACTTTCTGCACTTTTACCAAATAAAACAATGGGGATCCAAGTTGTGCTACTTTCATCATTGCCTTTTTCATTTTTCCATTTCTTAGTGATAGCTAAAGAGTTTTTTGCATAGAGTTTTCCATTTCCTGTAGTTCCTATTTCAAAATCTCTTCCTAAGTATCCGATTAGATTGACATTATTCATCGCTTTAACTCCTTTTTATTTGGTTTCTATTATCAACAAGATAATTAAGGGTAAATATTCTTTGTGCTTCTTGAGGATTTAGAGATTGTGTTATATTTATATCAATCCTATAATCTTCTTTGGGTAAATTTGGATAGATAAGTTTCATTAAATCTGTAAGATAAGGATTTGGACTTCTTATTTCTTGTTTGAGGTTTTGTTCCATTTGGTTAAAGGCATTTAGAAAAGCAATCTTCCATTGTAATGCTTTTTTGCCTGTAAATCCCATAGCTAAAAGAGAGAAACCATCACGAGTTAGATTGTAAAAAGGATATTTTGTAACACCTTTGAAACCCTCTATTTTACGATATTCGTATGATTCCGCAAAATTGCGGATACATTGCAAATCCCCTATTTCTCGCAAATCTCTCACTATATTCCTAATAGCCTTTAAAATATCATCATGCCTTTTCCCAAAAACTCTAGCTATATCTAAACTTGTGCAAAAGATTTGATGATTAGAAGTAGTAAATTGCACCTCTTGTTGATTAATGATTATGGGTTTCATCGCTTTAACTCCTTTTCTTTAGTTTGAGTATTATTTTTGTTTTTGGTGTTAAACTCTTTTAGTTTTGCTTTAAAATCTTTTGAAGATTGGTTGGATTGTGGTATAGTTTTATTGGCAGAGTTGTGAAAATTGAGGTCGTTAATCTGTCGGTGAGGCTGACCTCGCTCATCCCTCTCTGTTCTTGAGTGAGCAGTTAATAATCTATGTCCCTCGCCATAATCTCTTTCCCCATAATTTATG
>NZ_FZPJ01000027.1 GCF_900198605.1 Helicobacter mesocricetorum | reverse complement strand
TTGGATTGGAGTTATTTTGATAAATTTCAAAGAGCAAAACTAGAGCGAATCTTAAAAGACCCAAAAGAATTTTACGAGAATATCTCGTTAAAGCCAAAAGGTGCAGTAGAAAGAGTAAAAAGCCAACTCTCCTATAAACTTGGAAATTGCCTTATTCAAACTTCAACTATTTTAAAAGCCTTAAAACTGCCTTTTACCCTTTATACAATTATTGCTACTCATCGTTTTGAACAAAAAGTTTTAAGGGTTTTGATATCTCTCAAGCCAGAATTAAAGCCTTTAAGATTGCAAGATTTTTCAGATTATGAAGAATCTTTAAAGGTAAAAAAGCATTTAAGCTATCGCTTAGGAGAAGCAATGCTAAAAAATCCTTTGACTTTTCCTTTTAAGATTCCAAATATTTATAGAGATTATAAAAGGAGAAAGAACTAAAAATGCTTGAATCCAAAAAAGTTGGTATTGTTATCCCTATCTATAATGTAGAAAAGTATTTAAGAGAATGCCTTGAGAGTGTCATCCATCAAACTTATAAAAATTTAGAAATTCTTTTAATCAACGATGGAAGCACAGATTCTAGTTTGCAAATAGCCAAAGAATATGCACAAAAAGACGGCAGAATTACAATTATTGATAAAGAAAATGGAGGACTGTCTAGTGCTAGAAATGTAGGGATAGAGTTTTTAAGTGGAGAAATCTTTTGTCATTGCAAGATGGCAGATTGCTATTCTGAAAATAAAGCTCGCAATGACAAAGAAGAGGCAGCTTTACATTCCTATAAAATCATCAGGGAAAATCCCTACCAAATCCATGCTATTTATAGCCTTAAAAGTTCGCTAGAGATTCCAAGCATTGATTATTTGCAATTCGTAGATAGTGATGATTATATAGAGCTTGATTGCGTAGAACAATGCATTCCAAGAATGCGAGATGTAGATATACTATGGTTTGATGCAAAAGCTTTCCTTGATGGAGTGAAAAAATCCGATTGGAAATCTAATATTTGGCATTTTGGTTATACAAACGAAGTTATTCTTTCAAGGAAAGATTGGGTGCAAAGAATTTTCAAGAGAAAACTACATTTTTTTTATTTTTCATGGAGTGGTGTTATTAACTTTGAATTTTTAAAGAGAATTAAACTTAAATTTATCAATGGCATTATTCAAGAAGATGATATGTTTGGGATTTTACTTTTTGCCCAAAGCAATCATATCTATGTTTATCCCAAACAACTTTATCATTATAGGATTAGACCTAACTCTATCATGAATTACGGTAATAATTTTGAGGGTAAAGTCGCAGGGTTTTTTGCCAAAAATGCAGAAGTTTTTAAGGATAATTATTCTAAAAGAGCATACCATAAAGCAAGCTCCTTTATGCTTACCTCTTTAGCCCTTGATACATTCTTGCAAAACTCACAAGATGAACGTATAAAGCATATTATTAGTAAATATCCTATGCCAACTTATACGTTTTATGCTCATAAAATCCTCTATTTTTCCCAAGACCCATTAAATCTAATCCCAGAATTTCAAAAGTTACAAAAATATCTTAAGGATTTAAACTTTCATCTCTTTGCAGATGGTTTTCTCAAAGATGAACTTACTTATAGGCTTGGAAGTGTTAGCTTAAATTTATTGAAAAATCCCAAAAGAATTGTGAGCTTACCAAATATACTGCGCAAAATGATTTGCAGCGACAAAGAAACACAAAAAGCTTATCAAGCGAATGTAACAAAATACCAGCTTAATTTGCCAAATTTTAGAAAACTCGTCAATAGTTCCAAAGAGCTAAAAACAAGGCGACATTTAAGCTATAAATTAGGAGATTGCATACTTAAAGCCCATAAAATGAGATATTTTGGTGGATATTTATGGCTACCCTTTGCCTCAATTTGGACTTTAATCTACTTCAAACTCTCCTCTTCCAAAAGAGAGAGATTCTATTCTGTACTGCTAAACTCTATCAATCAATTAAACAGAGAAGTAAGCCACCTAAATTGGCAGATTTGGAGCAAAGATATTGGAAATCATTCTAGTGATTTTTTTACAAAGTTACAGAGTTTGGGAATATCAGTTGAGTTTCAAGATATTTTTATTCAAATGCTAGAGGGAGGGAAGCTTGTAATGAGTTATACCAAAGATAAAAAATGGCTTGATTTGCTTATAGAATGTAAGGCACAGATTCATTACTTTGAACCAGACCCGGCTGTTTTTAAATTTTATAAGGAAAAATACCAAGAATCCAATAATGTGATTTTTTATCCTAATGCGCTCTCCAATGTAGAACAAGCCCAAATCCAAGCAAGAGACAACAGGGGAAGTGGAATCCACCCAAGCATTTATTACGCTTCGGATAATACTTATAAAGCAAAAAGTTTAAATATTAGTGAGGTGCTACAAAAGTTTTCTAATCTTTATCTTTTGATTTTGGAACTTGACTTTGAAACTTGCGTAATCTTAGAGGAGCTCATCAATTCTAAAGAATATTTAAAGATTTCCTATATTTTTTGTAAAGTCAATGCGATATTTGCCGAAAGTCAAAAGTTTGAATCTCTAAAGCAAATAATAGATTCTACCCCCCCCCCGACAACATTTTATATTTTGTAAAGGAAACAGAGAATCTTAAAGGAATTAACAATGAGTCAAGAGATAGAAAGATTTATAGAGAAGTTGAAGAGTTTAAGCCAAAAAGACATTAAGCCTTATCCTTTTGAAAGCTATAATTGCGAGCTAGCATTCACTCAAGAATGCGCTTTTAAAGGAGATTTTTTAAATCGCAAATTAGTAGAAATGTGGAAAGATATTTATAATAGACCTTATTTTGAATTACATCACCCAACACAAAACCACATTTTAACAAGAGCAATTCAAAGTTGGCAACCCCCAAACCGCTCCTTGCGCTCACTTACACTCTTTATAGATGAAAACAATCAATTCCCTTGGGTGCTTGTAGTAACCTATGAACAAGCTACCTCTATGATTATTATGGAGGATTTTTTCCTCAATAGACGCTATTTGAGTGATAGCCAACACGATATATGGCTAAGATGGAGAATCACTAGGGATTGTTTGGAAATGGCAAAAGAAAAAAACCTAAGTGTAGAGAATGTTTATCACAAAGACACTTCCTATTGTCTCAACATACAATCCGAGAGACCCCATCATTATTTCACAGATAGCCTCTTTTGGTTTGATTATCTAAGTTTAAAAAATAAGATTTGGGATACACCTTTATTTTTTCGTAGTAAAACTATGGAAATTTCTAAAAATACCAGAGAGATTCCTGTGCCTTTGCATTTGGGATACCACAAAGAAAAGCTTGACTTTGTCGCCAAAGAATCCCTACAAGACTTTAACTCCCTCGTAGCCCCTCAAGACAAGCTAGATAGATTTGACAAAGAGGAAGTTTCAGAATCTGAAATTATGGAATTGATTCCGCAATTGGAGGCTTAATGAATGCGATACAACAATTCCTAGACACACTAAAATATCTCAATAGAAGCTTTGGAATCAAAGGGTTAGAATCCACTTGCAGAGCTTATGAATATCAAAAATACGATTGCGAAATAGCTTTATTACACCAATGTTCTTTTGAGGGAGACATAGATAATCCACAATTAAAACAAACTTTCAAAGAAATTTTTGCCAAAGAGTATTTAGAGCTCACTCACCCTATTCATACCAATATTTTAACAAGGGCAGTTTTAAGCATAAACAACAAAGTTGTACAAAATACGGGTGGCTACAATAGCTTTGTATTTTTTATAGATAAGGACAATCAATATCCTTGGATTTTAGTTAATGAAAATATGTTTGCTAGGATTATTATAACAGCTGAAAATTTATTTTTAGCCAAGGATCTCTTTGGGGAACAAAATTTCGTAAAATGGATTTTATGGGCTGCTTTGACAGAAATCCCAAAAATAGCACGAAATTTAAAAGCAGAGGATTTAAAGTTTTGCGATAAAAAGTTTGCAATCAATCTTGGAATTACAAGACCTTATCATTTTTTTAGAGAGGATTTGTATTGGTTCTACAAGTTAGGTTTGCAAGATTGTAATGTGCTAAAAACACCGATGTTTTTCAAAACAAAAGAGATGAAAAATATTGTTGAGGAGGAGAGGTTAGGAATCCGACCTGCTTTACTATGTGAGGCTGCTTCTTTTGATGCACAAATTAATTTATCAGAAAATATTGTTATCACTCAAGCCTTAGCTTCTAAAGAGCTATTAATTGGGGGGGGGCAGAAGATATGTATAGCCTAACCCTTTGGCTTGGAATCCCGGGCGAACGTAGAATTTGGCTTCAGCAGTGGGAAGGGATTCCGCTTATTCTTAAAAATCTTAGTCGCTATTTCCCAAGTATCAAAGTCTATGTCGATGGACTAACTGCTTATGATGGCGAACGCATAGAAGTGCAGAATAATTTAGAAGCATTTTGGAAGATTGTAGAAAACACCAAAGAAGCATTTGAAACTAAAGAGTTTCAAAATGAATCTAACAGAGAAACTGCTACTAAAACCAATCCACATTTGCAAAATACGCAATCTCATAATCAAGATAAAATAATAAGCAATGAGTCTGAAAATTCTTGCATACTTTATGGAGTTAAAGGAGAGCAAATCGCTTTTAAATCCCTAAGTGGGTATGACTATCGCACGAAAATTTGCTATGGCTCAATGTGTAATCTAGCAATAAGTGAGTGTAGCACTACCTCTCTTGTGCCATTTTATTTTTGCCAAAAGCCCGGAGTTGTCTTTGGCTTAGCCGATACTTTGGGCGTCCATTCAGAGGAACTTGCCAGAAACATCCCTTTTCTTTATGCGATAGATGAGAATTGTTTAATTACCACAAATCTTGGAGGGGTTGAATGGATAGCCTCTATGCCTCCAGAACATCTTTATAACCTTGCCGCACAATCCCTTGAGGGACTAAGCAAAGAGGGAAAACTTGCAAACTTTAGCAAAGAAAATCCGCTAAAAATGCACCGCCTAAGTGTGCCTCCTGTGGAGCTTTATGCCAAAAAACACGCATTAGAAGAGAAATATAAAGTGAAATTTACCCTCCAAGAGATTGCTTTGCACTGTGAGTTACTACAAAAACAAGAAGAAATACTAAGATATTCAAACTCTACTAATCCTAAAATGCAATATTCTAACTCACCAGCTAAACCCACAGGGGCGGCTTTAAGAGTGAAAAACCATTTAGCCTATAAAATCGGGCAGAGTTTGGTATTAAACTCTAAAAGTTTATGGGGTTATATAAGGATGTTTTATGTCCTAAGTTATATCAAAGCACTTCATAGCCAAGAGCAAGAATACTATGAGGAAAGAGTTGCGATTAATCCTAACCTGAAGCTCCCACTTCTTGAGGATTATGCAGATTATCAAGAGGGATTGAAGGTCAAAGAGCATTTAAGCTACCAATTAGGTGAATCTTTTTTAAATGCTTATAAAAATCTCTGGCGTGGAGGGCTTTTGAAGTTTTGGTTAGTGGATTCTAAGAAAATCATTAAAGAATTTAAACAAAGAAAATAAGGAGAAAAAATGCAAATACAAATATCTCATTTAAAGATTAGCGAAGAGGTCTCTCCTTTAGTTGTGCCAGAAATTGGTATTAATCATAATGGGAGTTTAGAGCTTGCTAAACTTATGGTGGATTCTGCTAAAAGGGCTGGAGCAAAAATTATCAAACACCAAACCCATATCATAGAAGATGAAATGAGTAGCGAAGCCAAGCAAGTAATCCCGGGCAATGCCAAGATTAGCATTTATGAGATTATGAAAAAATGTGCTTTAGGCTATAAAGATGAACTTGCTTTAAAGGAATATGCAGAATCTAAAGGACTTGTTTATCTTAGCACTCCCTTTAGTAGAGCAGCGGCTAATAGATTGCAAGATATGGGGGTGAGTGCTTTTAAAATAGGCTCGGGAGAATGCAATAATACTCCACTTTTAAAACACATAGCCTCTTTTAAAAAACCTATGATTCTTAGCACAGGTATGAATAATCTTGCAAGCATTAAAGAAAGTGTGAAAATCTTAAGAGATAATGAAATTCCTTTTGTGCTTTTACACACTACTAACCTTTATCCAACTCCCCCACATCTTGTAAGACTTGGGGCTATGCTAGAGCTAAAAAAAGCCTTTGATTGTTTGGTGGGATTAAGTGATCATACTTTAGACAATCTTGCTTGTTTGGGGGCAACTGCCTTAGGTGCTTGTGTCTTAGAGCGGCACTTTACAGATACGATGGATAGAGAGGGTCCAGATATTGTTTGCTCTATGGATGAAAAGGCTTTAAAAGAGCTTATTATAAAAAGTGAGCAAATGGCTATTTTAAGAGGATTGAATGCTTCAAAGATGGCAGCTAGTGAAGAGCAAGTTACGATAGATTTTGCCTTTGCAAGTGTCGTAAGTATCCAAGCTATTACTAAAGGAGAGCTTTTAAGCAAAGAAAATATTTGGGTAAAAAGACCGGGTAAAGGAGGCATACCAGCAAGTGAATTTGAAAAGATTCTAGGCAGGAGGGCATTAAGAGATATATCTAAAGATAGACAATTAAGCTATGAGGATTTTGAGTGAAAAAAATTGTTTTTGTAACAGGGACAAGAGCGGATTTTTCTAAATTAAAGTCTTTAATGTTAAAGGTGGAGCAATCAAGCAATTTTGAACTTTTTGTCTTTGTAACAGGAATGCACCTAAGCCAAAAATTTGGCTCTACTGCTACGGAAATAGATAAATATGGCTTTAAAAATATTTTTAAATATATTAACTTTGATAAATATTTTCAAATGGATAAGGCTTTAGCCTCTATGATTGATGGTTTTTCTAAGTATATTTGCGAGATTGAACCGGATTTGATTGTTGTCCATGGGGATAGGATAGAACCTTTAGCAGCGGCTATTACAGGGAGTTTGAATAATATTTTGGTTGCTCATATTGAAGGAGGGGAACTCTCTGGGACGATTGATGATAGTTTGCGACATTCTATCTCTAAACTCGCCCACATTCATCTAGTCAATGATGAAAAAGCCAAAAAAAGACTTATGCAGCTTGGAGAAGATGAAAAATCCATTTTTATCATAGGTTCGCCAGATTTAGAGATTTTAAATAGTAATAAAGTCTCTTTAGAACAAGCAAAAGAGTATTATGAAATAAGCTTTGAGAATTATGCTATTGCGATGCTTCATCCGGTAACGACTGAATTAAACACCCTTAAAGAACAAAGCGAAAATTTTGTTTTAGCCCTAAAAGAAAGTGGCAGGAATTATATTGTGATTTATCCCAATAATGATTTAGGGTTTGAGTTTATTTTAGAGAGCTATAAAAGCTTAGAGGGTATGAAAAATTTTAGAGTTTTTTCTTCGCTTCGGTTTGAATATTTTATCGCCTTGCTTAAAAATGCGGATTTTATCATAGGAAATTCCTCTTGCATTTTAAAAGAAGCCATTTATTTGAATATACCGGGTATTTTGGTAGGTTCAAGACAGCAAGGGAGGGTAGGAAGTGAGGATTGTATAAAAGTAGATTCTAAGAAAGAAGAGATTTTAGAAGTTATTTCAAAGGTGCATAAAATGGATTTTAAAAATGTTAATACTCCGCAAATCCTTAATAGTTCGCAAATGTTTTTTACACATTTATTAAGTGGGAAGTTTTTTGAGATTAATAAACAAAAAGTCTTTCAAGATATTTAAGGGCGTAGATATGCAAGAGATTAAACACCAAATAAGACTTTGCAAAAGGGAAGAAAAGGATAAATTGCAGAGTTTTATTACAAAATATTGGAACGAAAATCATATTTTAAGCATTTGTGATTCTTTGCTTGACTTTCAGTATCTTGATGAATAAAAAGGTGTTTATAACTTTATGGTGGCTTTTAATTCACAGACGCAGGAGTTTGATGCTGTGTTAGGATATGCATTATAGGGATATTAGTTTAGAGGATATTTTGCATAACCCCCAAGCCTTGCCACGATATGATTGCAATCTTTTTGAATATGGTAAAGCCAATTTAGGTTAAAGGAGACAAAATGAAATTAAATTCTTATGACACACAGAGGGTATTTGATTACGAAAATGGTTATTTTATTAGTGCAGATGATAGACGAATCGGCAAGTTTATCGTGCATTTAGAGCTTTATAAAAAAATCACGCATTTACCCGGAGCTGTGGTGGAATGTGGAGTGTTTAAAGGGAATTCCTTTTTTGAATGGGTGCATTTTAGAAATATCTTAGAAACCCAAGCAAGTAGAAAAATCATAGGCTTTGATACCTTTGGGGAATTCCCTCAAACAAATTTTGAGGAAGATAAACAAAAGAGACAAGCCTTTATCGATGAAGCAGGAAAAGGAATTAGCTATCAGGAAATGCAAAAGGCTTTAGCTTATAAAAAGATAGAAAATTATGAGCTTATTAAAGGTGATATTAATGAGACCTTGCCAAAGTATTGCAAGGAGAAGCCAGAGCTTAGAATTGCACTTTTGCACATTGATACTGATGTTTATGAACCAGCCCTAACTATCTTAGAAAATATGTATGAAAGAGTAGTGGGGGGGGGGGATTATAATGTTTGATGATTATGCGATTTTTGCAGGAGAGACTAAGGCAGTAGATGAGTTCATTAAAGATAAGAATTTAAGCTTACAAAAGCTTCCCTTTTTGCATAAGCCAAGCTTTATTATAAAGGATTAAATTAAATGCAAATGCTAGAATATATGTATGGTTGCAAGATTAAACACATAGAAATAAGTGTAAATACTTACATTCTGGAAGCTTTACATATGAAAAATATCCATTGTCCTGCACTCAAAGAGGGAATAAAGATAAAAATTCCTTTTGAAAAGGGTTTTATGGAAAGCCATACAAGAAATACTTCTTTGATTTTGCATAGCATAGGTGCGCACTCCTATAATCACGCTGCTTTTAATAGACCAGATATTCAAATAGGCAGATATTGTTCCATAGCGAATTTACGCTTTATGCGAGATTCACACCCTCTAAATTTGATTACTTCCTCACCTGTGATTTATGAGGAAACTATGTTTTGCCAACCTGCCAAGACTATTATTGAAAATGATGTTTGGATAGCGGATAATGCGATGATAAAACCGGGGGTGAAACTACACACCGGTTGTGTAATAGGTGCTAACTCCCTTGTTACTAAAGATGTTCCACCCTATGCCATAGTAGGAGGAGTGAGTGCAAAAATCCTCAAATATCGCTTTGATAAAAATACCATAAAAAGACTTTTGGCTTTGAAGTGGTGGAAATATAATGCCTACGAGTTTAAAAAGATTCCTTGGGGTTTAGAGATAAATGCCTATCTTGATAAGCTAGAGGAGCAGATACAAAATCATCAAATTAAGCCCTTTAAGCCCCAAAAATTATATTTTGAAGAACTCTTGGAAATGGCAAAAACATATAAATCAATAACCATACCTAACCAACCTTTAACTGCCTCCTCCCGCCTTAA
>NZ_FZPJ01000026.1 GCF_900198605.1 Helicobacter mesocricetorum | reverse complement strand
GCCTCCAACTATATTACCACCTCCTTTATTTTCAATGCTAAAATCTGTATTATCTAAAGCACTAATATTTCCTGCTATATTCCCTGCATTAGCAATACCAGTTTTTGCTTCTATCTTTCCTGCTATAGTAATATCCCCTGTAATATGACTATTAGAGGCTACATTAATAGCCGCCCCACTCTCACTTTTGATAGTGGCACCTTTTTGAATATCAATAGACCCTACTTCGTATTTTTTATTATTAGCATTAATACTAATGGCATCTAACTTAGATTCTATTGAGCTACCATCTGCTAAAGTAATCTTTCCTAATTTAGCTGGTGTAGATCCTGTAAAATTAATACCAAATCCCTCTGCTTTTATAGTTCCTTTATTGATAATCTCATCTACATTTACTCCTGATCCATAATTAATACCATTCTTTTTGGCACTAAGAATTCCTTCATTGCTAATAATTGCAATCTTAGTATCATAGGCAACAATAGCACCAAGATTTAGTGTATCTCCAGTAGATTCTATGGTTCCTTTATTGGTTACATTAGTAATAGTGGAGCCTGTAATTTGGATACCAGTTGCACCTTTTAAGTATCCCTCATTAGTGATATTTTTTACATTAGAATGCCCCATATATACAGCTTGGGCTGATGTATCAGTAGCATTTATAGTTCCTTTATTTGTAAAATTATCAATAGTAGCACTATTAAAGTATATACCTTGAATCCCACCTGTTATAGTTCCTATATTAGTGAAGTTTTTAGCCGTAGAAGATGATACCGTTATAGCATAAGAGGTTCCACTTTCATCTTTTATTGTTCCGCTATTAATAAAATAATCAGTGGTAGAATTAATAAACAATACAGAACTTCCTTTAGTTCCTATACTTCCGCTATTATTAAATGTCTCTATTTTAGAATTCATCCCAAATATAGCCAATCCAGATTGTTTAGTATTTTTTATAGTCCCCTCATTATTAAAGTTTGCAATAGTTCCTTTCATTTCAACACTAGTGCCTTGGGTGTTAATATTACCTTTATTAGTTATGGTTCCTACTTTGGCATTACTGCCTACATTAATAGCATTCTTATTGTCAGTATTAGTAATGCTTCCACTACTTGTAATCTCTAAGTTTTTATAATCTTTCCTTTGAGTAGCAGAGATTTGTTTATTAGTAATTGAAATTGTAAGTTTGTCAGTATTAGACGTAGTATCTAAAGTAGCACCATTTGTTATCGTCCAATCCTCTTTAGCGTGTATGTTGTTAGGAATACTCAATAAAACACCCATACAGATTAAAGAGAGAAAAGCAGGAGAGATTCTTTGATGATTAGGTTTAGAATTAATTCCTAAAGTTTGAGTATGGATTGTGGATTCTAAAAGATTAGAATCAATTTTTGGAGAAGATATCCTTTGGGCGAGTAGAGTAGCCGAAAGAGAAGGCATTATTGCCCCCCCCCCCGCAGAATATATTTTTCAGTGTGAGTGCGGAATCTGACATAACTTATATCCTCCCCATTTGCTATATTAAGAATATTATTTTTAATCTCCATTCTTTATGCTATGCCCTCAATTATAGCTAAAATTTTTATATTTAGGAATGGAAATTCAGAATTTTATAAATATTTAACCAAGAATCCTCCCACTATGTGTATAAATATTGGCTTTATTATCCCTAGCAAACCCAACTAATGTAACTCCTGTTTCTTGGGCGGCTTTTATACCCATATAAGTAGCTGCGGCTTTAGAGACTATAACAGGGATATTATGCATAACCGCCTTAACCACCATTTCTAAAGAAAGTCTTCCGCTTACAAATAGCACAGCATTACTCGCATCAACACCCTTCATTGCCGCCTTTCCCATAACCTTATCAATAGCATTATGCCTCCCAATATCCTCTGAAACTAAAATTTGATTTTCTAAAACCAGCATTGCTTTATGCACGCAGCCTGTTTTATCAAAAAGCTCACTAGAATGCGAAAAAACTTGGAGATGTTTAAAAATCTCATCAATGCTTATTTTGTAAGCAGAGTGGATAAACTTCTCTATGATATGCCCCTCTAAATTCCCTGCTACACCTACACAACAACCAGAAGTAAGCGTCTTTTCCCTAAAAAGATTTTTTAGATTCTCCTCTACAATCTTAGCCTCTATCCACACCGATTTACCATCTTTGGCAATCGTTATATTTTGGATTGCTGATATATGTTTTAAAACTCCTTCACTTATCAAAAACCCTATAATATGAAAATCTTGCTCATTAGGGATACTCATAACTGAAAGAAGTTTTTTGCCATTAAGATAAAAGGCAATCCTCTCCTCTTTAATCACACAATCAACCTCTACGCAAACCTCCCCACTTGTTTTTATCTTATCAATGGGTAAGGTTTGATAAAGATTATACATTAGGCATTAATCTCTTTGTAATAATAGCTATGCAAAATAGCAATTTCCTCCTCTCCCATTTTTCCATCCAAAATTGCCCCTAATGCACCCTCAATAGCAAACACTGCCATATAAATATGCGTAATTAAAAGCGCGATAACTAAAAAACCTAAAACATTATGCACTAATGCCATTACCCTCAAAGTCTCAATATCTGCAAACTGAAAATACATATATGCACCAGAAATTGCCATTACAAAGCCACCAATGGTGCAAACCCAAAACCACATTTTTTGCCCAGCATTAAATTTACCCGCTGGAATAGGACGATTTTGTTTGGATAAATAGCCACCCATTATCATAAACCATTCAATGTCATAGAGCTTGGGAAGCGCATCTTTTACCCACATTGCAAACATCAAGATTCCAAAGACGACAAAGACAGGAGTAGCGATTGCGTGTATATCTCTAGCCAATCGCACAAAGCCACCACCGCCTAGCTTATCGCCAAAAACCATTATTAACCCACTAAGAGCGATTAGCACAAAGGGTATCGCCGCACACCAATGCACGACAATGTTATAAGAAGAAAATACACGAATCTTTTTTCCGTGATTAAACTTCCTTTGTCCAATCACCATATAATGCCCCAAAAAAGCCAAAATAGTAAAAAGTATCACTAAGGCAAAAATTGTCGAAAAATAATGCCCTTGCAAAAGGGTAAAAATCTCTCCCCAGCCCACAGAATCTGGCGAACCAATGCCCCAAGACTTCACAGCCTCTACTTCAGGACCGCCATAAAGTTTAGGATTCATAGGGTTAATCATTAAAGAATTATTACCCTGCGTAGTTTCTGCATATTGCTTCCCATTCTCTGCATTTGGCATATTCGCCGCCAATACTGCACCCATTAAAGCTAAAAAAAGAGCAGAAATTCTAAAAAAAGATTGAAATAATTGCATACAATCTCCTTAGTTTCCATACGCAGTTTTCCAAACATTTGGCACTGCATTGGGAATATTTTGCCCCCTCATTGCCGCTCTATGGGTAATAATGTTTGAAACCTCTTCACCACTTCCAGCTAAAAGAGCCTTTGTCGAACACATACTCGCACACATTGGCACTTTTCCTTCTGCGATTCTATTTTGCCCATAGAGTTCATATTCCTCTTGGCTATTAGTCTCCTCTGGTCCTCCTGCGCAAAAGGTGCATTTATCCATAGCACCCCGACTTTCAAAAACTCCATTTTTTGGGAATTGTGGCGCACCAAAAGGACAAGCATATAAACAATACCCACAGCCAATGCAGGTTTTTTTATCGTGCAATACGATTCCATCTGCACGGATATAAAAGCAATCCACAGGACAAACCTGCGCACAAGGAGCATCGGCACAATGCATACAAGAAATAGAAACTGCGCTTTCCTTACCAACTTGCCCTTCATTGAGCAAAATTACCCTTCTACGATTGACGCCAACCGGTAAATGGTGTGCCTCTTTACAAGCCACATCACAGCCGTGGCACTCAATGCAACGATTTGTATCGCAATAAAACTTAATCCTTGAAAAATTATCAAGATTTGTTTGAATCTCACTCATAACCCTCTCCTTATCTTAGGCTTTTTCAATGCGACATAAACCGCATTTTGTCTCAGGACAAGCGGTATTATAATCATATCCATAGCTTGAAACCATATTAGCAGACTCGCCAATCACATAGGCTGCAGTGCCTTGAGGGTATTTATCAAGTAGATTCTTGCCCTGCTCTAAGCCTGAAAAGTTTTGCGGCATCCATACGCTATTGACATCCACACGATAAGAAAGCTTTGCTTTAATAAGAGCGCGTGTATCCATAGTTCCATACACCCAAACCATATCGCCATCTTTAATCCCAAGCTCAAAAGCCTTATCGGGGTGTATCTCTACAAACATCTCACCCTCAACTTCGGCTAAATATTTCGCACTTCTTGTCTCTGTCCCAGTCCCCATATGTGCAACCAAACGCCCACTTAAAAGATTAATAGGAAACTCTTTTACCCAATCTTTTTCAATCTGTCTTGAGCGATACTTGATATTTGCCCGATAGTGATTAGGTTTATCGGGGAATTGCGGATATTTATCCACTAAATCTCCCCGCACAGAGTGAATAGGCTCACGATGCAAAGGAATCTTATCATACCAATTCCATACAACCGCCCTTGCCTTTCCATTACCATAAGGGCAAAGTCCAGCCTCAAGTGCCTTTTCTACCAAGGTATTATTCCCAAAGCCTAATGCGTAGGTAGTCCCCTCTACTTGCTTTTGCTCCTCTTTGGTGAGTTTTATGCCTAGAGATTCCGCATTTGCTGCGCTAACAGGAGAATGCCCTGCGACACTAGCATTAGGCAATCTATGTGGAGAGAACATACTTTTCCCATCAGGTGAGACATCTCCCCAATTTACTCTAAATCCCATACCCCCACGCATAACAGGAATAGAATCATTATAAAACACAGGGGTTCCGGGATGCTTATCACTCCAACAAGGCCAAGGAAGCCCATAGTATTCACCCTTAAATGGTCCTTTACCCTCAAGCGTAACCTTATCAAACATATGCCAATTTTCTTGATGAGCCTTTAGACGCTTATAACTCATCCCCTGCAATCCAATAGAGCGAATGCTTTGAGTAAGCTCTGTTGTCGCATCTTCTGGCCATATAAATTCACTTCTTCCCTCTTTTTTGGCATTTTCATAAAGACTTCTTTGGAATTCTTCTAAGAATCCAAATCGTTTAGCAAACTCAAAAAGCACTTCTTGGTCTTCTTTGCATTCAAACAAAGGCTCCATTACCTTAGAACGCCACTGATAGCTACGATTTGTTGCCGCTACCGAACCAGAACTTTCCATTTGAGAAGCCGCTGGAAGCAAGAAAAGGTTATCATCCCTTTCGCTATAAATGGCTAAATCATTCACATAAGGATCGACAAAAACCACAAGATCTAATTTATCCATTGCCTTTTTTTGCAAATCTAGCAAAGAAACAGAAGTCATACCCGAACCAATAACCACCAAAGCACGAAGCTTAGTTCCCGCATTGTTTTGGATATTTTCTTCATCTAGAACGCCAAATTTCCAAGTAGAATGTGCGTAACCTTTAGTTTCCATCATCTTTTTATCTTTGAAGCGAGAAACTAGCCAATCATATTCTACATACCAATGTTTAGCAAAGTGTCTCCAAGAAGTTTCGCTTAGATTATAATAACCCGGCAATACATCAGGATTTGCCGCCATATCCGAGCTACCTTGCACATTATCGTGTCCTCTTAAAATATTCACGCCTCCGCCATTTTTACCCATATTTCCTAAAAACATTTGCAAAATCGGCATAATACGAGTATTGCTCGTCCCAACAGTGTGTTGCGTCAAGCCTTGATTCCAAATCAAACTCGCAGGTTTTGCAGCAGCCATTTCTTCAGCAATATGGATAATATCCTTAACAGGAATCCCTGTGATATTGCTTGATTCTTCAATTGTATATCGCATCGCTTCTTTAATAATCTCTTCATAGCCATAAACACGATCTTCCAAAAACTTTTTATCATAAAGATTGTTTTTGATAATATGATTGAGCATTCCATAAATAAGCGCAATATCTGTCCCGCTTCGGATTCTATAATACTCGTCTGCTTTTGCACCTGTTTTGGTAAATCTAGGATCGACGACGACAATCTTTGCCCCAGCTTCTTTTGCGCGCAAAATATGCACCATTGAGACAGGGTGATTAACCGCAGGATTTGCCCCGATGATAAAAATGTATTTTGAAAACATCATATCGCCAATATGGTTTGTCATTCCGCCAAACCCAAATGTATTTGCCACACCGGCAACTGTTGGGGAATGTCAAACGCGATTACAATGGTCGATATTATTGGTTCCAAAAAATGCGGAAAACTTCCTGTAATAGTAGGCTTGTTCATTAGAAAGTTTCGCACTTCCTATCCACATCACCGCATCAGGACCGCTCTCTTCTCGAATCGCACTTAATTTAGAAGCAATTTTATCCATTGCCTCATCCCAATTTGTCCTTTGCCATTTACCATTGACTTTTTCAAGCGGATAACGCAACCTCGTCTCACTCCGCGCCCTATCGATTAAATCCGCGCCCTTACAACAATGTCCGCCTTGAGAAATGGGATGATCTTGAGCCACTTCTTGACGCACCCACACACCATCAACGACTTCTGCTATTACTCCACAACCCACAGAACAATGCGTACAGATTGTTTTTATCTTTTTTGAGTTGGGATATTTTTCTTGCAATTCCTGCTTTGTAGCAGAACGCATTGTCTTTGAAGAATCAGCACCAAAGACATTGCTAGCACCCGCTAAACTACCAAGAGCAGTCATTTTTAAAAACGCACGTCTAGTATTGCGTCTTCTCATTGTTTCACTCATTTTTATCTCCTTTTATTTTGCAACAGAATAATACAAATCCCATTGTTTGCTTTTTTGGTAGAGAATCTCCTCTTTTTTGGATTTTCCTCGTATGATATTTTTGCTCTCTATCTTCTTATCACAGCCTGCTAGGACAACCCCAACACCAGCCACAGCTACCGAAGTTTTAGCGGCTCCTTTTAAAAACTCTCGTCTGCTTTTTTGCATTGGCACTCCTTGGTTTAAATTTGGGATAATCCCACTAAAACCTTTTAAACTTAAAAAGCATTAGTGGAAACACCGCCAAAAACTACTATTGCTGTTTATAAAGCTTAAGTATAAAATCCCTCCTCAAATTTCAAAAAAGATTCCAATAATAAAGCCAAGTGTAAATATATTGTTGCATCTTTTCGCGCCTTTATTTCTTGACACATTGTCAAAAAAGCATCTTTAGAAAATGTAAAAACTTTTTTGGCTAAATCCTCTTGGTCTTTTTTTACCAAATAACGCATAAACCCAAATAAAAACCCGATATGTTCTTCGGTATCTTTGAAGTTATCTCTATTTAAACGAATATCACTTTGCTTCACAAGCGAACGCACTTTTAGCAAACTTTCTCCGCCAATGCAGTTTTCGTAATAGTGAGAGAGATGAATCCCAACTTGCTTCTCCCCAAAGGGTAAAGCAAACATTTGCGTATGCTCTTGCTTAAAGCCTTGCATACCCTTATTGTTTATTTCTTGTTGCAAATAGCCAAGACTTTCATCTAAGGATTCTTCTAATAAAGATTGCTTCAAAATCAAAATCTGCTTTTGGGAAGTTTCTAATCTCCCCTCAATGAGTTCATACACAAAAAAACCATTAAAAAAATCATAGTAGAGGATTCTGGCATTTTGAATATTTTGCTGTTCTTCTTTGGTTAAATGAAGCATTAAAGCCATCCAAACATTACTTTAACTTTGCAATCTGGACAGCATTGGAGTGTTTTTAACTTTTTCTCATCAGAAGCAAAAGCAGAGCTTAGAATCGCAAAAACTTTATCAATAGATTTTTTAGTCGAAAAAACCTTTCCGCACTCTACACACTTAAAAGGCTCATCTTTAGCAAGTTCCCTGCTTTTAAAGTATTCTCTATTAAGCTCTAACCCATCCCTACTTAGCTCCATCACATTTTCTGGACAGGATGTTACGCAATAACCACAGGTAGTGCAGATAGAAGGATTAAATCGCAAAGAAAAATCATCCTCTTTAGCAAAAATGGCATTCACATTACAGGCTCCCACACAAGAGAGACAAAGTGTGCATCGCATAGAATCCACCTTGATATTCCCATAAAAAACAGGTTCTGCACTTTTTGCAACGCCAAAGTCTTTATCTTTGATTAGATAAGAAATTCGCTGCGCTAAAGATTCACGATGCGGTCTGTGGTATCGGTTTTTATAAAGATATGATTCAAAACTCCCAATGGCACTCAAAGCCTCATTAATTTGCCCTAACTCACTCACATAATAAATGGCATTTTTTTGATAAACTTGCATACTAAGGTGATTTACAAAGCACACAACGCTTTCTATCCAGTGATTTAACAAAGACTCCTTAAGTCCAAAAACAAGAATCTCATATCCACTAGTTTGAAGCATTGTCAAAAGATCATTTTCGTTTAAAAACAAAAGGTTTGGCAACACGAGAGGGAGAAAAGAAGGAGGCAAAGTAAAACCCTTTTCTACAAGATAGGCATAGGATTTGTTATCACACAAAAAAATCTTTTTATCTTGATAAAGCTCTATAATCTCCTCTAAACCCCCCTTTGGCATCTCCTCATACTCCAAAGCCCCCGTAGGACAAACCCCCACACACGCACCACAGGAGATACAATCAACAGGAGAGAATACAAGCTCCATCAAGCTATCATTAGCCCCCACCCCAAAAGTAGGGCAAATCTGTGTGCATTTGGAACAATGCTTATCGCGGCGATGATGGTATTGGCAAATCTCATCCTTAAAGCTAATGACTTCTTTGTAATCTACCCCTTTAAGATTCTCTTTAAGAGTTTCCATTAAGTGTTTGGGGTTATCAAAATCTGCAACGCTTTCAATCCCTCTAAAGCGCAAAAGATTTTCATCATAAACAAACATTACCCCTTGAGAAAAACAAATTTCGCTATCTTGATTGTCTTGTTTGTCTATTTTCATTTTTGCCACAAAAGAACCAAAACTTCCACTAACCATAGAAACATCATCAATATCCAAGCAAAAAACTTCAAACTCACTTTCTAAATCTTTGGCAAAATGCCTCACAATAGAAGGGATTTTTGAAAAGGTAGAATCCCCTAATTCACTCGCATAAAAAAGGGCGATTTTATTGTTAATTGCTAGGTGTTTTGAATCAAGGGCAAAATCATCAATTATTTCTTGTGTTTTACCTAAAAAATCTAATTGCTCCTTATAGGATAAATATTTCTTATCTAATAATAAATGACCCATAGGCAATGAATTTAAAAATTTCATCAAAAACCTTTTATAAATAAGCCCTTATCAATACAGCTTTTACTCTTTATTTTACTCCTAATATCTTATAAAAGTCAATATTTTTTTAAACATTTCATTATATTTATTGATATATACCAAAGCTTAATTTAAGTTTTTGAATTTGTTAATTTTGGAAGTTTAAATCAGAAGTTCAGATTAGGAATTTAAAGTTATAGCAACAAGTTTTATATTTACTTTAGAGTAAAACTAGCTTTTGCTAGTTTTACTTGGTAGCACCTTTTTTCAAAGCCTCATTAGCATATCTTTCGCCAATTTCAAAAGCTTTTTTATTAAGTTCAATTACTTTAGCTGGAACCTTACTAATCATTGTGTCATAGACTAGATTTCGTTCTACACATTTCGTTAAAGTTACGGTTATAGCCAGGGCAACAACAGATTGAGTAACAACATTACCTACTTCTTCTTTTGCTATGGTTATGATAGGAATAGAGTAAATTTTAAATTTTTGTTTATCTTCCTCGCTAGGTGTTATTAAGTTTGGTTCTATCACAATCGTTGCGCCTTCTTTTAATCCCCCTTTAAATTGATCATAGCTTATTTGAGCAGTAGATAACATAAACTCTACTTCTCCTTCGTTGGCATAAGGATATAAGATTTCATTTTCATCAAGCAAAATATCAACTTTTGTAGGACCACCACGAACTTGGGAAGTATAAGTAGCTGCTTTAACACCATACCCACCATTTTTAATTTGCGCTTCTGCCAATATTTCACCCGCTAACAAAACTCCCTGTCCCCCAACTCCTGTGAAGCGAAGTTGTCTTCTCATTTTGCACCCCCCTTTTTAGCTTGTGCCTTTTCTTGCACTTGTTTATAAGCCTTACAATACTCTATTGCATCAGGATTATGATGTAAGATTCCTGTTGGGTATTTTTGAGACTTTTCAGATTCTTCTAAAGCATCATATTTCTTTTTGGAGATAACAAGGTTTTCAATCCATTTAAGCGTATCTACTGCTTCTCCCATTTTATTTTTTCTACCTAAATTAACATGACAATTACTGAAAATGTCAATAAAACTAAAACCTTCGTGCTGAAACCCTTCTACTAAAACCTTTTCCATCTTTTTAGGATCTAAAACAGATTCTCTAGCTACAAAACTCGCTCCTGCTGCTTCTGCTAATTTACAAGCATCAAAAGTAGGATCAATATTGCCATATTGTGCGGTTACAGTCCACATTCCCTTTGGTGTTGTTGGGGAAGTTTGAGAATTTGTCAAACCATAGATAAAATTATTAATCAACACATAATTAATATCAATGTTTCTTCTACAAGCGTGAATAGTATGGTTTCCACCAATAGCTAAACCATCACCATCACCACCTACAACAATAACTTTTTTTGTAGGATTTGCTAATTTAATCCCTGTAGCATAAGCTAATGTTCTACCGTGTGTAGTATGCACTGTATTACAATTTACATAAGAAGAAACCCGACCACTACAGCCAATCCCACTTACCAAACAAACATCATCCATATTCCAACCAAGCTTATCAATAGCTCGCACGACAGCTTTTAAAATAATACCATCGCCACAACCCCAACACCAAAGTGTTGGCATTTTATCAACTCTTAAATACTCATCATAATTAAATGCCATTTTTATAACTCCTTCACTTTATTGATTATTTCCATTGGAGATAATGGGCGTCCATTTGCCTTCCCTAAAAAGCCTACTTTCTTTTTCATAATATGTTCAACTTCTACTAAAAATTGTCCTTTATTGAGTTCTGCTACAAGAATCTTATTAAATCTTTGACCTAATTCTTTTAATTGTTCTTTAGGGGATGGCCAAATTGTAATAGGTCTAAAAAGCCCTATCTTAATACCGCTTTCGCGCAATCTATCTACTGCCTCTTTAGCACTTCTTGAAGTAGAGCCATAAGCAATTAATAAAATCTCGGCATCCTCTAGTTTATATTCCTCATAAGCTACAATTTCATTCCTCTTACTAAGAATCTTAT
Organism: Helicobacter mesocricetorum; assembly: GCF_900198605.1. Taxonomy (GTDB): domain Bacteria; phylum Campylobacterota; class Campylobacteria; order Campylobacterales; family Helicobacteraceae; genus Helicobacter_D; species Helicobacter_D mesocricetorum. Next base: position 6,413 of record NZ_FZPJ01000026.1, on the reverse strand, counting down.
TAAAAAGCCTATCAATTAAATTTTGAGAAAGCACAGCATCTTCTGTTGGGAATCCTGTAGGTCCGTGGTGCAATCCTGTAATATGGTAACGATAACCTTGAAAGAAAGGATTTAAAATAGCTGATTCATCTTGTGCAACATCATAAGGTTTATAGTCTTTCTTGTCGCCATTAAAAACACGACGATTTATAATACCTTTTTGAATCTCTGTTAAATCTGGCACTATCGCTTTACCGTGCATATGCCCCAAAGTTTCATCAAGCAATAAAAATACAGGAGTCATAAACTTCTCTGCCAAATTAAAAGCACGAACTGTTTCTGTATATGCTTCCTCTAAACTACCTGGACACAAGGCAATAGACTGAAAATCACCATGTGTTGGATGAGCCGCTTGAGCAATATCGCCTTGCGCTACACGAGTTGGCAATCCCGTAGATGGTCCTCCACGCATTACATTAACAATCACCAAAGGTATCTCTGCCATAAAGCTTAATCCAATTTGTTCAGATTTTAAAGAAATTCCAGGACCTGAAGTGGCAGTCATTGATTTCGCACCACTCATCGCCGCTCCAAGTGCCACAGAAATTCCCCCAATTTCATCCTCCATTTGGATAAAACTCCCATTCTCTCTTGGCAATAATACACTCATTTCGTGCGCTACTTCACTAGAAGGCGTAATAGGGTAACCGCCAAAAAATTTACAGCCTACATCAATAGCTGCGTGTGCTACCAATTCATTTCCACTTGAAATTATTTCTCTGCTCACTTTTTACTCCTTTATAGAACCATAAAACCATTAGCCCTAATTGCTTCTGCTCTTTGCTTAGAATCTTCTGTTAATTTTGCAAATTTAAATTCTTTTTTGTCTGCAACAGCAATCGCAAAATCTGGACAATGTAACTCACAATCCATACAACCAATGCAACTTTCAGGATGAATAACCTTAACAATTTTCCCTAAAACTTTATGTTCATCTAACTGCATACCTAAAGTTCCACTAGGGCATACAGATACACATAAATCACACGCCTTACAACGACTCTCATTCACCCAAACCGGAGTATTTTCCGGTGCTTTTAATAATCCCATTTCTTAACTCCTTATCATTTTTTAGAAAACTAAAAATCCACTTTCAAGTCGATATTTTTTAAATTTTATCCCTCCTCAAAAATAGATTCAAAAATAACTTTTATTTAATTCATTAACAAGAATTAAAACAGATTGTATGGATTTATCAAATTGCTTCTTTTCCACTTCATTAAGTTTCAATTCTACAATCCTTTCAACTCCATTAATGCCAAGCTCTACAGGCACACCACTTACTACATCGGTATAACCATACTCCCCTTGCAAAAAAACAGCACAAGGTAAGATTTTATGGCTATCACTCATAATAGCTCGCACCATTTCTGCAGTAGCCTTTGCAGGCGCAAAATAAGCAGAACCATTTTTCAGACAGGATACAATTTCAACCCCTGCATTTTTAGTCCTCTTAATGACTTCATCAATTTCTTCTTGACTAAGCAATTCACTAAGTGGCACACCATTAACTGTAGAAAACCTAGAAAGAGGCACCATATCATCGCCATGTCCTCCCATAACAGGAGCTACAATTTGTCCTTGAGCGCAACGAATCTTATCAAAAATAAAACTTGCCATTCTTGCACTATCTAACACACCAGCCATACCTAAAATCTGTCTTGGATTAAACCCCGTTTCTCTTAATGCAGTATAAACCATAGCATCAAGAGGATTTGTTACAAGCACAACAATAGCTTCTGGTGCATTTTCTCTAATATCTTTTGAAATTTCGCTAACAACTTTGGCATTTGCAAACAATAAATCATTCCTGCTCATTCCGGGTAGTCTTGGAGAACCTGCTGTTATTACAATAACATCACAGCCTTGTAAATCTTTAGGAGAAGCAATTACACCTAATTTTGTAAAATTCACATCTATACAAGAGGCTTGGAACATATCTAAAAGCATACCCCTAGCTCTGTCTTTATCCTTGTCCTGTAAAACAATTTCATAAGGGGTTGTAGCAGATAAAATAAAGGCTAAAGTAGAACCTACATGACCTGCACCTATAATTCCAACTTTCTTAACTCGTTCCATAAATTTACATATCCTTAAGAAGATAAAAATAAATTTGTATTTTTTACAAAAAGCAAAATTTTATTTAACTTTATCTGTTAGTATTGTCAATCATTTTACCTTAAATAAATCTTATTATTTGCATTTTTTTGTTATTTTGAAAAATGTTCCAAATGCTCTTGATAGCTTTTAGAAAAAGAATGCACGCCATTTTTATTCCTTACAAAATAGAGGTAATCGACATTTGCAGGAAATATAGCTGCTTGAATCGCCTTAAAACTCACACTCCCAACAGGTGCTTGTGGGATTCCATCATAGCGATAAGTATTATAAAAGGTTGTATCATTTCGTATCATTTCAGGAGTAACTTTTGTATGGGAATATTTTCCATAATTTAATGTACCATCCATTTGTAGGCGCATTTTCAATCTTAAACGATTATGAATAACCGCCGAAACTAAAGGCATTTCATCAGAATTGGCGGATTCTTTTTGGATAATAGAAGCAAGTGTTATATACCTAAACCATTGTTTTTCATCATATTCACCTAAAAATTTTATTGCCCATTTTTGATGCTCTTTTAAAGAAGTATTAACAAGATAATACATCAAATGTTCTTCGCTAATGCCTTTTGGTATCTTATAGGTATTTGCTAAAATCACTCCATCAATGTAAGGAGCATATTCTTTATAGGCTAGATGCAATTTTGCTTCATCAAGTCCTAATTGGAGCGTTAAATCTTTAATGAAAAAATACAAAGTCTCACCTGGAATAAGCGTAATATCTTCTAAAACCGCCTTTGATTTGGTTATTAGATATAAAAACTCTCCTTTGGTTAATTGCGTCCTACCAATATCTAGCCAACCGCTTTGGATATGTCCAAAAAATTGTAAAATATAAGCATCAATTTTCATTAAGTCAAAATTATTTTTTCTTAAGTATGTTATAATTTCGTTTGTTCCTCCTTGTGGGATATAAACCACTTTGCTAGAACTCATTGGAATTTGCAAATAAAAACACAAGACAATTAGTAAAATGAAAAAACTATCGATAAAAACATTAAAAATAATTCTATTTTTTACATTTTTTATTGGAATATCCATAACACTCTATGCCTTTCTTTACAATGGAATAAAAATTCACCAATTTGAAATTGCTGGGGTAAAGCTTGAAGGATTGTATCTAAAGTTAGATAAAAAATTAATTGTGCAACTCCAAACTCTTAATCTAACAAACATAGATTCCACAGAACAAAAGACTTTCAATATCAAACAACAAATCCAATATGTAAAAAATATTCATTTAATCTTGCAATATTTTCAACAAATTCGTATTGAGAAAATACTTTTTGAAGACTATCAGGCAAATTTATTTTATGATGGAAATAATTTTACGATTAATCTCCCTGAAATCTATGCAAAACTTAATCTTAATGAAAGTTCTTCTAAAGTCCTTATTGAGATTCAAGATCTTTATTTAAAACCTTATAACATCTACTATCAAGGCAATGGAGAATATAATCTAAAAAAACAATCTTTAAACCTTGTAGGAAAACTAGATTTTTTACAATCTCAAGATTACAACACTTTAGCAAGTATTCATTTGCAAATTAACAGCACTCTTAATAACCTCTTACTTACTGGTTCTAGCACTATTTTTAAAGATATTAAATTTTTACGCCCTATTCTTCCAAAAATACAAAGCCCACTCGTAGATTCTTGGATTTTTGACAACTATTCTGCCACAGATATAAAGATTCACGACTTTTTAGTTAATATTCCTTTAAAAAGTAAAAATATCCTAGAAGATTCCCTAAAAAATCTTTATGTCTCCCTAGAAGCAAACAATGCACATATCACTTTTCATTCCAATCTTCCACCCGTTAATACTAATAATCTTCAAATAATCTTCCAAAATAATGCTTTAGAATTTTATCCCGCTAACCTTAGCTACCAACATCATTCCCTAAATGGTAGTCGAGTTGTTTTAAAAAATCTTACAACAAATCCTTTTTTGCAAATCAATATTACCACAGATACGATTTTAGATTCAGCCATTTTAGAGCTTTTACAAGCTTACCATATCACACTTCCTATTGCCATACCTGAAGCAAAAATCAAAACTAATCTTTATTTGGGACTTGATTTAATCTCCCATTCTTTAGAAGCAAAGGGTTTCTTTGACACCCAAAATGCAAAAACCCTAATAAATTCTATACCTCTAACTTCTGATACTATCCAAGTCAAACTTGATAATGAACTAATTTATGTCGAGACAAAAAACACTCAATATCAAAACCTCTTAAAAACCGATACAAGCTTCATTATCAATACACATAACAAAAATCTAAGCGGAGATTTAGCGATTGATTTTCTTTTATTATCCGAAAAGCTACCAGAATTTTTGTTTATACAAGGGCAAAAACTGCCTTTTAATGTAGATTTTCAAAACAAAGATAAAACTATTCTTTCATTCCCAACCTTTGCCTTCAAAGCTATCCTAAGCGATTCTTATAGCTTTAACTTCCAAAACATTGCATTTTTCCTACCTTTTTCTAAATTTTTAAAGAACTACTACTTACAAGGTGGAGAAGTCAAAATATCCACACAAGACTTTAAACATTTCAAAGGTGATTTAAAAATTCAATCTAGCCAACCTTTTTTACGAGACAAATCAACAAATAAACCTTGGGATTCTTTGCATTTATTACTAGATTATCAGCCGACAAACTTTACTATCCAAACAAAAGATAATACCTTTAAATTCCATAGCTCTAAGTGGTCTAAAAACCTTCATCTTAATAATCTTACTTTCTTCATTGACACAGCACAAATTTCTAACCATATCCTTGATGATATTCCATTAACCATTGAGGGAAAAAACTCTAATATCCTTTTTAAAGATAAAATGCTCTTAAGTGATGACTTTTCATTTTCGATAGTAGGAGATGAGATAAAAGGAACCTTAAAATATAAAAATGGTGTAGCAGATATCTATAAAAAAAGTCATTTTTACACGATTGACGCTAGAGAATTTGGAGATGAATTTATTAATACTTTCATTAAAAAAAACGCCTTTCATCAAGGAAGATTCTTCTTAAACGCTAATACCAATCTACAAGGGGTGTTAATAGGTGAAATAAAATTATTCAATACCTCTATAAATGAACTCAATATTCTTCAAAACTTTATGGCTTTTATTGATACCATCCCTGCATTATTAAGCCTTAAAAACCCGGGATTTAATCAAGATGGTTATTATATTAAAAATGGGACTATTCAATTTGGGCTTAATGAGGAATTCCTTGCGATACAATCCCTTGAACTTAATGGTAGCTCTATTGATATCAAAGGAAAAGGCATTCTTTCTTTAAGCGACAATAATCTTGATTTTTACGCACAACTCATTACCGTGAAATCCTTAAGCAATATTATTAACAAAATCCCTGTTGTCAATTACATCCTGCTTGGTAAAGAGGGTAAAATTTATACAAACTTTACAATACAAGGGACACTAGAAAATCCTATTATTCAAACCAAAGTTACTCAAGATATTCTCCTCTCTCCTTTTAATGTCTTAAAACGCGTTATTACTTCACCCTTTGAAATCTTTAATAAAGCAAACAATGAAACAATGGAATAAAGGAAATTTATGCAAAAAGCCACCAAAAAACAAATTCAAGAAATAAAATCCCTTTTTTTGCAACATTATAAAAACGCAAAAACAGAATTAAACTATACCAATGACTATGAATTACTCATTGCTGTAATGCTCTCTGCCCAATGCACTGATAAGCGCGTCAATCTTATCACACCAGCACTCTTTAAAAGATACCCCAATATCATTTCACTTAAGGATGCGGATATAGAAGAAATAAAAGAACTCATTAAAACTTGTTCATTTTTTAATAATAAAGCTAAAAACCTCAAAGCAATGGCGCAGGAAGTTTATGAAAACTTTCAAGGCAAAATACCACAAGATAGAGAGGCACTAAAAAGTTTATCTGGTGTTGGACAAAAAACTGCTAATGTCGTCTTAATTGAATCTAAAGATGCTAATTTTATAGCAGTAGATACTCACGTCTTTAGAGTCTCTCACCGACTAGGATTAAGTAAGGCAACCACACCTCTACAAACAGAAGAAGATTTAACGAAAGCCTTTAAAGACAATCTTAACACTTTACACCAAGCTATGGTTTTATTTGGCAGATATACCTGCAAATCACTTAATCCACAATGCCAAGATTGCTTTTTAAATCATCTTTGCAAAAGCAAGATAAGCTATAAACCCCGCTAACCCCTAAAACTTCTTCTTAT
>NZ_FZPJ01000063.1 GCF_900198605.1 Helicobacter mesocricetorum | reverse complement strand
TTTTTCCAAGTGCTAGTTTCCTGTTTTATCCTCTCCTTGTCTTCTTGGCTTAAATCTTTAAAGGAAAGAGCTTGTAGCATCCTTTGTCTTTGGGATTCATTCCTTAGAGTATCTTCTATGAATGCATTTCCTGCTTTAGTATATTCGTCCTCTCCTTTAGACTTTGCAAAGAGTAATTGAAGATTATTTTCATTAAGTTTTAAAAAGGTATTTTTTTCTTCTTTACTTAAAGAATCTTTATCCTTTAAGCCTTTTTGTAAGAAATCTTGTATAAAAGCCTCTTCTTTTATGGCTTCTTTTGCCCTGCCTTTCTTATCAAAAAGATATTTAACACCCTCTAATACTCCTTTAACTTTGTTATCTTTTGGAGGTGTTTTTTGGAGAATATTCAAGTCTTTATGGTTTAGGTTTAGATTAGATTCTTGTGAATTGCGTTGTTTTAAAGGATAGGCTTCCCATCTTTGGTCATTTTTTAAGGAATGGTAAATAATTTCCTCTTTTTGTTCTTGGGGGAGATGTTTTAAGCTTTCATTTAATGCCTCCCAATCAATATTTGTTTTAAAGTTTTTCCGCAAATAATCAAGAGTTTGTGCTTTTGGAATATTATCTTGCTCTAGTGCATTAAAGTCTAAGTAAATTCTATCCATAATATATCCTTTTAAAAAGGACATTTTAGGATTTTTAAAAGAACAATTTAAGGGTTAAAAAATTTGGTATAATTTTGCAATGTATGATTTGTGTAAAAACATTGGACTTGGATTATTTGTAAATGGAACTTTTGCAATACTTAATGGTGATTTTGGCATTATGCCTTGCATTATCACAATAGGTAGCATCTGTATTATGTATATGTCAATTAAGTTAGACCAAAGGAGTAAAAATGGGTGAGATCCTTATTGCTATAGCAACCATTGGCTTGTGTATTTTTCTTGGTTATAAGCTTTACTTTAAAGCCTAAAATCATCAAGCCCCCATACTTAGAGCTTGATTAGAAGTGTTTGTTTAAGGCTCTCTTTAGTATGGAGAGCTTATAATTGAAATGTTAGTTTAAGTGGCTCTTATTTAGACTTTAAAGTCTGAATAAGCGTTACAAGTAGAATTAAAATTAAAACTACTTCCATCAAACCTCCTTTCAATCAAGCAAAGAGATTCACCTTAAACCTTACAATTATACAATAAATTAGAGATTTTTATTTCCTGCTACTAAAAGGCTATCAAGCTTACTAAAATTTGGAGGATTAAGATAAACATAGCCTTTTTGAATATTTTTATTATAAACTTCTATAAAATCCTCAATCTTCTCTTTTTGCGAAGTATTAGCGTTAATATTATGGCTAGAAGTGCTTAAAAACTATTCTAAAAACTTAAAATACAAGTTGCTAAAATCATAATCTTTTAAACAATCTTGAAAATCTAAAACTCCTTCTCCTTCAAATATGAAAAAAATATTATTCAAGCTATCTTGATAATATTCCCCCTCTGAAGTAATGCTTAAGTTGTTTTCACCTGTTTTTAAATCTATAGTTTCTAAAGTATATGTAAAGGCATTTTTTAAAAAAGCGACATTGGGTTTAAAAGGATAATTAAAAACTCTCATTTAGTCTCTTTGGGTGGGGAGTTCATAAAGAGAAGCTGCATCGGCTACGATTTTATCGGCTTCCTCTCTTTTTTTCTTGTTCTCCTCATACCTTTGATTTTCTTTATGGTATTGTTGCTCTAGTAAATTATTTATTCTTTTTTGCTCTTTTAAAGATTTTCTCGCATTAGTGTAAGAAGAGAAAGCATTAAAAATATCTGTTGCGGCTCCAACAGCAGCTAAAGCACCACCAAATCCTTTACTATTAAAAAACTCAAAAGCACCAAAACCTTTAGCAGGAGATGTAGCTTTAGCAGTTGAAGAAGTAGCGTCTAAAAAACCTGTAGTTTTTTTAGGAGGTGTAAAAATTATAGAACTTAAACTATTTTGTCCCAAAATATTCATAATTATTCCTTTTTGTTAATGGTAAAAAAATAAAGAGCATAATTAAAGGGTTAAAATCTATTTAATAAATAGCTACCGCAAATCCATTCCTTTGCTGGTTTGGATTATTTTATTGCCAATCCCTCCTTTATCTTCTTCTTGTTGATTAGCAATTTTCTGGGCTAATTCTCCTTGTGCGGTGTATTTTATCGCTTTGCCTTCTAATTCTTTAATTTTAGCTTCCATTTCTTTTAAGTTTAACTGCATTTGCATATCTTGTAACTGCGAGTTTGCTTGAGCCTGTGCTTTTTGTGATTGTTCTGCTTTTGCAATAGCTTATTCAATGTCTGCAACAATAGGAGAGTCTGTATCTTTTAACATTAATGGTAGTAAAGATGCGATTAAATCAGGTCGTATTTGAGCAATGGTTTTTAGCATCTCACTCCAATGAGCAAATCTCTATTCTCTTCCTTGCGTTTTCAGCTGGGTTTTATAGGTTAAATCAAATTTCCCTACTTTAATTTTATTTTCTTCTTTGGTATTAATAGAAAAATATCTATCTCCCACCTTTTTATCTATAATCTTAAAAACTTGCCTTTTAGTGAAATAATGCTGGATAAAATCAAGGGCTTTTTGGAATATAAGTTTATCCATCTCATCACTAGTCTTAATGAAATCCTGTAATCCCATTAACCCTGCATCTCTTCTTTGAGCAATGGCTACTCCGCCTTGTCGGTTTATTGCCATACCTAAGGCTTCATCATTTAGCCCACTTAATAATTTAGCCAAATTCCTTTTCTCATTAACCTTTTGGGATAAAGTAGCAATATCACTATGATGTTGCACAAAATGAATTTTCCCATCCCTAATTGCACCATTAGCTACTTTAACAATAGCATTATCTAAACTAGCTTCACCAGCAAACTCTTCAGCATTTATAACAGCGTCTTCTTCATAAAATGCTTTGAAGCTTCCCATCATATTAGCCATTCGATTTTCTGCAAAATTAATATAGTCTTGTAAAGGTTTAATATCCCTAAAAAGCCCATACCAATTATTCTTTTCATCTATGGCATATTTAGCGATAATAAAGGGATGCCCCCCTCCTTTAAAAGGAGAAATTTCATAACTAAAAACTTCCGCTCCTTTTTGCCATATATACCTAGAAAATCCTCCCTCCTCTTTTATCCAAGTTTCTACTAGATTTACTCTTTTATCTATGGAATCTTCAACAATATTAAAACCTTTATCAGGGAACATTTCTTTAGCAAATTCCAAAGAAACATTGATAATTTTATGAAACCTTCTAGCGTCTTTAGCATTAATATCAGTGCTGTATTTATCGATAATAAAACTTTGTGCGGGGATATTTTCTAAAACTAAAATAAAATCCTCCCCCTCTTTGCTCACCCAAACTTGCATAATAGCAAGTCCAAAAATTAAGTCTTTATCTCGTTTAATAATCTCTTTATCATAATTTTCGCTTTGGGAAAAAACATCTAAAATATCATTTAATACTTCAGCAAGAGCTTTATCCTCCTCTTGTCTGCCACTAACCCTTATTTCTTGAATACTTTGAGCCTTATACCCTAAGATTTTATTAACGATCATTCGATAAACATTCTCATAAATAGGAACTGCTACTCTTTGCTTAATTACAGATTCCACATCTGGAGGTAATTGGTTAGAATGATAGTATTTTTTAGCCTCTTTGTATTCTGTGAGAGAAGCGGTATTGGCAGTAAAATCGCTTTGAAACATTTGCTCTAATTCTATAATGCTTAACATTTAATCCCTTCTTGTGCAATCTTTAGCAATTTGCTCAACCTCTTTATAATACAAACTAAGCTCTTTATGACTTTCAAAACTCCCATTTTCTTTAGGTTTTGGGGGAAGCTTTAAATTGCACTTAATGGGGATAAAAACTTCCTTTGTTTGAACTTTTAAAATAGGCTTAGTAGAACATCCAGCCAAAAAAGCTAAAAGAAAAAGAAGTAAAGAGGTATAAATCCATAACCAAACAATTTTAATTGCAAGATTAAAGAGTTTCGCAAAATCTTTTTTCATTTTCCAAGCTCCTTAAAGATTTGCTTATATGCTCTAATCTCTGCTTGGCAGCTAGAATCTTTTAAAACAATTTGTTTAATGGTTGTGGCGTCAATGGATGTTTTTTGCACTTGTATTTTTTTAAAAGATTCATTTTGTTTTTCTAAAGCGAGATTTAATTCTTTAAGATTTGAATTGGCTTGTTGTATCTCTAAATCTTTTAAAAACAAGTTTTCTTTTAAGTAAGAGTTTTGCCAAAGAAGCAAACAAAGGATCAGAGATAAACACATACACACGACTGCAAGAATTGCTTTAATGTCTGTTTTGTTAAGAAGTGTAAAAAACATTATTTATACTCCCAAGTAGCTTTTTTCCCTCTAGTATCCAAATGGATAAATCCTCCATAAGGATTGTTAGGATTTCTTTTAATCGCAATACCTAAGTCTCTATCTCCATATTTTTCCATTACATATTGATAAACCACTTCAGTTGGAACTTTAAACACAATGAAGTCAGCAGCACTTCCAATGGTGTGTTGGCTCTGCGTTGCTCCTCCTACTCTTGCATTATGTTCAGGGCATCGATAACCGCTGTTGATTCTAAGGCATTGTCCAAAATGTTCTCTAATCTCTGTTAGAATATCAATTAATTCATCACTAGGCACATATCAGGTCTTTTGCATTTTCCACATTTGCAATCAAATCCGCAAAATACCCTAAAAATAGGCAAATTTGATTTAAGCTATAAAACAACCTTGAAAATGCTAGGACGAGAGGAGAGATTTACGCATTGGAGTGAAATCTTTAAAACCATAGCTTCAGTTTCTCCTGAAATGGTTAGCGGATTATTGCCTTTAATGTTAAAAGACACTGACAGCCCAATAATCGCAGACATAGAGGAACTAATGGAACAGGTAAAAGAGCAGCAACAAGCACAAGCCCAAAATCAACAACTAGACCAGCTACAACAAATGGAGCTCCAAAAAATGCAAAGTGAGATATTAGAGAGTGAGGCTAAGGCTAAGAAATACACCGCTCAAGGGGAGTTAGCGCAAAAAATAGCCCAGCAAGAAGACATCGATGAGGGAGTGGATTTAAGATGAGCATTTTTCGATTAATCTTTTTGGTGTTTTTTGGGGCTTGTATAAGTGATGTAGTTTTAAGGCTTGGGATACATTGGCATTTTTTAGCAGGATTCTTTGGGGCTTTTGTTTTTGTTCGGATTTTAAAAAGGGGTATTAAAGACCTTTAGGACAACCTTAAGCATAAGGACAAGGGGAGTTAGTAACTAGGCAAGTTTTGTTTTGAAGTGCTTGACAATAAAAACCGACTTTTTGCCCTTTGTGTTTAAAAAGTGAATGCCTACATAACTTTCAAAATCATTTTTAGTTAAACAAGAAAAATGGTTTTGCATAGGTTTTTCCCTGCTTTTGAAATACCACGCACTCACACAGCCACCTATGATAATCCCATACACAAAGCTTAAAATATTGTTGGTAAATCCAACTAGTTGCAAAAAGTTAATAAAGGTTTCAAAAATCAAGTAAAAGTCCTAAAATCCTGCGAAACGCCTAACAAATAGCACAAGCCTCAAAAACAAAAGACTTAATGTAATTTTGTAGAAGTTAAAGTATAATTTTATGGGGTGATTGCCACAGGTTAGCACCCCTGTGGCAAAATCTATGCCCCTAAAAAGGAGCTAAGATGATTGCTACAAAATTCATCTTGGTTGCGATTATACTACTTTGTATAATTGCTGTCAAGGCTTATTAGCTTTGTCCCGTCTTAAGGGGGCTAAGATGGATTTAACCTGTAGCTAAAACACTTGTAGATTTTTATTCATTTGAGATATTTCGGCGTTGCCTCAATATGACAAGGGAGGTTTATTCATTAATATAAGGCTTTAAAACTTTAGTGATTTTTTCTAAGGCTTTTGCTTTAGCATAATTCTCTAGCCAAGAATCAACCCAACCCGCTACTTCAGTGTTTTGCTTCCAATTTGTAACACTTGTATAACTCATTTTTACCATATTGGCGAAATCTTTTTTATTCAAACCTAATTTTTCTAATGTTTCATCAAACTCATTATAAGACATCTTTTTCCTTTAAATATTTTATTTTAAAATATATATAAAAATAAATAAAATATTTATAAAAACTTGATTTATAAAATAAAAGATGATATAATTATACTATTGAACAAATTAATAGTTTGTTTTAAATCCAAAAGAAAAGGAGACAAGATGAAAAGATTAGTAACTGCAGTGCTAATTTAAAGATTATCTACTTGATAATCAAAATCTTAGAGGCTATAACCTAGCTCCTAAGCCCGAGCATAAAGCTTGGATTCATCTTATCTCTTAATTGTATTTTATCATAAAGGAGTGGCAAATGGAAATTGTAGGCTATGCTTTAGAGATTGTAGAGGTTGTTATCATCTTAGGACTTATTTGGCAAGTGGATAAATTGCGTAAAAGTATCGATAAAATTAAACATAAAAATAATAATGAGGAATATAATAATGAAACAATCTTAGATTCTTCATTGATGAGTTTGCAATGCCTTAAAGCAAGAATCCCTTATTTCATAAGTCTGTATTACTTTAAGCCTAAAGATTATTTCTCTCTTAAGATTTCTATCCCTCCTTATGAAATATCAACCCTTACAAGTCTTAAGATAGATTCATTAAATTAACAATAAGCTATAAAAAGTATTTATATTTATATTTTTTCA
>NZ_FZPJ01000024.1 GCF_900198605.1 Helicobacter mesocricetorum | reverse complement strand
ATTCGTTCCTTTTTGCCCCCCCCCCCTAATATTTATTACATTGTTAGTTGGTTGCATTGGGACTCCTTTTTGTGTAAATTTGTTGTTTGGGATTATAGCATAAAATGAAGTATTGATTGTTGTTGTAAGAATTTAGATTAAGATTTGGAATAAGAAAAATCCTAGTAAAAATCTTTTAGGGTTGTGTTAATTACTAGTTCGGAAGCGGAATTGTCCTTTTTTGAAAACCATCTTAAAACCTCCAATGCTATAAAGCCATCGATTCTCAATCGTGTTTTTCATAAAGGCTGCTATCTCCCCGCTAATATTTTTTTGGTAAATAATGCCAACTCCATCTGTATGTCCTATGGAACAAACTGTTCCTCGATGATGAAATTTAAAAGGTTTGTTAAAAGGGCGATTTTCTAGCTTTGCGATTAAAAGCTCTGCTAAATAATCTCCCATTTGCGCAGAAAGCTGTGCTGTGGGTGCGTGGATAGCATCTTTACTTGTGGCTAAAGCACAATCGCCTACTACATAGATGTTGGGAAATGTTTCACATTGTAAATTAGCATTGACAGGGATTCTACCTTTTTTGTTGGGAATTTCTGATTTTTCAACAATATCACTACCTTTAACACCTGCACTCCAAATGATAATATTGCCTTGGATTTCTAAAGGTTGTCCATTTTGCCTAAGAAGCACTTTGTTTTCTTGGATTTCTTCAATAGTGCCATTAGAAATAAGCTCAATTCCTATTTGTTTGAGTTTGTTTTCTGCACATAAGGTAAGAGTCTCATTAAAAACAGGCAAAATATGCGGAGATCGTCCTATGCAGGTTACTTTTGGTATTTTTCTATCAATACCACAGATAAGGCATAATTCATCAAGTTCTCTAGCAAGTTCTGCGGCAAATTCTATCCCTGTGAATCCTGTCCCACAAACTATGGTATGGAGGTCTAAGGGGTTTTTGGTATGTATGAATTCTTTAAAGTTATTTTCAATATTTTTAGTAAGTTTTAATGCTGTATTGAGGGAAGAGAGTTTATGGGCATAAGCATCAACACCTTTAATCCCAAAACTATCGGGCTTAAATCCTAAGCCAATGACTAGATAATCATAATGATATTCTCCGCCATTACCTATGACTTTATTTTCTTTAGGGCAGAGTTGGATAATCTTGTCTTTAATAAAGCAGATTTTATCGGGATTAAGGATTTTGCGATAATAGATTCTGGCTTTTCTTGGGCTTAAAGTCCCAACCGCTACTTTATGTAACAAAGTAGTCTGGTAATGGTAGTCGTGTTTGCTAATTAAAGTAATTTTTGCTTTGTTTTTGAGCTGTCTTTGTATCCCAAGTGCTACCTTTAATCCTCCATATCCTCCCCCGATAATTAGGATATTTTGTTTATAAACCTCCATAGATTATTCCTCCTAAATTTATGACTATAAGGTGAATTTTTATTTTACTTATTTTTTGTAAAGTTGTGCTGAAATGATATTTAATGATAGAATTTATCCCCTTGACTTTGTTATAATATAAGCAAAATTTAAAGTTTAGGAGTATGAGTGCAAAGTTTTAGACGCCCTATTTTAGTAGTTTTAGTGTTTGCTTTAATGTATTGTTTGGTGGTTTTTCCTGAATTAGCAAAGATACTAGCGGGAGTGGCTATTTTGCTTATTGGAATGATGAATCTTAGTGCGGGTTTTAAGGTTTTTAGCGGAGGATTATTAGAAAAAATTTTGACAAAATCCACCGATACACGTTTTAAAAGTATTGCTTTTGGGGTTATAACCACAATTTTGATGCAATCTTCAACGCTTGTGTCTATTATTTCTATCTCTTTTCTTTCTGCTGGATTGATTACTTTGGCGCAAGGAATTGGGATTGTATTTGGTGCAAATTTGGGGAATAGTGCTGGTTCGTGGTTGATTGTTGGATTAACCAATATTAATATTTCTACTTTAGCCATCCCCTTGATTGTCAGTGGGACATTATTAGGCTTTCAAAAAGATGGTATCTTAAAAGGCGTAGGCTCAATCTTTATGGGGGTTGGCTTTTTCTTTTTGGGGGTTGATTATATTAAAAATGGATTTGAATCTTATAAGGAAATTATGGATTTATCACAATTTAATTTTGTGGGCTTTAAAGGCATTTTGATTTTTGTTGCTTTGGGTGCATTGACGACAGGAGTTGTGCAATCAAGCCACGCAACTTTAGCGATTATTATCTCGGCACTTGTTAGCGGACAGATTGGTTATGAAAATGCTCTTGCAGCGACTTTAGGGACAAGTGTTGGGGGTGTCGTTACTGCAGTAGTTGCTAGTTTAAGCACTAATATTGAGGGTAAAAAGCTTGCCTTGGCTAATTGTATTTTTAATTTTACTATTGCGCTTATTGTTATTTTATTTTTTCCTTATTTTGTGCATTTAGTGGATATTGTCGCTAATATTATTGGAATTTCTCAAGAAAATTTGCCTTTAAAAACAGCTTTGTTTCATACTTTGTTTAATCTCGTGGCTGTTGTGTTTATTTCTTTGTTTATTGCCCAAATTGTCTTGTTTTTGGACAAAGTTGTTAAAGCTCCAAAAGATAGAGATATGGATGCGCCTTTATATTTAAATAAGAATATTATTGAGTATCCTGATACTGCTATTGAAGCCTTACAAAAAGAAAGTATGCATTTATATAATAATGCTTATGCAATGATAGCTCATACCATAGGCTTTAATCGTAGTGATATTAGAGGAAAAGCAAGTTTTGATGAAATTATTGAAACCAAAAAGTGGTTTAGTGGCGATGTGGATTTGGATTATCTTTATAAGCGCAAAATAAAAGTGCTTTTTGATGCGATTATGGAGTTTTCTACAAAGGCTCAAAGCTATATAGAAGATGACGATAAAAATAATAGAATCTTTTCTTTTAAACTCGCTTCAAGGGATATTGTAGAAGCGACTAAAAATCTTAAAATTATCCAAGCTAATATGAAAGCTTATGCGAGTTCTCCCAATAAAGACTTAGCTAATGAGTATAATATAATGCGAAAAGATTTGGGAGAGCTTTTAAGGAGTATTGAAGAGCTTAAGTTGATGAAAGATGAAAATGTGCGCTTGATACTTATGCAGTTAAAAGCCGCTAAAGAACTCTTAAAAGAGAAGGATTATAATGCCTTGCATAAGGTTGAGAGTTTGATTGCTAATAATAAAATTAGCGTAACTAATGGAACTTCTATTTTAAATGATAGTGCTTTTATTATCCAAATTGCTACGCAACTTATTGAGGCGGTGGAAATAATTTTTACCAAAGAAGAATGGTTAGAGGATAAACATAGCGATTAAGGAATTAACTTAAAAAAGAGGAGGATTTCTTTTGCTTGTATCTATAAATTAAGATTCCAAGTGTTACGAAGATAAGGAGAGAAAAAGTAATAAGATGAAGATATTTCTTAAGGAGTTCTTCATTTTGTCCTAAAAAGTAGCCAAGTGTTGTTAAGATGATTATCCAAATCCCTGCTCCTAATGAGGTATAAAAGCAAAATAAGGCTAAATTCATCTTTCCAATCCCAGCGGGTAAAGAGATGTATTGACGCACTACGGGGATAAGTCTTCCGCTAAAAGTTGAAATATTGCCGTGTTTGGCAAAAAACTCTTCCATTTTTTTCATTGTAGATTCTTGAAAAAAGAAATATTTTCCATATTTGATAAGAATCTCTCTTCCAAAATAAAGTGCTAGGTAATAATTGATTAAAGATCCACTAAGAGAGCCTAAAATGCCAAAAAGGATAGCTAAGAGAAAATTCATCTCTCCTTTGTGGGCTAAATATCCTGCAGGTATCATAACAACTTCACTAGGAAAAGGAATAAAGCTACTTTCTAAAAGCATTAGAACAAATATCCCAAAATAATCTAACTCTCCAACACTCTGAAGAATGAAATCAATTATAGTTTGCAAAAAAAGCCTTTAAGATACAAATAATACAATTATAACCAAATACAAGTTATAATGATGAAAGAAAAATTAGAGGAAATAGAATATGGCAAAGGATAATTGTCCTGCTTGTGATTGTCCCAATGGTGTTCCATTATGGCTTGGAACTTATGGGGATATGGTTACTTTGATTCTTACATTTTTCATTCTTTTGCTTTCTATGGCAACCTTTGATACTCTAAAAGTTTCAGAGGCAATAGGCTCATTAGAAGGGTCTTTATCGGTTTTAGAAAAGGGTTCTTTAACGCAAATTAATCCTCCAGCACCTATTTTAGCAACACCTATAGAGACAGAAGTTGAGATGGATAATGTTGTGAATATTTTTGCGAGTTTGGTGGCAGATTATAATGAAGTTAATAAAATCGCTAGTGGTCCTGCGGTAGAACTTGAAGAGTCTGAACAAGGAGTCGTTATTCGTATTCCTGAATCCTTACTTTTTGAAAGCGGGAGCGCGGTATTAAGTAATACAGGTGGTATTGCTTTTTTAAAGCGATTGTCTTTAGAGCTTACAAAAATGCCTGATGGAGTGCTTATAAAAGCCATAGGGCATACGGATAATACTCCAATTCAACCTAATTCAGGATTTGAAGACAATTTAGAACTCTCTATTGCAAGGGGTGTAAATATCGCAAATTTAATCATACAACAAGGGGTTCTTCCAAATCGGATAATAGGTGGAGGGGAGGGGGAGTTCTCGCCAATTGTTAGCAATGAGATACCAACACTTAGGGCTAAAAATAGACGAGTTGATATATATCTTTATAGTATTGGTCAAGATTTGTCTGCTGCAATGGAATCTGTAACTAAGATGAATCCATAAAGGCTATAAGTGGAAAGCTC
Organism: Helicobacter mesocricetorum; assembly: GCF_900198605.1. Lineage (GTDB taxonomy): Bacteria > Campylobacterota > Campylobacteria > Campylobacterales > Helicobacteraceae > Helicobacter_D > Helicobacter_D mesocricetorum. The sequence continues at coordinate 32,627 of NZ_FZPJ01000024.1, read as the reverse complement.
AATTGATAATTTATTTAAGGGGGTTATAGCCTTTAAAGAAAAGGATTTTTTAGCTTATAAAGAATTGTTTGAAAACCTTAAAGAAGGACAAAACCCTCATACGCTTTTTATTGGTTGTTCAGATTCAAGAGTAGTGCCAAATTTAATCACTAATACACTGCCCGGTGAGCTTTTTGTTGTTCGCAATATCGCAAATATTGTCCCACCTTATCGCCAAGCGGATGAATACCTAGCAACGACTTCAGCTATTGAATATGCCCTAGAGGCTTTAGAGGTTGAGAATGTCATTATATGTGGACACTCGCATTGTGGTGGATGTGCAGCTTTGTATGAAGAGGAGTATTTTGAGGAAAAAATGCCTAATGTTAGTAATTGGCTAAAATTAATCCAAGAGGTAAAAGACAGGGTTTTAGCACTTAAACCAAAGGATAAAATTATTCGCTCTTTTTTAACAGAGCAGATTAATATCGAAAATCAAATTAAAAATCTTTTTACTTATCCTAATGTTAAAGAAAAGTATCTTGCACGTACATTGCATATTTATGGTTGGCATTATATTATTGAAAGTGGTGAGGTTTATAGTTATGATTTTAAAAAGCACGAATTTAATTTATTGAAAGGATAGGAGATGATTATAATTGCTGGACCTTGTGTAATAGAAAATGATGAAATCTTAGAAGAAATTGCAGAGAGTTTAAAGCCAATTGCGCATAACCCTCAAATTGATTTTTATTTTAAAGCAAGTTTTGATAAAGCTAATCGGACAAGTTTAGAATCTTTTAGAGGACCGGGAATAGAGAGAGGTTTAGAATCTTTAGCAGGTATTAAAAAGAAGTTTGGTTATAAACTTTTAACAGATATTCACGAAACTTATCAAGCTAAACTTGCAGCCCAAGTGGTGGATGTTTTGCAAATACCGGCTTTTTTATGTCGTCAAACAGATTTGATTGTAGAGGCTGCTAAGAGTGGTGCTATGGTTAATATCAAAAAAGGACAATTTATGAATCCTAGGGATATGCAGTATTCTGTCTTAAAGGCTATTAAAACGCGTGGAGGGGCAGAGGCAAGTTATGAACAATCCCAAAAATATAGAATCACCCTTACAGAGAGGGGGAGTAGCTTTGGTTATGGAAATTTAGTGGTAGATATGCGCTCACTTGTGATTATGAGAGAGTTTGCTCCAGTGATTTTTGATGCAACACACGCGGTGCAAATGCCCGGTGGTGCAGGTGGAAAAAGTGATGGGGATTCAAGGTTTGCACCTATCTTGGCAAGGGCAGCAAGTGCCGTAGGTATTGATGGCTTGTTTGCTGAAGTGCATACTAATCCAAAGAATGCTTTGAGTGATGGACCTAATATGCTGATGCCAGAGGTTTTAAATGAGCTTACTCAAGAATTATTAGAAATTACTAATTTTATACAAAAGGATAAATAATGCAGTTAATTGAAGGAGATTTGTCGTTAATTGGAGATGAGAAAATTGCTATTATTTCTAGCCGCTTTAATCATTTAATTACTGATAGATTAGTAGAGGGTGCTAAAGATTGCTTTTTGCGACACAATGGAGTAGAAGAGAATTTAACACATATTATAGTTCCGGGTGCTTTTGAGATTCCTTTCGCGTTAGAGAAGATATTGGCGCAGGGGAATTATGATGGTGTTTGTTGTTTGGGTGCTATTATTCGTGGCTCAACCCCACATTTTGATTATGTGAGTGCTGAATCTACCAAAGGTATTGCCAATGTTACTATTCGCTATGGTGCTGCCGTTACTTTTGGCGTTTTGACAACTGATTCTATTGAGCAAGCCATTGAGAGAGCTGGGACAAAATCTGGCAATAAGGGATTTGAATCTATGAGTGGCTTGATTGAACTCATTAACTTATATCGGAAGATTGGAGCTTAAATGGCTACACGAAGTCAAGCGCGTGGAGTTGTCATTCAATTACTTTATGCTTATGGTAGTGGGAATGATAAGATTGAAGACTTTATAGAAGAAGTTTTGCAAGAACAAAAGATAAAAAATACCCAAAAGCAATTTGCAATGAATCTTTTTTTTGGGGCTATTAAGTATTTAAGAGAGATTGATTTGCGTATTACACATCAGTTAAAAGAATGGGATTTTTCACGCGTTGGAGAGATGGAAAAAGCAATCTTGAGACTTGGTGTTTATGAGATTGTTTATACATTAACTGATAAGGCAATTGTGATTAATGAAGCCTTAGAGATTGCCAAAAATTTTTGCAATGATAATTCTACAAAGTTTGTTAATGGAGTCTTAGATGGTATTTGTAAAAATCTACAAATGCCTTTAGAAGAAATTGAAAAAAATATTTGCCCTAAAGATTGATTTGAAGGGGTAGATTTTTTGTATTTTTAAGTTATTTGTTGTAAAATACCACTTGATAAAAATTATTATTTAAGGAGAAAAATTAAATGGCTGGTTATATTGAACTAACAGAAGAAAATTTTGATGAAGTTGTTAAAGATGGTGTCGTATTTATAGACTTTTGGGCGCCTTGGTGCGGACCTTGCAGGATGATTGCCCCTATTATTGATAAACTTGCAGAAGCCTATGAGGGAAAAGCAAAAATTTGTAAGGTTAATACAGATGAGCAACAAGAATTAGCAGGAAAGTTTGGAATCCGTTCTATCCCAACGATTTATTTTTATAAAGATGGTCAAAAGGTAGATGAGATTATTGGTGCTTCAACTGAACAAGAATTTAAAAATAAGCTTGATAGCTTGATTTAAGTTGAGCTATGAATATATAAAAGGGCAAAAGTGAAAAAATGTTGCCCTGGTTTTCCTATTGCATTTATTATCGTTTTTGCAGTAGGTACATTTTTATATTATCAGTATTCTTTCAATTCTATTTCGAAAATATATTTTAATCAAGATTCTTTTTATCAAGAAAAGAATGGAGAAATTAGTTTATTTGAGCCTATGAGTGAAAAATATCAATTATGTTTTTATAGTTCTTATATGCCTAAATGGAAAGAGTTTTTGGAAGGAAAAATAGAACAAAATGAAAGTATTTTAGCTTTAGACATGTATCAATTAGGACAAAATGATTTTAAGGAAATTATTGATTTAAAAGTTTCTAGTGGGCTTATGTTAAAGCTTATTCACGAGTTTGATATTAGGACATTTCCGCAATGTTTTTTAATTAAACAAAATCAAGAGAATTTAATGTTATATGAAAGAGTTAAAAATAATGGTATTTATAAATTATTGAATTTTAAATCTATATAAGGAGAAATTTATGTTAGAGGTAGCTATTATTGGTGGAGGACCTGCAGGACTTAGTGCTGGATTGTATGCAACAAGAGGCGGGTTGAAAGATGTTGTAATGTTTGAAAAAGGAATGCCCGGTGGGCAAATTACTTCAAGTAGTGAATTGGAGAATTATCCCGGGGTAGCTGAAGTGAAAAGTGGTTTTGACTTTATGGCACCTTGGCAGGAGCAATGCTTTAGATTTGGTTTGAAGCACGAGATGGCAGAGGTTGTGCGCGTAAAAAAGAAATCAGATTTTTTTGTCGTAGTTTTAAGTGATGGTAAGGAAGTAGAAGCCAAGTCTGTTATTGTAGCCACAGGAGGTAGCCCTAAACGCTCTAATGTAAAAGGTGAAGATACTTATTGGGGTAAAGGTGTTAGTTCTTGTGCGACTTGTGATGGCTTTTTTTATAAAAATAAAGAAGTTGCTGTTTTAGGCGGTGGAGATACTGCTATTGAGGAATCTATCTATCTAGCAAAAATCTGCTCTAAGGTAACGCTTATTCACAGAAGAAACGAATTTAGGGCAGCTCCTATAACCGTGCAAAGGGCTAAGAATGAATCTAATATCGAATTTTTAACTCCCTATGGCATTGAAGAGATTTGTGGAGATAATGCAGGTGTTACAGGATTAAAACTAAAAAATTTAGAAAATAATGCAACAAAAGAGATTAATATCGCCGGTATTTTTATGCTCATTGGGTATAATGTTAATAATGCAGTGTTAATGCAAGAAGATGGAACATCACTTTGTGCAATGAATGAATATGGACAAGCAGTTGTTAATTTAAAAATGGAAACGAATATTCCCGGATTGTTTGTAGCCGGTGATTTAAGGAAAGATGCTCCTAAGCAGGTAGTTTGTGCAGCTTCAGATGGTGCGATAGCGGCTTTGGGGGCTATAGAGTTTATTGAACATCACAAATAGGGAAAGTATATGTTGGGTATTGGAGTTTTTGGTGCAAGTGGTCGTGTTGGGAAATTAATCGTTGATATTGCTCAAGAATCCTCTGATATTAAGCTAGAGAGTGTTTATGCTCGTAAAGAGTTAGACTTTTCTATTAGCCCCGGAGTTCTCATTACTAGTGATTTAAAGGTTTTTTTGGAGAGTTGTGAGGTTATTATTGATTTTACTACCCCACAAGGAACAAAGCAGCTTTTGGAGGCGGCTTTGTTATATCCAAAACCTATTGTAATTGGAACGACAGGTTTAGAATTTCACCATGAGAATCTTATCAAAGAAGCTTCTAAAAAAATGCCAATTTTTTATGCTAGTAATATGTCTTTAGGGATAGCGGTTTTAAATCGCGCTATTGCAATGGTGGCAAATGCTTTAAAAGATTTTGATATTGAAATTGTAGAGACGCACCATAGGCATAAAAAGGATTCACCAAGCGGGACTGCTCTAAGTCTTGCTAAAACTTGTGCGGTAGCTAGAGGCTTAGAGCTTGATGAGGTTAGAATAAGTGGAAGAAATGGGAATATTGGGGAGAGAACTCAAAAAGAAATTGGCGTTATGTCTCTTCGTGGAGGCGATGTTGTAGGGAAGCATAATGTTGGTTTTTATGGCGATGGAGAATATTTAGAGTTAATACATACCGCAACTTCGAGATTAACTTTTGCAAAAGGTTCGATTAAAGCAGCACTTTGGCTAAAAAATCAACCAAGTGGATTTTATAGCATTGAAGATTTTTTGAACTTTTGAGGTTTCTAGTGGAAAATAAAGATTGGAAAGAAGAATGCGCAGTAGTGGGTGTTTATAATGTAGCAAATGCTGCTAGTATGACATATTATTCACTTTTTGCTATGCAACATCGCGGACAGGAAGCGACAGGCATTTCCTCTTCCAATGGAGAAAAAATTGTTACTATCAAAAAGCAGGGATTAGTAACAGAGGTTTTTGACAATGAATCTTTAAATAAACTCAAAGGATTTAGTGCCATAGGGCATAATCGTTACTCTACTGCTGGTGAGGATTCTATGGCAGATGCGCAACCTATATTTGCTCGTTATGATTTAGGGCAAATAGCTATTGTGCATAATGGAAATTTAACCAATGCTAAAGAGATTAAAGAAGAGCTTATCAGGGATGGCGCAATTTTTCAGAGTCATATGGATACCGAAAATCTTATCCATTTAATAGCAAGAGCCAAGCAAGAAAATCTTGTAGATAGGATTAAAGAAGCAATTTTGCGTCTTAAGGGTGCTTTTTGTTTTATTATACTTAGTCGTAAAAAGATGTTTGTTATACGAGATTGTAATGGATTTCGTCCTTTAAGTTTTGGGGAGATTAAGAATCCAGATGGCAGTAAAGGTTATATTGTAGCTAGTGAAACTTGTGCCTTTGATTTAGTGGGTGCTAAATATTTGCGTGATGTTGAACCAGGTGAGATGCTAGTCTTTTCAGAAGAGGGAGTGCAAAGTCATAATATTCTCCCTCCTAATCCTTATCCTTGTGTGTTTGAATATGTTTATTTTGCAAGACCAGATAGCCATATTTATGGGAATGTGGTTTATAACATCAGGAAGGCTATGGGTGAAGAATTAGCCTGTGAAAATCCTATCGAAGCGGATTTGGTAATTCCTGTACCAGATAGTGGAGTGGCTGCTGCTATTGGGTATTCTCAAAAAAGTGGTATCCCTTTTGAATTAGGGATTATTAGGAATCACTATATTGGGAGGACCTTTATTGAACCCACACAACAGATTAGAGAGTTAAAGGTTAAATTAAAATTAAATCCGATTAAAGAACTTATTGAAAATAAACGCATTATAGTTATTGATGACTCTATAGTTAGAGGGACGACAAGTAAGCAGATTGTGAAAATTTTAAGGGATTGTGGGGCAAAGGAAGTGCATATGAAAATTTCTTCTCCACCCACAATTTCTCCCTGTTATTATGGTGTTGATACCCCAAATGTTTCGGAGCTTATTAGCGCAAAAATGAGCAATGAAGAAGTGTGTAAATTTATCGGTGCGGATTCCTTATCCTTTCTTTCATTGGAGGGATTACAACGTAGTGTTGGCTTAAAAGATTATAAATTCTGTCAAGCTTGTTTTGATGGTAAATATATCTTATAAAGGTATGGTATGAAACAAATGCTAACTTTTGGACGTTACTGCAAACGTCGCTTTGGGCAAAAGGTGAGGAAGATACCTATAGCACTTGCGGGATTTACTTGTCCTAATATTGATGGGACTGTTGCAAGGGGTGGATGTATTTTTTGTAAAAATGAGAGTTTTTCTCCTACATTAGAATATGAACCAAAAGTAGCTTTAAAAATGAATCCTAATATGCAAGAAAATCCTTTATTGCAAACGCAACTTCAGCAACTTCATAATCAATATAAATGGCAAAGTGATTTTCATAAAAATAAATTTGGTATCGAACGTTATATGATATATTTTCAATCTTTTACCAACACTTATGCCCCTTTTTCTACGTTACAAAAACTCTACACACAAGCTCTTCAGCTCCCAAATGTTGTAGGAATGTCTATTGGAACTAGAACCGATAGTGTGAATTTAGAGCTTTTAGATTTTTTAGCTACTTTGCAAAAAACAAAAGGGCAGGAGATTTGGGTAGAATATGGGATACAATCTGTTTATGATGAGACATTAGCCTTTATTAATCGAGGACATAGCACAGAGGGAATGGAATACTGGATTAATGAAACAAAAAAGAGAGGTTTAAAGGTTTGTTCCCATATTATCTATGGTTTGCCTAAAGAAACTAAGGAAATGATGTTGCATAGTCTAAAGACCGTGTTAGAGTGGGGGAGTGATGGCATAAAAGTTCATCCTCTTTATGTGATTGAAAAAACAGCCTTAGCGCAAATGTATCATAAAGGAGAATATCAACCTATTACACTTAGGGAATATATTGATATTATTGTGGAATCTTTAAGAATAATCTCTCAAAATACGGTGATTCATAGAGTAAGTGCTGGTGTAAGGAATGATACATTGTTAGCCCCTAAATGGTGTTTTGATAAAAATATCCAAATGCGTAGCATTCGCGAAGCTTTAAAAAAATCTGGCATTGAGTATTAATTATATTTAAAGGCATTATAAGCCGATTCGCTTTATCATCGTAATATTAAAAGGAGATACGGATGCAAGTTAGTTATGATTTAAAAACAGAACCTTCCTTAAAGAGAGAAAAAACAGCTTTTGTTTGTGTTGATATTCAAGAAAGGCTTTTTAGGGTTATGCAAGAGCAAGAGAGGTTGCTAAAAAACGCAAATAGACTTCTAAAAGCCTCAGAGATTCTAGGATTTAAAACTTTTGTTTTAGAGCAATACCCAAAAGGCTTGGGTAAAAGTGTTGTGCAATCTAGTATAGAGCCTTTGGAAAAGCTTTCTTTTAGTGCTTTTGGAGAAAAAAGATTTTGCCATTGCTTACAAGAATCAAAAATACAAGCTTTAGTAATTTTTGGGATTGAAAGCCATGTGTGTGTGCGTGAGAGTGCTATTGATGCCAAACAAAGAGGTTTTGAAACTTATGTCGTAGAAGATTCTTGTAGTTCGCGAGATTTATCGCATCATCACTTGGCTATACAAGAATTAAGAAATGCAGGGGTTAGGATTATAAGTAGTGAAACTTTATTCTTTTCTTCTATGTTGCATTGTAAAGAGGAAAACTTCAAAGCTATTAGTGCATTAGTAAAAGATTAACTCTTAAAATAGAGGCTTATAAAAATGTTATAATTTCTACTTTGAGATTGAAATTGAAAGGAAAAATATTGCCAAAGCAGCAAACACAGCTTGAAAATAATACGGAAGTATTAGAGAAGATTCAAGAACCTACACGTTATAAAGTGATTTTACTAAATGATGATTATACGACACAAGAGTTTGTAATGGAGGTATTGCAGGTAATTTTTCATAAAAATTTGGAAGAATCCTTAAATTTAATGCTACAAATTCATCATAATGGTAAAGGTGTTTGTGGTGTTTATCCTTATGATATTGCTGAAACAAAAGTTATGCAAGTTAGAAAAAAAGCTAAAGAAAGTGAATTTCCTTTACGAGCAATTTTAGAAAAGATTTAGAGTAGAGCAATGATAGAAATTAGTAGAGAATTGAATTTTATTTTAAAAAGTGCGCAAAATAATGCTAAAGATTTAGGACACGAATATTTAACTTTAGAACATCTATTCCACGCCCTCTTGAGTAATCCAAAGATTGTTAAAACATTGCAAGAGTGTGGAGGAAATGTGGAAACAATTAGGGAACAAATTGAAGCTTATTTGTTAAATCATCTCCAAAAACACCAGAATCGTGGCGAGATGCCCATAGAAACTTTAGCAGTTACTCGTGTTATAGAGATTATGATTAATCATGTAAGGGGTTCACAAAGGAAAGAAGCGCAAGTGGGAGATTTATTAGCAGCCATCTTAGAAGAGGATAAAGCTTTTTGTTCTAAGGTATTACATAATCAAGGTATTTCGCGTTTAAATATCTTAGAGTATATTACAGAACATCAAGGTTTGTTTGCTCAAGATAAAAGGGATTTACCACAAGAGGGGAATCTTTTAGAAAAATATTGCATTAATCTCACTCAAGAAGCCAAAGATGGGAAAATAGATCCAATAATTGGGAGAGATAAAGAAATTAAGCGCACTTTTGAGGTTTTATTGCGCAAAAAGAAAAATAATCCTTTATTAGTTGGTGAACCAGGAGTTGGTAAAACCGCAGTAGTGGAGGGATTAGCTATCCAATTAAACCAAAAAGATAATCCTTTATTTGGTGTGGAGCTTTTTTCATTAAATATTGGTGCATTAGTAGCAGGAACAAAATACAGAGGGGATTTTGAAAAACGCATTAAAGCTCTAAGTGATGAAGTTTTAGCAAGGGGCAATGTTATTTTATTTATTGATGAAATTCATATGCTTGTTGGAGCAGGTTCTACAAACAATGGAAGTATGGACGCAAGTAATTTATTAAAGCCGATGCTTGGGAGTGGTAAATTAAGGTGTATTGGTGCTAGTACTTATGCTGAATATCGTAATTTTTTAGATAGAGATAAAGCATTATCTCGTCGTTTTGCTAAGATTGATGTTGATGAACCCACAGAAGAAGAAACGATTTTGATTTTAGAGGGTGTGAAGAAGTATTATGAGGCATTTCATAATGTTGTTTATACTAAAGAAGCCTTAAAGCTTGCTACTGAACTCTCTATAAGGTATTTGCACGATAGATTTTTGCCTGATAAGGCTATTGATATTATCGATGAAGTGGGGGCTAGTTATAAATTGCAAGGTAAGAATGGTAGGGTGAGTTTGGATTCTATCAAACAAATGGTTGCAAAAATGGCAAAAATTCCTGAAATTGAAGCTACAAAAAATGACAAGGGATTATTAAAGCATTTAGATAAACACCTAAAGGCTAGAATCTATGGGCAAGATTTAGCTATTGAAGAGATTGTAACGGCGTTAAAACGCAATAAGGCAGGATTAAATCCTCCTAATAAGCCTATTGGTTCTTTTCTTTTTAGTGGTCCAAGTGGAGTTGGTAAAACTGAACTTGCCAAGGAGTTAGCAAAGGCTTTAGGGATAAACTTTGAACGGCTTGATATGAGTGAATATATGGAGAAGCATTCAACTTCTCAATTAATAGGAGCTCCAGCAGGATATGTTGGGTATGAAAGAGGGGGGATTTTAACAGAGATGATTAAAAAAAATCCTCATACTCTTTTGTTGCTAGATGAGATAGAAAAGGCGCATCCTGATGTTTTGAATATTTTTTTACAAGTGATGGATTATGCTAAATTAACAGATAATGATGGTATAAGCAGTGATTTTTCGTCTGTTATTTTGATTATGACTTCTAATGTTGGCTCTAAAGAATCTCCTATTTTGGGATTTACTCAAGATTCTACAATGAAGTTTAATCGCGCTATTAAAGAGAGTTTTTCCCCAGAATTTCGCAATAGACTTGATGCGATTATTGCCTTTAATCCCCTTAGCCAAAAAGAAATTTTGAAGATTGTGGATAAAAATATTTCCGATTTGAATCTTCAAATTATAGAGAAAAATGTTAAAGTTGTTTTACAAAAAAGTGCTAAAGAATATCTAGCCCAAAAAGGTTTTAATGAAGAATTGGGTGCTAGACCTCTAAGTTTAGTTGTGCAAAAAGAGATTAAAAATATTTTAAGTGATTTGATGTTGTTTGGTGATTTGAATAAAGGAGGGGAGATTATTTTTGAATATTCTAAAGAAAAAGAAAGACTAATAAGTAGAATTAAAAAAAGTAACTAATATGGAATTAAATTGGGAGTTTGATAAATATTTGGCGAGTATTTATCGCAGTGGTGGCTATTTGCATTGCATCCAAGAGATAGACTTTGTTGCTTTTGAAGAATTTGTGGGTTTAGATCGGGAGATTGCATTGTTATGCCAAAATACTCAATCTTTTCTTGATAATAGAGAATCTGTGAATGTTCTTTTGTGGGGAGCCAGAGGTTGTGGGAAATCTTCACTGATTAAAGCCCTTTTGGGTAAATATGCAAAGGAGGGCTTAAGGGTTTTACAGATTTTAAAACAAGATTTAGAAATGATTCCTGAGATTTTTGATTATTTGAGGAATAAACCTTATAAGTTTATTATTTTTTGTGATGATTTGAGCTTTGATAGAGATGAGAAAGAATATAAGGCTTTAAAAACATTTTTAGAAGGTAGTATTGAAGCATTCCCTAAAAACATTTTAATTTATGCTACCTCTAATAGACGGCATTTACTGCAACAATTCCACGATGAGAATGAAATTTTTGGCTTTGAAGGGGATGATGATAAGATAGCCCTTAGTGATAGATTCCCATTGTGCATAGGTTTTTATAGTTATGGGCATAAAGAATATTTGGAAGTTTTAGCGCAATATTTTAAAAAGGCTAATATTTATAATGAATTTCAACATATTCAACAAAAAGCCATAAATTATGCTATCCAAAAAGGGTCTAAAAGCCCAAGAATTGCTAAACAATTTTTTAAACTTTATCAAAGCGGTTTAATAGAATCTTTATGAAGGAGCGAGAATGATTAAAAAATGTTTGTTTCCAGCTGCTGGTTATGGCACACGTTTTTTACCCGCCACTAAGGCAATTCCCAAAGAGATGTTGCCAATACTTAATAAACCCCTTATACAATATGGTGTAGAAGAGGCTATTGAAGCGGGTATTGTAAATATGGTGATTGTTACAGGGAGGGGCAAAAGAGCTTTAGAGGATCATTTTGATATTAGTTATGAATTAGAACATCAAATTAAAGGGACAAGCAAGGAGAATTATCTTAAAGAAATACGAATGCTTCTGGAGAAATGCACTTTTGCCTATACGCGACAAATGGAGATGAAAGGTTTAGGAGATGCTATTTTAACAGCAGAAAATCTCGTCGGTAATGAATCTTTTGCTGTTATTTTGAGCGATGATTTATGTGATAATGGTCAAGACTATGGAGTGCTTTTGCAAATGTGTAGAATTTATGAGAAATATCGCTGTTCAATTGTTGCCGTAGAAGAAGTTGCTTTAGAAGAAATTAGTAAGTATGGTGTTATTGATGGTAGAGAAGTGGGGGATGATGTCTTTATGGTGGATAATATGATAGAAAAACCTTCTAAAGAGGAAGCCCCTAGTAATTTAGCTATTATTGGAAGGTATATTTTAACGCCTGATATTTTTGATATTTTAAGAGAGACAAAACCGGGCAAAAATGGAGAGATTCAAATTACCGATGCACTTTTGGAACAATGCAAGAAAGGTATGGTGTTAGCCTATAAGTTTAAAGGAAAACGTTATGATTGTGGGAGTATAGATGGCTTTGTTAGAGCAACAAATGTTTTTTATCAAAAGTTTCAAGGAAACTAGTGTATAGTCTGGATTTCTACATTTTTATTTGGTGTCTTTTATTGGTTGCTTTATTTCCTTTTATAATTCTTTGTGTTGCTTTTGTTGTTTATGAAAAAATAAGAGATTCATTAGAGAATCAAAAGAATAGAGAAGCGAAATTTAAAAATATTGATTATTTGATTTCTGTATTAAAAGGTGCGCCAACAGCAGAAGTTACTCAAGAGATTTTAGATGCTTTTACGCGTTATTTTATCCCTTTTGGTGATATCTCAAAAGAGAGTAAAGAATACCAAGGCAGAATGGATTTTATTTCTGCATTTGCACTTTGTAGTTCTGTGGATATTGATAATGTAGTGCGTCATAGGGAAGAATTGGTAAAAAGCAATCCAAATTTTAAGAAAGAAATCGAAACAACAATTGGTTCAGCACTCAAAACTAGAGAGAGTGAAAAAAAGAAAAAGTAGGGTAAGGATATGGACTTTTTATGTGTTGAAGGTGGCAAGAGATTGCAAGGTTCTATTAGCATTTCAGGTGCGAAAAATTCTGCTTTGCCACTTATTGCATTAAGCTTGTTAAGCAAAGAACGCGTGATTTTAGAAAATTTGCCTAATGTTGTAGATATAAAAACTTTTTTTTCACTTTTAGAAATGCTTGGGTGTGAAGTTGAATTTTTAGATACTCATACAACAGCACTAAGAATTCCAAAGATTCACAATACCAAAGCTACTTATGATATTGTGCGCAAAATGCGTGCTTCTATTTTGGTGCTTGGACCACTTTTGGGAAGATTTAGGTATTGTGAGGTGAGTTTGCCGGGTGGTTGCGCTATTGGTGCTAGACCGGTAGATTTACATATTAAGGCATTAGAAAAAATGGGTGCTAAGATACATATTGAAGGGGGATATATTGTTGCAGAAGCAAAAGAGGGATTGAAAGGAGCGGTGATTAATTTTGATAAAATCACGGTTACGGGTAGCGAAAATATCTTAATGGCAGCAGCTATGGCTAAAGGAAAAACCAAAATTATTAATCTTGCAAAAGAGCCAGAAGTGATTCAGCTTTGCGAGGTTTTAAAAGCGAGTGGAATAGATATTAAAGGTATTGGTGGTGATGAGGTAGAGATTTATGGAAGTGGAGGAGAGGCTTTAGAATTGCCTAAAAATATTTGCGTTATTCCTGATAGGATTGAAGCGGGGACTTATTTATGTGCGGGTGCTATTACAAACTCTCAAATTACTTTGCATCAAGTTAATCCCTCACATTTGGGAGCTATTATTTCAAAACTTCAAGAGATAGGTTTTAAGCTTACCTTTAATCAAGATTCTATTACGATTTATCCGACGAATAAATTTCAACCTTTTGAAGTCTCTACTGCTGAATACCCCGGGTTTCCTACTGATATGCAAGCGCAATTTATGGCATTAGCAACTCAATGTGAGGGAGCTAGTATTATTCAAGAGAGATTGTTTGAAAATCGCTTTATGCATGTTAGTGAATTACAAAGAATGGGGGCAAATATTTCTTTACACGGGAATATGGCTACAATTAATGGGGGTTATGAGCTATTTGGGGCGGATGTGATGGCAACAGATTTACGCGCTTCTAGTGCTTTGGTTTTAGCCGCATTGGTAGCTAAAGGAAAGACAAATATTCATAGAATCTACCATTTAGACAGAGGTTATGAGAAATTAGAAGAAAAATTTAGTAAATTAGGCACAAAGATACTAAGAGATAAAGAATGAGTATCCCGCATAATCCTGTTTTGTTACAAGAAGTTTTGCAATCTTTTTCTGTTCCTTTGGTGGTTGAAAATGGAGGTATTCTTATTGATTGCACTGTGGGATATGGAGGGCATAGTAAAGCACTTTTAGAGAAATATCCTAAACTAAGAATTATTGGTATTGATCAAGATGAGGGGGCAATTGCTTACACTTTTAATCACCTAAAGGATTTTAAAGATAGGTTTGAAGTTAAGCTTGGGAGATTTAGTGAGGTTTTGCCAAATATTTGGAGGGATGATATTGTAGGCATTTTAGCAGATATTGGCGTTTCTTCTGTGCAATTTGATGATAAGCAAAGGGGGTTTTGCTTTGATTCTCATTTATTGGATATGCGTATGAATCCTCATCATACTCTAAGTGCTAAAGAGATTGTTAATACCTACTCGTTACCGCAGTTAGAAAGAATTTTTAGAGATTTTGGAGAGATTAGGGAGTGGAAGAAGTTAGCACATTTAATTGTAGATTTTAGAAAGCAAGAAAAGATTGTTTGTGCAAGTGCTTTAAGTGGATTAATTGCAAAGCATTTTAAAAATACCAAAATACATCCGGCAACTCTTGCTTTTCAAGCTTTAAGGATTGAAGTTAATGATGAATTAGGAGAACTAGAGAGAATGCTTAAATTTTTACAAGAAAAAAGCTTCCAAAAAGGTGCTAGAGTAGGGATTATCTCTTTTCATTCTTTAGAAGATAGGATTGTAAAAACTGCTTTTAAGGGTTGGGAGAGGAGTTGTATATGCCCTAAAGAGGTAATGAAGTGTGTATGTGGAAATAATTATAAAAAGGGTAAAAATCTCTATAAAAAGCCTTTAAGTGCAACAAAAGAAGAGATAAAAAATAATCCACGTTCTCGAAGTGCTAAATTAAGAGTATTTGAGTTTGGTAATTGAAGGAAAAGAGTGGAAACTTATGAAGATTTGCGTCTTGAAGAGAAAGATAAAATAAAAAAAACAAGTTTTTTTCAAAAGATTTTTAAAAAAGAGACACAAATCTCTAGTGAAAATTTAGAGTTTTTAGAGCAGTGTGAGAATGATTCTGATAACACCAAAGATAAACAAGAAAATCCCGATGATGCTTTAGATGCTTTAATTGATACTTCGTATTTGCAAAAACAGAGCGAAAATATTTTATTAAGGGTAGAAGAAAAGGAGGAAATCTTAGAAGAGGTAGTAGGGGATTTAGAGGGTGAAATTCCTTTTAAAATGGTTGGATTTGTTTTTTTATTGATGTTTTTTGTTTTTGTTTTATTTGTGCCAAAGATTTATATTCGCAATAATATTTATTTTACTAGCCGTAATATTATTCAACTTCAAGCACAATTAGACTCTTTAAATGAAGAAAATAAGCATATTAAGAAGCAATTAGAAGATATTAAATTTAAAAATTTAACCCACGAGCTTGATTTTTAAAAAAGATTAAAATTATGCTATAATGCAACCAATATTTTTGAAGTTTAAGGCGATTGTTAATGTCTGAAGTAATTGGAATTAGGGTAGATAATCAAATCTATGATACTCAAAGTGCTAAAGAACTAGGCTTAGAGGGTCAGTTTATATATTTTGATAATTCTAAAGATTCTTTATTTATTATGCGACATACTTGTGCGCACTTAATGGCTGAAGCTATTAAAGCATTATATCCAGAAGCGCAATTTTTTGTAGGACCTGTTGTAGATGAAGGGTTTTATTATGATTTTAGAGTCAATCAAAAGATTAGTGAAGAAGATTTAATACAAATTGAATCTAAGATGAAAGAAATTGCAAAGAAGGGCGAGGAAATCATTAAGTATTATTTGCCAAGAGAAAAGGCTATGGAGAAATTTAAAGGCGATGATTTAAAGCAAGCTGTTATTAAGAATATTCCATTAGGGGATGGGCGTTTAAGCATTTACTCACAAGGAGAGTTTGAGGATTTATGCCGTGGTCCTCATTTACCTGCTTTGAAATTGCTTACTGCCTTTAAGCTTACCAAAATTGCCGGGGCTTATCTTGGTGGAGATGAACAAGCAGAGATGCTAACAAGAATTTATGGTATTGCTTTTGCGGATAAAGAGAGTCTCAATCAATATTTAAGGCAGCTTGAAGAGGCTAAAAAACGCGACCATAGAAAAGTGGGAATGGAAATGGAGCTTTTTAGCTTTGATGAAGATATAGGCGCAGGATTGCCTATATGGCTACCAAAAGGTGCTAGACTTAGAAGAAACATCGAAAACCTTTTAACGCAAGCATTGATTGAGCGAGGATATGAGCCTGTAAGGGGACCAGAGATTCTAAAAAGTGCGGTATGGAAACTTAGTGGTCATTATGCAAATTATGGTGAGAATATGTATTTTACTACTATTGATGGAGTGGAATATGGTATTAAGCCTATGAATTGTATTGGACATATTAAAGTTTATCAAAGTGCTTTGCGTAGTTATCGGGATTTACCTTTAAGGTTTTATGAATATGGTATCGTGCATCGCCACGAAAAAAGTGGAGTTTTACACGGGCTTTTAAGGGTGAGAGAATTTACGCAAGATGATGCTCATATTTTTTGTCGTCCTAACCAAATTGCAGAAGAGGTGCAAAATATTATTGATTTTACAAAGAAAATATTAAATGCTTTTGGTTTTAGCTATGAAATGGAGATTTCTACGCGTCCAGAAAAATCTATTGGCGATGATAAAATTTGGGAGGAAGCAACACAGGCTTTGAAGTATGCTCTTAATGAATGTGGGATTAATTACGCAATTGATGAGGGTGGTGGAGCATTTTATGGTCCAAAAATTGATATTAAAATTACTGATGCTATCGGTAGAAAATGGCAATGTGGGACTATACAAATTGATATGAATCTTCCAGAGAGATTCCAGCTAGAATATATAAGTGAAGATAATATTCCACAGCAACCCGTTATGATACATCGTGCTATTTTAGGAAGTTTTGAACGTTTTATTGCTATCTTAACAGAGCATTTTGGTGGAGAATTTCCATTTTTTATCGCACCCACACAAATTATTGTGATTCCTATTAATAATACTTGTAGTATTTATGCCAAAGAATTGCGTAATGATTTATTGAGAAATGGTATTTATGCAGAAATTGATGAAAGGAATGAAACACTTAATAAACGCATTAGGAATGCGGAAAAACAAAGAGTTCCAATGATTGTTGTATTGGGAGAAAAAGAACTTCAAGAAAGAAAAATATCTTTAAGAGATAGAAGAGATAAACAACAATCTATTTGGGAATATGATAACTTTATCCAAACTATGAAGGAGAAAATGCGTGAGGTTAGTTTTTGAGTAAAAATGATAATGTAGTCCTTAATGAGGATATTAACTTTCCAGAGGTTAGGTGTATAGGTGATGATGGTGGGCAATATGGTGTTATTAGCCCTAAAGAAGCTTTAGATATTGCAGAGAGTAAGGGTTTGGATTTAGTATTAATCGCCCCTGATGCTAAACCTCCTGTTTGCAAGATAATGGATTATGGTAAATTTCGTTATCAACAAGAAAAGAAGCAAAAAGAAGCAAAAAAGAAGCAAAAACAAATAGAAATTAAAGAGATTAAACTTTCTGTAAAAATTGCTTCTAATGATATTAACTATAAAGTCAAACACGCAAAAGAATTTTTAAATGAGAATAAGCATGTACGTTTTCGAGTATTTTTGCGCGGAAGGGAAGTTAGTGAGCCTCAAGTTGGTTTTGAGGTTTTAAATAAGGTTGCTTCAATGCTTGAGGATATTGCTAATGTCGATAAGGATTTTAAAGTAGAAGGTCGTTATGTCAATATGTTAGTAACACCTAAAAAGTAATTTATCTTATGAAAGGAGTGAAAATGCCAAAAATGAAAACAAATCGCGGTGCAGCCAAGAGATTTAAATTAAAAAAGAATCGTATTAAACGTGGTTCGGCGTTTAAAAGTCATATTTTGACAAAAAAGCGTCCAAGAAAAATTGCAAATCTTAATGCACCTAAATATGTTCATGATACAAATCTTGAATCGGTTAAAAAGATGCTTTGTATAGCATAAGTTTTAGTAATATTATTCCCCTTTAATAGGGTAAGTTTGGTAGAGATACCACACCATAAATGGTAAAGGAATTAAAATGGCAAGAGTAAAAACAGGCGTAGTAAGAAGAAGACGTCATAAGAAAATTTTAAAATTAGCACGAGGTTTTTATAGTGCAAGGCATAAACATTTTAGGAAAGCAAAAGAGCAGCTTGAGAGAAGTTTATGTTATGCTTTTCGTGATAGAAAGCAGAAAAAAAGAGATTTTAGAAAACTTTGGATTGTAAGAATTAATGCGGGTTGTAGAATGAATGCTATTAGTTATTCGCGTTTTATGTTTGGCTTGAAAAAGGCTGGTATTGCATTAGATAGAAAAGTGTTGGCAGATATTGCAATGAATGAACCACATAACTTTGCAAAGATTGTTGAGAGCGCAAAAAAAGCTCTTTAAAATGGGCTTTAGCAAAATAATTTCTAAAAAGATTTTTGTTTTTTTGGCTTGTATGAAAGTCCTTGTGGGTTCTGAAATACTTATACATCAAAATATCTCAGTAACTGCAAAGATAGAATCTACTCTATTCGTCGCTAATCCACAAATTAATGAGAGTGAAAAACTCAGAAATGAAAAGAATCTCTCTATGGCACAAAGGAATCAAATCATCCAGACTTTTAATCTCTTGAATCAGGAGATTCAAAAGTCTGGGATTTGTAATGGTGGTGGATTTGAAATTGCCCCTTATTATACTTATGAAAATGGTAGTAAAGAGCAAATGGGTTATCAGTCTCATTGGAACATCATTTGTGAGTTTAATCAAGATTCTTTAGAGGCTTTTAATGCACATTTAAATTTTATTCAAAACCAAATAGACAAGAATCCTTATCTAGTTTTTACTCTACCAAGTATTCACAAGGGTATTGATCAAAATAAAAATAGAGAGCTTGATGAGGATCTTAATGTTGCATTGCTTCAAAAGGCTCAAGATGTTGCTAAAAAATACGCCAAAACTCTGCGAAAAAGATGTGAAATTAAAAAAATTACATTAGCAAAAGCAGAGGATTTCGTAGCTCCACTTCTTGCTAATGAAAGTTTAGAGAGTATAGTTGCTCCTACAGCAAAATTGCAAAATAAAACTATTCAAGGTGAAGTTGCTTATCGCTGTTATTAGCTTCATATTCTTTACTCCACCCACCACCTAAGGCTTTATAAAGATTGATAGCTGCACTTAGGTTTTCTAACTTTGCACTTTGTTGATTAAGCTCTGCTGCAAATAGACTGCTTTGTGTTGTGAGGACTTCTAGGTAGTTAGTGTAGCCTTCTTCATAGCGAAGTTGGGCTAAAACTAAAGTTCTCTTCAAAGCTTCTACTTGCTCATTAAAGCTTTGAATGCGTTCATTGCTAATAGAATAATTAAAGATAGAATCTCTAACTTCTCCAAATGCTTTATTAATAGTTTGCCCATAAACTAAAAGCATTTCTTGATATTGTGCTTTTGTGAGATTGATATTGGCATTTGTCCTGCCTAAATCTAAGAGATTGCTTATAAAATTACCTCCATAATTCCAAGTTGAAGAGGAGTTTTGTGTTAAGTTACTTAATTCAGGGCTAACATATCCAGCCAAGCCTGTTAAAGAAATGGTAGGAAAATAAGCACTTCTTGCAACACCAACAGCAAAGTTAGCTGCCTTTAAATTTTGTGTTGCTGCTTCAATATCTGGACGTTGTTCTAAGATAGAGGAGGGTAATCCAACAGGTATAACAGGGGCATCAGGTAATTCTTGTGGTTGTGTTGGAATATCCACATTAAAGATACCTTCTGGATCTCTTCCTAGTAGGATTAATAGTGCTGTTTGTGCAGCATTTTGTTCCTTTAATAAACTTTGCAGTTGAGCTTTTACTGAAGCTACTTCTGATTTTGCTTGCTGCATAGTGATTTCTGAAATTTGACCTATTTCGAATTCTTTTTTACGATATTGATAGTTTTCTTCTCGTGCTTTTAGAGTGTTTTGTGAAATTTGTATTTGGTTGTTAAGCGTAAGAATGCCAAAATAGCTTTCTGCAACATTGGCAATAAGACTTAACTTGATAGTATCTTGATTGGCTTTTATCGAGAGTAGATTTGCGTAAGCTCTTCTATCTGCATCTCTAGCTCTCCCCCATAAATCAAGCTCAAAGCTAACAATACCACTTAAGGAAAAATTATTATAGTTTTCTAGTTGTCCTTTGCTGGGGTCCTTTTTGATTCTTGTCGCTTCGCCTTGTAGTTTTATGTTAGGGTATCTATCACTCCTAGCATAGCTCCAGCTACTTCTGGCTTGTGATACTCTTGACATTGCTAAGGCTAGATCATAGTTATTATCCAAAGCTTCTTCGATAAGCAAATCAAGGGTTGAATCACCAAAGTCTTTCCACCAGGTTGTGGAGATTTTTTCTTCTGTGGATTCTAATCCAAGATATTGAGGAAGATTAGTTATGGGTTGTTGATATTTTGGAGAGAGAGAGCAACCTGCTAGTAAAAGAGTAAGGCAAATAATCTTAATAGTTATGTGATTCATTTTTATTCCTTAGGTTGGCTATAAATTCACTAAGTTTTGCAAAATAGGTATAAAATAGAGGGATAAAGAGTGTGGCAATAAAGGTTGCGGCTAACATACCTCCAATCACTCCTGTCCCGATAGCGTGCCTACTAGCACTTCCTGCACCTGTGCTAATAGCAAGAGGTAAAACGCCTATGGTAAAGGCTAGTGAAGTCATTACAATGGGTCTAAACCTAAGTTTGGCTGCTTCAATGGCAGAATCAAGAATGCTTTTTCCTTCTTTTTCTCGTGCTTGCATAGCAAATTCTACGATTAATATCGCGTTTTTAGCAGAGAGGGCAATTAATGTTACAAGACCGATTTGAAAATAAATGTCATTTTCTAATCCCCGAAGCCAAGTTGCAAAAATGGCTCCAAAGACCGCAAAAGGGACAGCTGTTAAAACTGCTAATGGCATTAGCCAACGTTCATATTGAGCCGCTAAAATTAAAAAAACAAAGATTAATCCAAAAATAAAGGCAGTAGCTCCTGTGCCACTGCTCGTTTTTTCTTGATAAGAGCTTCCAGACCAAGCAATTGTGTAACCATCAGGCAAAACTTCATTGGCTACCTCTTCGATAGCTTTTAGTGCATCCCCTGAAGAATAGCCTTGATTAGTATTGCCAGTAACTTGTGCGGCTGGAAAAAGGTTGAATCGTTGGAGAATATCTGCTCCAATTACTCTTTCAAAACTTACCAATGAGCTAATAGGGATTAATTCACCACTTTGAGATCGGACAAAGACATTGCGTAGATTTTCAGGAGATTCTCTAAAAGGGCTTTCGGATTGTATATTAACCTTATAGGTTCTTCCATAGAGGTTAAAGTCATTCACATAATAAGAACCAAAGGTGGATTGTAAGGTTGAGAAAACATCTGTTATATCAACACCTAAGGATTTGGCTTTATCCCTATCAAGCGAGACATTATATTGCGGGACATCAGCACTTAATGTAGTTCGAAGTCCTGTTAGCTCTTTTCTTTCACTAGCTTTTTGTAAGACAAGTTGCGTATATTTTTTAAGATCATCTATGCTACCACCGGTTCTATCTTGGATATACATTTCAAAACCTTCAGTTAAGCTAAGACCCATAATAGGGGGAGGATTTAGGGCAAAGATAATAGCGTTTGGATTTTGCATAAGTTGCCCAGTTAGGGAGTTTGCTAATGCTTGTGAGCTTTGGGAGGTTTCTTTTCTTTCACCCCAATCTTTTAATTTAGCAAAGGCAGCACCTCCAAAGGTTCTAACCGCACTTGATAATATATCATATCCGGCTAAAACCATAATAGAATCTACTTCTTCATTGCTTCTTACCGTATTTTCTATAAAGGAAGCCATTTGCGTTGTTTTGCTAAGAGCTGTGGCTGGAGGGAGTTTCATAGAAATAAGTAGAATTCCTTTATCTTCAGCAGGAACTAAAGAGGTAGGAACGCGTGTAAATAATCCATAAGTAATTGCTAGTAATCCTGCAAATAAAATAAGGTATAGGATTCCTCTTCTAATGGAATTAGCCACACCTCTTGTGAATCTATAAGTAAGCCAATCAAAAAAGCGATTAAATTGTTTAACAATGTAAAAAGGCTTTACTTCTTCAGTTTTTAAAATGGAAACACAGAGTGCTGGGGTAAGTGTTAATGCTACAAATCCTGAAATAATCACAGAGATAACAATGGTAATGGCAAATTGTTTATAAATCTCTCCAGAAAATCCGCCAATGAAAGCTACTGGGATAAAAACTGCCGATAGAACTAAAACAATAGCAATAACAGGGCT
Organism: Helicobacter mesocricetorum; assembly: GCF_900198605.1. Lineage (GTDB taxonomy): Bacteria > Campylobacterota > Campylobacteria > Campylobacterales > Helicobacteraceae > Helicobacter_D > Helicobacter_D mesocricetorum. The sequence continues at coordinate 10,387 of NZ_FZPJ01000024.1, read as the reverse complement.
TGCTATTTCTTCCATAGCTTTCATTGTGGCGTTTTTGACAGAGAGCTTTTCTTGATGGATTATCCGCTCGACATTTTCTATGACAATAATGGCATCATCAACTACGATACCAATAGCTAAGATAAGACCAAAAAGCGTTAAGAGATTGATTGAAAACCCTAATAAATACATTCCGGCAAAGGCTCCAATGATGGATACTGGAACAGCTAATACAGGAATAATCGTTGCGCGAAAGTTTTGTAAGAAAAAATAGATAACAATAATGACTAAAATAATGGCTTCGATGAAGGTTTTAATCACTTCTTTAACCGAAATATGAACAAAGGCTGTTGTATCATAAGGAATAGCGTATTCTACACCTTCTGGAAATTTTAAAGAAAGTTCTTTCATTTTTGCTTCGACATTACTAGCAACCTCTAAAGCATTTGCGCCGGGTTGTAAGAAAGTGGCAAATGCAACAGCTGGTCTGCCATTATAAAAGGCATTGACGCTATAATCTTCCGCCCCTAATTCAATCCTTGCTATATCTTTAAGCAGTAAAGAGGAACCATCGGCATTGGTGCGAATTAAAATATTTTCAAATTCTTGTGGTGTGGAAAAACGTCCTTTGGTTGTAACTGTATAGGTGAAGTCTAAATCTTTTCTAATGGGTTCTTGTCCAAATGCACCCGCTGCAAATTGTGAATTTTGCTCTTGAATAAGTTTGATAATTTCTGATGAGATTAGGTTATATTTGTTGAGTTTTGCAGGATCTAGCCAAATTCTCATTGAATATTCTTGACGCGAAAAAAGTGTGGTATCTCCCACTCCGGGAATCCTTTTTAATTCATCAATAATATTGATAGCCGCATAATTTGCAAGATAGGTTGGATTTTGACTTGTAAGGGTAGAGTAGAGAGAATAAACAGCTAAAATAGTAGAAGATCGTTTTTGAACATTTACCCCATATCTTTGAACTTCTTGGGGTAGTTTGCTTAAAACAGCTTGGACTCTATTATTGACATTAATGGTTGCCTGATTAGGGTCTGTTTCATTGGTGAAAAATACATTAATAGAAAGAGAACCTGATGAAGTTGCAGAGGATTGCATATAAATCATTCCTTCTACTCCATTAATGCTATTTTCCAATACACTTGCAACATTGTTGGAGATAACGGCTGCACTAGCTCCAGGATAAGTTGCTGTGATAACTACTTGTGGAGGTGTAACTTGAGGATATTCTTCTACGGGTAAAGAAACGATTGATAAAGCACCTGCAATAACAAGGACGATAGACATTACCATTGCAAGAACAGGGCGATTGATAAAAAACTTAGAAAACATAAAAACCCTTATTGATTGGTAGATTGATTCATCGGCGTTACAGGTGCGTTTGGTCGGATTTTAATGAGTTGATTGGTAATGATAAGATCACCTTCTTGCAAACCTGATTGGATTAAAAAGGTATTTCCCACAACGTTTCCCAAAACTACCGGTGTTGGAACAGCCTTTCCATCAATAACTTTATAAACATAGCTACCATTGGAATCTTGCATAAGGGCTACTTGTGGAATAGCAATAGAATCCTTAGCTATTAAGCCTTCTAATTGGATGCGTGAAAATTCTCCCGGAATAAGGAGGTTATTAGTGTTTTCTACAATGGCTCTTGCTTTAATGGTCGCTGTGTTAGCATCAATAATGCCATCAATGAAATCTAATTTACCTTCTTTTTCATAAATTTTACCATTAGGTAGAATATACTGCACGATGATATTATCTTGTTGTAGATTCCTTAAGAAGTAATAATCATTGTTGGGGATTGAAAATTCTGCGTGAATAGGATTTAATTGTGTAATGGTAACAAGGATATTGTTCCCTCCTGCGCTACCTACTAAATCCCCAATATCATATTTTTTTATGCCAATTTTTCCACTTGCAGTTGCTACTACATTTGTGTATCCTAAGTCAATGAGAGCATTCTCTAAATTAGCCTGAGCATTTGCAACACCTGCACTAGCATTTTCATAAAGAGATAAAGCTTGGTCTCTTTCTTTTGGGCTTAAAGCTTTTTCTTCAAAAAGTTTTTTAGAACGTTCCCAATTTCTACTAGCTTCTTTAAAAGTTGCTTGTGCAGATTGAAGTTGTGCCTTAGCAATATTAACTTTTGCTTCATATTTTGCAGGATCGATTTTAAAAAGTTTATCTCCTTTTTCAACAAAAGAGCCTTCCGCGAAGTTTTGTTCTAGGAGTATTCCTTCTACTCTTGCATAAATATCAACGCTTTGGAGGCTTTTAAGTTGGGTTGGGTATTCAAAGGAAATGGGAATATCTTGTTTTTGAACCTTATAAGTGCTAACAGGAATAGCCATATTCTTGGGCATATCTTGTTTTTTGTTTTCAAAGCAACCAGAAAGAAAGAATAAACTACAGAGTGAAATAAATAACAATTTAGGGTAATTTTTCATTTTTTTCCTTAAAGACCTAAAGTTTCATAGAGAGTATCGTTTTTAGGCTGTAAATTTGTAAGAATCTTGTTCTTTAAATGAATGTAGCTTGTATTACATTATAGTTATGGAGAATTATAGTTAAAAATGTTTGAAATTTTCTTAAAAATCTTAGCTGTTTCTATACTTATAATCCTCGTAATTAAAGGATTTAAAGAGTTCAAATTCTCCATTTTTATGAATGATTCCAATACTAGGTAGTGGGACGCCATTGAAAGTATTGTTTTTAACAATTGTATAATGCATCATATCTTCAAAAATAATTTTATCCCCTATTTTTAATGGTTCCTCAAAGCTATAATCCCCAATAATATCTCCTGCAAGACAAGTTGGACCGCCAAAACGATAACAATAGGGTTTTTCTCCTACTAGTTTGAGGCTTTTTCCTTTTTTTGTTTGGGCTTTGAAGCTGTTGCGAATCATTGGACGATAAGGCATTTCAAGGCAATCTGGCATATGAGCTGTGGCACTTACATCTAAAATGGCTATATCAATGCCATTATGGACAATATCTATAACACTCCCTATTAAGAATCCACTTTGCCAACCAACGGCTTCTCCCGGCTCCAAATAAATTTGGGTTTTAAACTTTTTTTTAAATTTCTTCAAGGTTTTAAGAAGTAATTCTATATTGTAGTCTTTACGCGTAATGTGATGCCCTCCACCAAAGTTAATCCATCGCATTTGAGGGATAAAGTCTCCAAAATGTTTGATAAAGTGTTGCAGTGTTTGTTTGAGTGCATCACTATTTTGCTCACAATGGGTGTGAAAATGTAAGCCACTAATGCCTTTTAGACCATATTCTTTGAATCCTTTTTGGAATTCTTTAGGAGTAATTCCTAACCTTGAACCTTCTATGCAAGGATTGTAGATTTTAGGTGTTACCTCGCTATATTGTGGATTAACCCGAAGTCCTACTTCAATCATTGGTTGTTCTTTGGCGATTCTTTGTAGGTTTTCTTTGTCAATAAGGGATTTATAGGTTTGCCATTGCAAAAAAGAATTAAAAATAATATGGTTAGAAATTTTAACAAGCTCTTTCATCTCATCTTGTTTGTAAGCTGGGCTAAAAGTGGTAATTTCTTTGCCAAAAGTTTCAAAACCAAGTCTTGCTTCATAAATTCCACTTGCGGTAATTCCACTTAAATATTCTTTGGCAATTTTAAAACTTTTCCAAAGAGCATAGCCTTTAAGTGCCAGAAGAATCTTAACTCCGCTTTGTTGTTGGATAAAGTTTAGAAGTTTGAGGTTTTTTTCAAATTTTTCTTCTTCTAATACATAACAGGGGCTTGGGATATTTTCGAAGTTTTTTGGATAATGGCTAGTATTCATTTTAAGTTACCTTATAATGCTTTTTGAGTTTGTAAATTCTAGCAAATCATAACTTGTATGGATATTTTTATCTAAGTATTTAAGGCATTGTTTAAAAATCTCTAAAGCAATTTTAGAATCCTCTAAAGCTCGATGTAAAGTGTGGTGATGGATTCCTAAAAATTCATTAAGGAAGCCTAGAGAATATTTTGGGGATTTGATGGTTTTTTGTGCAAGTTTGATAGTGCAAAGACAGGGATTATAAAGATAGCCAAAATTGTTGTAGTAGCAAGCATTGCTAAGAAAATTAAAATCAAAATCGGCATTATGGGCTACAAAGATAGAATCCTTTAAAAATAATTTAAAAGTTTCTAAGACTTGATGAATCTTGGGGGAATCTTGGAGCATAGAGCTTGTAATACCTGTAATTTCAGTAATTTTTTCTGGAATATCTTGGCAAAAGACAAAGGAGTGAAATGTTTCTTTAATCTCTCTATTTTGATAGCGAATGGCTCCTATTTCTATGGGTTGATGGATATAAGGATTATGCCCATTGGTTTCGATATCAATAATGCAAAAGCTTTCTTGCAAATAAGGAGTAAGGGTGGTTCTTAGATAGACTTTATCGTGAGCGAAAAATAGGGGAATTCCTGAGGTTTTAATGATTTCTAGTTCTATTTGGGGATTGGCTAATAATCCTCCTAATTCACAAAGTAAGGATAAAAATTCATTCTGACTTAAAGGACGTTTTTGTAATTTCTTTAGAAGTTTGTCGTAATGTTTTGGCATTTTAATCCTAAATTTTATAAACAAGCTTTGGAATATTAGCTTTTTGAAACTTAAAGTAAAAAAGTGTAAATTTACACAAAATTTTTATAAGGAGGGGTCTATAAAATGCAAAAAGACAAAATTATTTTATTTGACTTGGATGGGACATTAATAGATTCAACAAAAGCTATTTATGAGAGTTTTTGTGTAGCCTTTGAAGTTCATAAGAAAGAAATACCTGCCAAAGAAGTAATTATTGCACAAATAGGTTATCCTCTGGAAAATGTTTTTGAAACTTTAGGGATTGGTAAAAAAGAGAGTATGTCCTATATTTTAGCTTACAAGGAGCATTATGGAAAGATTTGTAAGGCTAAAACTCATCTTTTAAACAATGCTAAAGAGGCTATTTTAGAATCTTATGAATTTGCATATTTAGGAGTGGTTACGACAAAGACTGCCCAATATTCAAAAATCCTTTTAGAGTATTTTGGGGTTTTAGAATATTTTACAGGTATTATAGGGAGGGAGGATGTTGCTAAACCAAAGCCTGATAGTGAAGGAATATTAAAAGCTTTAGAGCTTATGCCAAAATACGATAAAAAGAAAGTTACGATGGTAGGAGATACTCCTCTTGATATAATAGCAGCACAAGATGCTGGTATTAATGCTATGGGGGTATTAAGTGGTTATGCTCCCTTAGAATTATTGCAAAAATATACTCATCAAATTTTTGCAGATGCCTTAGAGGCTATTAGAAGTATTTAAGGTTTTATAGAACTTAAATTTTATATGAGTTATTTCTACACAAAAGAATATTTTTGGTAAATTATTTTTTTAATATAAGGATTTTTAAGCCCAATTTTTTTAGAATTTAGAACAATAAAATCTCATTTTTAGGAGGCATTATGCTTGAGATTAGGTGGCATAGCCGTGCAGGACAAGGTGCAGTAACAGGTGCTAAAGGTTTAGCAGATGTGATTGCAGGGACAGGTAAAGAGGTGCAAGCTTTTGCATTTTATGGTTCGGCAAAAAGAGGTGCAGCAATGACAGCTTATAATCGTATTGATGATAGCCGTATTTTAAATCACGAAAAATTTATGAATCCTGATTATATTCTAGTTATTGATCCGGGTTTAACCTATATCACAGACATTTGTGCCAATGAAAAATCTACTACGAAATATATAATTACCACACATTTGAGTAAGGAAGAATTTTTAGAGAGCAAACCCGAGCTTAAGGGCAAGGAAGTTTATATTTTAGATTGCATTAAGCTTTCTTTAGATGCCTTTGGCAAATCAATTCCTAATGCACCAATGTTGGGAGCATTTTTAAAAGTTTCAGGAGCTTTAGAGCTTGATTTTTTCTTGGAATCTTTTAAAAAGGTTTTGGGTAAAAAGTTACCCCAAAAAGTTATTGATGCGAATATGGAAGTTATTAAAAAAGCTTATAATGAAGTACAATAGGAGTTAATATGGAATATAAAGGTTGGAATGAATTTGAAGCAGGATCAGTGTTGTTTCCTTTTGAAAAAGAGGGAGTTGGTATGGCACAAAAACACGCAAGTGATAGAGAATATCGTTCGGATAGTTCTTATAAAGCAAGTGTTGCTCACTGGCGTGTTGAGAAGCCAATTTTTAATACCGAGCATTGTATTAATTGTTATTTTTGTTGGGTGTATTGCCCAGATTCTTCAATTTTAGTAAGAGATGAGAAGATGGTGGGTGTAGATTATATTCATTGTAAAGGCTGTGGTGTCTGTGCTGAAGTATGTCCAACTAATCCAAAATCCCTTTTAATGTTTAATGATTATGAAACTGATGAGGTTGCATTATCTAAATGGCCAGCAAAAGAATCTAAGAAAAAGGATAAATAATGGCAGAAATTTATGAACTACAAGAAGTAGAAGTGTGGGATGGTAATATGGCAGCAAGCCACGCAATGCGTCAAGCCCAAATTGATGTTGTTTCTGCTTATCCTATCACTCCATCAACACCAATTGTGCAAAACTATGCCAGTTTTTTAGCTAATGGTTATATTGATGGCGAATTTATAATGGTAGAGTCAGAACACGCCGCTATGAGTGGCTGTGTAGGAGCGGCTGCTGCTGGAGGTAGGGTAGCAACCGCAACAAGCTCTCAAGGTTTTGCTTTAATGGTGGAGGTACTCTATCAAGCCTCTGGTATGCGATTGCCCATTGTGTTAAATGTTGTTAATCGTGCATTAGCTAGTCCTTTAAATGTTAATGGTGATCATTCAGATATGTATTTAGGACGCGATGCAGGATGGGTGAATCTTTGCACTTATAATCCTCAAGAAGCTTATGATTTTAACCTTATGGCATTTAAGATTGCTGAAGATTACGAGGTAAGATTACCTGTAATGGTGCATCAAGATGGTTTTATTTGCTCTCATACTGCACAAAGTGTGCGTCCGCTTAAAGATGATGTGGCTTATAAGTTTATTGGGGATTATAAACCTAAAAATGCTATGTTGGATTTAGAAAAACCTGCAACTTATGGTTCGCAAACAGAAGAAGATTGGCATTTTGAACATAAAGCACAGCTTCATAATGCTATTATGCAATCTACTAGCGTTATAGAAAAAGTCTTTAGAGAATTTGAATCTCTAACAGGTCGAAAATATAATATTATTGAACAATACGACTTAGAGGATGCAGAAGTAGTAATTGTGGCTTTAGGAACAACTGTTGAATCTGCAAGAATTGCCGCACAAGAGGTAAGGAAAAGTGGCATCAAAGCAGGAGTTTTAAGTATTCGCGTGTTGCGTCCCTTTCCTTATAAAGAATTTGGAGAAGCTTTAAAGAATGCTAAAGCAGTCGCATTTTTAGATAGAAGTTTGCCAGCAGGAGCTATGGGAATGCTCTTTAATGAAGGAGTAGCGGCATTGTATCAAGCGGATAATAAACCTATTGTGAGTAATTATGTTTATGGGCTTGGTGGTCGAGATTTAACGCAAAGCCATTTACAAGAAATCTATAAGGAGCTAGAAGCCGATGCAAAGGCGGGTAAAATAACCCATAAAAGGCAGCAGTTTATAGGGCTTAGAGGTCCAAAATTAGGATATCATTAAGGAGATTGATATGAGCGAAATTAAGAATTTAAAGCAATATTCTAAATCAAGTGAACGTTTTGAGGGTGCAAATCTTTTATGTCCGGGCTGTGCGCACGGAATTATTGTTAGGGAAGTTTTAAATGCAACAGAACACCCCTTACTTGTAGCGGCTTCTACCGGCTGTTTGGAGGTTAGCACCGCAGTGTATCCTTATACTTCTTGGGATGTGCCTTGGATACATATTGGATTTGAAAATAGTTCCACAGCTATTGCAGGAGCCGAAGCTATGTATAAAGCATTGAAGAAAAAAGGACGTTTGTATAGCGAAAAAGAGCCAAAATTTGTAGCCTTTGGTGGAGATGGTTCTACCTATGATATTGGATTTCAGTTTATTAGCGGTTGTTTTGAGAGAGGACACGATTTTACTTATGTTTGTTTGGATAATGAAGTCTATGCGAATACAGGAGGACAAAGAAGCGGTTCTACGCCTCTTGGAGCATCTACTACTACAACACCTGCAGGACGCATTAGTTATGGTAAAAAAGATAGAAAAAAAGATTTACTTTTTATTATGGCAGCGCATGGTTCTCCGTATGTTGCACAGGTAGCTCCTAATAAATGGAAAGATATGAGTAAAAAAATAAAAACAGCTATCGAAACAGAAGGTCCTACATTTATTAATGCTATGAGTGCTTGTACCACAGAGTGGAGGTTTCCAGCTCATCAAACTATCGAAACGAGTGATTTGGCGGTTGATTCCTTAGTGTTTCCTTTGTATGAAATAATTAATGGGACAGAATTAAGAATCACCTATCGCCCCAAAAATAAAATTCCGGTTCGTGATTATTTAGGAGTTCAAGCAAGATTTAAGCATTTGTTTAAACCAGAAAATGAATACCTTATTGATGAGTGGCAAAAGAATGTTGATAAGTATTGGGAATATCTCCAAAGACGAGAAGAAGCAAAGGTGTGATTTATTTGTTGGTTTTACCTATACTTAGTGCTAATAATTTATTATTAAGAAGTAGGGATGGCATAATAGAATTAAATCCATAATTGCTTTTGGGAGGATAAGGGTTTTTGGGTTTTTAAAGGATAGGGATTTCACAAATAGGGGAAGTGATATAAAGTCCTATAAGGCAGTATAAATGATTATTGCTAGTTTGTCCCTGTTAATAGTTTTAGGTTGTTTATTTTTAGGATTTTATAGAGGTCATAAGAATTAATAAAAACCATTCAAAGATTTGATAGAACTTTACTTCATCTAGTGTTTTAATAACTAGATTTTAACTCCACAGAGATATAACAAAATTATTCTTTTATCAATGTTTTTAAGGATGTAATATCCTATTAAGATATAGATAAATGCAATGAGGCTAGATATGTTAGGGAGAAATTCCTCTTTTGTTTAAGAAGGGTTTTACAATGGTTTTAGAAGTGCTAGTAGGGTAGATAATCAGTAGAAGATTTAGAAAGAGTTGATTTTAAGTCTGGATTTAGGACTTTAAACTTTTTGAAAAAACTATTAAAAACACTGTATCTAAAAGAGTGGAATTTTATTTTATTTAGTATTTATGAATCACTTTATTTAATGGTTTAGATATTTAGCACTTAATTAAGTTTATTTTTAAATATTTTAATTTTGCTTATTTTCTAGTAATAATAAGAAAGCTCAAAATAGCATTATTGGATAAATCAGATTGCTAGAAGTTGCAAAACTAGAGAAATTTATAGAAGTTTTATAGGCTTGTTTGCTGCTAGTCTATCAGAAATAATATTTTTATGATAAAATATCTTAAATAATAAAAATTATTGTTTAGGATTAAAATATGGAATTTACTTTTTCTCAAATTATATTTGCTTTGTTTTTAACTCTTTTAGCGGGATTTTCTACTTCCATTGGGGCTGTCATAGCGTTTTTTTCTAAAAAAGATGATTTAAGGATATTGTCTTTTGGGCTTGGGTTTTCAGCTGGTGTGATGATATATATTTCCTTTATGGAGATATTACCCGAATCCTTACGCGAGTTTTCGGAGTTTTATCAGTCTAAATGGGCGGAATTATTTGGTTTGGTTTGTTTTTTTGTGGGTATTGTTTTAAGTGGTTTGATTGATAGACTTATTCCACAAGATGTTAATCCTCACGAACCAAAGGATTATTCAGAGGTTAAAATGTGTCCTGTGGTGCAAATTTATGGTAAGGAAACTATTTCTTATATAGAAAAAACAACGAAGATTAATGCAAAGGCTTTAAAAAGGGCGGGTATTTTTACAGCCATAGCAATTGCTATTCATAACTTTCCTGAAGGGTTTGCAACCTTTATTTCAAGCCTAGATAGTATCTCTCTTGGGATTATGGTAGCTATTGCCGTAGCTTTGCATAATATTCCAGAGGGAATGGCAGTATCTTTACCTATTTATCACGCTACTGGTGATAAGAAAAAAGCCTTTATTTATTCTTCTTTATCAGGATTTGCAGAGCCTTTAGGGGCTATTATAGGGGCTGTTATAATATTTCCTTTTATGGGTGATTTAACTTTAGCAATTACTTTTGCTATTGTTGCTGGAATTATGGTATTTATTTCTTTTGATGAACTTTTGCCTACTGCTAGGACTTATGATAAAGCTCACGATAGCCTTTATGGATTGGTTATTGGAATGGCAATTATGGCACTTAGTTTGAATCTTTTGCAGTAAATTGAAGTTTAAAGCATAAATAAAGCATTTGTGCCTTTGCCCCTTCCTTGCAAC
>NZ_FZPJ01000025.1 GCF_900198605.1 Helicobacter mesocricetorum | reverse complement strand
CCTTTAGTCTGTCCTTTAGCAGTTAATCCTCCTGCTAAAGAAGTATCACTCTTAGAGATATAAGGAAGCATAAAGGCTAGATGATTCCTATTATTCTCTTGCATAGAAGTTCTAATTAAAGCATCACTACTTAAATTATCAAAGTTAGCATAATAAGTCTCCCCTTCTTCATAGGGTTTATTAAAGTTAGAATACACATTAGCACTTCCTTGATTATGGATTAAATGCACAGCATTCATAGCATTCCCCATAACAGAACTTACAAAGGTAGCTCTTGCTTGAGTATTAGAAATAAGTGTTTGACCTAAAGCTGCTGCTGAAGTCTTAGCTCCATCAATAGAAAAGCTTAGGGTTTTAGTAAGAGAATCTACATTGACATTAACACTAGGATCATTCGTTTTAAACTCTGCTTTAGCAAAGACTTTAGCATTAATCTCTTCAGCATTTTTAATATTAGTATCTTTAGAAGTATCAATATTGATGATTTTTTCAGGATCTTTGGCAAGAATCGATAGATTGGAGATATTGGCTACATCAAAGGTTACATTAGAAACACTAACAGCACTTAAATTCTTTCCTGTTATTTCTAAAGGTTTTACTTCTCCAGCAGAATTAGTAGAAACTAACCATTGCTCTACTTCTACTTTACCACTTCCATTACTCTCTATCTTAGTAGTATCACTAACTTTACCGGTATTACTAATACTTAAATTACCACTTCCTTCATTTTTAATATTAGCCCCTAATTGAGCATTGCCTTCATTACTAAGTTTTAAATCTCCAGAACCAGAGTTAGTGATGTCTTTTTCTATCTTGGCATTCCCTTCATTTTTTAAGTTTAAGTTACCAGAGCCAGAATTAATAATATGTCCTGCTATATTACCATCATTAGAATTGGTAATACTAAGATTCCCACCTCCTTCATTTTTAATATCTCCTCCTATCTTTGCACTACCTTTATTTTCAATGGTAACTTTACCCTTACCACTAGCACTAACTCCTCCTGTTATGTTGGCATTGTCTTCATTTTTAAGAACAACAGGAGCATTTGAAGTAGAAGTAATAGAACCTGATATGTTTCCATTACCAGAGTTGGTAAGGCTTAAAGCTACATTATCACTTGTATTAATACTTCCTCCTATATTACCATTACCTTTGTTTTCAATAACCAAAGGTGTATTACCAGAAGCAGAAATATTTCCACTAATATTTCCTTGATTGCTTATCCCTGTTTTGGCTTCTATCTTTCCTGCTATATTAATGTCTCCTGTGATGTGGTTATTAGGGGCTATTTTAATAGCTGCTCCATTTATACTTTTAAGGGTTGCGCCTTCTTGGAGGTCGATACCATCTATGCTGGTGATATTATCCATCTTAGGGTTATTGATATTAATAGCGTCTTGTTTGGATTCTACAACACTGCCTTTTTCTAAGACGATTTTACCAATTTTACCCCCTAAAGTTCGATTCCAATTATTCGTAACATAAATTCCATATTGTTCTGCTTTAATACTTCCTTTATTGACAATAGTTTCAATATTCGTTCCAGCTTCAAAGAATACCCCATTAGTTTTAGAGTCAATGGTCCCCTCATTCGTAAAAGTTCCTATTTTGGATCTATTATTTCCATAAGTTGTAACATTAATGCCTCCATTCCATACTTCTTGTTTATTGTTCGTGTTTGTTCCTGTGGATTCTATGGTTCCTTTATTGGTTAAGTTTTCAATGGTTGAACCCCATATATGTATCCCTGCAGTTCCTTTTAACTTTCCTTCATTGATGAGGGTGCCTACATTCCTCCCTATCCTTAACATTATAGCGTCGCCTTTAGCTTGTATTGTTCCAGTATTAGTATTTTTAAAAGTTTTAATCGCACCACTTCCATTAACGGCAACACCGTGGGATTTATTAGAAATTATCGTCCCGCTATTTATAAAATTGTCTATTGTTGATCCAATGCTAACTGCGCTAAATCCTGATGTAGAACTTGTTGCATTATCAACTGCATTTCCTTCTATCAACCCCTTATTTTCAAAACTACTAATACTAGAACCGCTAAAAATATTAACCCCCACACTATTATTCCCCTCACCCTTAATAGTCCCTGTATTACTAAAAGTCTGAATAGTAGTTTTATTTATCCATACTGCATCTCTACCATTATTCTCTTTAGTAATAATTGTTCCTGTATTATTGAAGTTATTGATTGTAGAACCTTCTTGAAAAGTAACAGCATAACCTTTAGATTCTATTAATCCACTATTCTTAAAGTTCTCAATAGTAGATTTAATATAGAAGTTATATTTATTATTATTAGTATTCTTAATCGTTCCACTATTATCAAAAGTTTGTATAGAGCCTGTATT
>NZ_FZPJ01000023.1 GCF_900198605.1 Helicobacter mesocricetorum | reverse complement strand
CCTCTCTATCTTAGTAGTATCACTAACTTTACCGGTATTACTAATACTTAAATTACCACTTCCTTCATTTTTAATATTAGCCCCTAATTGAGCATTGCCTTCATTACTAAGTTTTAAATCTCCATTTCCTGCATTGATGATATCTCCTGATATCTTAGCATTACCTTCATTTTTAAGAACAATATCTCCTTTACCACTAACAGCCCCTGCTATGTTACCTTCTCCAGAGTTGGTAATATTTAAAGGGGCATTACCAGAAGAGGTGATAGAGCCTCCTATGTTTCCATTACCAGAGTTATTAATAGTAATAGGGGCATTAGAGGAGATTGTAATAGAGCCTCCTATGTTTCCATTACCAGAGTTATTAAGACTTAAGGCTACATTATCTTTGGCTTCAATACTTCCTCCAATACTTCCGCTTCCTTTATTCTCCACACTAAAGTCTTTCACTTCTCCAGAGAGTTGAATATTTGCATTAATCTCTCCTGCATTAGCAATCCCTGTTTTAGCTTCTATCTTTCCTGCTATATTAATGTCTCCTGTGATATGATTATTAGAAGCTACATTAATAGCAGCTCCATTTTCACTTTTAATAGTTGCACCTTTTTGGATGTCGATACCTTTGACTTCTGTTTTTTGAGCATTAGTTTGAATACTGATGGCATTCCCTTTGACTTCCATTGCACTACCTGGTGCTAGAGTGATTTTACCAACCTTTGTGGAGGACTTGATTGTATCTAAATCAAAAACGACAATTCCATTCCCATTTGATGTCATTGTCCCTTTATTGATAATTTCTCCTATATGGTTTGTCGCATCATAGTAAATAACTTGATTATTGCCTTTCATCACTCCTTCGTTGATGATTGTGCCTATCTTAGTTTGTTGCCAGTTGCGTTCCATATAGATTGAATTCTTTGCATCTATGGTTCCTGTGTTGATAATTATATCAATATCACTACCAAAGAGAGTTATACCAGTGTTAGTTGATTTTATCAATCCTTGATTATTAAGGGTTCTAATGTTTGTGTTACTTAGTAAGTTTATACCTGTTATTGTCCCAGTATTGGTGTTGGTAAAAGTATTTATTTTAGTAGTAGTGGCTTTAATACTACCATTTAAGACAAGACCATTAGCATTGCCAGTCCCATTACTCATAATCCCCTCATTAGTAAAGTTATCTATCGTAACAGCAGCGGTAATACTAACCCCATTAGAACCACCTTTTATTGTTCCCTTATTCTCAAAACTATTAATAGTAGAGTTTGCAATAGAAACCCCAGTACCTCTATTACTATTATTAGTTGGTTGAGCATATATAATCCCCTCATTCTTAAAACTCCCTATGGTAGAACCATTTAGAATATTAATCCCTCTACCACTATTCCCCTCACCCTTAATAGTCCCTGTATTACTAAAAGTCT
>NZ_FZPJ01000010.1:38087-151282 GCF_900198605.1 Helicobacter mesocricetorum | reverse complement strand
ATAAGAAGAAGTTTTAGGGGGATTTAAAGAGGAATCTTTCCTCTTTATACTTCTTATAAATTTAGATTTCTACAAGCCTATACTCTTATACATTATATATATCCACATTACTTTCATTACTATACTTCTTATACCTTTGTTTTAAGGAATCCATATCCATATTCTTTATCACTTCTTTCTCTTATCTCCATATTTCTATACACTCCATAGGCATTTAGGAAGTTTATTGTATAGAGATTTTCTTTGATGAATACCAAAACCCATTATAAGCAATGCCACAAAAACTTATGATAACCCCTACCCTCTATTCTTTAATCTTTGATAAGGTTCTTATGGGGCATTATGGATTAAAAGGAAGAGATGTGCCTGATTTATTTAAGGAAGAGAATTAAAGAAAGCTTGAGCTTGTTTTTGCACAGAATCCGCAATTAGGAATTATTTTTTGATTTTGTAAGCGAAGCCATTGAGGCTTTTGCTTTAATTTTTGTAATCTTGTATATTGCAGATTTTTCTAAAAAGAATACTTTGTATTAAATCTCTCCTTAAGAGTGTTTAAAATCTTCTCCATAGCCATAAGTATTAGCGATAAAGTCAATATCTTTATCCCCTCTTCCACTAAGATTAATAAGAATCTTTTTCCCTTTAAGGTTTGGAGCTATCTTTAGGGCATAAGCTAGAGCGTGGCTTGATTCAATAGCAGGAATAATACCTTCTTTTTTGCTTAATAAATAAAAGGCTGTAATAGCTTCCTTATCATTAATGGTTGCCACCTTAGTGCGTCCTATACTATGCAAATAAGCGTGTTCTGGTCCAATGCTTGGATAATCTAATCCACTTGCAACACTATAAACAGGTGCTGGTTCACCCTTAGAATCTTTTAACATCACGGAATTAAACCCGTGCATAATACCTTCTTCCCCATAACTCAAACTTGCGGCATTTTCTCCTAATTTTTCACTTCTACCCAAAGGCTCTACTCCTACTAACTCTACATTATCGTCAATAAATCCACTGAAAATCCCCATAGCATTGCTACCACCTCCAATACAGGCTATCACTATATCTGGCAATTCTCCAGTCATTTCAAGGAATTGCTCTTTAGATTCTATACCTACAATACTCTGAAAATCTCGAACCATCTTAGGAAAGGGATGAGGACCCACTACAGAACCAATAGCATACATAGAATTATGAGGATCTTTTAAATAAGATTCAAAAGCGGAATCGACAGCTTCTTTTAAGGTTTTTGCTCCAAAGCTAACAGGAACAACCTTAGCTCCCAAGATTTTCATACGCACTACATTAGGATATTCTTTAGCAATATCCACCTCTCCCATATGAATCTCACATTCTAACCCAAAATAAGCTGCTGCTGTGGCTAATGCTACTCCGTGCTGTCCAGCTCCTGTTTCTGCTATTAATTTCTTTTTTCCCATAAATTTCGCTAAAAGTCCCTCACCCATACAATGATTAAGTTTATGCGCTCCTGTATGGTTTAAATCCTCTCTTTTTAAATAAATTCCAGCCCCATTATAAGCCTTTGTTAAATTATGTGCAAAATAAATCGGTGTGGGACGCCCTTGAAAATGTTTTCTAATTTTTCGTAATTCAGCGATAAAATCACTATTTGTAGCAATAAGATGATAGGCAGTATCAATCTCTTGCATTGCTTTTTGAATACTCTCTGGGACAAAACTTCCACCAAATTTTCCAAAATACCCCTCTTCATTAGGAAATTGCTTTAAATAAGATTGTTTCATCTATATCCTTTATTCATAAGTTTTAGGCTTTAATTTCATCATCCAACTACTCGCCCAACCCAACAACACTAATACATAAAAAACTTTACGCACTTCAAAATAAGATTCTGCATCCATAAAACTATGGCTAGTAATCATCATAGAAATAAACACTACCAATAATAAGAATAAATTAAAATACTCATAAGAATCCAAAAGTCTCTTGCGTATAATAACAATATAAATAAACAATAAAAGCCCTAAAACCAAAAACATTAATTCGGCATAGCCTACAATTCCATTTTTAAAAAAAGGCGAAATTGTAAAACCAAAAATCCCGCCAATAATTGCATTAAAGTTTGGCTGTGTTAGCTGAAGGATTCTTCCTATTATCTTACTTTTATCAAAATGCAAATTTAAAAAATATGCCACACAAGGCATCACAACAAATAAACCATAAAAGAGATAATCTACAACCATAATAGGGAATGATTTATCAAGAATCTCCTCTGAAATAAATCTTAAAGAATCCTCTAAAGAAAAAAAGTCCAAATAGGTTCGCTCCTCAATAAAAAATTGACAATAAAGCAAACCAACAAAAACCAATAACACAAGAGCTATACAAGGGCTATAAATTCTTGAAATATGGCTTGTATAAATTCTTACAAGATGAAAAAGAGTAACTAAGACTCCCCCTGATAATAAAATAATAGCTATAATAAAATACACACCATAAGGCTGTGTTATTAAGCGAAACATTTGCTTAAAATCTTCTACAAACCCTGAAAGTAGCAACATTAAAATAGTAAAAAGTGCCAAAACAAAATACAAAGAAGAAAATACCAAATGGGAGATCATATTTTTTTTCATCATTCGACCTTTTTATTTAAGGATTCTTTGCAAAATAGCTATCAACACCATCTGCAATCCCTAGGGCAAGTGTTTTTTGAAAAGCACTTTGGTTAAGCCTCTCTCCCTCTTTAGGATGTGTTAAGTAACCAACCTCTAACAAAACTGAAGGCATTAATGCTCCTACTAAAACCCAAAATGGACCCTCCCTTACGCCCCCATCTACTACTTTGAATTTCTCTCTTGCTACTTGTAACATTCCATATTGAATATCAATTGCTAATCGATTAGAAGCAACGATTCGTTGGGTATTAAGTGTATTTAAAAAAGACTGCTTAGAAAAATAATTCATCACTTCTGTATCATCTTTATTTTCTAAAGCTGCTACTTTCTTAGCCCGCTCACTTCTAGCAGTTGAAAGAAAATAACTCTCTATCCCCTCTAGCTTTTCTTTATTTTCAGATACGGCATTGGCGTGAATAGAAATAAATAAATCTGCATTTTTATTATTAGCAAACCTTGTTCGCTCTCTAAGTCCAATAAAAACATCTTTAGAACGAGTCATATAAACCTGATAACCTCTCTTCTTTAACTCTTCATTAAGATATTTACCGATATTTAACACAATCACTTTCTCACAAACCTTACCTACACTTATAGCACCACAATCCTTCCCTCCGTGTCCGGGATCTATTACAATAATCTTTTTTTTGCTAACTCTATTAGTATTTGTTGCAGGAGTAGGCTTTGGGGGTGCTTTAGCGATATTGGCTTTAGATGGAGAAGTTTCAAACAAAGATGCAATAGAGGGAGAATTAACACTTTTATTGGCATTAGGAAGCTTTAAGACTGCCTTTTTGGTCGATATTTCTAAGAGTATTTTTATTGCTTTGGGAGTATTAATAACAAGACGAGCCTTCTCTTTAGAATTTTGTGCTATTTTCACTTCTATATTATTTTCAAACTTGAAAACTTTAGCACTCCCCATAAGTTCTGCTTGTATATCATAAACATAACGAATTTCACCATTATTGCTTAAAGAAAAGTTTTTAAAATCTTGTTTTTTAATATTTTGGTTAAAGTTTAAAACAATACTATTTTGGTTTTGTTGGATTGAAGTTATCTTCAAGGATTGTGCTAAAAGAATATTCCCCAAAAAAAGAAAAATTAAAAAAACTCTCATCATTGTGTTAATTCATCTAAAATTTCTTGCACACTTTGAATCTTTTCAATCCTATAACCATTCGCCCCTGTGAAATATAACCCCTTTTGGGTATCTCCTAAATATCCATCACCCAAACCATCAGCGATACAATACCCCACTTTTTTAGCTTCCTCTCCTCTATGACAAGGAGCTACGCAATTACTAACACAAGCAATTTTCTCCCCCCTCCCCTCTCTTAATGCCTTAATAATTCCTGTAACAATAGCTCTTGCGGGATAGCCCACAGGAGACTTGATTAATTCAATATCTTCTTTAGTAACCTTCAACATTAAGGCATTATAATATTTCGCATCACATTCTTTAGCCCCTAAAAATCTAGTTCCCATTTGCACACCACTAGCCCCCAAATCCATAAACTTATCAATATCCTTTCTATCCCAAATTCCTCCAGCAGCAATAATAGGAATATCTCCCCATTTTTTAGATTCTTCTAAAACTTCTGGAACAACTGCTTCAAGTTGGTATTGAGGCTTAAAACAATCTTCATAGCTAACACCTTGATGTCCTCCACTTAGCGGTCCCTCTACAATAATAGCATCAGGAATTCTCTTGTATCTACCCTCCCAACGCTTACAAAGAATCCTTAAAGCTTTGGCTGAAGAAACAATAGGAATGAGCATTACTTGAGGAAAATTTGAGGTAAATTCTGGTAAATTTGTAGGCAACCCCGCTCCTGTAATAATCATATTAGCCCCTGCTTCACAAGCATCTCTTACCACCCTTCCATATTCATTAATAGCATAAAGGATATTTGCCCCAAGGGGATTTTCTCCACAAATCTTTCGTGCATTTTTAAAAATTTCAAATAAGGATTCTCTGGAATAAAAATTAATAGTGTCAAGAGGGCGATTTTTAACAGATTTTTGGATAAAAGCACTATTTTTATAATAGCCTGTCCCCACACAAGAGATAATTCCTAATGCGCCATATTTTGAAACATTTCCCGCTAGATTATCCCAACTAATCCCAACACCCATTCCTCCTTGAAATATAGGAATTGGAAGGGTATATCTTCCAATCTTTAAAGGCTTTAATTGAACTTTTTGTAGCATAAATTTCCTTTTATTGAATCAAAACTTTGATAAATTTTCTTTTTCCAACTTGTAAAACATATTCACCCTCTTGTAAATTAAGCTTAGAATCTTCTAATTTTTGATGATTAAGCTTTACAGCACCTTGTTTAATGAATCTTAAAGCCTCTGAATTAGAAACACTTAATCCACATTCACTCATAAGTTGTGCTATCCAAATATTCTTTGGTTTTATGAAACTTGGTATATCACTTGGTAACTCATCTTTACTAAAAACGCGTATAAATTCCTCCTTAGCTTCTTGTGCCTTTTGCTTATCATAATAGCGCGCAATAATCTCTAAAGCCAAATCTTCTTTTACTCCCTTTGGATGTAAGCTTCCTTGCTCCACTCCCTTTTTTAAGGCTTCAATCTCTTGCAAACTTTTGGAGCTTAAAAGCTCATAATACCGCCACATTAAGGTATCAGAAATACTTAAAATTCTCCCAAACATTTCTTTGGGTTCTTGTGTAATTCCTACATAATTCCCCAAACTCTTACTCATCTTCTGCACACCATCTAAGCCCTCTAATAAAGGCATCGTTACAATGGATTGTTCTTTATTTAGCCCATAAGATCTCTGTAAATGCCTCCCCATTAGCAAATTAAACTTCTGGTCGTTTCCACCTATTTCAATATCACAATTTAAGGCTACAGAATCATAACCTTGCAAAAGCGGATAAAAAAACTCTACAATGCTAATGGGGTTTTGTGCTTTATATCTTTTTTCAAAATCATCCCTCTCTAACATTCTCGCCACAGAAAATTTTGCAGATAATTCAATCATTCCTTTAGTGCCTAATTTTTCAAGCCAAGTGGAATTAAAGACAATCTCCATTTTTGAAGGATCTAAAACCTTAAGCACTTGCTTTTGATAAGTTTCTGCATTTTCTAAAACCTGCTCTTTACTTAAGGGTTTTCTTGTTTCATTTTTTCCTGTTGGATCTCCAATCATTCCTGTAAAATCTCCAATAAGAAAATAAACCTTAGCCCCATATTTTTGAAAAGTAGCAAGTTTTTGCAATAGCACTGTATGCCCCAAGTGTAAATCCGGAGCTGTTGGGTCAAATCCTGCTTTAATGCTGAAGTTTTTTCCTCTCTCAAAATAAGCAGATACTAAAGTCTTAATCATCTCTAAGCCGATAATTTCTTGCGTCCCTCTTTGAATCTCTGCCAAAGCCAAATCGACTTTTGATTCTATACTCATTCTCTCTCCTTAGTTTGCATAGGCATCTTTTAGTGCATAAACATCAATGATCTTATAACGATTACCAAGTTTTGCTTTGATTTCTTTAGTATCACGAATATGGGATTCAAAACACATTTCACAATGGGTAGCATAACTGCTTTTTTGCGAACCTAATTCCACACTTAAAACATTAATATCCATTTTTGCCAAGAATTGTAGAAAATTTGCTAAAACACCTTTTTGATTTTCTAAAGCAACAATAAGTTTATAGGTTTGCAACTTATCACCAAACCAGCTTACATAAAGCATTTTAACACCTTTTTGAATCTCCAAATATGCCCTATCACAAAGTTTATGATGCACAAAGGCTTTAGAACCACTTTTAAAAGCAATAATCCCATCGCCAAATTTTGGATGACAACAATAATCAAAAACCGCTTGATTAATCGTATGGTTGGTATGAATAGCTAAATTATCAAAGCGCAATTCTTTAAGCTTTAAAATTCTCGTTTTAATCCGTGTTAAAAACCCAATATTTTGACGATAGTCATTTTTTATCCGATTTTTAATATCTTTTAAAAAGCTAATATCTGTTGTGGCACGATAAGCCGTATCCTCTAAATTATTTTCTATTAGATATTTTTCGATTTCTTCTGCACTTTTACCAAAAATTGTTGCGAGGATATTAATAGCACTTTTGCGTTCAATCTCTTTTACCCTAGAGGCACAATTATTGCGAATCTGGCTTTTTGCCCTAGAGGTTTTAACCGCATCAACCCAAGAACAACGCAAGATGTTTTCGCTAGCGGTTACAATCTTTACAATATCGCCACTTTTTAATCTTGTTAAAAGAGAGGTTTTTTGGTTATTGACATAAGCTTCCTTAGCCCTGTTTCCAACTTCTGTATGCACTGCATAGGCAAAATCCAGCACAACAGCACCAATAGGCAAAGAATAATTATCACCATCTGGGGAAAACACAACAATATCTTCGCGGTATAAATCATTCTTAACAAGCTCATAAAATTCCTCAACAGAATTATTTTGGAATTGTAACTTACTAAGCCATTCTAAGCTTGGGGAGGTATTATTACCTCCTGTTTTGTATTTCCAATGTGCGGCAATCCCATATTCTGCATTTTTGTGCATATCTTCTGTCCGAATTTGCACTTCAAAAATCGCAGAATCATCAAAAAGTGTGCTATGGATAGTTTGGTATCCATTTTCTTTAGGTAAAGCAATGTAATCTTTAAATCGAGACATTATAGGCTTATATTTTAAATGCAAGATTCCAAGCGCTCTATAACACTCTAAAGGGCTTTTGACAATCACCCTAATGGCAAGTAAATCTAAAACCTCATCAATAGAGATTCCTTTGCGTTGCATTTTAAGGTATATAGAATAATGCCGTTTAATCCGACTGGTAATGCTAAAATCCCCTACAGGAATTCCCCCTTGAATCAAACTCTTTTCAACTTTTTGGATAAAAGCATTAAGCTTTAATTGAATCATTTGCTTATGCTTAGAAAAGTAATCATTAATTTTCTTATAATCTTGAGGAAAGATATAATAAAAACTTCTATCTTCTAATTCATTTTTTAATGAAGAAATGCCAAGTCTATGAGCTATGGGTGCATAAACAACCAAAGTTTCTTCTGCAATTCTTCTTTGTTTGTTGGGTGCTAAAGAATCCAATGTTAGCATATTATGTAGCCTATCACAAAGCTTCACAACAAGCACTCTTACATCTTTTACAGAAGTAATCAACATTTTACGGAAACTTAAAGCCGCTACAACAAGCTTTTCACTAGAATAAGAAGAAGGTAATTCTTCCGCACGAATGGCAACAATTTTGGTTAATCCATCCACTAAAGAAGCGACATCTTCCCCATAATCCCTTTGAACTTCTTCTAAAGTATAGGGTGTATCCTCTACGACATCGTGCAAAAGAGCGGCACACACCATCTCTTCATCCCCACCAAAATAAGCTACAATACAAGAAACCAACAAAGGATGCACAATATAAGGCTCTCCACTTTTTCTTGTTTGTCCTTGATGAGCTTGTGTAGCAAAAGCAATGGCATTGCGTATGTTGGGAGCTGGTTTAACCATAGAATAAAGCAGTTCCATTGCTTTATTTGGACTTGTAATAGCTCCAACTTTTTTTAAAAAATCCAAAAATCAACCTTGCCAATTCTTAAAAATTATCCTTAATTTTTAAAGTCTTCAATTTTTTCTAACCCAATCTTTCCCTCTGCAACTTCTAAAAGCGCAATATCAGAAAGTTTATCACTTTTAACATTTTTATTAACTAAGGGTTTAGCACCACGGCTTAACTCATCAATCCTTACAAATAAAATATTAGAAAGTAAATATCTATCAAACTTCACTCTCTCTAGTGCCTTAGAAGCAATTTGCTCTATTCTCATTTTATCTCCTTTATAAATTTAAGTTAGCAACTCTTGAATAAATAGCATCTTCTTTTTGTTGGACAATATTTAAAAGATTCCCTTTTTTAAACATATTACAAACAATAATAGGGAGGGAATTATCCTTCGCTAGTGCAATGGCTGTATCATCCATCACTTTAATATTATCCTTTAAGGCTTGCTCATAACTAAGTTGCTTAAGCATCACAGCATCACTAAACTTTGCAGGATCTTTATCATAAACCCCATCAACCTTTGTGGCTTTAATAATAATCTCTGCACCTATCTCTACTGCCCTTAGAGTAGCCGCCGTATCGGTTGTAAAAAAGGGATTCCCGGTTCCTGCGACAAAAATAACAACGCGTCCTTTTTCTAAATGCCTAATAGAGCGACGATTAATATAAGTTTCACAAACTTCTTTAATCTCTAAAGCACTTTGAACACGAACATCAAGCCCGTGGTATTCTAAGGCTTCTTGGATAGCCACTCCATTAATCACGGTAGCAAGCATACCCATATAATCTCCACTTGTGCGCTTAATTAATCCACTCTTTGCCGCACTCACGCCACGGATAAAATTCCCCCCACCAATGACAATACCAACTTCTGCACCTATATCTACTAAAGATTTCAATTCTAGGGCAACATAATCTAAAATAGAACTCTCAATCCCAAAACCACTTTCACTTGCCAATGCTTCACCAGAAAACTTTACTAACACACGCTTTATCATCACAAAACCCTTTAGCTTCAAATAAAGCATTATATTAAAAAGTTACTTATGAATAAGTAAAGATTAAGAGTTATCTGCCAAATTTATCATTACTTTCATTTAATTTTTCTATTTGCTTTAATTGCTTTTGCAAAGCTTTATCAAAATTACCTTTAGGGTTATTAGGGGAAGATTCCGATAAATCTTTACGATTATAAAAATCTTCAAAATGTTGTTGATGTTTTTTAAACCCTGCACTATCAAGCTGTAAGTTACGCAAATTTTTTTGTTGTAATTGTGAGTTTAGATTGTCTAAATGTTGCTTTAAGCCCTGTTGTGTCTCTTTTTTTAACAATGTTTCAGGAGCTGCTTGAAGTGATTTTTTATTATTTTTTTGCACCCCTTCCTTTAAGGGCGATTCTTGATTTATAGATTCCTTCACATCTCCTTGACACCCCACTAAGGCGACTAAACCCGCCACCAAAATCACCAAAACTAGAAAAAACCCACTATATTTCATAAATACCTTAGAAATTAAAATATTTTTGATTGAATTTATAACATATTTTGTTTAAGATTTTAAAAAGCAAAATTAAGGAAAGTGATGAAAAACTTATTTATCAATACAAGTTTGCTGGATAAAGTTGCAATAGATAAGTTTTACTTATCTTCTGAAATCCTTATGGAAAATGCAGCTAGAGGAATGCGGGAATTTATCTTGCCTTATTGCAAAGAAGATTCCAAGATTTTATTCGTCTGTGGCAGTGGCGATAATGGTGCTGATTGTCTAGCTTTAGCCAGAATGCTTTGTGGGAAGTGCAAAATAACTATCTTTTTGCCTCTTGCTCTTAAAAGCACACTCTCTTTACTGCAATTCCAACGATTAAAAAATCTAGAATCTCATTATCATTTAAAGTTTATCCAAACCCTAGATGGCAAAGAAGAATTTGATATTATTATTGATGGTGTTTTTGGCATAGGGTTTAAAGGAGAACTCTCAAAAAGCTTAGAAAATCTGCTTATTTTACTTAATCAAATGCAAGCTTTAAAGATTGCCTGTGATATACCAAGTGGGATTGACAAAGAAGGAAATCCTCGTTTTATCCAAAACCAACCTCTAGCCTTTAGGGCAAATTTCACACTTACAATGGGGGCTTTAAAAACAGCACTTTTTAGTGATTATGCAAAAGATTTTGTAGGAGAAATTCTTTTACTGCCTTTAGGCGTAGAAGAAAATCTTTTTGCCCCAAGCTCCCCTTTTCATCTCTTGGAAGAAAAGGACTTTAAACCGCCTTTTAGAGCGATAAATAATTGCAACAAAGGGGATTTTGGACACTTAAGTGTTTTTATAGGTGAAAAAAGAGGCGCAGGGATTCTTGCCGCACTTGCTGGACTTAGAATGGGTGCTGGACTTGTTAGCATCATTGGAGAGTGTCCAAATTGCCCTATAGAGATTATGCCAACAAAGAATCTCCCCTCCAATACAACAGCTATCTTGCTTGGAATGGGATATGGGAGAAATTCCCCATCACTACTAAAAACTCTAAAATCCTATAGAGAAATTCCCCTTTTATTGGATGCAGATGTTTTTTATCACAAAGATTTTAAAGTTTTCTTAAAAAACTTCACCAACCTTGTTCTTACTCCACATCCTAAAGAGTTTATAACGATACTTAAGCAACTAAATAATAAACAAATTTCTATCGATGAAGTGCAAAAAAACCGCATTCCTTTAGCCTTAGAATTTAGCCAAAATTATCCCCATACCACCTTAGTGCTTAAAGGAGCCAATACAATTATAGCAAGAGGGGAAGAAATTTTTATCAATCCTTTAGGGTCAAATATCCTTGCAAAAGGGGGTAGTGGAGATGTTTTAGCAGGAATGATTGGAAGTTATTTAGCACAAGGATATAATTGCCTAGAAGCCTGCATACAAGGGACTTTAGCTCATAGCCTTTGTGCCAAAGAATTTGCCACAAAAAATGCAAATTTTTCACTTAGTCCTCTTGATTTAATCGAGCAAATCCGCTACATTTAAAGAAAAAATTAAGGAGATTATGATGTTAGAAAATGATGTTTTACAAATAGGGAACAAAAGCTTTAAGAGTCGTTTAATTGTGGGCAGTGGAAAATATCCTGATTTTAAAACTACCTATGATGCTACAATAGCTTCAGGCGCAGAAATGATAACCGTAGCCGTAAGACGCGTTAATATCACAAATCCTAAGGAAGAGAATTTGTTAGAGTATTTTAAAAATACTAATATCTCTTTTCTTCCTAATTCTGCAGGTTGCATTAATGCCAAAGAAGCCATTACACTTTTTCGTCTAACTAAAGAAGCAACCGGTATTGACTTTATCAAACTTGAAATCATAGGCGATACCCAAAAAACCCTTTATCCTGATGTTATTGAAACCTTAAGTGCTTGTGAAATATTAGCAAAAGAAGGATTTAATGTCTTAGCCTATACCAATGATGATCCTGTAATGGCAAAAAAGCTTGAAAATGCAGGAGCAAGTGCCGTAATGCCTCTAGCTGCACCTATTGGTAGCGGACTTGGTATCCAAAACCGCTACAATATAGCTTTTATTAAAGCTGCAATTAACATTCCTGTAATTGTTGATGCTGGGGTTGGTTGCGCTTCTGATAGTGCCATAGCAATGGAACTTGGCGCCGATGGTGTTTTAACAAATACCGCCATAGCACAGGCAAAAAACCCCATTTTAATGGCTCAAGCTATGCGTGATGCAATAAAAGCCGGAAGAGCAAGTTATCTTGCAGGTAGAATCCCTAAAAAACCTTATGCAACTGCAAGTTCTCCAACAGATGGTTTATTAGAATTTAATAACTAGGATTTAATAATGAAAAGGGTAATAATGTGGGGTATAAAGTGGCTCCGGATGTAGGATTCGAACCTACGACCAAGCGGTTAACAGCCGCCTACTCTACCGCTGAGCTAATCCGGAATAAAAGAGGTAGAATTATATAGAAAAACCTTTGGGGTGTCAATAGTTTTGGGAAAATAAATACAAACTTGAAAAATTATGGATTAAAATACTATAATTTTGCATCAAGTTTTATTGAATTGAGGTTTTATGGGACGAGCATTTGAATACAGAAGAGCAAGTAAAGAAAAACGTTGGGATAAAATGTCTAAACTCTTTCCAAAATTAGGTAAGGCAATTAGCATTGCTGTTAAAGAAGGGGGGAGTGGAGATCCAGATATGAATTCTAAATTACGGACTGCTATTTTAGCAGCTAAAGCCCAAAATATGCCAAAAGACAATATTGAAGCTGCTATTAAAAGAGCCTTAGGTAAAGATGGAATCCAAATTACTGAAGTAAATTACGAGATAAAAGCCCCATATGGAGCTTTATTTTTTGTAGAATGTGCCACAGATAACCCCACAAGAACCGTTGCCAATCTTAAAAGCTATGTGAATAAATTTGGTGGCACAATGCTCACAAATAATTCCTTAGAATTTATGTTTTCCCGCAAAGCACATTTTGAAGTTGCCAAAACAAACATTAAAGACCTAGAAGAATTAGAGTTTAATCTCATTGATGCGGGATTAGATTCTATGGACATTGAAGAAGAAATTGTGCATATTTATGGAGATTATACAAGCTTTGGAACTTTAGCTAATGCGTTAGAATCCCTCCAAATAGAGGTTAAAAAAGTCGCTTTAGAGAGGATTGCAAACACTCCTGTAGAATTCAATGAAGAGCAGCTTGTAGATATTGAAAAACTGCTTGATAAAATCGAAGATGATGATGATGTTCAAGCAGTTTTTACCAATATCGCTTAATAAACTTAACTTTAAAAAGGATAAAGAATGACAAAATTAACACAACAAACTTATGAAAACTCTATTAAAGAAGGAATCTCTCTTGTAGCTGTTGGTGCGCCTTGGTGTCCAGATTGCCGAAAAATAGAACCTATTATCGAGATTTTAGCTAAAGAATACGACAAACAAGTGAATTTTTTTACGGTTAGAGCCGATGAAGAAGAAAGTCTAAAAGAATCGCTTGGAATTAGGAGAATACCAACTTTAATCTTTTATAAAAATGGTGAAGAGGTCGGAGAGAGGGTCGTAGAGCCTGATTCTAAAAATATTATTGAGACAGCCATTAAGAATATCCTTTAATATTTAAGGTAAAGAATAAACCTCCAAAGAGAAGGAAAATACCAAAACTCCTTCTTCAGCTTCTATATGAATAGGGAATGCAAGATACACAATTCCTTGCAAGTTCATAACCTGTATTAATACATCGTTAATGGCTTGTATATCTGCAACTCTACCGCTTACAATGTAATTTTGGGCTAAATAGCCATTCTTAAAATAAGAATTTCCATTTTTTACAACATCTACTTTTTGAAAGATAGAAGAAAGTTTTTCCTTGATTGTCTCTTGTGTAATATTAGCTTTAAAGGCATTTAATAGAGTATTATTATCTGCTTGGTATTTTGCTAAAGCCTCTGCGGTTTGCATTTTTTGCTTCTGCACTTGCTGGGTAATATGTAATTCTTTACGATAATTGGTATTTTCCTTTTTAAATTCCTGCAATTGGGGATTTACTAAAGATAAAAAGATAATTACAACCAAAAAGAAATAAAAAACAAAAAAGAAAGTATTCCTAATCCAGTCAATTTGTGCTAAAAATGCTTTCATTCTTCAATCTCTTCATTTAATTTACTAACAGAGACAAAATTATACCAACCATTTGGCAGAGCATAAAAATCTGCACGACTTTGATTAAAAATAGAACGCAAGGGCACTTCAAGCAAAAATGTATAAACCTGCCTAGAGGGTGTTACACCATAGAGTGTAAGCTGGGTTTTGTTCATTTCTATTTTTTTTAAAGTAATCTGTTCAGGTATCATTCCAAAGAGATTTTCAACACTTTCTTTAAGGATAACATTTTGTGAGGCTATAACATTGCCAAATTTAACCTTATCTCCTTCTTGAATCTGAATTGTCTGATAGTTTTTAATCTCTTGTAACAAGTTTTCTCGTTCAACAAGTGAAGCTTGAGTTTCCTCTCTCATAATATAGCCCTGCACCTTAAGGATACTCACAAATCCTAATAAAATAAAGATTGTTAAAAAAATATAACCCCACCAAATGCGTGAAATTTTCTTTAATAAAGACTTCTTATTAGGAAGTGTAAAACTATAATTCATACCATTTCTTTCTTTTCAAAGAATTTATAAGATTCATAGCCTAAATCTGACAAAGCTTCAGAAACATTACAAGATCGAATATCCAAATCTAGCATTGTAGTATTAGAAATATGCTTTAACACTTCTTCATCAATCTTATGGGGATTAAATAAAATAATTTGTGTAATAAAATCACTTTGATAAATTTCATTATTATAAAACTCACCAATAGCAGATTGAATAAATTTAGCCGCATAACTTACGCGTGAAAAATCATCAAAAGTTTCCTGATAGTTATTGCTAGTATTTTCTTCAGGGGAATCCTCAGTTTCATCTTTTAAAAACTCGATTAATTCCTCATCAGAATCAGACTCATTCTCTAAATCCAAATCCCCAAGATTAGCTAATTCTTGATTTATATCATTGGTTACATCTGGTTCTTCTTCATCGTCATCTAAATCTTCATTTAAACGCTTTTTAGGAGCATTAGTTCCTAAATCAATCTTGCTCTCTAAGATATAATAAGCACCAAAAAGAACCTCATTAGCCCCTCTTGCCACTATCATTGTAATATTAGACTTTTGAAACAAAATATAAAGATTACAAGAATCTTCAATATCATCCTTAATCAAGGAATGCAATAATATAAAAGGAGAAATCACAAAATCTACACCGATTTTAAAAAATTGTTTTTTTGTCTCAGCAATGCCTTCTTTAGAGCAATATACAAACCAATCATCAATCCTCTTAGATTCAACATCTGATATATTTACTCCGTATTTAATAAAGTCGTCCTCATTGGTAGTGTTCATCACACCTTGAATAATTGAGGTTGATAAAGAAGAAATATAAGTAAAAGGCTTTTTAAAGCGAATCGCATTAATGTATCGAACTGCTGACATAGGTAATTCGCCCGGAATTGTTTTGAATGATCTTGTTTGAACTTCGACGATTTTAGAGCGTCTATAAAATTTTGTTGTAATGTAACAAAATCTATTGTCTATTTCAATCCCCACAACAACAGTAGCCAAAAGGTGACGAATTAATTTTTTAAGATTCATCTTAACTCAAACTCCCATCTAAACCCTAGTATAATAAATAATTTTGCCTTAAGAATAGACTAATTCTTCACATCTCCACCTCATTTAATGGTTGTGATGATTATCTTCTTGAGGTATTTGTATAGGTGTATGCATTTTATGTTCCATTTTTGTAGAATCAAAAGACTTTACCCCCATTTGCACCATTAAAACACCAAAAACAACGATAGCCAAAGCAGCTATATTCATAGCAACTTTTCTTAATCTCGCTTGGGACAATAAAGTATTAGCTAAAAACCCTACACTTAGCAAAGGAATAATGGTCGCTATTCCAAAAACCGCCATAATCACCCCACCTTTAAAAGCATCTGCAAAGCCTACGACACTTGACAAAAAAGCATAAACAAAACCACAGGGCAATAAACCATTTAAAACCCCTAACAAATAGAGACTTAAAGGCGTTTTTACAGATAAAAGTTTTTGAAACCCCTTTTGATACCATTGAGAATCTTGCAAAGAATGCTCTAAAAAAACCAAAAACTTGATTTTGCCTAAAAGAGATATTCCTGCTAAAGCTGTAAGCATTCCAGCAAATATAAAAAGCCCTCCCTTAAAATAAGGATTAAGTGCAAACATACTGCCTAAAAATCCTACCACAACGCCTAAAAAGATATAAACACTAATGCGCCCAAAATTATAAAGCAAATGATAGCCCAAGATTTGTATTTTGTTTAAATCTTTTGATAAAGAACTACAATAGGCTAAAACAATTCCTCCACACATTCCAATACAATGCCCAAAACTACCCACCAATGCAACCATAAAAAGACTAATTAACTCCCAGCTCTCCATTATACTTTCTCCCAAATACT
Organism: Helicobacter mesocricetorum; assembly: GCF_900198605.1. Lineage (GTDB taxonomy): Bacteria > Campylobacterota > Campylobacteria > Campylobacterales > Helicobacteraceae > Helicobacter_D > Helicobacter_D mesocricetorum. The sequence continues at coordinate 134,993 of NZ_FZPJ01000010.1, read as the reverse complement.
CCCAGAGGGGGTATCCATAATTTGAATCCCCATAGAAGAAAGCTCTAAGCGAATGGCATCAGCACTCTTAAAGTCTCTTTGTGATTTTGCCTCTAGCCGTTGTTGGATTAAAGATTCTATCACTGCTCTTTGTTCTTTGCTAATACCTAATTGAAAATAAGCAAAGGCATCTTTGCCCCCAACCCCTAAGAGTCTTTGTATGATAGCCAAACAACCAGCAATAGCAGGAATTTCTTTTATTTGCTTATTATCTAAACATTCATTAGCTTTTGTAACAAATTCATCCACCACGCTTAGGGCTTTTGAAATATTTAAATCATCTCCTAATGCACTCAAAAACATCTCTTTAAATTCCAAGCAATCTTTTTCTTGAATATCCTGTATAGGAGAGATTCGTTTTTTTAAGCGATAAATTTTGTCTAATCGCTTTTTAGAGCTTAATAAATCCTCTTCAGAAAAATTTAATCCAATGCGATAGTGGGTACTTAAAAGATAAAAGCGCAAAACTTCGCCATCGTAGTTTTTTAAAGCATCCTTAATAAAAAAACTATTGCCTAGAGATTTTGCCATTTTTTCGCCATTAATGGTTACAAATCCATTATGTATCCAATATTTAGCAATTTTTTGATTATCGGCGCATCGGGTTTGTGAAGCTTCATTTTCGTGATGAGGAAAAAGCAAATCTGCTCCTCCCCCGTGTATATCAATAGCATACTCTCCCTTATAAGCCAAATGTTTTTTAATCATTGCGCTACATTCTATATGCCAACCCGGGCGACCTTTACCAAAAGGAGATTCATATCCTATATCACCCTCTCCTTTATAACTTTTCCATAAAGCAAAGTCTTTAGAATCCTTTTTCTGCTGGTTATCTTGAATCCTGCTTTGTGTTTCTAATTCTGCATCCCTACCGCTTAAACTACCATATTCTAAATCTTTTTCAACAGCTAAATAAATATCATCATTAGTAGCTTTATACGCAAATCCTTTTTGCAAAAGCTGTTGTATCATCGCAAAAATACTCTCCAAACTCTCCGTAGCCTTAGGTTCTATATCCGCCCTAATGACACCTAAAGCCTCCATTTCTTCAAGATATTTTTGTGTATAATTTTGAGTAATATCCTCCACACTTAATCCGCTTTGAATGGACTTATTAATAATCTTATCATCAATATCTGTGAAATTTTTTGCAAACAAAACTTTATATCCATTTTCAATCAAAATTCGACGCCATAAATCAAAAACAATTGCACTTCTTGCATGCCCTAAATGTGAATCATCATAAACCGTAGGACCGCAAATATACATACGGATTTCTGGGGGATTAAGTGGAATAAAATCTACTTTCTTTTTTTTGACACTATCATAAATTTTAATTTGCATACTATATTTCCTACTTTAAAAGAAATGCGAAGATTCAATGAGATTTGAAAAGAGTAACTTTCAAAATGGGAAGTATAACAAAAAAACTCCAATTCCCAACTTACTTTAAAGCTTAGTTTATGAAATTCTCAATCTTTAACTAAACTAGGAATTTCCCCCTATTATCTTTACAAAATACTTACTTATTTGTTACAATCACCTTATTTAATCAAAGTGAGAATATGGATTTTATAGAAATTGAACTAATCTTTGTGCATTTGCTCTTATCGCTCTTTTTATTTCTTCCTCCACTTATCAATCTCTACGCACTCCTTTTTAAAACCTCACATACACAAAAGCTAAAATTTTTAGCCCTTATGGCTCCTGCTTATTACACTCTTCTTAGTGCGAGTCTTTTTAGTGGATTTGTGGTTTGGGCAATGTTTGGGTTTATCATCATCCCTGAAGTTATTATTATGCTCATTCTTTGCTTGGTTATTTTTATATTTGAAATCAAACGGCATAAAAAACAAAAACTTATACGCGTAGAATCCAATCCCCAAGTAAGAGAGCTATTCTTCCGATGGGCATTGAAAAAATACCTTTTTGATCTTTGCGCCTTTGTTGGCTTATTTTTACTGATTTTATAATGCAATTTCTCATTCATAAAGACGCTGGCGAACAATGCTTAAAGCTACAAGGCGATAGCTATCATCACCTCTTCCGCTCAAGAAGGACAAAAAAAACACAATTCTTACACCTTAGAAACCTTAGAGACTTAAACTGCTATATCTACTCCATTCACTCCTTAGATAAAAAGGAAGCATTACTCCACTTAGTTTCTTCTGAAAATACAGAACTTACCAATCCCCCAAAGGGGCATTTAATCTGGGCAATTATCGAACCAAAAAATATAGAAAAAACACTCCCCATACTTAATGAATGCAACCTACAAAAAATCACATTTTTCTATGCAGAATATTCACAAAAAAACTTCAAACTCTCCCAAGAGAGACTTCAAAAAATCTTAGAGAACTCTTGTGAGCAATGTGGCAGAATTACAGTCTTAGAAATAGAATTCCTCAATAATCTTCAAGAGATTTTAACAAAATATCCTCATTTGGCGATTCTAGATTTCAAGGGTGAAGCATTAAAGTCCATAAAAGAAAGTTCTATCTTGGTAGGACCAGAGGGGGGATTTAGTGCTAATGAAAGGAGTCTATTGAAAGACAAGCCCCTTTATAGTGCGTTAAATTGTAATATTTTACGCAGTGAAAACGCCGCTATTTATGCGACATTAAAATATCTAACCCCCTAACAAGCGATTCTTTATGGGGCAGTAATTGCCAACAAATCAATAACTCCACTTTTATGAAGCATCGCAAGTGCGTAGGTAAAAATACCAATAGCAATGACAAGCAAAATAGAGTATTTAACGGTAAATTTAAACAAATCTGATTCTTTGCCTACCAATCCCACTGCTGCGCACGCAATGGCAATGCTTTGTGGGCTTATCATTTTGCCCACAACGCCACCTACGGAATTTGCCGCTAAAAATAGCACTTCAGGAATGTCAAGTTGCCTTGCAGTGAGTTGCTGCAACCCTCCAAAGAGTAGATTAGAGCTTGTATCGCTTCCTGTTAAGAATACGCCTATCCAACCAACCACTGGAGAGAAAAACGCAAAAGCATCCCCTGTTTGTGCTAGGGCAAGTGCTAAGGAAGCGGAGATTCCGCTATAATTTGAAATAAAGGCAAAGCCTACGACTAAGGCAATGGTTAAAATCGCAAATTTCATTTCATTTAAAGTCTCACCAAAGGTTTTTACAGCGGTAGAAACTTTAACCCTAAGTATTATCATCGTGATAATAGCGACTAAGAAAATAGAAGTCCCAACGGTATTAATAAGCGGGAAAGTAAAGATGGAATTGATAGCTTTTGGCTCTAGCACAACAGGCGTATTTTGCATAATCCCTACAAGCCCCGTAATTTCAAATTTGAAAACAAGAAAATTTAAGATTCCATCTTTAGCAAATAAAGCTTTAAACCAAGGTTGCGTCCAAACAATAATAGCAAAAATCAAGATGACAAAGGGTAGCCACGCTAAGATAATCTCTCCTGCATTATAGCTTTTTGCTTCTAAATTGGCTTTTCCACCAATTTCTTCATCAAATTTAAAAACATTCTTGGGCTTCCATACTCTAAGAAACAATGCAACAACGACAATAGAAACAACCGCTGAAGCAATATCTGGTAATTCAGGTCCAAGTTTGGTTGCTGTTAAGTATTGCACGATTGCAAAACTTCCCCCCGCTACTAATGCCACAGGACAAGTTTCTTTAACACCTTTAAATCCATCCATTAAAAACACTAAGAAAAAGGGGATAAATACCGATAGGGGAGGAAGCATATGCCCTGCCATTGATGAAATCTCAAGTGCGGGAACACCCACAGCACCTGCCATTGCAATAATAGGAATCCCAACCGCCCCAAAAGCCACGGGGGCAGTATTAGCAATCATACAAAGCCCTGCGGCATAAAGTGGGCGAAGTCCAAGTCCAACCAATAATGCCGCAGTAATAGCAACAGGACCTCCAAAGCCAATTGCCCCCTCTAAGAAAGCCCCAAAACAAAATCCTATTAAGATTACTTGGATTCTTTGATCCGGTGTAATTGTAATAATAGATTCTCTTAAAATATCAAAATACCCCGATTTCACGGTTAGTTTATAGAGAAAAATGGCGGCAATAATAATCCACGCAATAGGCCACAATCCATACAAAGCACCATAAAACAAACTTGCTATGGCGTTGGTAAAGGGCATATCATAGACAAATAAAGCGATTAATGTCGCTAAAAGAACTGTTAAAAACCCTGCTATATGTCCTTTTAGGTTTAAAAACACTAAAGAGACAAAAAATAAAATAATAGGCGATAAAGCTACAAGTGCGCTTAACCACTGATTATTCAATGGATCATAAACTTGAAACCACATTTATTCTCCTTTAAGATTAAAAATTTTAGGGATTATAGGGGAATATTTCTTAAAATTACTGACGATTTGGCATTGCTTGGTAAAAAATTTGGATTCAGGGCGCAAAGAATGTTACAAATATAACCAAAGCCAAACAACTCTATCTGCTTTGCTTAATATTTCAATGAAAACAATAGATATTTGTGATAAATTTACTAATCCAAATTTTATAAAAAGCCCTATTGGCAGTCTATAAAGGAGTTTGAAGTGCGTGCATTCTTTTTTTCAACCTGTATTGGAGCGACTGCTTTTGCAGATACTTGCGTGAATAGTATTAAACTGCTACAAAGAGAGGGGGTTGAAGTTGTTTTTAAAAAAGACCAAACTTGCTGTGGGCAACCAAGCTATAATTCTGGCTATTATGAAGAAAGCAAGAAAGTTGCTCTTTATACGATGAATCTTTTTGAAGGTAATGAGCCAATCATCGTCCCTAGTGGTTCTTGTGCGGGGATGATGAGAATGGATTATCAAGAACTTTTCAAAAATACTCCTTATGAAAAACAAGCAAAGGACTTTAGCAAAAGGGTGTTTGAACTTAGCGAATTTTTAGAAAAAGAGCTAAAAGTAAGCTATGAGGATAAAGGAAGCCCTATTAAAGTAACTTGGCATAGCAACTGCCACGCCCTAAGGGTCACAAAATGTATTGATTCGGCAAAATCTCTCCTTAGAAGCTTAAAAAATGTCGAACTTATTGAGCTAGAGAGAGAGGAGGATTGTTGCGGGTTTGGTGGGACTTTTAGCATTAAAGAGCCTGAAATATCCTATGCCATGGTAAGCCAAAAAATACAAGATATACAATCCCGCAATGTAGAATGTCTCTTAAGTGCGGATTCTGGCTGTTTGTTAAACATTAGCGGAGCGATGAAAAAACAAGGAATCCCGATAAAAACAATGCACCTTTATGACTTTTTAGCCCATAGAATAGGAGTGTAAGCATATATGAGTATCAAACAACAATATCAAGATATTATTCATTCTAAACTTCAAGACAAGCAATTGCGTAATAATTTATTCAATGGTATGAATACTTTAAAAACTAATCGCAAAAATTTAATTAGCAAACGATTTTTGGACTGGGAATCTCTTCGCCAACAAGGCAAAGATCTTAAAAGTAAAAACTTAGGCAAACTTGATGAGCTTTTAGAAACCTTTGAAAAAAACGCCACCAAAAATGGACTTAAAGTGCATTGGGCTAGCACTCCACAAGAGGCTAATGAGATTGTTTATGGATTAATGAAAGAAAAGGGGATTTATAAGGTTTTAAAGGGCAAATCTATGGCAAGTGAGGAAACGCATCTTAATGCTTTCTTGAAACAAAAAGGATTAGAGCCTATTGAAACAGATTTAGGGGAGCTTATTATCCAGCTCATTGATGAACCCCCTGTGCATATTGTAGTCCCAGCCATTCATAAAAATCGCCATCAAATCGGGGAGATTTTTCGCGATAAACTCAATGCTCCCTTAGAAACAGAGCCAGAAAAACTCAATGAAATTGCTAGGATTCATCTACGCAAAGAATTTCAAGAATTTAAAATGGGACTTAGCGGTGTTAATTTTGCTATTGCTAATGAGGGTGCTATTTGGCTATTAGAAAATGAAGGTAATGGCAGGATGAGCACCACAGCTTGTGATATACATATTGCCTTTTGTGGCATTGAAAAGATTGTGGAAAGCTTTGAGGAAGCCTCCCTTTTAAATGCTCTTTTGATTCCTTCTGCGACAGGGGCGCCTGTTACTTGCTATAACAATATCATTTCCTCCCCTAGAAAAAAGGGTGAGCTAGATGGTCCTAAAGAGGTGCATATTATCTTATTAGATAATCATCGCTCCAATATGTTAAAAGATCCTCATTACTATACCGCCCTTAGCTGTATTCGTTGCGGCACTTGCCTTAACCACTGCCCTGTGTATGACAAAATAGGCGGACATTCTTATCTTAGCCCTTATCCCGGTCCTATTGGAGAGGTGATTTCTCCACAGCTTTTTGGGCTTGATAAATTTAGTCCAATGCTTGATTTATGCTCACTTTGCGGGAGATGCTCGGAAGTGTGTCCTGTTAAGATTCCCTTAGCAGAACTCATTAGAGACTTGCGGAGTGAGAGAGTAGGACAAGGGAGAAAAAATGTGATAGGCGTTACAGGGAAAACAAAAAATCTCTCTGAAATAAAAGCTATGCAAAGCTTCTCTAACCTAGCAACTAACCCCAAACAATGGCGTCTTATGCTCTATCTTTCTAATCTTTTGTCCCATTTGATAAAGTTTTTCTCTCCTATTCTACCCTTATTGAAGCAATGGGTTACTTATAGGGAGTTTCCGACTATCAATGGGAATCTACACAAGAAAGTATCCCAAATGCAAGGAGTAATTTATGAGTAAGGAGAAGATTTTAGCAAATATTAGGGATTCTTTAAAAACAAATAGAATCTTTGGAAGTGAAATATCTTATCAAAGTCCGATGAAAATCACAGCACAAAGCTTATTAGAAGAATATATTATTAATCAAACCAACAATAAAGCCATCATTAAAGAATGCACACAAGAAAATTTACTCTCTACCTTGCAAGATATTTTGCAAGATATTGGAGCTAAAAAAGTGCTTTACAATACCGATATTGGAGTGGATATAGAATCTTTGCAAACCCAATGTGTCTTGATGCCCTATACCAAAAGCGTTGATGAAGAGCGTGAGGAATTTTTTAAGATTGATACTTCTATTGTAAAAGCACAATGTGGAGTGGCAAATTTAGGGATTATTGGTTTAAGCTCTAGCATTAACTCCCCTCGCCTCTCTTCGCTTATCACCAACACTTGTATTTATTTGCTTGATAAAAGGGATATTGTCGAAAACCTTTATGAGGGGATAAAAGCCATTAAAGCCTATGAAAAGAATCGAAGCAAAAGTGATGTTTTGCCTTCTAATATTATCTTTATTGCAGGTCCTTCAAGAACGGCTGATATTGAACTCCAAACCGTCTTTGGGGTGCATGGATCGCGCGTTACTTATATTTTGCTCTATTAAAGGAATTCCTTTGAAAAATAAAAAAGCTTTTACAATGCTAGAATTAATCTTTATCTTAGTGATTCTAGGGATACTAGCAGCTGTTGCAATCCCTAAGATTTCTGCAAGCAGGGATGATGCAAAGCTTGTTGCCTTAAAAAGTGATATTAATACACTAAAAAGCTCTTTTCCTGCTTATTTCCTCTCTCAAGGACAAGGGACTTTTAATACGGCTATTACTTTAAGTGGCTCTAATTGGGATATTGGGGATTACAAAATCTCTACAAGACTCAATAATAATGCTATCCCTTGCATTAGCGCAAGACTCTTAAACGATGAAAATGGCACCCAAGCAACCACTCCACAATCTGTGAGATTCTTAGAAATTTCTACCCCAATTACTGCTAATCCAAAAGGAGATCTTTGCGAAAAATTAGTTTTTGAACTCCATTTAAATGCTAATACGCCACTTCTTATTCCCCTTTTAAGTAGCTCCATTGTCTTTTAACCGCAAAAATGCTTTTAGTCTTTTAGAAGTTATTTTAGCGTTGTTAATTATGGGGGTTTTATTTACTCTTGCTTTACCACAATTTGCCAATTACCGACAAAGCTCCTGTATGACAAAGCTCCAATTACAAGTTTTTAATTTTAAACTCGCACTTAAAAAACAAATCAACCAACAGGGTATTCCAAACATTGACTTAATGGCACTTTATACAAATTTAGATTTAAAGCCTAGTAATTGCTCTTTTCAAACGCAAAAAAATGGATTTGTAGCTATTAATGGAGATAAACAAATATCCTTTATAGTCAAAAATGGTATCTTAGAATGCCAACCTACAAAGAGTGCTAGGCTTCATAATAATGAATCTTTGTGCGATGTTTTTTAATTTCCATTAAAAGTAAGGATAGCTGAACCCCAAGTTAATCCGCCCCCAAAAGCATCTAAAAGCAATCTTGAGCCATTTTGGATTCTGCCCTCTTCATAAAGCTCATTAATAGCCATAGGTATAGAAGCAGCAGAAGTATTACCATACTTTTGCACAGTAAGCACTACTTTCTCTGGGGCTATATTTAAGGCTTCACCCACAGCAGTAATAATCCGCTTATTTGCTTGATGAGGAACAAAAAAGTCAATATCATTAATATTCAAATGATTTTTTTCTAAAATTTCAACGACATCGTTAATGAGAGTTTTTACAGCGATTTTAAAAGTTTCATTACCTTTCATTTTAAGAAATTGCAATCTTTTTTCCAATACTTCTTTGCTTGTTGGATACCTACTGCCACAACCCGGAGTTATCAAAAAATCTTGATACTCTCCATTAGAAGAAACTTGAACCTCTATAATGCTTTTTTCTTTATTTTCAGTAACACCAACTAAAGCAGCTCCAGCTCCATCCCCAAAAAGCACACAAGTATTCCTGTCTTGCATATCTAAAATACTTGAAATTTTTTCAGCTCCTATGATAAGGATATTTTTACAAGCTTTTGCAAGGATAAAAGACTTTGCCAAAAAGAGTAAATAAACAAATCCACTACAAGCTGCTGAAATATCAAAGGCGGGTTTGCCGATGATTCCAAGGTTGTTAGCAACCACACAAGCAGTCGAAGGCATACAGAAAAAATCTGGAGAGATAGTAGCTACAATCACCATATCAACCTCTTTAGGTGTTACTTTTGCGCGATCTAATGCAATCTTTGCTGCTTTTGTTGCAAGATCGCTTGTAGCCTCATTGTCTTGCGCGAATCTACGCTCTTTGATACCTGTGCGCTTCACAATCCATTCATCATTTGTATCCACTATTTTTTCTAAATCATAATTGGTTACAATTCTTTCTGGAGCATAAGCACCAATAGATTTCAAAGAAGCATAAATTGGTTTTTCCATCTCCATAATTCCCTTAATTTATTAAATTTTATACTGATGAAGTGCTTGTAAAATTCTATCATTAATATTATTTTCAATCGTAGCAATGGCTTGAAAAATAGCATTTTTCATTGCTTTTGCGTTACTTTTGCCGTGGCAAATAATTACATTTCCATCCACTCCTAAAAGCGGAGCTCCACCATATTCTGCATAATCAACTTGTTTTTTAAGTTTTTTAAAAACTTTTTTCATAAAAAGTGAGCCAAATATACCCATAGGTGAAGATTTAATATAATGCCTAAGCAAATAAACAATAGAATCCGCAACACCTTCACTTGCTTTTAAAACAACATTCCCTGTAAAACCATCACAAACAATCACTTCTATAGAAGAATCAAAAATATTATTGCCCTCTACATTCCCCACAAAATTAGGATGATTTTTAAGAAAATCAAAAGCTGTTTTTGTGATTTCATTCCCTTTGCATTCTTCTTCACCATTAGCTAAAAGCCCTATTCTTGCTTGCGGATACTTTAAAATAGCAGTAGCATATTCATAGCCCATGACACCAAATTCAAAAAGATTCTCTGGCTTACAATCTACATTTGCTCCCGCATCTACAACCAAACTTTTCTTTCCATCAATACGAGGCATCAATGTGCAAATAGCAGGACGCGATATGCCCTTTAAACGACCAATTTTCAAAGTAGCAAGACTCATTGTAGCGCCACTATGTCCAGCAGAAACAATAGCATCAACCTTCCTATCCTTTAGCATTTCCATAGCTACATAAATAGAGCTATCTTTCCGTTTTAAAGCAGAAGTAGCACCCTCTTTCATTGTAATAACATCACTACAATGGACAATTTCAATCTTGCTACTAAAATTAGATGGAACAAGAGGAGTAAGGATATTTTTATCTCCCACAAGAACCAATGTAAAATTAGATTCTTCTAACGCCAACAAACCACCCTCTACAAGCGGTAAAGAGCCAAAATCACCACCCATTGCATCAACAGCAATTCTCATAGAGATTTAATCCAACCAATTAGCTTTTATAAATTCCGGTGAATTTATTGACACGATGAGGCATTCTCCAACTTCCGTCTTTATCCTTTATAGGTGTCGCTAAAACAACCTTATAATGTGTCCTTCTTTTTGCTGCTCTTGTCTTACTTACTCGTCTTTTTGGAACTGCCATTTTAAACTCCTTAAAATTTAATTTTTAATATGGTAATCACAACGAATTATTTCTAATTCACTCCTTAAAATCTCTGCTAAATCAATGATTCCATCTTCACATTCAACAACATCTCTAAAGTTTCCACTTTCTAAATTAACCATTCCATCACTCAAATAAAAATCTAAAACTTCATTTAGTGTTTGAATGTAAGTTTCTCCACTTAAATCACAAGTACAATTCATTTGCCCTTTTAAAACACCCTCTAATCTAACCCACTCAGAAGAGTTTTTAACCGATAAAAAACCTTCTAGGCTTATGCCCTCAAACTCCACACTAAAAGGTAATTTTTCGCCATCTTTACAAGCTTGAAAAACTTTACTAAAAGGTATTTTAGACATTCTTTAATCAATAAATTTCTCTATTAGCAAAGAAAAATGCAATTTCTCTTTTAGCATTTTCTAAACTATCACTACCATGCACAGCATTAGCATCAATGCTATCAGCAAAGTCTGCTCTAATTGTCCCTGCTGCTGCCTCTTTTGGATTGGTAGCACCCATAAGCTCACGATTCTTTGCCACAGCATTTAGCCCTTCTAACACGATAATAACCACAGGACCACTGACCATAAAATCTACCAAATCCGCAAAAAAGGGGCGCTCTTTATGCACCGCATAAAACTCCTTTGCATCACATTTACTAAGCTGCATTTTTTTCATCGCAGCAACCCTTAAACCATTACTCTCAAACCTATCAATAATCTTTCCAACAACATTCTTTTTAACCGCATCAGGTTTGATAATGGATAATGTTTGCTCCATTTTTACTCCTATACCCAAATTCCTTGGGGATTTCTAAATATTTTTAGGGCTACCATTATACAAAAAAAAACTGCATTTAATATTAAAGGATAGTTTCTTAGCAATGTTTTTAGAATCTTTTGGGGGGTTTTATTCTTAAAATTCGTAATTCTCTATAAAATCTTTCTAAGCCATAATTTGCCTTTTTATCAATTTTGTAAGAAATAAGCTTCAAATATTCTAAAATATCTTTTTTATTCACTCCCGTTTTTTGAGAGTATTGCATAAGCAAATAATAGGGGATTTTAATAGATTTTTTTTGAAAAGATTGAATGATTTTGATAAAAAAATTATAATGCCTCCTTATGCAAAGCCTACCAAATACAAAAGGCAAATGCTCCCTATTACTCCAGCATTCTGCCATATCAATAAAATCTTGTTGCGCCTTTTTTCTCTTTAAAACTTCTACCAAAGCCCTATCCCCAATTAATACACGACCCTTAAGCTTTAAAACCTTTAAAAGTGCATTAGAAGTTGCAGATTGGTAATCACTCCCCTCCTCTTGGTTGATACAAATAACGCTTAAAACCTTATTTTTAGCAACAATCCCAACAGAAGACGCCAAAAATCTTTTATTTTTTTTATTATAGAGTGCGGTAATAGAAGAAACAAACCCAGCATCTATACGACAAAACAAAAACTCTTTATTGAGCTTGGCAGGATAGGACTTTTTCTTCTGATAAAATAATCTAAAATTAGAAGGTGTCGGGTAAGAGCGCATAAAAACTTCAAAAGGCAAGAGATTTAGATAATCAATTTTTCCAAAACGCATAAATTTACTTCCTTCTTAAAAACAATCAAATGCCTATGCTATTCTCGCATTTTTAGAAACAATGATTTTACAAAATCACTCTAATGAGAAGTCATTAAAGCCACGAATTTCTCTAAAAAAGCGTGAATCTTTTTAAAATCTTTTTTGCTAGGGATTGATTCCAAACTTGAATTAACATCCAACATTTTTGCACCCAAATCTTTGAAGCTTTGGAGATTTTCTATGCCTATTCCACCAGCTACACAAAGATAATCATTAACCTTTTCTTTAAGGGCTTGTAAAACCTTTTTATCAATACTTATTCCACTGCCTCCACCTAAAATACTCTTAGAATCAAACAAAACAAAAGGACTTATGGAAGCCTTAAAATCTGATGCTTTTTGTATATTCCAAACTTCATAAAAGGGAAAATGGGCATCTTTTAGCGGAATTCCTCCAAAACTCTCCCCACAAACTCCGTGTAATTGGAGTGCATCAATAATACCCTCCTCATAAAGCCTTATGGCTTGTTGCATATTCTTTTTATCATCTTTTACAACGATAATTTTTAAGATCTTTGGATGTGCTTTAAGGGATTGTGAAATTTTTCTAATTAAGGTTTCAGTAACAAAACGAGGAGAATCTTCTATAAAAATAAAGCCTAGTGCCGCTATTTTATCAACATTTAAAAATTTTTCTAAATGCTCCTCTAAAGCCTTGGCACACATTAGCGCATCTTCTTGTGTAGTAATTCCACATATTTTTAAGAATCCCAAAGGAGATTGGAGGATTTTAAAAACATTCTGATAAAAGGCATTAGGAGAATTTCTAGCTAGTATTAAAGAATGCTTCAAGGCGCATAAGGTCTTAGAAGCATTATTGCTTTTGACAAGATAGCTTCCACATAAGATACCATCAAACCCTATATTACCAACCACAAAACCATCAAAACTTGAATGAATCGAAGATTCAAAAAGAACCTGACTTTTTAGCTGTTCTTTAGCATAAAAAAGAAGATTATAAGCGGCAATTTTATCAATTTTAAAATTATGCAAATTACGGGAATTAATGCCAATAAGTGCAGGTTTAAGAGGTTTTAAAAAATCAATTTCTTCTTTGTTATGCACTTCAAGCAAAGGGGTTAATCCAAGTGCTAATGTCTGCTCATAGAGTTTTTTAAGCTGACTAAAGCCATTATTTTTCTCGATAAATACCGCAGTTATTAAAAGCAACATATCCGCACCAAAATCGTAAGATTCTTGTATCTGCTCAATTTGGGTAATAAAATCTTTGCGTAAAATACACGCATTTGGATAAGTGGTTTTTACAATCTTTAAATCCTCTAAATCCCCTTTAAAATAATCCTTCTCACACAAAACAGAGATAGCATTAGCACCCGCATTTAGATAATCTTTGGCAAGGTTTTGGGGCAATGAAATATCACTGATATTTCCAGAAGATGGGCTAGAACGTTTAATTTCTGCAATAATAAAAGGAAAGTCGTTGAAGCTGGGTTTATGGATAGGAGCATTTCTTTTTGCAGTCTTTATGGGATATTGGGATTTTGCCTCTAAAATTTTTTTGAGGATAGTTGCTGTGCCTTGCATTTAATCCTCCACATATTGTTGGCTAAGTGCTTTAAAGGTTTCAATGATTCCAAACACTTCTCCTCTTTGGATAATATCTTTAGCTAGAAAATACCCTTCTTTAATAGATTCTACTTGCTCGCATACATAAAGCGCAGCACCCATATTTAAGGCAACTAGTTCTAGCTTTGGAGAGGGTTTAGCTTCAAAAATATCTAAGGCGATGCGTAAATTCTGTGAAGAATCCCCACCTACTAATAAAGAGTGATTAACAAAATCTAAGCCAACTTCAATAGGATTAAAAATAGTCGTTTTAATCTCCCCATTCTTTAAAGTAGTGATTTGCGTAGGAGCGCATAAAGAAATTTCATCATAACCATCTAAACCACTGACAATGAGGGCTTTTTTTATGCCTAAAATCGCTAAAGCTCTTGCCATAATTTCTGTATAACTTTTATCAAATACCCCAATGAGTTGGTGGGTTATAGGTGCTGGATTACTTAAAGGACCTATTAGGTTAAAGGCGGTTTTAAAACCCAAAGAAGACCTAGCAGAAGCGGCAAAACGCATAGCAGAGTGAAATTTTTGCGCAAACAAAAAAGTGAGATTAATTTGCCTAAAAATTGCATAAATGTTTGGAATCTCCATATTGACATTAACCCCTAAGGCAGTAAGTAAATCTGCAGAACCACTTTTAGAAGTGATGGCTTTATTGCCGTGTTTAATAATGCCAAAACCTTGTTTTTTGGCTAGAGCTGCCAAAAGCAAACTAGAAGTTGTAGAGACATTAAAAGTCTTTACAGCACTTCCTCCTGTCCCAACCATATCAAAATAAATAGGCAAGGTTTTATCCACCTCAAAAGCAATAGCCTTCTTTTTTAGCACAGAGGCAAAACCTGCTAACTCATATTCATCTACGCCTTTAATCTCTAAACTTGTTAAGAAACTCCCAATTTGCGCTTCTGTGAGATTCCCCTCTGTAAGTTCATCCATAAAATTATAACTTTCTTGAAAATTTAAAGATTCTTGATGCAATGCTTTTTTAAGATAGGCTTTAATAGGTATTTCTTCCCTTGTGTAATGCAAGAAGTTTAAGAGCATTTTAATCCCCTCTTTAGTCCCAATGGATTCTGGGTGAAACTGCAAACCTACCAAATGGTAATACTTATGTTCGACTGCCATAACCTCACCATCTTCACTCATTGCACTCACTAAAAAACAATCCGGAATCTCCTCCCTCTTTCCCGCTAGTGAATGGTATCGCACAATAGGGGTATTAGGGCTAATATGCCTAAAGACTCCTTTATTGTTATGCAATAGTGGCTCTACTTTTCCATGCACGATATTTTTTGCATTTTTAATCGCTACCCCAAAGGCACTTAAGATAGCTTGATGCCCTAAACAAATCCCTAAGATAGGACAAATCCCTTTTAGTTTCTCTACAACCTCAACACTAATTCCTGCTTCTTTTGGGGATTTTGGTCCGGGTCCTATGACAATAAATTTTGGCTTTAAAGCGATAATTTCGCTAATGGAAGTTTTATCATTACGCAAGACTTTAATAGGATAATTAAATTGATAAAAGGCTTGGTAGATATTATAAGTAAAGGAATCATAATTATCAATAAGCACTATCATTGTATATTTCCTTCTTTTCCAATAATAGCTTCAATTAAAGAGAGCATTTTATTTTGGGTTTCGGCATATTCTAATTTGGGATTTGAATCATAGACAATCCCACCTCCAGCTTGTAGATAATAAACACCATTTTGATAAATAGCTGTGCGGATAGCAATAGCAAAATCCATATCACAATTCTGTGTAAAATACCCAATAGCCCCTGCATAAATATTTCTTTGGTGTTCTTCTAGCTGTTCTATGGTTTTAATTGCTTGAATTTTTGGTGCTCCGCTAACAGTTCCTGCAGGAAAAGCCGCAAGAAGGGCATCAACTTTATTATGGACTTTTAAATCCATATCCCCTTGCACTTCAGAGACTAGGTGCATAACCCTTGCATATTTTTCAATAACTTTTTGTTGCGTTACCCTTACGCTCCCACCAATAGCAACCTTTCCTATATCATTGCGCCCTAAATCTAGGAGCATAAGATGTTCAGCATTTTCTTTAGAATCACTCCTTAATTCTTCTTCTGCTTGTAAATCTTCTAGCTGTGTTTTGCCTCTAGGACGCGTCCCAGCAATAGGTCGTAAAGTTAGCTTAGCAATATTAGAATGCTTTGGTGTAGAAACTTTAATTAAGACTTCAGGAGAGTTTCCAATAATTTGAAAATGCCCAAAATTATAAAAATACATATAAGGGCTTGGATTATTGCTACGCAAGTTTTTATAAGCCTGTAAAGGTGGAAGATTACTTTTTATCTGCATACTTTGGCTTGGCACACATTGCAAAAGATTGCCTTTGTAAATTTCATCTTTTAGGGTTTGAACCATTTTTGTGTAATAAGATTCTTTATTAGCAGAAATTATCTCTGAGGTGATATTTACTTGGGTGCAATCTTGTTGGCTTAGATGCTTTAAAGATTGTAAAATTTCTTGGATTCTCTGTTTAGGATTATGAGGATTTATCTCTTTAGCATAACTTACGCTAAAGATAAAAAGGGATTCATAAAAATGATCAAAAATCATAAAATCCCTTCCAAAAATAAAGGCATTTTTATAACAATCATAAAGTTTTGGGTTATTAAAAGTAATGGCTTCAATATCCCCAAAAAACTCATAGCCTAAATATCCAACTCCTCCTAAAGGGAGGGGTAAATCAATAAGCTCCTCTTGCAAAGGCGGGGTTAAATCTCTAAAAATCTTTAAATAATCTAAGAAATTTGGATTTTTAGAGGGCATAGGAATAGAATCCAAAGGATATTTTTGCCCACCACTTCGTAAGTAATAACCTTCCTCCTCTTGGGTAATCCTAAAAGCCTCTGTCAAAACCAAAATAGAAAAACGTCCTTTTCCGGTTTTTAAATAAGCAGATTCAAGCAACACAGGGGCATTAAGAGAATAGCAGAGCATTAAAGGAGTAAAAGAGTGGCTCTCAATCTTTTCAAAGGCTATTGCAGATGACAAGTTATTAGCATCTAAAGGAGATTGATTATGGGACAAAAAACTAAACATTACTCTATCAACTTTCTAATCATTTTGGGGGGGTATTATACAATAGTTTCTTACCAAAAAAGTTTAGTTTAGATATAATAGCTTCATACCTAAAAATAAAGCTAGAGATTATGAAAGATAATATTTTTTTGCGCTCAAAAAAAGGATTTTTTGGATTAGAGGATTCTCATACAAATGCCTTTGGTGGGCAATATGTACCAGAAATTTTATACCCTGCTTTAAAAGAATTAGAAGAAGCCTATAAACATATTCTCCCTACAAAAAGTTTTCAGCAAGAATTTAAGGATTTATTAAAAGAATTTGTAGGGCGACCTACTCCTTTAATTTTTGCCAAAAATGCTAGTAAAATCTTAAATAATGAAATATATTTAAAATTTGAGGGTTTAGCCCATACGGGGGCGCATAAGATTAATAATGCCATTGGACAGGTTTTATTGGCTAAAAAAATGGGCAAACAGCAAATTATTGCAGAAACAGGAGCGGGACAGCACGGATTAGCCGTAAGTGCTGCTTGTGCAAAGCTAGGTATGCAATGTAGGATTTTTATGGGGAGCAAAGATATTAAACGACAATTTCCTAATGTCTTTAATATGGAACTTCTAGGGGCAGAGGTTATAAGTGTAAAAAATGGAAGCGAAACCTTAAAAGATGCCGTAAATGAGGCTTTAAGAGAGTGGAGCAAGGATTCTAAAAATATTTTTTATGTGCTTGGAAGTGCGCTTGGACCTTATCCTTACCCTGATATTGTAAGGGATTTTCAAAGTATCATTGGCAAGGAAGTTAAAAAACAAGCACAAAAGTTTTTCCAAGGAAACCCAGATATTATGATAGCTTGTGTGGGCGGAGGGAGTAATGCAATAGGCTTTTTTGCTCCCTACTTAAAGGATAATATCCGTTTAATCGCCATAGAAGCAGGGGGAGTAGGCAAAGCTGTGGGAGAGAATGCCATAAGGATTAATAATCAGAACTCTCATCTAGGGATTGTTCAAGGATATAAAAGTTACTTTTTAAGTGATAAATATGGAAATTTACTAGAGACTTACTCTATCTCTGCTGGGCTTGATTATGCAGGGATTGGTCCCCAGCTTGCACATTTAAAGGAGATGGGAAGTTTAGAATTTAAAAGCGCAAATGATAAGGAAGCCTTAAATGCTTTAGAATTTTTTGCCAAAAATGAAGGAATTATTGCAGCCTTAGAATCTTCTCACGCCTTAGCAGGTGTCTTAAAAATCTCTAAAGAAGTAAATTCCAAAAAAATTATTGTTAATGTCTCTGGAAGAGGCGATAAGGATATTTTTATTACCGCTAAAGCTTTACAAAAAGATCGGTGGAGAGGTTTTTTAAGTGATGAAATTAAGGAGATAGGAAGATTATGAAAGAAATTGCTTTAATGGGACATATTATTGCAGGGTATCCTAATTTTCAAAAAAGCTTAGAAGCAGCACTTGGGATTGCTTTAGGAGGGGCAAGTTTTTTAGAAGTGCAATTTCCATTTTCTGACCCTAATGCCGATGGAGAGATAATCAGGAATGCCTGTGAAGAATCTTTAAAATTAGGGTTTAACACGGATTTAGGTTTTGAACTTATAGAGGCAATACATACAAAATTGTTAGAAAATGGTTGCAAAACCAAGCTTTTAATTATGACTTATGGGAATATTCTCTTTGCCTATGGGATAGAATCTTTTCTAAAAAGAGCAAAAGAAAGTGGAGTATTTGCTCTTATTGTCCCGGATTTATCCTTGCAAAATGATGAAAACCTTTTTGCTTTGGCTAAAAAATTTGGATTAGAAAATATTGCATTACTCGCACCTTATACCCATGATTCAAGGATAAAACAACTAACTAAAAAGAGTGGAAGCTTTGTTTATGTAGTAGCAAGGAATGGCATTACAGGGGATTGCACACAAATCACCCCCGAACTCCTAGCTTATATTAATAAAGTTAAAAAGAGCTGTAATAAATCTATTGCTTTAGGGTTTGGCATACAAAGCAAAGAGCAGATTGCGGCTCTTAGGGGGGTTGTGCCTATTGTGGTAATTGGAAGTGCTTTTGTTAAATATATCGCACAAATAGATTTAACAAAAGACTTTTTCCTAGAATTACAGGCTTTTACAAAAAGGTTACTAAAAGCCTAAGAAAGGGATTAACCCCTATCTTTTAAGCCTAGCTTTTCAATAAGGCTTACATAACGGGTAAAATCTGTTTTTTTAAGGTAAGAAAGCAATCTTTTTCTTTGCGAAACAATCTTCCTTAAACCTAAACGACTAGAATGATCTTTTTTATTCACTCTTAAATGCTCAGTGAGCGTTTTAATCCTATCACTTAAAAGCGCAACTTGCACTTCCACAGAACCTGTATCTTTGGGATTTCTAGCAAAAGCAGAAGTAATTTCTCTTTTTTTCGCCGAATCTTGAGCCATCATAGACCTCCTGATTGGTAATTTTTAGTTATTAATTTTTAAAGGCTCGGATTCTAACATAGATTTTATTAAAAACCATAAAAATTATGATTTTCTTGATTTTATAGGTTAAAACTCACTAGAATTACAAATTAATTTGTGAATATTTTTGGAGTAAAATTGGCAAAGACGGATGCAGAAAAATCATCTATTTTAGGAAAAATTACGCCTTTTTTGTCTTATTTAACGGGATCAAAAGATTTAACGGTTGTATTTTTTATCATTGCAATCTTAGCTATTATCATCGTCCCTTTACCTAGCAGTTTATTAGACTTTTTTCTTGCGACCTCTATTGCACTCTCTGCTTTAATTATTTTAATCGCCCTTTATGTGAAAAAGCCCACAGATTTTTCTGCCTTCCCTACTTTGCTTTTAATCATCACACTTTTTAGATTATCCTTAAATATCGCCACTACAAGGATGATTTTAAGCAATGGACATTTAGGCACAGAAGCAGTAAGTAGCATTATTACAGCTTTTGGGCAGTTTGTTGTAGGTGGAAATTATGTTATAGGGATTATTTTATTTATTATCTTGGTGATTATTAATTTTATGGTTGTTACTAATGGTTCTACAAGAGTTTCAGAGGTAAAAGCTCGATTTACCTTAGATGCAATGCCCGGGAAACAAATGGCAATTGATGCGGATTTAAATACCGGATTAATCGGGCAAGAAGAAGCTAAGGCTAGACGCGATGAGTTAGCCGCTGAAGCAGATTTTTATGGTTCTATGGATGGTGCTAATAAGTTTGTAAAGGGCGATGCAGTTGCTGGGATTATTATCACCCTTATTAATATTATTGGTGGATTTTTAATTGGTGTTTTTCAAAAGGATATGTCAGTCTCTGATTCTGCGGCGACTTTTACAATTTTAACCATTGGAGATGGTTTAGTTTCACAAATTCCTGCTCTTATTGTTTCTACCGCTACGGGTATTATTGTAACGCGCTTTAGCAAAGAAGGAGAAAATTTCGCCTCTGGGATTATCGACCAACTCATTAATGAGTCTAAAACCCTAATGATTGTTGGGAGTATTTTATTATTATTTGCACTTGTGCCGGGACTCCCTACTATTTCTTTGGGTTTTGTAGGGATACTCTTTTTATTCCTAGCCTTACTTTTAAATAAACAAAAAGATGGGGAGGCTTGGAAATATATTGAATCCTTACTACAAAAATTTAAAAAACAAGAATCCACACAAACAGATTCTCCACAATCTTTAGATAAACCCTTAAAGAGAAGCACAACTCAAGACCAACAACCCCAACCTCCAGCTCCACAAGAAAGCGAGGAAGAACGTAAGAAAAGAGAAGAAGCAGAGATTGAAAAAGCCCTAAAAGTTAAGATTTTGCGCGTTGGTTTAGGCTATCAACTCATTAAATTTGCTGACCCCGCACAAGGAGGAGAGCTTGTTAATAAAATTCGTGCTATTCGTAAAACAATGGCAACAGAATATGGAATCTTAGTGCCTATGGTGCATTTAAGAGATGATTTAAACTTAGCTCCTGATGAATACCAAATTTTGCTTAAAGAAATCGAGATTGGACGCGGACAAATTATGGTTGATAAATTCCTTGCCATTGCTTCTAGTGGTTTTGTAGGTGAGATTCCAGATGGTGTGCCAACTAAAGAGCCTGTTTTTGGACTTGATGCTTATTGGATTGATGAGAGCAAAAAAGAAGATGCTATCATAGAGGGTTATACCATTATTGATGGAGCAACCGTAATTAGCACTCATATTCAAGAACTCATTAAACAATACGCAGAAGAATTATTAACGCGTCAAGAAGTGCATAATTTATTAGAAAAATTAAGTAAGGATTATCCGATTTTAGCAGAGGAGATTAAAGGTGTTGGAATAGGGACTATCCAACATATTTTAAAAGAGCTTTTACACGAGCAAATTCCTATTAAAGATATGTTAAGCATTGCAGAAGCTATTGCTGATGGCACTCCTGCTTATAAATCAGATTTGCCAACGCTTACAGAATATGTGCGAGCGTGTTTAAAACGACTTATTAGCCATAATTTTCAAAGTGATGATGGGATCTTGCGCTATTTCGTATTATCCCCAAGCTTAGAGCAGTTTTTATTAGAACGTCTTCCAGAATCCCAAAAAATGGGGCAGAGATTAAGGCTAAGCCCAACAGAATCGCAAAACTTTTTGGATGCCCTCAATAATTCTTACCAAAAGTCTGCCTCAATGGGTGCTGTTCCTATGATTGTAGGAGGAGTGCCTATGGTGCTTAGAAAGCCTTTAGCAATCTTTATGGAACAATATGGCTTTGCGCGCAGTATGGTAGTCTTAAGCACGGCAGAAATTGACTATCAAAGCAAATATGAAATTTTAGGGACTATTGACTTCTCTATATAAGGAAAAATATGCAAATTCATCACCTCTCTCATATTGATTTAGATGGCTATGGCTGTCAGTTGGTGAGCTATGAATTTTTTAACAAAAGTGCTTGTATGCACTTTTATAATGCAAACTATGGAAAGGAAGTCTTAGCAAGACTAGAACAAATTTTTAGGAATATTAAAGCCAATATTGCAGAGGAGGCTTGGATTATTATTAGCGATTTAAACCTTACTTTAAGTGAATGTGAATCCCTAAAAGAATCGATTTTAGAATTAAATTTAACAGGTGCTAAAGTCAAACTTGAGTTATTAGACCATCATAAAAGCGGACAAGAATGTGTGAATAAATACGAATGGTATGCCTTAGATACCAATCGCTGTGCGACAAAAATCGTTTATGAGACTCTCTTAGCGAGATTTTCTCTAGCAGATTCTACAAAGTTATGGCTAGAACCAATGGTTGAAATGATAAATAGCATTGATTTGTGGAAAGAAGAAGGATATGGGTTTGAATTTGGAAAGGTTGCTATGCGTCTAATCATAGAATGCAAAGAGCTTAATCGCTTTATGTTTGAAGATGAAGATAGGAGCTATAAACTCACACTTCTTAGGGAATCTTCAAAATTTTTAACCCAAGAAAAGGGGCATATTCTTTTAGATAATGCAATCCTGGCTTTAAAGAAAGGCTTCTTAGGAGGCAATTTAATGAGTGATACATTAGATAATTTAGTTTCGAATTTTCAAGTGAAGTTATTAAAAAAATATCTTGATAAATGCCGTATTATCTGTGGGGAATACCAAGGGTTTTTGAGTTATAGTATCGGAAGTATCTCTGTTTTAGCCAATTTATTTTTAAAGCAAAATCCACAATTCCATTTTTTCTTAGATGTTAATGCTCGAGGGAATGTTAGCTTAAGGGCTAATAATACTTGCGATGTTAGTGTTTTAGCCAAAAAATATTTCAATGGTGGAGGACACGCTAATGCAAGTGGAGGCAAGATAGAGGGCTTTAAAGAAAGTTTTGTCTATGAAGATATTTATGAGAATATTCAAAACCTTTTAGGAGAGCAGTATGGATAAAAAAAACATTAAAGAATTAGAAGAAGAAATAGAGGAGCTTTCAATCCAGCTTAGTGATATGCTATGTGTGGCTTTAATACTCTCTGGAGTTCAAGAATCAAAGCTACAAGATGCTTTAGATGCTTATATTGAAAGCTTAGATGAAGAAAGTTTAGAATATGGAATAAAAGAGATTTTAGCCAATCTCCAAAAGTTAAAACAAAATAATCCAGAGTTTTTTGGAAAATAAATGTCAAAAAGGATTGCTATACTCTTTAGTGGAAATGGAAGCAATTTAGAAGCAATCATTAAAGCTCTCCACCAAAAATCTTTTAAGAGTGCGGGAGTCTTCACACAAAAAGAGGATTTCTTAATTAGTGGGATAGATAAGGCTTATATCCAATGCCAAGATTCTCCAAAAATAGAGATTGTTTTAGCCCTTAGCAACAAAAGTGATGCTTATGGGATACAAAGGGCTAAAGCTTTAGGAATACCCACAGAGGTTTTAGAGAGTAAGGCTTATGTTGATAGAGAATCTTTTGATAAAGATTTGGTGAAAATCTTGAAATCTTTAAATATTGATTTATGTGTTTTAGCGGGATTTATGAGAGTTCTAACCCCTTATTTTGTGCAATCTATCCCTTGTATTAATATCCACCCCTCACTTTTGCCGCTTTTTAAAGGAGCTAAAGGAATAGAAGAGAGCTTTAATGCCCCGATGCAATTAGGCGGTGTTAGTGTGCATTATGTTAGCAATGAACTTGATAGTGGAGAATTAATCGCCCAAGGTGTGCTAATCAAACAAAAGCAAGAGAGTTTGGAATCTTATACACAAAGAATTCACGCTTTAGAGCATTTTTTATACCCTTTAGCGATTTTAAAGGTTCTTTATGGGGATTAAGGTTTTACACACAGAGTGGAGCAATGGTTATGGGGGGCAAGAGATTAGAATCCTCTCTGAAATACAAGTAATGAGAAATCTTGGTGTAGAATCCGCTTTAGCTTGTAGAGAAAACGCACAGATTTTAAATAAAGCCCAAAATCTAGGCATAAAAACTTTTACTCTACCTTTTAAAAGAAAGACAGATATTCTTAGTATTTGGGGTTTAAAGCAGTTATTAAAGCATTATGATATTCTTAATACCCATAGCGGAATCGATACTTGGTGTGGAGGATTAGCCAGTATTGGGAGTGGGAAAAAATTTATTCGCACTAGGCATTTATCTACTCCTATCCACCCTTCACGATTAAATTTCATTAATAATTTAGCAGATTTTATCATTACCACAGGCGAGAGTGTTAGAGAGGCTATGATAAGGGATAATCGCATAAAACCAGAAAAAATAACCTCCATTCCCACAGGTATTGATATTGGGATATTCCAAAAAGATCTTTATGATAAAGAATCCCTAAAAGAACATTATAAAATCCCAAAAAATAAAATTATCATAGGAAATTTAGGCGTTATGCGATATGCCAAACGACAAGATATTTTTATACAAGTGGCTAAAGAGATTCACAAAAAATACCCAAATACCTATTTTATCATTGGTGGGAGTGGGGATAGTTTTCCTCACTTAGAGGGGCTTATTCAAGGTGGAGAGAGGGAGGAGAATGCAGAGGATTATATTAAGCTTTTAGGGCATATTGAAAAACCCGCAGAATTTTTATCAATGCTTGATATTTTTCTATTAACTTCTGAAAAAGAAGGAGTGCCACAAAGCTTAATGCAAGCTCTTTTAATGGAGATTCCAAGCGTTGCAGCTGATGTTGGGAGCATTAAGGATTTATACCATAATAACAACTTTCTCTTAACCCCTAAACCAACTTTAGAAGAGTTTTTAAAAGCCCTAAAAACACTTTTAGAGCATCCCTCTTGTATAGAGATTAATCCCTATTTTATCATAGGGAAATTTTCTTCTGAAGCTATGGGGAGAAAAATTTTAGCAATATATGAGGGAGTGTTGGGTGAAAATTTTGCTTATTCGTAATGATAATATCGGAGATTTAGTTTGTTCTACCCCTTGTTTTGAAGCGTTGAGGAAAAAATATCCCAAAGCCCAAATAGATATTGTAGTAAATAGTCTTAATGCGCCTGTTGTTATCGGGAGAGAAAATAAAAATCCGTATTTAGATAAAATTTGGGTTTATACAAAAACTAAACACAAAAAAGGAATCTACGCTAAAACTAATGCCTTTTTGCATAAGGCTTGGATTTTATTTTGCCTTTTTAAAGAGCGCTATGATGTGGTTATAATGTTGCGAATAGAACCCTCTAAATATTCAGCATTATTTGCTAAATGCGCAAGAGGGAAAGTCTGCTATGGGGCAGGTAGCAAAGAGGATTTAAGAACAAAAGGGATACCAAACTTTTGTGAAACTCCCATTACAAGTATCCACGAAGTAATGGTATGTTTTGATATTTTAGCACCATTGGGCGTGGAATATGAAGGAGAAGAGACTGCTTATGCCTATCCTTATGCGTTTAAAAGCCAAATTCCTTATATACTCTTTCATATTTCAAGCAGACGATTAAAAGACAATCCTTATCCTTTGGAATCCTTACAAGAAATCATCAAAGCACTCCCTTTTGTTATCGTAATAGGTGATAGTGAAGATAAACTTAGATGCAAAACATTAGCAAAATTAGAAAATTGCGAATACAAAGATACAAAAACACTTGATGAGGTAGCAGCACTTGCTAGAGGAGCCTTGCTAACCCTTGCTTTTGAAGGAGGAGTAGCGCATATCTTTGGGGCGTGCAACACTAAAGCTATTACTATTTTTGATAAAGTAAATATTGCTAGATGGGGGACTTGGGGGCATTTTGAAACTTGTTTGCAAACCAAAAGCCAAAGAGCCAGTGATGTGAAGCCACAAATCATAATAGAAAAAATTCTAGATATGCTTAAATAAAGCCTTATCTTTTAAAATAAAAGACAAAGAAATAATAAAAATCATAAATTTCTTTTCATAAATGCAATATTACAGTTCCTAATTACCATAGCTCCTTTACTCCCTGTAGAAGATTCTATGCCCAAAACCTATAAACCATTGGTATATCTTAAGTTGTAATTAATACTACTTTTCATCATTCTAAAGACGAATTGGCATAAGCTTTTCCTCTGCCTGCAAGGCTAAAGATAAATTATCCTGTGGCAAAATATTTCCTTCTAAAACTTACGCTCCCTAAAACTTATGCCTCTTTCATCAAGTAGGACAATCCCAAAAATTGTTAATCTTTAAGACCTTTTTATCATCTTTTTCAAAAAAGCTTGTAATTTTAGCCATTCTTGTATAGGCAAAAGAGGATGACCAGAGAATTTACCAAAGGCAGGAAGACTCTTAGAAATCGCCCCTCTAGCTCCAATTTGGGTAAATTCTCCAATATGTAAATGCCCTGCACTTCCTGATTGCCCCCCTAATACAACATTGCGTCCTGTGGTTGTCGAACCAGATAAACCAGCTTGGGAGACAATAATGCTATACTCTCCAATACAGCAATTATGCCCAATTTGCACAAGATTATCAATTTTTACACCCTTTTTAATACGCGTTTCACCAAACACCGCTCTATCAATAGAAGTATTAGAACCAATTTCAACCTCTTCTTCTAAGACTACTTTACCATTATGATAAATCTTAATATGCTCTCCATTTTGTGTATGTGCATAGCCAAAACCATCACTTCCTATAACCGAATTTGCGTGGATTCTGACATTACCCCCAATCTCACAATCATTATAAATACAAACATTAGGATAAATAACGCAATTTTTGCCTATCTGGACATTCTCTCCAATCACTACCCCCGCCATTATCACACATCCTTCTCCAATAACACTTCCTTTACCGATTACCGCATTTTCTGCTATCTGCACACCCTCTCCCAAAATGGGTTCTTTAGAATTCCCAAATAAAGGTTTAGCAAAGAAATGTGTTAAATAAGCAAAGGCTAGATAGGGATTAGAGGTTAAAATCCCAAGGCTTTCTTTAGGAAGATATTTTAAATAAGCTCTACGAAGTATTACAGCAGCTGCCTTTGTCGTAAGCACAGAAGAAGCGTATTTTTCTTTTTCTAAAAAAGTAATATGCTCTTTAGTGGCAAGTTCAGGAGATTCTATTGCCTGTATTTCACAGGGTTGAAAGGGATGATGCTCCACCCATTTTCCATCTTTATTTTGGACAACCCCTTCTAAAATTCCTTTTTCTTTTAAAAAATTAATCAGTCTATCTAATTGCATAACTACACACTTTTAATGCGATTCAATTGCCAAAATGCCACTTCTTGCAACATCTTTTGGCTTATAAGAACGAATAGCCTTTAATAATCCATTAATCCTTTCGTGATTATCACAAGCCATAAAAATAACATACTTATCATTCACTTCAACGATCTTTCCATTATAGGAGTTAAAAATTACGCTTAATTCACTTAAAAACTCTTTTTTGTCAAATTTCACAAGCACTGATTCTTGCTCTACAATTTGCTCATCTTCTAAAACCTTTAAAACGGGAATAAGTTTATGGAGTTGTTTTAAAATCTGCTCTAATACCCTCTCATCACCTTTAGTTGCAATCGTTATACGCGAAAGTTCAGTTTCTAAAATAGGAGCAACGGTTAGGGATTCGATATTATATCCCCTACCAGCAAAAAGCCCACTAATACGAGATAATACACCATGTTCATTTAAAACAATTGCAGTGATAATGCGTTTAATCTCCATATTTACTCCTTATACTCTAATAACATATTAAACAAAGCCCCACCTGTTGGCACCATTGGCAATACATTTTCAAACTTATCAATGCGAACATCTAATAAAGCAGGTTTGTTAGAATTAATAGCTAACTGCAAGGATTCTATAAACTCTTCTTTGGTATTACAAACATAACCCACTCCCCCAAAAGATTCTGCAAGTTTGACAAAATCGGGTTGAATACTCAAATCCGTATGGGCAAATCGCTTATCATAAAAAAAGCTCTGCCATTGACGAACCATTCCCAAGTAACTATTATTTAAAATAACATTCACCACCGGGATATTATCCACAAAACAAGTTATCATCTCTTGGATATTCATCAAAATCGAGCCATCTCCGGTAATATTAATAGAAACTTTGTCCTTAAAAGCCTTTTTAACCCCCATAGCAGCAGGTAACCCAAACCCCATAGTTCCTAAACCGCCACTACTTATAAATTGTCTAGGGAAGCAAAAGGGATAGAATTGCGCCGCCCACATTTGGTGTTGCCCAACATCTGTTGTGATAAATGCGCTATCGCCTAAAATTTCTCCCATTTTTTGTATCACCCATTGAGGCTTTAAGATTTCCTTAGAATCCTCATAACCTAGAGGATGGAGCTTTTCATAACATTCTAAGGTCTCTCTCCAATTTGCAATATTCTTTGTTTCATAACCTTTTAAAAGAGGGATTAACTCCTCTAAAACATTGGCAATATCTCCTACAATAGGATAATTTGCATTTACAATTTTACTAATACTACTTGGGTCAATATCAATATGAATAATCTGTGCATTCTTCGCAAACTCACTTAATTTTCCCGTTACCCTATCATCAAATCTAGCCCCCAAAGCAATAATTAAATCCGCTTCACTCATTGCCATATTAGAGCAATAACTTCCGTGCATTCCAACCATTCCTAATAAATCCGAATGATTAGAGGGCAAAACTCCAAGTGCCATTAAAGTTTCTACCGCTGGAATATGCGTTACTTCGCAAAATTCACTAATAAGCTTTGTAGCGTTTGAAACAATACAGCCTCCCCCTAAATATAAAATGGGCTTTTTAGATTCTTTTATAATTTGTGCAATTTTTTTAATCTGCCTTAGATTTCCCTTATAAGTAGGTTTGTAGGTTTGTAGCATAATTTCTTTAGGATAATCGAATTTTCCAATGGTTGCACTAATATCTTTAGGTAAATCAATATGAACAGGACCGGGACGACCACTTCTTGCAATATAAAATGCTTCTTTTAAGATTTTAGGAAGTTCTTCAATGCTTTTCACAAGATAATTATGCTTCGTGCAAGGACGAGAGATGCCCACTGCATCAATTTCTTGAAAGGCATCTGTCCCAATTAAGCTTGTAGGGACTTGCCCGCTAATAATAACTAAGGGGATAGAATCCATATATGCAGTCGCAATACCTGTAATGGCATTAGTGATTCCAGGACCACTAGTAACAATAGCAACCCCCACCTCTCCACTTGCCCTTGCATAACCATCAGCAGCGTGAATAGCGGCTTGCTCGTGCCTTGTTAAAATATGCTCAAAAAAATTTTGCTTATACAGCTCATCATAAATATTTAAAGCAGCACCACCGGGGTAACCAAATACTACTTTTACCCCTTCATTTTTTAAAGCATGGATAACCATTTCAGAACCATTTAAACGCATAAAAACTCCTAATTAAAGTCTTTGTTTGATTTTATTTTAAAAGAACTTTAGCAAACCTAAAAGATTAACGACAAAGTCTCTTTAGGACGTTGCATAAATATTTTATATCTTTATATGTGTGTGTATAATGCAAACTTACACGAATCCAACCGGGCTTTTGCAAAAATGTCTGATTATCCTCTAGCCCCAATAAATCGTGTCCATAAGGTCCCGCACAAGAACAACCAGCGCGTAAAAGAATGCCATATTCTTGTGAGAGAATTTTTGCCATCTCATAAGGGGATTTATTGATAATATTAAAAGAAAAGATTCCTAGAGCATTATAATCTAAATTACCATAGCTAATAATATTCTTCTCATTGCCTAGAAATTCCTTAAAGCTCCTAGCAATTTCTTCTTTATATTCCAAAATCCATTGCTTATCAATCTCATCACGTAACAAATACGCCAATCCTCCTCTTATAAACTCTAATATACCCGGAGTCCCTGCCTCTTCCCTAACCTCTTCATCAGCAAAATATCTAGCACTAGTGCGTGAAACATAGCCTACTACACCTCCACCACAGAAAGTGGGGGAAAGTGTCTTATCAATTAAAGCGCGTTTTATAATTAATACTCCGCTACTACAAACTCCACCTAAAAGCTTATGAGGAGAAAGAAAAGCAACATCATAAAAATCGCAAGGTATATCAAAATATGCTGAAGAACTTGCCATATCATAGCACATAATTCCTCCATAGCTTCTCACTAAATTAGAAATTTCTACAAAAGGAGCAATAATCCCACTTACATTAGAAACTAAAGCAAAAGAAGCAATGATTTTTCTCCCTGCATTTTGTTTTAATGTTGATTCTAAAAACTCTAAATCCACCAATCCAAGTTCATTAAGAGGAATCCTAACGACTTCACAAAGCCCCTCCCTAAAACTTAATTCGTTACTATGATGTTCAAAAGGACCAACAATCACTAAAGGCAACTCTAAAGATTTTAAAGCACTACTAAAGACTTGTTTAGTTTTAGGAGGGATATAAATCCCCATAATCTCTTGAAACTTTTTAATAGCAGAGCTTGAGCCAAACCCACAAGAGATTAGGGCATAACTCTCATCAAGACCAAAAGATTTACTAATAATTGCACGACTATTTTGATAAATTCTACCCATTATTTCAGAATGCTTTGAGCTTTCAGAATGTGTGTTGGCATAAAAAGGTAAAATATTTTGAATCCTTTTCTCTACGCAATAAGCTGCCAATCCACTCGCCGTCCAATCAAAGTAATACATTCCTCTTTTTAAAATACATTGCTTTTTTAGAATCTGCACTTTTTGTTCTTGCTCTTTAAAAGAAGGCAATAAAGAATTAAAAACACTTTTCTCCACAACCAAATTCCTAGATGAAACGATAAAGTATTTTACCATAAGCAAGTATCCCAACAAAAATAAAAACATTCTTTTAACAAGCTTTTGTTATACTTCAAAATCCAATCTTACAAAGGGGAGTTTGTGGAGAATATTCTTACTTTTGGCATCATTTCTTTGTTAATTGTTATTGCCCCCTTTCTTAGTTCTCTTACCAAAATCCCTTTAGTTGTAACAGAAATTCTCTTAGGCTCTTTTGCTTTTTATTGTAATTTTTTTACACATTCCTCTTCTTTAGAGTTTATAGCACATATTGGATTTTTGTTTTTAATGTTTTTGTGTGGATTAGAGGTTGATTTAAAAGCACTAAAAAAGCTTGGATGGAATTTTTTAAAATCTGCTAGTCTTTATTTGTTTATTATTTATGCAATAGCACTACTTTATGTCCTTTATGAAGATTTAAGTGAATTTTATGTTATTGCGCTACCTGTTATGAGCTTGGGTATGATTATGGCATTGCTTAAAGAATACCCCAAAAATACTTCGTGGCTACAACTTGCACTC
The DNA here is from genome assembly GCF_900198605.1 of Helicobacter mesocricetorum. Classification (GTDB taxonomy): domain Bacteria; phylum Campylobacterota; class Campylobacteria; order Campylobacterales; family Helicobacteraceae; genus Helicobacter_D; species Helicobacter_D mesocricetorum. The sequence continues at coordinate 104,006 of NZ_FZPJ01000010.1, read as the reverse complement.
AATGTTGGAATCTTAGGTGAGCTTATTAGCATTATTGTCTTAGTGGTTTTAAATGGAACTTATTCTTATGGATTGACTTGGAAACTTTATGAAATACTTTTTGTTTTGTTTGCTTTTTTAACCGCTATTATAGGAATTTTTAAAATTGCAGATATACTTTTTTGGTGGTTTCCGACTTTGAAGTTCCTTGCTATTCCTAAAGATTCTAATAAAAATCAAGATATTCGGTTTTCTATTATGCTTTTTTTATCAATGATTGGAATTGTGCAAATTTTGGAATTAGAAACCGTTTTAGGTGCGTTTTTAGCAGGTATGATTCTTGCTACTTATTTCCGCCACCAAAAGGGCTTAAGCAAAAAACTCAATGATTTTGGATTTGGTTTTTTTATTCCATTATTTTTTATTTATGTAGGCTCCACTTTAGATTTAAAACTTATCATTAAAAACCCAAGTCTCTTCTCGCAAACATTTTCTATTATTTTTATAATGGTTTCTCTAAGAGTTATAGCTGCACTTATTGCTTATAAAAACTATTTTAAAAGCTATAAAAAAACCATTCTTTTCGCCTTTAGCCATTCTATGCCTTTAACCTTCCTTGTAGCTACTGCACAACTTGGAAGACAATTCAATGCTATCAGCAATGAAGAATATTACGTCTTCATTCTTGCAGCTATTTTAGAGGGCATTTTTTTAACTATCTGCATTAAATTTATTGATACTTTCAAAAGTAACTCTTTATCGCAAAACAATGTGTAAAATTTCGCATTATTATTTATTTATTTACTATTTTTTTGTGATAATGCCAGATAGATTTTACTTAAGGAGACAATACAATGAAAGTTCAAATCTTATTTTTAAGTGCCTTATTAACCGGTAATCTTTATGCCTTTGAAGTAGCCGAGCTTCCTAGCATCACCTCAAGAGAAACGCCAGATGTTTCACAAAACACTATTTACTCTTACTATGATTCCATCAAAGAAGCTAAGAATGCAGTTGTTAATATCTCTACACAAAAAAAGATCAAGGCTCCTAATATTCAAGGACACCCTCTTTTAAACGATCCATTTTTTAAACAATTTTTTGGTGATGCCTTTGGTGCTATCATACCACAAGATAGGATTGAGCGAAGTTTAGGGAGTGGAACTATTATCTCTTCAGATGGCTACATTGTAACCAACAACCATGTTATTGATGGTGCAGATAAGATTTTAGTAGCTCTTCCAGAATCCAATAAAGAATATGAAGCAAAAGTCATCGGAAAAGATGAAAAAAGTGATTTGGCTATTATCAAAATCAATACTAAAAATCTTCCATTTTTAAAGTTTGCCTCTAGCAATGACGCTCAAGTAGGAGATATTGTTTTTGCTATTGGGAATCCCTTTGGAGTTGGGGAGAGTGTAACACAAGGAATTATCTCTGCGCTTAATAAAACAGGAATTGGAATTAATGATTATGAAAACTTCATCCAAACTGATGCTTCCATTAATCCCGGAAATAGTGGAGGTGCTTTGGTAGATAGCAGGGGGGGATTAATAGGGATTAATACCGCTATTCTTTCAAGAACAGGAGGAAACCACGGCATTGGGTTTGCTATCCCCTCTGAAATGGTCAAAAAGATTTCTAAAACCTTAATCGAAAAAGGCACGATTGAACGCGGGTATTTAGGAGTTGGGATTCAAGATGTGAATAATGATTTACAAGATGTTTATAAAGAAGAAAAGGGTGCTGTGATTATTTCCATAGAAAAAGACTCTCCAGCTCAAAAAGCCGGTTTAAAAGTATGGGATTTAATCACAAAAGTCAATGGAAGAGCCATTAGATCCGCAGCAGAACTTAAAAATATCATTGGAACCTACAACCCAAAAGATAAAGTAACTCTAACAATTATCCGCGACAAAAAAGAACAAACACTTAACCTCACACTCACAAAAGCTCCCAATAATACAAATTCAAGTGGAAGTGCAGTTGGAGGAATTAATGGCTTAGAGGTAACCACATTAAATGCAGAAATTAAAACGCGTTTTAGAATCCCAAATAATTTACAAGGTGTTTTTGTAACCAAAGTTCAACAAGAGAGCAAAGCCGAAGAAGTTGGTTTTGTCGAGGGCGATATTATCACACAAGTAGAAAGCTTTAGCATTAAAGACACACAAAGCTTCAATGAAGCACTTAATCGCTATAAAGGGCAATCTAAGCGAATGCTAATTAACCGCGCAGGGAGAATCTTTAGCATAGTCGTGCGCTAACTTTGTCTCCATTTTGGAGCATAGCCATCCTTGAAAAAGGCAAGAAATGTTTATCTTTAATCCTTTATTCACAATTTTTTCTCTCTTATTTGCTGGATATATTGCCAAACGAAGTAATATTTTAAGGCAGAAACAATCCCGAATGTTCTTAGATTTTGTTATTATCTTTGCCCTTCCTTGCCTTGTTTTTGACAAAATTTACCATTTAGACTTTAAAACTTCTTTATTGCTCCTTGTTGGTATAGGCTGTATTTCTTGTTTGATTGCTGGGGTTTTTGCTGTGATTTTAGGCTACATCCTAAAGTTTTCTAAAGCCACTCTAGTTAGTATATTTTTACTCACAAGTTTTGGTAATACACTCTTTGTAGGTATCCCTATAATTGCTGGTATTTATGGTGAAAGCTTTATTGGGGAAGCTATTTTTTATGATGCTTTGGCTACTGCTTTACCTATGTTGCTTTTAAGTCCTTTTATCCTTGCTTTAGGCACTCATCAAAAAATAAATTTTTGGGAAAATATTAAAAAAATTATGAAGTTTCCACCTTTTATTGCTTTAGCATTAGGATTTTTGCTAAGACTCTTTCCCATTCCTGATTTTATCTTCTCTCCCATAGAAATTTTTGGTAGCACCGCTACTCCTATTGCCCTTTTTTCTATCGGACTTGGTCTTAGCTTTAATGCGATTATGGCTTCTTATAAAAGTGCAATGCTTGTAATTTTTTGCAAAACGGTTTTTGCGCCTTTTATATTTATTGTCTTAGCAATGATTATAAACATAGAATTTAATACCGCTACAAAAGTAGCGATTTTAGAATCCGCAATGCCAACAATGACTTTAGCTGGAGCCATAATTATGAAAGCTAAATTAGATTCAAACCTTGCTATAAGCTCTATTGCATTTGGCATTTTATTTTCATTACTTAGCATCCCTTTTTTGAATTATATTTTAAGTATCCTATGGATTTAGCGCATTTTCTTAGCAACAATTAACTCTTTCATACGCAAATAGCTATTAAGTGCGCCAATATAAGCTCTAGCGGTCGCTTGTAAAGTATCAAGATGCAATCCGTGTCCAATCACCGCTGGTTTATTTGGGTCAAACTCTACTTTTACCACTACCTTGGCTAAAGCATCTTTACCTTCACTCACAGCTTCAACTCTATAATCCTTTAATACTCCATTATAGCCGCTAATCCTATCAATGGTTTTTAAAATCGCATCCACACTTCCATTACCTATGGCTGCATCGACCTTTTGTCCATTATCTTTTTGGATACAAATTGCTGCATAAGGAAATCCATTAGAACAAGTGCTAATCTGCAAACTCACAAGTTCAAAAATCTGCGGTATCTTTGTGGATTCCTCTGTCATAATCGAACGTATATCCTCATCATAAACTTCCTTTTTTCTATCACAAAGCGTTTTAAATCTCTCAAAAGCAACATCCAAAGATTCTTGAGAAATTCCACTAAAACCTAAGCTCTCTAATTTATCCTTAAAGGCTGCTCTACCGCTATGCTTACCTAAAATCAAACCATTATTTTCGGGTATTCCAATATCACTTCTTTTCATAATCTCATAAGTTTCCCTATGCTTTAGCATTCCATCTTGATGAATCCCGCTTTCGTGTGCGAATGCGTTTTTGCCAACAATTGCCTTATTAGGCTGTGGGCATATCCCTGTAATATCTGCGACAAGCTTACTACAAGCATAAATTTCTTTGGTATTAATACGCGTATCTAAATCCCCAAAAATATCTTGACGCGTTTTTAAAATCATTACCACTTCTTCTAAAGCAGTATTCCCAGCCCTCTCTCCTAGTCCATTAATAGTGCATTCCACTTGTCTTGCCCCATTTTGAATCCCAGCAATGGCATTAGCAACAGCCAAGCCTAAATCATTATGACAATGCACGGATAAAACCGCACGATCTCCAACGCATTTTTTCATTTCTTGGATAATAGAGCCTATCTCAAAAGGGAGGCGATAACCCACGGTATCGGGCAAATTAAGCGTAGTAGCTCCAGCTTCAATGACCGCAAGTGCCATTTCTTTTAAAAACCCTATATCACTTCGACAGGCATCTTCGCAGCTAAACTCTACATCTTCACAATAACTCTTAGCAAGCTTCACAGCTTCCATAGCCCTTTTAAGCACTTCAGCAGGTTGCATCTTAAGCTTATATTCCATATGAATAGGGCTTGTGGCAATAAAAGTATGAATCCTTTTAGAAGTGGCTTTTTCTAAAGCCCTAGCAGCCGTTTCTATATCTTTTGGGATTGCCCTTGCAAGTGAGCAGATAGTTGTTTTCTTGAGGGTTTCAGAGATTCTAAAGATCGCCTCATAATCCCCGGGACTAGCAGCGGCAAATCCCGCCTCAATCACATCAACTCCTAATTTTTCTAGCGCAAGTGCGACTTTGATTTTTTCCTCAGTATTCATTGAGGCACCGGGACTTTGTTCGCCATCTCTTAATGTTGTATCAAAAATTTTTATCATTTCCATAGTATTTCCTTAAAATTATATTTTCTTAGAAGAGGGTTTAGATGAATTTAAAGAGAAAATTGCAGAGGAAGTAGCCTACAAAATGTTAAAAGGTTTTTAAAAATATAACTATAATGCCAAATACAACAAACTCTCACTATTATCCCTTAGACAAAACGTCTTTTCAAAAGATGATAAAAAGCCCTTAGAGGACCAAATAACACATAACAAGTAATCCCAACAACAATCGTATAAATAGGATAAATAAATAAAACCGCTAAAATAACCATTAACAATATAACAATTTTCCCAAAATTTACTTTTTCAAAATTCATCTTTTTGAAACTTGGATAACGGACATTGCTAACCATTAAAAGAGCTATTAACAAACTTGATGCAATTAAAAACCTTAAAATATATTCTGAAATTTCTGGATAAGTTTTAGAAAAATTTATTTCAAAAAGTAACCAACCCACGATAAAAACTGCTGCAGATGGTATAGGCAATCCAATAAACATATTAGGTTCATTATGATTTGTAGTAACATTAAAACGCGCTAATCTAATAGCACCAAAGACAACATAAAGCCCTGCGATCACCACACCAAACTTGCCATAATGGTATCCACTATAAAAAAATAAAATTATGGCAGGGGCAACGCCAAAAGCAACAATATCTGCTAAAGAATCAAACTCTACACCAAATTTGCTTGTTGTCCCTGTTAAACGAGCTACCCTACCATCTAATCCATCAAAAATAAGACTTATTAAAATCAACCAACAAGCAATCTCAAATCTTCCCATAAAAGCATAAGCAATACTTAAAACACCAAGGTAAATACTCACACCTGTAAAGAGATTTGGCAATAAATACAAAGGGTCAATTTTCATTAATAAACATAACCTAAAGCACTGCAACCAGCAAATATCCTATCCCCAACAGAAACTTTTAATTCTGTATTTAAAGGAACATCAATCTTTACACTACCTTTGAGAAAAAAGCCTATTCTCTCTGCTATTTTAAATTTCGATTCACCAAAATATAAATGAAGATTATGGCAATAAGACTTAGGATATATCAACATCTGGACTTTAATCCCTAAATGTGTATGAAAAAATTCCAAAAGCGTCCTCTCGCCAATAGTAGGCGAAGCATTCAAAACACCATAAATCTTCTCTTTTTCCTTTGCATTTCCTTCAAAGGGCATTCTTAATAACCCACAAAAATAAATAGGCTTACTAATCTCTAAACAAATTGCATTATCTGTTTTTTCTATACTTTCAACTTTGCCATCAATGGGTGATAAAATTAAATTATCTGCCATATCTTCGGGGATTCTCTCTGGATTATAATAACAATACAAAGCACCTAATAAAAAAATAAAAGCAAGCCAAGCTAAAAATCCCCAAGAAAAAAGCCAACTAATCAGTAAAATGCTAGCACCAATACCTAATGCCTTCCAACCTTCCCTTGCAATAATTTCCGTGGTCGTTCTCATTGATTTTTAAGCCTCTTCTTTTTGTTCTACCACTAAGCGAGTTGGTAAATTATTGGCTTTTTCATAAGCGGAAATGATTTCTCTAACTTTTTCTCCATCAATATTTTCTTTGTCAAATAATTCTTTGACCATATTTTCAATAGCTTCTCTATAAGTTTCTAAAGATTCCTTAACAGCTTCAAAACGTTCATTTAATACCTTTTTAATATGTGTATCCATTTTTTCTGCCATTTCTTCGCTGTATTCTCTGGAATTTCCAAGCCCACCATTTAAAAACACATTCCTCTGCTTCTCTAAAACCATAAGCCCTGCCACATCTGTCATACCATAATAGCTTACCATTGCCTTAATAATATCTGTGGCTCTCTCTAAATCATTACTAGCCCCTGTTGAGATTTCTCCTAAAAATACCGCTTCAGCCGCTCTCCCTCCAAGCAGCACATCCACTTCAGCGAGTAATTCGTGTTTTTGCATAAGGTATTTATTCTCTTCTGGTGTATTAAGCGTATAACCAAGTGCCGCTAAACCTCGTGGAATAATAGAAACTTTCGTAACCTTTTTGGCTCCTTTAGTGATTTCTGCAATAAGAGCATGTCCGCTTTCGTGATAGGCAACGATTTTTTTCTCTTTAGGGGAGATTCTTCGAGATTTTTTCTCTAATCCTGCAATGCCTCGCTCCACAGCTTCTAAAAAATCACTTTGTTGCACATCTTTTTTATTATTGCGTCCTGCAAGTAAGGCTGCCTCATTAACGATATTTGCCAAATCTGCTCCCGCAAGTCCTGCCGTTAATTTAGCAATCTCAAATAAATCTACATCTTTAGAAAGTTTGATATTTTTAATATGCACCTTTAAAATCTCAACTCTTCCTTCAAAATCTGGCTTATCTACCAAAACTTGTCTATCAAATCTACCCGGACGCAAAAGGGCTGGGTCTAAAACTTCGGGGCGATTGGTCGCTGCAAGGACAATAACAGGGGAGGAATCTGAACTAAATCCATCCATTTCGGCTAAAAGCTGATTTAAGGTTTGCTCTCTTTCGTCATTTCCGCTTATCATTCCTCCTGCTGCACGACTTTTACCAATAGCATCAATCTCATCAATGAAGATAATGCTAGGGGCTTCTTTTTTGGCATTTTCAAACAAATCTCGCACACGACTAGCACCCACCCCAACAAACATCTCAATAAAACTACTTCCACTCACAGAAAAAAAAGGAACATTCGCCTCCCCTGCGACTGCTTTTGCAAGAAGTGTTTTCCCTGTCCCTGGAGGACCAACTAAAAGCACACCTTTAGGAATCTTTGCTCCCAAGGCAGCATACCTATCAGGATTTCTTAAAAAATCCACGACTTCTACAACTTCATCTTTGGCTTCAACATTCCCTGCCATATCTTCAAACTTGACATTAGGTTTTTCGGCATTTACAAGCTTTTTAGAGCTACCAATACCTAAGATTCCACTGCCCATATTTTTTTGCATACGATTGGCTAAAAACATCCAAATGGCAAAGAAAATAAAAACAGGTAACACCCAACCAAAGAGCATATCACTAAGCCAATTGCTTTCATTATAGCCTGTATATTCTACGCCTTTTTCGTCCAATAATGGAATAAGCGTATTATCGGGATTGACCCTTTGGGCATTATAAATAATTTTGCTTCCATTGCTCATAGAGGTTGCTTTAATGTTTGTTTGTCCAATAGCTACAAAGCTAACTTCTTTGTTTTCAATAAGTTTCTTTAGTTCATAATAATTGATTGTTTTAGTAGTATTAACTCCATTAAAGGCATTCAAACTATCTCCGCTAGGAGAGATAAATCGAAAAACCACAATAGCAATGATGGCAAAAATAACAAACATCAAAAGGGGATTTTGATTAAAAAAATTGCCGGGTTTTTTTTCTTGATTATTATTAGGTTTTTGTTGTTTCATTTTGGTATATCCTCATTAATTTTTATTCAAAGCTAAGGTTACCCATTCTTGTATAGTTTCTCCATTTAGCTTTTTTAAGTTTTTGAACTTATCAAGGACTTTAGATTCATACTTCTCTAAAATACCAGATAATATCAAAATCCCATCTTTTTTTACAAACTTATCTAAGGGCAATGCGATAAGCACATCTGCTAAAATATTAGCTATTACGATGTCAAAATATCCTTCTTTATCCTTTATCTCCCCTAAAGAGCCTTGCCATATATGATCGATTGTTACATTGTTTTTTATCATATTAGCTTGAGTGGATTGAACTGCTACCTCATCGGTATCACAGCTCCATACCTCTGCCCCACATTTCTTTGCTAGAATAGATAATATTCCGCTTCCGCAACCCACATCAAGAATCTTTTTATTCTCCAATGCTAAACTATTAAGTGCTTTGATACATCCAAAGGTGCTTCCGTGATGACCACTACCAAATGCAAGAGCAGGATCAATAATAATATTAATTTTTCCTTCTTTATTAGCATACCAAGTTGGGTGAATATAAAACTTCCCATATTCAAAAGGGGAGACAGAACGATGATATTTTTCAATCCAATCTTGATTCTTTTCTTGTGTTTCTTTAAATTCTAAAGAAATTTTTTGACCCATAATGCTTTCTAAATTTTTTGTAAAATATTGAAGTTGAAACCGAATGTCTCGAACATCACTAAATGTTCTTATAATAAAGCCATTATCTATCTCTTCTATGGCTTCGTTGGTAATCTCTAATGCTTTGTCTTTTAAAAGCCATAAAAAATTATCTGCTTTGACAATAAGAGAATTATAACAGGGAACCATTTCTAATCATTTACACCTAAAACAGCTTCTAATTTCTCTTTTAAAACTTGGGGAGTGAAAGGCTTAACAATATAATTATTGACTCCAGCCTTGAGCGCAGTAATAACTTCGGCTTTACCACCTTCTGTTGTAACCATAATAATAGGTATATCTTTAAAACGTTCATCCGCACGAACTTTTTTAACCAAATCCAAACCATTCATTTCTGGCATATTCCAATCGGTAATCAACACTTTAACATCAGCGTTTTTATCCATTTTTTCCCAACCTTCAACGCCATTTTCACCTTCTAAAATATCGTTATACCCCAGTCGCGCCAAAGTATTTTTTATAATTCGTCTCATAGTTGAACTATCATCAACAACAACCATTTTCAAAATAAACTCCTTAATATTCCAATTAAATTGTTTGCTTATCGTAGATGTAATAATAACATAAATTTTCGCTTACTATAACAAATTTTTATGAAACTCTAAATTTTTCAAAGGCTTTTTGTAAATCAATTTTTCTTTCATAAAATGCCTTGCCTACAATCACTGCTTTAATTTCATTTTCTTCTAATATCTGCAAATCTTCCATACTTGATAAGCCTCCACTAGCAATAGTAAAAACTCCACTTGCTCTAGCAATAGCTTGAGTAAAATTTATGTTAATTCCTCCAAGCATTCCATCGCGTGAAATATCCGTGCAGACGATAGCTTCAATCTTACTGCCTAAGAATTCTTTGGCAAATTCTTCTGCTAACACACTTTGAGTATCTCCCCACCCATTAATTGCAACTTTCCCATCTTTGGCGTCAATTCCTATAACAATCGGATATTTCTCCGCCATTGCCAAAGCAAAATCTACCTTTTGCAAAGCAATAGAACCTAAAATCAGGCGAGAAACCCCTATATCTAAATAACTCTTAATTGTTTCTTCATTGCGGATTCCACCACCTACTTCAATTTTTAATTGAGAATTCTTACAGATTTGTTCAATAATAACTCTATTTTTAGGCTTCCCAGCAATTGCACCATCTAAATCTACAATATGGAGATATTCTGCACCCAAATCTGCAAAAGTAGCGCAAAGATTCAGAGGATTTTTATCATAAATTTTCGCACTTTGCATATCCCCTTGTTTTAACCTTACAGCATAGCCATCTTTTAAATCAATTGCCGGGATAATTTGCATTTTAGTCCTTTAAATGTATGAAATTTTGTAAGATTTTTAAACCCACATTATGTGATTTTTCTGGATGGGGTTGAATCCCAAAAATATTATCTTTTTGCACAATAGAGGCAAACTCCACACCATAATGGCTAACACCTATGGCATTACTAAGATTCCTAACACAAAAACTATGCACAAAATATAAATAAAAATCTGTAGATATACCTTCAAAAAGAGGGCTATGCTGATATATTCTAATGAGATTCCAACCCATATGTGGTATTTTTTCCTTTTTTTGCAATCCTGCTATCCTAAGCACTTCTCCTTCTAATAAACCAAGCCCCAAATGTTCTCCAAACTCCTCACTCCTTTGGAATAAAAGCTGCATTCCTAAACAAATCCCCAATAAATATTTCCCACTTTTTACATACTCTAAAATAGCCTCTTGCATACCACTCTTTCTTAAATGCTCCATAGCATCCCCAAATGCACCAACACCGGGTAATACAAGTAACCTACACATTTTAACTTTTTTGGGATCTTCTATAATAACTGCCTCTTGATTGAGTTTTTTAAAAGCATTTTGCACACTAGCTAAATTCCCAATTTTATAATCAATAATCCCTAACATAAAGCTCTAAATCAACCTTTACGAACTGCTGCTGTAAATTTAACATAAAGGGATAAACCAATCAACAACGAAGTAACACCTGCAATTAAATAAACTGCATAAATTAATTTATCAGGCTCTGTGATTGTCATCTTAAAGACAAGCATTAAAGCTTCAATAGCCAAAGCAATAATAATAGAACCCAAAAACCTAATCATCGTTTGATGGACGACTTTAGAATCTTGAGACTTATGCCTTCCTAAGACTTCTTCTTCAAAAATAGCACTCACTAAATCAAAAATCGCTAAAGAAAGTGTGATTAAAATCGTAGCCTCAAAAACATCTTTAATATCCAAATTATTAAAATGCCCTAAAGCATCCCACATACTAATACTGCCTTTAACAAGCAATAAAACACAAATAGCAAAAAGCGCAAAAGACATTACAAAATAAACAATTTTCCTAAAATTTGAAGAAATACCAAAAATAAAAGTTGGACTAACTAAATTAGGAATCCTCTCTAAGGGCAAATCTATACAAACAACATACATTAATTCACCCCTATCATTATACAAAGGATAAGCTGCTGTTACAACTAATGTCCCACTTGCCACAGAGGGGTAAGGGTCTGTTAAAATACATTTCTTTTCTTTAACAGCGCGATAAAAATAAGCTCTATCGTTGTGATTCTCTCCTTTTTTACATTTCAAACTTGCATTACTTGTAATCCCATCAATAGCTAAATTCCCAGCAGAATCCAAAATATAAAGTAGCTCAAAAATACCAACTTCTTTTTCAATTTTATGCAACCCATCAATGATTTTATTAAGCTCAATATAAGGGAGATGATTTTTGATATTGCGTTGAAACAAAAAACACAAATAGGCTCTAATCTCATAACGTATTTCATTAAAATAAAAAATCTCTTTGGATAGCATTCTCTTCCTTATAGGTTATTAATTTGTTGCGTGATTGTATCAAAAAATACCCGATAATACGCTTTATCTTGTGGAAGAGTATCTCTCCAATGCATTAAAATATTTTGATATTCTTGCAAACTTAGATTCCCCGATAAAAGCTCATAATTAAGATATAACCCATAGGTATTTAAAACATCACTTTGGCAATAAGTATTAATTACTTCATATTCTTTTTTATAATACAAATCAAGCACCATATCTCCACAAACATCAAACTTACCCGGAAATCCTACAAGATTAGCTAAAACATCAAGCTTTAATCCTCTAGCAGCGCCATAATTCCCCAATACATCTAATAAATCTGTATGGAATCGCTCACTATACCTTTGGCGATAATTCTCCCATTTACTTTTATTAAATTGAATATTTTCGATTTCAAAATAAGCATTAGCAGATAGTTTATACTTCATTGCTCTAAGCAACAACATTGGCATATCAAATCCCCTACCATTGAAGCTTACAAGTTTAGGCTGATGTTTATTTAAATAATCCAAAAACCCCTTAATAAGCGATTTTTCTAATTCCTCTTTAGTATTCCCAATACTTGAAAAGTTTCCCACTTTCTTAAAGTTGCCATATTCATCACAAAAAACTGCTGCAATAGAGATAACTTGGTGATAACAAAGAGGCAAAAACTCACTACCACTAATTTCTTTTTGTATTTTTTGAGCTTCCTTACTAACTGCTAAATCATCTTGCAAGACTATATTCCTACTTTGAAATTCCTTTTGAAAAGATTTTTTAATCAGTTCCACATCTGGAATAGTCTCACAATCAAAAACCATCACCATAACAAAATCCTTTTAAAGTAATTTTAGCTAGAATCTTACACAAATCTACCCAAAAGGAACAATATGCTACTTGGAGTGAATATCGATCATATAGCAACTTTGCGTGAGGCAAGAGCTATTAACGACCCTGACCCTTTAGAAGCTATTTTTATTGCTAAAAGAGCAGGAGCGCATCAAATTACTATGCATTTACGCGAAGATAGACGACATATTCACGATTTAGATATTCAAAATATCATTCAATCCTCTTTTTTACCCATTAATGTGGAATGCTCTATTAATCCCCAAATTATAGAACTTCTCTTAAACCTTAAACCCCAAAGAGTAACTCTAGTCCCAGAAAATAGAGAAGAAATAACGACAGAGGGGGGATTAGATATTCAAGCAAACTATCAAAAAATTCAAGAAATCCTACAAGCTTTTCATTCCATTAATACTGAAGTCTCACTTTTTATTGATGCTGATATTGAGCAAATTTGTGCAGCCAAAGAAGTGGGAGCAGAGATTGTAGAGCTACATACAGGAAGCTATGCCAATTTACACTTAATGCTTTTCTCAAACCTCTCCAGAACCCAACATAGTCTTAAAAGTTTAGAACTTCCAAGAGCATCCCTAAAAGAGCTTTATGAAAAATCTATTCAAAATCTACAAAACTCCGCAAAAGAAGCTAAATGGTTAGGATTAGAGGTCGCCGCAGGACACGGGTTAAACTATACCAATTTAACGCCAATCCTAAAGATTCCAGAAATTTTTGAATTAAATATCGGGCAAAGTATTATTGCTAGAGCTATTTTTAGCGGATTAGAACAAGCCATTAAAGATATGCTTGCATTAATGCAACACAAACCAAACTAAAGATGAACCATAGAAGGAAACCGCACAGGTATTCCTTCATTCCTTAAAAATTCCTTTAACTCCATAATCACTATTTCTTGATAATGAAAAATAGAAGCCGCTAAAGCAGCATCTGCACCGCTTCTAAAGGCTTCCAAGATATGCTCCTTACTCCCTGCACCACCACTTGCAATAAGCGGTATATCCACAAGATTAGAAACCTCCTCTAAAGTCTTTAAATCATAACCACTCTTTGTGCCATCGCAATCCATACTTGTTAGCAAAATCTCTCCAGCACCACGATTATAAGCCTCTTTTACCCATTGCAATAAATCAATCCCTGTATTTTTTACTCCCCCGTGTGTATAAACTTCCAATTTTTTGGGATTATTTGCATTTCTTTTCACATCAATAGCCACGATTATACATTGAGAGCCAAATCTCTTTGCTCCTTGCGTAATTAAATCAGGATTAGCAAGGGCAGAAGAATTTAGACTTACTTTATCACAACCCACATTCAAAAGATTATACATATCTTGCAAACTTCGGATTCCCCCGCCAACGCTCAAAGGAATAAATATTTCTTTAGCCACAGACTTTACCATTTCAAGCGTAACATCACGATTATCACTAGTAGCGGTAATATCTAAAAAAACAATCTCATCAGCCCCCTCATCATTGTAACGCTTAGCTACCTCTATAGGATCTCCTGCATCCTGCAATCCTAAGAAATTCACCCCCTTAACTACGCGCCCTTCTTTAATATCCAAACAAGGTATAATGCGTTTTGCTAAAGATGAAACCATTAATCCAAAATCCCCAAGACTTTATAAAGAGGGAGTTTCTCCATAAAGCCTTTAACTATAACCTCAATCCTTTTAATATTTTCCGAATCTTCTTGGACAACAACACCCTCTTCTACGACTTTCTTGCCATACTTTTTAAACAACTCAAAGGTTTTTAAGGCAAGATTTTCTTTATCTTTAACACTATCTAAATAAGTTTTCATAACTAATTGTTCTATAGAACTTACTGCAATGCAAGATCCAATAAGTGGGGCAGCTACATAAACATTGGTTTCATCTTCAAGTTGTTGGTTAAATAAAATCTCATTATAGGTTTTTGCCCTATCTTTTATCGTTTTATCTATTTTTTGTGTGGGAAAAAGCATTTCTTGCTTGATTAAAACAATTATTAATGTCGCCAAACTTGAAAAATCTATCTTGCACTCTGACATAATCTCCGAGCCAGACTTTGGTCTATAAGATTGGGATTGGAGATATTCTAAAGCCTTTTTATACAAATCCTTATCCAAAGTCAAAGTTCCAAGCACCACTTCCATCTGATATTTAAAAGCAGTGATAGGCGAGATTAAAACAAATTCTGTATTTAAAATCCTCTGCATAGAAGCATTATGAGCAAACCTTTGTATTCCCTTGACAAAAATATCACCTCTAAAATTACGACTAACATAGTAATCTTTAAGCTGTTCTTTAAAAATAGGATCGGCTATATTGCTTAGAAAATTCCTTGCATCCTCATTTAAATTACAACTATCCAAATGATCCAAAGGCTCTGTATTGACTGCAAAAGAACATTTAATATTCTCCATCATTTTGGCAATTTCATAAAAATAAAAACATTTCCAATCTGCATTTAAATATTCGTGTGCGAGATAAGAAATACCTGAATCTTTCATATTTTGGATTCTTGTGATAAAACTAGCAACATCAGAATTTTTCATAAACAACGGATTGGTTTTTGTAAATTCAGCAATAAAATCCATACTTTTTAAAACTTGATCATTGGCATTAATGTTAGTGCTATGATTTAATTGATGGTGTAAGAACAAAATTTCTTTAATAGGTAAAGCAAAAATTTGCTGGGGATAGCAATTGTAGCTATTATAAACAACTCCACCAACTTTTAGAAACTTATAAACAATCTCTAAAAGAATATCTCGATTCTCTTTAGATATCCAAGAAAAAATCCCGTGAAAGCAAATATAATCAAAAGTTATTTTTTCTTGCTCTAATCTTGCTAAAAACTCCTTAAAACTATCATTGTATAAAGTAATATTATCAGACTTAGCATAGGTGTTTGCATAAGCCATATGTTGGGGATTAAAATCTATGGCAGTATAATTCCCCCTAGTCGTAGCAGCGTGAATATTAACACTAATTCCCATACCAAAACCAAGTTCCAAGTAATTAAACTCTGGGGGGGGGGATATATCCTCTCCCTCATCATTTATTGTATTACTCTTAACACCCGCCAAAGCTAAATGAAAATTCATTAATAATGGATTAATAACTCTGTAATAACCCTTAGTGTAGGAAAAATCTGAAAAGTAACCTTCATTCCAATGTTGCATTGCTATCCTTTAAACTTTTGCTTTTATTATACAATACTTTAGTTTGCCATTTTTTCAATGTTCTTACAACGCAATGTATCTTTTGGCAATGTCTATTTGCTTTTTACCTATCTTTCTTAAACATTGCTATTTTATAACATAATTTTTCGTTCTTATTCTAATTTCACCAATACAGGATTCCACGCCTTAGAGCTTAACATTACTAAATCCCCAATTTTTAACCCCTTAATCTCTTCAGCAGATGCTGTAATCTTTACAATATTATTCCCCGCCAACACAGAGACAATAAAGACTAAGCCATTTTTAGTTATCTCTAATACTACTCCATTTTGTAAAAACTTACCACTAGGAATTTGGTTTAAAAACACCCATTGAGGAGGACCCTCTTTATCAACCCTTCCCTTACTTAAATGCAAAATATAATTAGAGAGAAAAAATACTTCGCTAAAGTTATGACTAACCAAAAAAGTGCTTAGTCCAAAATGTCGATGAATCTCTAAAAGTTCTGCTTGTAACTTCTGTGCAGTTCCCAAATCCAATGCAGAAAATGGCTCATCTAAAAGTAAAATTTTGGGCTTCCTTACTAAAGCTCTAGCTAAAGCTACGCGTTGCTGCTGCCCTCCACTTAAAACATTAGGCTTTACTTTCCTTAAAGCACTCAATTCTACCATTTCTAAGAGAGTATCAACAATCCTCTTATCCTCTCCCTTTGGCAAAGCAAAGTAAAGATTCTCTTCGACACTCATATTAGGAAAGAGGGCATAATCTTGAAAAACAAAGCCTATTTCTCTTCTTTGTGGCGGGATATTGATTTTAGAATCAAACCACACCTTTCCACCCACTTCAATAAACCCACAATCAGGCTTAACAAGACCTGCTAGGATTCTTAAAATTGTCGTTTTACCTGCACCACTTTTTCCAAAAAGCGTAATGAGCTGGTTTTCTTCTAATTGGCAATCTAATTCTAAAGATAAATCCCCTTCTGTGCTATGAAGTTTTTTTTGGATTCTTATGGTTACCATAAAGATTTGCTTTTCTTTAGATAAAAAGTGAAGAGTAAAATACAAAAAGTAATAACAAAAAGGGTTAGAGCGTATTGATGAGCTAAAGCATAATTAAGCGATTCTACCTCATCATAAATGGCAATACTAGCAACACGAGTTTCACCTTGTATATTCCCCCCTATCATCATTACTACGCCAAACTCTCCAATAGTATGAGCAAAGGCTATTACTACCCCCATCCAAATAGAATGCGAAATATTAGGCAATAAAACCTTTAAAAGTATGCTTAAGCGACTTTTTCCTAAAGTCAATGCTGCCTCAAAAAGAGATTTTGGCAAACTTGCAAAACCTGCTTGAATGGGATTAACCATAAAAGGTAAGCTAAAAATCACGGAGGCTAAAATCAATCCTTCAAAGCTAAAAACTAATTTGAGATTAAAATACTCTAATAAAAAACTACCAAAGGCATTCTGTGGGCTAAAGGCAAGTAATAAATAAAACCCCAATACACTTGGAGGAAGCACTAAAGGCATAGAGACTATGGCTTCTAAAATAGCCGTTATTTTGGTTTGAGAAAATGCTAAAAAATACGCCAAAGGGATAGCAACAATTAGCAACAAAAATGTCGTAATCGTGGCAACTTTAAAAGTCAGAAACATCGTTGATAAAAAACCATCAAACTCCATCAAATCTTTCCAACACCATAATTTCACTCTCTAAAATATGCCAAAATACTTTTTTACTCTTTGTAAGATTCTTCGCACACTCATAAGAAGCCAATACGCTAATCTGACCATTTTCTGCAGCTTTGCATTCTAGTAACAAACGCATAAAAAGGTTATCACTTTCAAAAGAGAGAATTTTTGCTTCAAAGGCATTACTAACTCCCTCTATTCTACTAGCTACCACTACATTACTTTCTTTAAACCCTATGCAAATGCCTTTATGCAAATAGTTTCGTAAAGAAATAGAATCTTCTAAGAGCAAGACAAAAAAGACAAATTCTCCGCATTCCACTTCTAATCGAGAAATTCCTCCTTGCGAAACAAAATCTCTTAATATACCGCGAATTTTATTCAACACTATATCCAAACTCTAAGAATCTCTTTTTAGCCTCTTTGCTTAAGATATAATTTTTAAACTCTAAGGCAAGTTTAGAATTCTCTCCAAATTTAGGGATAATAAGAGCTTGATTAATGGGTTTATAAAACTTCTCATCAATAACAACAAGACTCATCGTATTGGTTTTAACACCATTAGCACCAAACATTGATAAAGCACTAAAACCCACCTCCGCATTTTTAGATTCCACATAAGTAGTAGCACTCCCTATACTCTCCCCAATTACAAACTTCTCTTCCACATTAGT
Organism: Helicobacter mesocricetorum; assembly: GCF_900198605.1. Lineage (GTDB taxonomy): Bacteria > Campylobacterota > Campylobacteria > Campylobacterales > Helicobacteraceae > Helicobacter_D > Helicobacter_D mesocricetorum. Next base: position 85,880 of record NZ_FZPJ01000010.1, on the reverse strand, counting down.
AAGCATTTTTGTCGCTTCTAAAGCCTCTATACTTGCTCTACCATAAGGGGCTAGTTTTGGATTAGGAATAGCAATATGCGTAATTTTTGGATTTAAAATATCTTCAAATTTAGTAATTTTAAAATCCTTATCATTACTCCATAATACTAGCTTACCCTTAGCATAAATCTCTTCTTTTTGTGAGGCTAATTTGTCTTCATAAAGTTTTGCAGGATAGCTAACATCAGCAGAAACAAATAAATGCACAGAGGCTCCGTTTTTAATTTGCGCATAAGCCTTACCACTTGAAAAATAAGAAATATCGATTTTATCCCCCTTTCTATTTTTTAAGAAATCTTCTTTAATGGATTCTAAAACATATTTCAAAGAAGCCGCACCTAACACTCTAATCTCTTCTGCAAAAGCACTAGTGCCAACAATTAATACCCCCACCAAAACTATTTTTCTAAAAAACCTCAACATTTTCTTTCCTTTTATTCTAAATTCCCAAAATCACATTATTAGCTTTAAATCCAAACCAAACTTTTTCTCCATTTTTCAAACATAAATCATCTTTTAGCTCCTTTGTGATAATGGCATATAATGGCACACCATTACTATTAATTTCTATTTCGGAGTTAGTATCTCCCTCTTGTATAGACTCTATTATTCCTCCTAATAGATTTTGCAAAGATGATTGCTTAGGCTCTTCTTTAAAAACTACCATCCAATTAGCCTTAATAAGCGCACAACATTGCATCCCAACCTCTAAACCAAGCTGCTTTAAAGAATGCAAGGTTATGGAGCTAGTTAGCATTACACCTTCTTTTAACTTCAAAACAACCTCTGCATTAACAGCATCCTCTTTAATAGCAACAATCTCACCATAAATCTGATTTCTAGCACTTGTTCGCATTGTAACCCCCTTTAAGGCATCTAAAATTTTACCCTTACCCTCTAAAAAAACCTCCCAAGAATGCAAATCCCCTTCAAAAAGTCGTAATACGCGCTCGTGATTCTCTCTTATTTGGTGGAAAACTTCAATCATCTCCTGCCCTTTTTGGGTAATTTGCGCACCACCACCATTTTTACCACCTTTAATGGTAACAACTAAAGGCTCTTTAGAGAGTTTATTCATCGCATCAACGCAATCCCAAGCCGCTTTATAACTCATTCTCATTTCTTTGGCGGCTTTTGAAATAGAACCACTTTTTGCTATCCGCTCTAGCAATTCGATTTTGCCATATCCTAAGAAATTTTTTCCTTTTTCTTTAATCCAAATTCTGCCTTGAATTTCCATAGTCAATTAAATAAAATCCCTAATTTTTGAGGTTATTAACGAATTATATTTAAATATATAACGATTTGTCAAGATGAAAACTTCCAAAATAGTGCTATAATATGGCGCAATCCAACAAGGGATTTTATGGCAATCCTATCACAAGAAACAAACAAATTTTAGTAAAGGATGCAAAAGTTAATTTTAGGAGACTTAACTAAATAAAATATATTTTGCATTCTTAAAGATAAAGCCCCCAAAGGATATGTTTTCTAAAAGTTTCACCATCTTATAAAAATTCCTTTATAGTAAGGATTAGTTTTGGGATAGGGGGACTTATGATTTATAAAGAAATAAGGAGAAAATATGCAAGGAAAAGTCTGGAAATTTGGCGATAACATCGATACGGATATTATTATTGCGGCAAGATATTTAAATACGAGTGATGAATCGATTCTAGCCTCTCATCTTATGGAAGATGCAAGGGCAGATTTTATTAAAGAAATCCATAAAGGGGATATTATTGTAGGGGGAGAAAATTTTGGCTGTGGCTCTAGTAGAGAACACGCTCCTGTAGCCATAAAGGCTGCAGGTATTAGCGCAGTCATCGCCAAAAGCTATGCAAGGATTTTCTATCGCAATGCCTTTAATACAGGTCTGCCCATTTTAGAGATTAAAGAAGTTGATTCTATCAATGAAGGGGATAACTTAGAAATTAATTTACAAGAGGGGATCATCAAAAACCTTACCCAAAAAACACAATATACTTTTACGCCTATCCCACCTTTTATGTTAGAACTTCTAAAGAGTGGAGGACTTATCCCCTATGCAAAAAATCAAAAAGGGAAATAGAATGAAAAATTATAAAATAGCAGTTATTAAAGGCGATGGAATTGGTCCTGAAATCATTAATGAAGCTATCAAAGTCTTAGAGGCAGTTACAAAAAAATTCAACTTTACCCTTACTTTTGAAAATTACCTAATGGGAGGAATCGCTTATGATTTAACCAAAAATCCTCTTCCTGATGAAACCATTGAGGGTTGTTTAAAAGCAGATGCTATACTCTTTGGTGCTATTGGGGGAGAAAAATGGGACAATCTACCACGAGAATTGCGTCCAGAGACTGGATTATTACGACTTAGAAAATCCCTAGAAGTTTTTGCCAATTTTCGTCCAACTAAAGTTTATGATGAACTCTTGCAATCTAGTCCGCTAAAAGAAGAAATTGTCAAAGGAGTAGATATTTTAGTGGTGCGTGAATTAATTGGAGGAATCTATTTTGGCACACCTAAAGGCAGAGAAAAAAACAGAGCCTACAATACAATGGTTTATAGTGTCGATGAGATTAAAAGGATAGCCCATATTGCCTTTGAAGCTGCACAAAAACGCAATAAAAAGCTTTGCTCTGTGGATAAAGCAAATGTTTTAGATGTTTCACAACTATGGCGTGAGGTTGTCAATGAAGTTGCCAAAGAATACCCAGAAGTGCATCTAAGCCATATGTATGTTGATAATGCGGCAATGCAATTAATCCGAGAACCTAAAGCATTTGATGTTATTTTGACAGAAAACTTATTTGGCGATATTTTAAGTGATGAAGCTAGTATGATAAGTGGTTCTATTGGGCTTCTACCTTCTGCTTCTATTGGGGAAAAAGCTGCTATTTATGAGCCTATACACGGTTCTGCGCCAGATATTGCGGGTTTAGGCATTGCAAACCCTATTGCAACCATTGCTAGTGCCAGTATGATGCTCCGTTATTCGCTCCAACAAACACAAGCAGCAGATTGTATTGATAATGCTATACAATCCACCCTCAAAGAAGGTTATCGCACCAAAGATATTGCAAGGTTTGGAGCAAAAAAGATTTGCAACACCCAAGAGCTAGGAAGCATTATCGCACAAAAGATTCTGGATTAAAAGTCCCTTAGAATCTCTTGGAGGGACTTTATAATATAAACCACTTGTTCTTGTGTAATAACATAAGGAGGCATTAAATAAATCGTATTACCCAAAGGGCGCAAGAGCAAACCTTTCTTTAAGCCAATGTTGAAAACCTCCAAGCCTTTCCTCAAACCCTCAAACCCGACTAAATCAAAGGCAAATACCATTCCGCAATATCGTAAATTCTTCACACACGCAAAAGCTCTTAAAACCTGCATTTGCTCCCAAATAAACTTGGATAAAATCTTATTAGCCTCTAGGGTATTGTTTTGTTCAAAAATATCTAAAACTGCGTTAGCACAAGCACACGCTAGAGCATTACCCGTATAAGAATGCGAATGCAAAAAAGCTTTATTTTGCTCATAAGGTGCATAAAAAAGATCATAAATTTCTTGATGTGTAACAACAACCGATAAGGGTAAATACCCACCCGTAATGCCTTTACTCAAGCATAAAAAATCCGGCACAACTCCGCATTGTTGGTAGGCAAACATACTACCACTTCTTCCAAAACCTACGGCAATTTCATCAAAAATAACATAGATTCCATAACTCTGGACGAGCTTAGTTGCTTCTTTTACAAAATCTTTATCATACATATTCATATTTCCCGCACATTGTATAAGTGGTTCTAAAATAAAAGCGACAATTTCTCCTTGATAGGATTTTAGTAATCGCTCTAAGTCTTCTAAAGATTCTTCATAATCCTTTCCACAAGGAGCTTTAACCCTCAAACTCTGCAACAAAATAGGCTCATAGACTTCCTTGTAAATTCCTAAATCTCCAACGCTTAAAGCACCTATGGTTTCTCCGTGATAAGCATTTTGCAAACATAGAAATTTTGTCTTTTTTTCTTTTTTTAAGACATTGGCGTGAAATGCCATTTTTAAAGCTATTTCAACTGCACTAGAGCCATTGTCTGCATAAAAACATTTAGAAAACTTAGAATCCAGAGATTCTATTAGACGCCTAGATAAATCGATAATAGGCTTATGGGTAAAACCTGCAAAAATAATATGTTCTAAACTCTCTACTTGTTCTTTTAGTTTTTGATTAATATAAGGATTACAATGCCCAAAAAGATTCACCCACCAACTTGAAATACAATCCAAATATGCCTTATCTTCAAAATCATATAAAAACATACCTTCGGCTCTTTTAATGGGAATTAAGGGGATATTTTCTTTATGATCATACATTTGTGTGCAAGGATGCCAGATATAAGATAAGTCTAAATCTTTTAAAGAGGTATTCATTAATGCTCTTTAGGGGAGGATGAGGGGGATAGGGGTGATGTATAAATCACTCTACAATCCTCTACCTTAGTAAGCTTTAGGGTAGCATTTCCATTCAATCTCTTTAGCGTTGTATTGCGTATTAGGAGATTGTGCCGCTAAATCTTGCACTGCGGGATAGGCACCATAAGATATAATTTCAGCCTTTATGGATTTTCCTATTGTTAAATCTTTAAAAGTCCCATAAACATCATTTCCAAAAGGACCACAATCATCACCTTTAATTTTTGTAAAGGGTAAAACTTTAATCACTAATTGTCCTCCAGGGGCACTTAGAGTAATTGTTTTATTCACAGAATCCACAGCTGAAATTTGCCCATATACATCAAAATCATCATCGGCTATTAGTGCGCTTGAAAGTAATGTTGCCAAACTTAAAGCTCCAAGTATTTTTGTAAGTTTCATTTTAAACTCCTTGTTTTTACTCAAGACTTTGGAAGTTCTCCCTCTGTCTTTATGGGCAAAATTATAAAATACTTTTATCAAGAAAATATAAAGATATTGCCAAAATTCTCTTAAGATAAAGTGTTTGCAATATATCCCCTAATGCTTTGCTTAACCTCTGGACTTATTATCATTTCTAACTGCAAAACAGAAAGCGGTAGTCCAAAGGATTCTAGCTTTGGAATATCTTTTTGGGTTACTAGTAAAGAAGTAGCTTCAAGCCTTGTATATTCTTCTAAAATCTTTGCTTTATCAAAATAAGAATGATCTTTTAACACAATCTTACCCACAACATCTGGTAGATATTCATCTAATCTTGAAGGATTAGCAATGGCGGTTAAAAGCAACATTTTTTTCGTAGGATTTACAAGCTTGACCTCCCTTTTATAATCCACCCCTTCTTTTATCAAAATATCCGCTTTCTTATAAGCAGCCTTTCTTTCTCTGTATCCCCCACTTGGAATACAAAAGTTAAAATAAGGCTCTAACTTTGGTTGTAGCACAATATTTAATTTTTTAAAATTAAATCGGAATCCATCGTCTAAAAAAATAATATCTACCCCCATTTTTTTAGCCTCTAAAATGGCTTTTTTTCTATTTTCGCAAACTATGACTGAAGCATTTTTTAAAGCTTTTGCAATCATAATGGCTTCATCTCCTGCATTGTTAGAATCTTCAAGTATCTCTCCATTGACGCTAACGACTTTCAACCCCTTACTTTTGCGCCCATATCCTCGCAAAATAATACAAACCTTAGAGTATTCTTTAGCAACTTCAAGGATAAAAGGACTCTTGCCACTCCCGCCTATCACAAGATTTCCTACACTAATAATAGGGATTCCAAAATCTTCATACTTTGCAAACCCTCTTTTAAGAGTTGCGATACCACAATACAATGCACTAATAGGTAAAAGTATTATTGCCAATGCCTTTTGCCAAAAACTTGGTGCATAAAAATAATGTTCAATGCCTCTCATACACGACCATTTGCAAGTCTCAAGACTTGCTTACAGACATAATCAACATCTTCTTCGCTCATAGCACTATAAATAGGCAAACTCAAAATTTGTTGATAGTTTTTTAAAGAAATAGGAAAATCACTTATTCTTAGTCCATATTTACTTTTATAATAAGTTAATAAATGTAAAGGCACAAAATGTAAAGCCGTCTCGATTCCGCAATCTTTCAATTCTTTGGCAAAATGATCGCGATTTTTGTCAATCTTGATAATAAAATGAAAGAAAATATGTTCTCTTTTAACCACCGGCATAGAGAGATGTGGAGCATTTTTAAGACTTTGTATATAATGTTTAGCAATTTCTTGCCGTTTTTTTATAATAAAACCTATCCTTCGCAACTGACCCATACAAAGAGCTGTATCAAGATAACTAATATTGTATTTATTCCCAATTCCTATTACATCATAAAGATATTGGGGGCGCATACTAGTAACCCGCTCACTCACAATCCCGTGATAGCGCAATAAAATAGCCGCATTAGCCAATTTCTCATCTTCTGTTGTCAAAACTCCCGCTTGTGCCACCGGATTAAAAGAATCTAAAACTATGCTAAAAATTGTCGCATAACTTTTATGATTCCCTATTTTTATTCCCTTATGTGTTAGCCCTAGTGCCATTGTGGCATCTTCTATTACCTTAATATTATACTTTTGGGCTAATTGATAAAAACACTCCATTTCACAAACTTGACCTGCAATATGGCTTATGACAATAGCGCGTAATTTTTTACTTATATTGTTTTGGATAATGGCTTGGGCTTTATCAAAAGATATTTCAAAAGTATCTTCTTGTATATCCACAAAAATAGGTTCAGCATCAAAATGCCTTATCATTTCTGGAAACATAGGATGACAATTCACTGAACAAATAATCTTATCGCCCCGTTTTATATCCATAGCAAAAAGACAGAGATGAAAAGCTGCAGAGCCGCTAACAGCAGAAATAGCATATTTTACATTGATATATTTTTTAAATTCTTCTTCAAACTCACAGACAATATCATCACTAGGATTCTCAAGAACTTTCGCAATAGTGCTCTTTTCAACTTCAGTAATATCAGGAATGAAATAAGGAATCTTTTTCATCTTTGTCCTTATAATAGGGCTAACTCTGGCATCTTGCGTTTAAATTCCATTGTCTGCATTCTCCTTAAAACTAACTCTAAAGCCTCTTTTGGTAAATTTTTGCGAAGAATCTCTTCTTGAGAGTAACCATTCTCTAAAAACATCATAATTTTATCCAAGACTGCATAAGAAAAGCCAAGCTCCTTCTCATCACTCTGTCCATCATACAAATCCGCACTTGGAGTTTTATCTAAAATCCTCTGTGGTATCTCTAAAATCCTTGCAATTTCATAAATCTCTGTTTTATAGAGATTCCCAATAGGATTTATTCCACAAGCCAAATCGCCAAAAATCGTCCCATATCCTAACATTCGCTCACTCTTATTACTCGTTCCAATCACCAATGAATGATGAGTAAAGGCATAATCATAAAGACAAATCATACGCAATCTAGCGCATAAATTCCCCATTCTTAAAGGATTATCACCCAATCCTGTTAAAGTTTGCAAGAATCCTTCTTGCATTTTTTCTAAAGGCAAAATCGTATAAGGCAGACGAAACTTCTCACACAACATTAGAGCATCTTCAACACTTTGTTTAGAAGATTGCATAGAGGGCATCAAAAGCGCATGAGAGTGTTGAGAAAATGCTTTTTGGCATAAGATAGCCACTACTGCAGAATCAATTCCCCCACTCAACCCAAATACTACAGATTGAAATCCCTTGTTCTTGGATTCCTCTTTTAAAAAATTTATTAACCTTTGAATAATACCAGCATAATCTTTCATATAAGTTATCCCAAAACGCAAGACTTCCATTAAAGACTAAGCAAATTGTATCCAAAAAATGTTTAATTACTAAAATTTTTATGCTACAATTCCCAGAAATCAAAAGCATTGTAATTTTTAGCATTAGTTCTATAAATTCAATCAAGGAGTAACATTATGTTAAACAAAGCAGTTCCATTATCATTAGTATTGTGTGGTTCGCTCTTTGCGGCAAATAATCTACTAGAAATCACCCCACAAATTGGAGGAGATACGCATGTTGATAATCCAAGATATAAAAATGGTATTGACCTTACCTATGGTATTAAATTTGCTGGAAGAGTAGCACCAACGGCACTCTTAGAGGTTGGTTATGATAATATTAAAGATGCAAAATATAGACATAGTGCCACACACGACAAAACTTCTATCAATCGCTACTATTTAAATGTCGTTAAAGAATTTGAGTCTTGGCAAAATACCTCTCCTTATATCCTAGGCGGTATCGGTTATGAAGATGTGGCTAGCACAAAACAAAGTCTAGATAGTGCTCCTTTTGGACAATATGGAATAGGGCTAAGGTGGGAAACTTTTGAATATTTACACCTCAAAACAGAGCTTAGACACCTGATAAACTTTGATGGTAGAAGTGATGTTGTAGCAATGTTGGGATTTAGTATTCCATTTGGAACTTTTGCCCAACAAGAAGAAATAATTATTAAAGAAGAGGAGGTATTGGTAGAACCAGTCATACAAACACCTGTTTTATCACACATACATACCTTTTCTGTGCAATTTCCTTTTGATTCTTTAGAAATTTCTCCTCGATATAATCGAGAAATTATGGATTTTGCCAATTATATGAAAGAAAATCCCAGCAAAAAAGCCATTATTAATGGATATACCGATAGCCTTGGTAGCGAAGAATATAACCAAAATCTTTCAGAAAAAAGAGCCAAAGCAATCAAAAATAAAATTATAGAACAAGGTGTTTCTGCTACAAGATTAGAAGCAAAAGGACACGGAGAAGATAATCCAATTGCTACTAATGAGACTAGAGAAGGTAGGCAACAAAACAGAAGAGTTGAAGCAGAAATTTATCATTAAACTCTAAAAACTAGGATTAAGATTTAATTATGAAGCCAATAATAGAAAATAATGTTGCCATCTATATCCCTGATATAGAATTAGAGATGAAACAAGCCAAGCAGATTTGCGATGTCTTGGTTTCTAGCAGTGCCACCATTCGTAGTCTTTCGTTAAAAGCCATTTATTTTTCTTTTGAAAATATTGAATCTTTTGATGAAAGTTCTGTTATGTTGATAGCAAAAGCATTACTTGCTATGCACAACAAAATTAGCATTGCGGTAGCCTTTATCGGTTATAATTCCAAACAATATGCCAAATTAAAATCTCTGTTACCCAATAAAAGTCTGCCACTTTTTAAAACAAAAGCAATGGCAGACTTATTATTGGGACTAAAAATGCCACCATTAAACCAAACCATCCTCTACTATGACACAGATGGGATGGTTCAAACCTTAATTTCTCAAGAATTAAAGGGTAAAGGTTATGATGTTCTCTCCATCAACACGCCACAAGAATTTTCAGAAAAGAAAAAACAATTTTCAGATAAAGCTTTTTATCTTTATGATATTTATTTTGATGTTGCAGCCAACTTTATCCCTATTGCTATCAACAATGGGATAGTAACTTATACACTCTATAAAAAAGTAGATAAAAACATTTCCTTATCTTTTAATATCCAACGACACAATGCAAGACTTAAAGAGGGTTATAAAGTTTTCATTTTTGATGCAAGTGAAACACAGAATTTTGATGTTGCCGTCTTAGACTTCATTATGTCCTTAGCCCTTAATGGTAAAAAATTTGATGCCCATATTGCAGTTTGCGGATTAAATTTTTGTCTTGCCGATAAGGATAAGCTTGATTCTTATAAACGTGCGCAAATATTTTTCTTTGATTCTATGGAGGAATGCAAAAAAGACTCAAGAATCCAAGAATTAGCCAAACAACATCAAATAGCGGAACAAAACAAAAAGAATCTAACCAAACAATTAATGGCACAACTTCCTATTTTTATTAATGCAAGCCTTGAAACACTTTCTTCTCTCACAGGTGGAGAGGTCAAACGACTTGATTATAAAGTAAAGAACTATACACAAACCGGTGAAAAAGATATTATGGGTGCAACTATTAGCTTTGAAGGGGATATAAGTGGAACTCTTGCCTTGTGTTTTAGCAAGGAAATTGTCAAAGAAGCTTCTACAATGCTATTTGGAGAAGAATCCCAAAGCGATGAAGAGCTTTTAGATGTTATTTCAGAATTTGCCAATATTATAGCTGGACGCTCCAAGGCACTTTTGGCAGAGCATAATATCTCCATTGGTATTTCTCTACCCAAGTCTTACTCCAACGAAGAAGAAATGGCAAATTTACTGATAGATAAGCAAGGTGTGCAGATTAATCTAGCCCTCAATGATAAACCTTTAAATCTATTCCTTACCTATTAAATAAGATTCTAAAATCATTAAAGCGGCAAGACTATCTAGCTTGCCATCTCTCCTTTTTAAACCTTTGCTTCCTCTTGCTCTCTCTAGTGCTTCTTTTGAACTAAAAGATTCATCTATAAAACAAACTTCGACTTCCTCTGGAAGACTTAGCAAACCTATAAAATGCTTAATTCTAATCTCCATATCAGAATTACTTTCTTTAGGAATCCCCACTACAAGAATATCAATCTTATTGCTTATTACGAAGTCTTGTAAGGCTTTTGCGGCTTGATTGCGATTCTTTCTTAAAATAGGGGCAATGGGTAAGGGGATATTCTGCACATACCTCGCTAAACCTATGCGTTTAAGTCCCACATCAACAGCTAAAATATTTTTCATACAACTTCAACCCTACCATTATTTCTTCTTATTTTACCCTCTAATTCGTATTCAAAAATTCTATCGCCAAATTTTAGTAAGGCTTCTTCAAAAAATGGATTATGCCTACAAAACTCTAAAATCTCATCAATAGGTTGGGCTTGGATACATTCTCCAAAGAGACTTTCTAAAAACTCATTCACATTCCAAATAACCTCCGCTAAACCCTCTTTAGCAAGATATTCTGTTCCCTCACTCTCACCTAAGCGGTGAGGAATAACATAAATTTTCTTCTTTAAAGAAAGTGCATATTCAGCACTTTGCATCGAGCCACTTTTTAAATTTGCCTGTGGCAGTATTATACATTCCCCCAAACTCACCACAAGTTTATTACGTTCTAAAAAAGAATAAGTTTTAGGCTGATAAGAAGGTGCAAATTGGCTTAAAACAAGAGATTGTTCATACATTCTTTGAATCATTTGGAAATTTGTCTTAGGATAAATAATGTCTAAAGAACTTGGAGCAATCATAATCGTGAGAGGCAGAGAAAAAGAATGTGCGATAATATCTATACCTAATGCTCCACCACTTACGACAACCATCCCATATTGGGAAATTTTTTTAGCAATCTCTTGTGTAAAATGTTGCGCATAGAGATTTGGATTTCTTGACCCAAGTATTGTAACTTTGCGCTTATTAAGTAAAGATAAATTACCTACATAGTAGAGTTTTTGGAGATTTAAATGCTGAAGCTCTAAAGGAATCTCAAATAATTCTTTCAATAATCTTGTTCTTTTTGAATAATATAAATAACAATATCTTCTACAAACTGGTAATAGCGGTAACCATCGCTATTGCCATCTTCTTCAAATTTATCTAAAAACTCTTCCATAGGCTTACCCTCTAAGAGTTTAATAAGTTCAATACTTTTACCAAAACGATCATAATAACGTCTTATAGTAATCTCCCAATTCACATCTGCTTCATAGACAGCATTATCAATTTGCTGCAAATACGCAATTTTCATTAAAGAAGCAATCTTATCTATCCAATAAGGAATCTCCATATACTCCCCTAAAGTTATCATTGCTTGTTTTGCGTTACCCTCATAAGCATAAACTCTAGCAGCTTCATAAACCTCTAAGAAAATTTTAGTAAATTCTTTAAATTGCACCATAGAACGCAATTGCTCATTATCATTAACCATAGAATAAACTTTTTTAATCTCTTTTTTTTCAATGGCTAGTAAAAAACTCTCTTTTTGCTGGATTAAAACAATTTTTTCTTGAGCAAAACGTTTTAAATTAGGAAACACCAATAAAGTTTCCGCAATCTTTTTAGCTTCATCATACTGAAGTTTCTTTTCTAGTTCAACGGCATTATCAAGCATTCTCTCACCCAATAATAATACCTTTTTATATAAATCGGTTTCTCTTAGAAAAGAAAACTTAAAAGTTAGCGAAAAATACTCTTTAAAATTACGATTTTTAATATGATTATCTGCCTTAACAAAAGCATCAGCGTTATGCAAAAGTTGAGCTATCAGCTCTTTTTTGGGAGTAGATTCAAAGGGTTGCAAATGCTGTTTTACCAACCTTTCATTTAATTGCACATTTTCAATAAGAAGTTTTTTTGCTTCAAAAAAAGCTTTATTCCAAATATTTTCAAGCTTTTCATAAGCCTTGGTTTTAACCAAAAACTTCGCTTTTTGCAACATTTCATAAGCTCTTTTATAATTTTTGCTATCAATACATTCTAAAAAATCTTTCACTCCATCTTTTTGGGCTAGATAAAAATCAAATTCGCTTTTTTTGCTTTCATCTACCACAAAAGGCTCCACAAGCTCGACAGCAGAATCCACTCTATCTTGATTGAGTAGATGAACAGCTTGTTCTAATATATTAGGCCAAACATCATCAAAGGTTTTCATTAAAGGGTGAATACTTAAAAAAATATTTTTATCAATAACTTCCCTAGCGGCTTTATAATCTTTCCTATCAATACTTTCTTTCAACTCCTCCTTTCCTTCGTTGTAATCAATAATCAATAACCCTCCATCAATACAACCAATATATAAAAACCCATTAGAAAATTTCAAAGAAGAGATACCAGCGTGTTCATTTTTAATCTCTATAACTTTGCTATTGTCTTTTAAAGAAAGCACATACAAGCTATCAGAACGCGTCCCAACTAGTGCATAATTTTCCTCTTCATCAATAGCAATGCTGGTGGGCCAAAATGCAAAAGGAGTCTTTGATGAGAGGATTTTTCCTTCTTTAAGGCTAAAAATAATGCTATCTCCATTACGACACACTAATAATAACTGCTCACTTTTCTCAAAAAAGCAAGAAGCCTCTACAACATCAGTTGTTTGGAAATTAAAAGCAACTTTATGACACAAAACATCAAAGATTACGGTAAATTTATCGTATCCGCTAATAGCCATAAATTCGTTGTTGTGAGAAAAAGAAATTACAGAAATGTAATCTGAACGCGCCATAAGTGAGGTAATAGGCAAAAAGCTCTTAGCGTCATAAATAAAGACTCTACCATCTTGTCCGCCTGTGGCAAAAAGCTCTCCATTATTAGAAAATCTGCAAGTCTCTATATCTCCATCGTGATCACTAAGTGTTGCTATATGCTTTATTTTTCCATCCTCATACTCCAAAATAAAGGCTTTATGATTTTCATTAATAGGGATACAAAAATAACGATTCATAGAGATTCCACAAGCGTGAGAATAACGATGAAAAGATTGTGCATCTTTGGCAAAACAAAGAGTCTTTTCAATCTTTAAGTTTTCATTAATTTGGGTGATAAAAAAGGTATTATCAACACAAAATGTGCAATCACCTGCTTGCTCTATTGTGAGAATACTACCTGTTAATTGATGAGTTTCTTTTAGACTTATCATTAAAATATTCCTGTCATTTTCTAACCTAATTCTAACATAAATTAACTATAAATTTTTATTATTTTATGGCACAATTAATTCATTCACATAAACTAAATCAACGCCACTCTCTTTTAAATAGCCAGAAGCATTTTGAAGTGCTAATAAAGTCTCTTTATGAGGATGCCCAATAGCAATGGCGTATCCTTTAGTTTTCGCAATTTTAATGGCTTTCATCAAATTTGCAGTAATCTTTTGAATATCAAGCTCATTATCCAAAAAAACATCTCTTTCTAAAAAGGGTGTATTTTGACAGGCATTAAAAGATGGTTTAGGGTGATATTGGTAATATTTTCTTGTTACACTCCCTGCTATGGTTCTTGAATCCACAAAAGTAATACCTTCTTGCTCTAATGCCTCTAAAAGAAACTTCATTAGGGTTTCATTTTGGGTAAATTTACTACCCGTATGGTTATTAATATAAGTCAAATCAGGAAAGTCCTCTTTGAGAGTTTTGATTTTTTTCTGTATAGTTTCTTTGGAATCTGTGTTAAGCAGTAAATCGTGTCCCTTTTGGTAAAAACTTAATGCTTCAAGTGGCAAATGCACCATATAAAAAGGTGCAGTTTTTGCTATATTTGGAGTATTAGGGGAAGCCTTACCCTTAGGAAAAATAGAAGGCGTAACTTTAAAAGGCAACTGCATAACCTTATGGTATTGTCGGATAAAAGCTATATCATCAATAATAATAGCAAGTTGAGGTCTTATACGCTTACAATTACCGATTAAATTTTTATGATTTGAAGACACTTCTGCAAGGTTTTTTTGAGATTCCTCTTTTAAAGGATTTGTGATTTTAGGTGTATGTTGCAAAGAATCTTCTTGCTTAGAAAAATTATCCTCCAAATATTGATTAGTCTCTAATAGGTCTGAATTTTTCTTCAAGAATTCTACATTTTGGTATAGCAGGTATTCGTTTGTTTCTCTAAGATTTTTTATCAAAGAATTAGCAATATCATCTTGTGAGGTTTTTGTAGAAATGGGGGTAGAGGATTCCTGATAATTCTTAAATAAAAAGCCCAAGATACCTATTAATGCCAAGAATACCAAAACAAGAATAACAAACTTGCTTTTTTTATTTATCAAAAAGAATTTCAACTTCTAAAGTAGTAAAGTTTTGATTAGAATCTGTTTTAATATCAATCTTTTGGGCTTTTGTATATTTTTTAATAACCTCTAAAATTTCTTGTTTCATCGCATCTATATAAGGAATATTTACAGCACGTTCGTGAGCTAAAATCAAAGTCAATCTGTCCTTCGCTTCTTGTGCAGAAGTTTTCTTATTCCCAAAAAATTTCATAAAACTCATGAAAAAAGCCTTCCAAGAAACCCTTTTTTAGGTTTTAATTCCAAATAAGGCACTTCTTCACCTAAAATTCTTCTTGCTATATTTTTATAAGCCTGTGCTGTTAGATTGTTAGAATAAATAATCGGCTCTCCTAAATTTGTGGAAGAGATGATTTTATCATCTTCTGGAACAACCCCAATTAAGGGCAAAGCCAAAATATTTAAAACATCTGCTATGCTTAACATTTCACCCTTTTCTACCATTTCTGGTTTCAGACGATTGATAATAACAGATTTTTTAACTTCCTCTCCAGAGGCTGCTTTTTTGCTCTTAGCATCAATAATGCCAATCACTCTATCAGCATCCCTAACACTAGAAACTTCAGGCGTAGAAATAACTAATGCCTCATCGGCTAAAAACATAGCATGTTCGAATCCTCCTTCAATACCAGCAGGAGAATCTAGCAAAATATAATCAAACTCATTTTTTAGCTTTTCAATAAGGCAAACTACTTTTTCTTTCTCTAAGATATTTTTATCTTTACTTTGAGAGGCTGGAAGAAAATAAAGATTCTTTGTCTTCTTATCATTAATAAGTGCTTGAGAGAGATTACATTCCCCCTCCATAACATTGACAATATCATAAACAATACGATTTTCTAAGCCTAAAATCATATCAAGATTGCGCAATCCAATATCAAAATCAACCGCAACTACCTTTTTACCTAAAAGTGCTAATCCAACTGCCAAATTCGCTGTTGTAGTTGATTTTCCAACTCCACCTTTTCCCGAAGTAATCGTAATAACTATTCCGCCCAAAATATACCTTTAATCATTCTAAGAAACTAGGGTTAGAATAATAACCCAAACCTACAAAAACGATATTAATTTTTTTCTTTATCGATAAGCTTACCAGAGGCTATCCAAGGCATCATATTCCTTAAACTTTGCCCAACCTTTTCAATAGGATGATTAGCAAGATTCTTCCTCTCTGCATTCATCCTAGCATATCCAGCTTTGCGCTCTAAAATAAAGTCTTTAGCAAAATTCCCTTGTTGAATATCTTTTAAAATTTCTTTCATAGCCTTTTTAGATGCTTCATTAATAACTTTAGGACCACTTACCATATCTCCATATTCAGCAGTGTTTGAAATAGAATAACGCATATCGGCTAAACCACCTTGATAAATCAAATCCACTATTAATTTTAACTCGTGCAAGCATTCAAAATATGCCATCTCTTCAGGGTATCCTGCTTCTACTAATGTTTCAAATCCTGCCTTAATGAGGCTAGAAACACCTCCACACAAGACAGCTTGTTCTCCAAAGAGATCAGTTTCGGTTTCATCTTTGAAGGTAGTTTCGATAATCCCGCTTCTTCCGCCACCAATGGCACTTGCATAACTTAAGGCAATAGCTTTTGCATCATTTCTATCAGTATCTTGCTCTATGGCAATCAAATCAGGAATCCCGCCACCTTTTATAAATTCCGATCTAACCGTATGACCGGGAGCCTTTGGCGCAACCATAATAACCCCTACGCCTTTGGGAGCTTTAATTTGCCCAAAGTGGATATTAAATCCATGTCCAAAAGCAATAATCTTACCTTCAACCAAATATGGTTTAATATCGGTTTTAAAAACATCTGCTTGGAGTTCATCAGGGATTAGTATCATAATCAAATCTGCCCATTTTGTAGCCTCACTAACCTCCAATACTTTGAAATTTTTAGCTTCTGCTTTTGCCCAACTTTTACCTCCTTTATAAAGCCCAATGGCAACTTCAACACCCGAATCCCTCAAATTCTCTGCGTGTGCATGCCCTTGACTCCCAAATCCTATAATAGCAACTTTCTTCCTTTGAATTAATCCTAAATCGCAATCTTTATCATAATAAACTTTAAGTGCCATTTGATACCTTTTTAAAAAAATATTGGAATGGATTATATTCTAATTAAACTTAAGCTATTTTTGAAGTTATTACCCTTTAGTTTCCAACGCTATTTTCGGTATTATTTTCAACACTTACTTGGTTGCGTATTTTCTCTGCATTTTTTTTACCAAAGCCCTTAACTTTTTCTAATTCATCCACAGATTGAAAAGGTTGCTTTTCCCTATAATCAATGATAGCTTGAGCCTTTGCCTCACCTATACCATTAATTTTCATTAACTCTTCTTTACTTGCAGTGTTTAAATCTACTCCTCCAAATAAAAACGAAGCCATTAAAAAGAATGCCACCAATAATTTCATTTTCTACTCCTTAATTAAATTTATCTCTTAATTGTAACAAAAAGCATTTTTATTACCCTAAATCTATCAAATATTTTTAATAAAATACTTATTTATAACTTTTAGTAACACTATACTTTACGAAAACTCAAAGATTCCAGCAAATGCTCTTTGGTTATATGTTTAGATTGTGCTAAATCCGCAATACTTCTTGCTACACAAAGAATTTTATGTTTTTGGCGCAAAGAAATGCCAAAACGTTCAATGGCTAACTCCAAAACATTTTTGACTTCATCTCCCAAACAACAAAACTCTGCTAACTCCTCCCCCTCCAATCTTGCATTGAAACAATCTTGTCCTCTTTGTTTTTGGAATTTAAAAGCCTCTAAAACCTGCTTTTGCATTTCTTTAGAAGTCATAATGCTCTTCTCTTGCAATCCTTCTTGCATTTGCACAAACATATCCAATCTATCCCAAAAAGGTTCAGAAATTTTATTTTTATAGGCATTAATCTCTTTTTGGTTACAACGACATTCTTTAGAAATGCTCAAAAGATTCCCGCAAGGGCAAGGATTCATAGCCCCTACAAACAAAAAATCCGTAGGGCAAGTAATTTTTGCGTGAAGTCGCGAAATGGTAAAATAATGATTCTGTAAGGGTTCGCGCAAAGATTCTAAAATTGTTTTAGGAAAATGTGGCAATTCATCAAAAAATAATACTCCCAAATGCGCTAAAGTAATTTCACCGGGTTTTACATTTTGTGCTACTGCGCTTCCTAATATTGCTGCTTTTGTTGCGCTATTATGAGGATTCCTAAATGCCCTAAAAGGAGAAATTTGAAGTGTATGTGAAGCCATTTTTAAAATTTCTTGCCCCTTAAGAGGAGGTAAAATATAAGGGATTCGAGAGGCTATCATACTTTTACCACTCCCAGCACTTCCTTCAAAAAGTATATTATGGAATCCACAAGCTGCTATCATAGCAGCCCTTTTTGCCCTCTCTTGACCTATAATGTCCTTAAAGTCCAGAGGAAAATCCGTGCTAAAATAATACTTCTCTCCCAAAATCTCTTCTGATAAAAAAGGTAATTCTTCATAACTTGGACTTAAGGGGGGAGGGTTTTTTAAAATCTCAATCCCTTCTTGCAATGTATCAATGTAATAAGCCTTTAAATGAGGGATTTTAGAATAAAATCCTTCTGCACTTTTTGGAAGCAGAAAAAAAGATTGTTGGTTTTTATGTTTGCTAAGTAAAGAAAAAAGAAGAGGATAGATAGCTGGAGTATCTTTTACTCTCCCATCTAGTCCAAGCTCTCCAAAAGCAAACCAAGTTTTCTCATCATTATCCTCTTGCTCATTGAAATGTCCATACAAAGCAATTAAAAGGGCTATGGACAAATCATAAAAACTCCCCTGTTTTGGTAAATCTGAAGGAGAAAGATTAACGGTAATCTTTAAAGGAGGGAATTTAAAACCATTAGCTAAGAGCGAAGATTGCACCCTCTGTTTGGATTCTTGTATAGCATTCCCTGCTAAACCTGTGATTTGAAAAGAAGGCAAAGCCTTAGTAAAGCTTATCTCCGCTTCAACTTCTTTAGCCTCTAATCCCTCTAACGCCGCACAATATAGGATATTTAAACCCATGCCTTACAATTCTTATTTTGCTTAAAAACTTTCTCGAATTTTTTGCGCTTCACAATAGAAAGTTTATCAATAAATAAAACGCCATTTAAATGATCAATTTCGTGCTGAAGAACAACAGCTAAATAATCCTGTGCTTCCATTTCTTTAGGATTCCCAAATCTATCTTGATAGACAACTTTTATCTTCTGAAAACGTTTAACATCTGCATAAAAATCCGGAACACTTAAACAACCCTCGCTAAAAAATATTTCGCCACTTTTTTCTAAGATTTCTGGATTAATGACTTCTATTAAATCCTCTTTAACCTGATTCCCTTCTTCATTAGGCAAACAAACAAGTAAAGCTCTAATGGGTTTTGCAACTTGAATAGCCGAAATTCCAACTCCATTCTTTTGAAGCATCACTTCATACATTCCATCTAAGAGGTTGTGTAAATCCTCATCAAAAGTTTCAATAGGCTTTGAAATTTGACGCAAAAGAGGATTGGGATAAGTGATGACCTCCAACATTACTTATCCTCCAAAAACAACAAATGAAGAATCGCTACTAGCGGCTTTTCTTAAAGCTTCAATGGTATTTTCGATAAATTCTTGAGCTTTTGTGTTTTTGTTAATCTCTAAGATTCCACTATTAACAGATAAAATCACCTCTTTACCATCAAAGTAAATATTGGTAGAACTGACATTATCACAGATTTTATTAGCAAAACGTTTAGCACCATCTTTATCACTATAATGTAACAACACAGCAAAAATACCTTCTCCAATATGAGCAATTGGATCGCTTTTGTCAGTAAAATTTCGCAGGATTTTTACAATAGTCTTATTAATGGCTGTAAATTTTTTCTTATCCGCAGTAATTTTTTCAAGCTTCTTTGAAACTTTAAAAATAATAAAAGAATGCGTATGTTTGACGTCTTTAGCAGAATCAAGCATTTTAATAACTTTAGATTCCATGTATTTTCGAGTGAAGACTTTATATTTAGAATCTAAGATAGAAGAAGCAATAATATCTTGCACATTATCCGCACAGGCTTCATATAGGTTTCTAATCTCATTCATCTGCTTTTTTAGAGTTGTGTGCAATTCTAATAATTCTTGTTCGAAGACTACAATGATATTCTGAAAAGTATTTGTATTATTAACGGCAGCAATTTCTTTTTTGTGGTTTTGAACAATACGATACAATAAGCTAAAGTTTTTATGCACCGCTACAATAGTCTGCAAAAGTTTTGTGATAGTATTATAGCTTTCAGAGACTTTTAGCTCAAGCTCGGTCTGCACTTCAATTAAATCTTCATCCCTTGAACCAAAAGAAGCTAAAAGTTCATCTCTAAACTCTTTGGGTTTTTCTTTTAAAAGTTTTTCAAAATAAATTTTATAATTCTCTGGTAAAGGAGCTACATCATTAGAACTCATAGCATCCAAGACTTCTTTGCTAAATCCTTGAATGTCTATGGTAGAAACATCCTCTGCTTCATCTTCAGAATCATTCATTTCTTGATTCTCATCCATATCAATATCCTGTGCTTCTTTCAATTTTGCTAACTCTTCGCTCATAACAATTACCCTTTACCCTTTATTATTTCAAACTTTTAACCAATACCGCATCAATTAAACCATAATCTTTTGCTTCTGTGGCACTCATAAAAAAGTCTCTATCAGTATCCTTAGCGATTTTGTCTAAAGGTTGATTGGTGTTATCTGCTAAAATATCATTTAAAATTCCTTTTAAACGCAAGATTTCTTTTGCTTGAATTTCGATATCCGTAGCTTGCCCTCTAGCACCGCCTAATGGTTGATGAATCATAATCCGAGAATTAGGCAAAGAATACCTCTTGCCCTTCTCTCCACAACTCAACAAAAAAGCCCCCATACTAGCTGCTTGACCAATACATATAGTGCAAATATCAGGCTTAATATAATTCATTGTGTCATAAATACTAAATCCACTTGTAATAACACCACCTGGAGAATTAATATATAAATAAATATCTTTTTCGGGATCTTCTGCTTCTAAAAATAATAACTGCGCAACGATAGAAGAGGCTAAACCATCATTTATTTCGCCACTTAACATAACAATCCTATCTTTTAATAATCGCGAATAAATATCATAGCTTCGCTCCCCGCGACCAGTCTTTTCTATAACAATAGGAACATAATAACTCATTTATGCCTTCTTATCCAATAGATTCATTAAAACTCTATCTTCTAACATAGCCATTTTTACAGCCGGAAGAAGATTATTGTTTTTATAATATTCTAAAATTTCTTGAGGGTTTTGTCTCATTGCCATAGCCTCATAATAAACAGCATTAATAACTTCATTATCAGGTATATTTATGTTCTCTCTCTTGGCAATCGCATCTATAATGAAAGTAATTTTAACACTCTTTTGTGCGTTTTCTCTTTGTTCTTCCCTCTTAGCTTTAAGCATTTGCTCATCTTTAACCAACTTTTCTTGCTCTTCTTTGCTCAAGGAAGCAAAAGCATTTCGGAGCAATAAATCCATCTCTTGCTCTACAATGGTTTGGGGTAAATCAAAAACAATCATTTTGTTGAGATTTTCTACTAGAGCCACTTTTAGTTCATTATTATAAATCTCGTGTTTCTTTTGGGCTTGTAATTGCGCTTTAACCTTTTCTTTTAACATTTCTACATTGGCTTCTTTTTCTTCAGGCAATAAAGTCTTTGCGAAATTATCATCTACTTCAATCTTTCCTTGCGTTTGTATTTCGTGGAGCTTGACCTTAAAGGTTGCTAATTTACCTGCTAGATTCTTAGCTTGATAATTCTCTGGAAAGGTTACTTCAATAGCTCTCTCTTCCTCCTTTTTCATACCAATAAGCTGCTCTTCAAATCCCTCTATAAAAGACTTACTACCGATTTTTAGAAGATAATTTTCCGCTTTTCCTCCCTCAAAAGGTTTATCATCTATAAATCCTTCAAAATCTATTTTGGCATATTCTCCATCTTTTAACTTCCTACGACCATCTTCAATACTAATTAGAGGGGCTCTAGCAGTAGCAATCTCCTCTATCTTTGCCTCAATGTCTTTATCACTAACCTCTGGAATATTTACAGGAGGGATACATTCCTCTAAATTATCAAGAGGAATAGAAGGGGTTAATCCGATCTTGAGTTCAAGCTCTAATCCTTCTTTTGTTGGGTTAAATTTAGTAATTTTTGGATCTCCTACTAACAAGCTAGGTTCCACTTTTAATATCTCTAAAATTTCTTTTAAGATGTCTTGAATGCACTCTTTTTGTGTATCTTCTTCAAGTTGCTTTCCATAACGAGCTTTAATCGCTGCAACTGGAACATGTCCTTTTCTAAAACCATCAATTTTAAGATTTTTTCCTGCAGATTTTATAACCTCTTGTAGTTTTTTATCTAATTTCTCTTGAGAAATAATTACCTCTGCGGTTGCATTTGCACTATCAATTCTATTCACCTTTAAGCTCATTGTGCTTTATACTCCAAAAACATAAAATAACAATATTAACAATTTTTTCATTATAACAAATATTTTCTTAAAGTTTAAAACCTCCACAACTTTATTAACCTATTTAAAATTAAGGCATTAACTCTATCAACCTGTATTTCTAATACCCTGTGCTATACCCACAATAGTTGTTACAATTTGCTCCATAATCCTCTGTTTTTGTTGGGGATAATGTGCATTTTTATATTGTTTAATGAGATAAAGCTGCAAAAAACTAAGACTTGTCAAAAAAGGCTTCCGTAAAAGAATAGATTCTTCAATCATCTTCTCACTAGCTAATAAAGATTCTTCTTGCCTTATAAACAAGAGCCATTCTAAAGTTAAAGCATATTCTCTTGTAATCATTTGCCAAATTCTATCTCTAATCTCTTGCTCTTCTACAAACTCATTATAAAACTTTGCAATTTCTAAATCCACTTTTAAAAATGCTTGTGAAATATTATCAATAGTGGTTTTAAAAAATAAATCCTCCTGATAGCATTGCCGAAATATTTCCTTATCATAAATCTCATTAGCTTTTTCTAATCCGCTACCAAGCCCATACCAAGCTGGAATAATAGCTCTATTTTGCGTCCAAGCAAAGACCCAAGGAATAGCGCGTAAATCTTCCACTCTCTGCGTATCTTTTCGCTTACTAGGACGAGAGCCAATATTTAGTTGCTGAATAAACTCTATGGGGGTAGCACTCTTAAAATATTCCATAAAGCCCTCTGTTTGATAAACTAATACGCGATACGTTTTAAAGGATTCTTCACTAATTTTTCGCATTAAGGAATCATAATCTTTTTTAGGGGTTAAATGAATGCCACCAAATCTATCATAAACAGATTTTTTCAACAAAGCCGTTAAAATGCTAGAAAAATTAAAGGCTGCTTTTTTAGGATTAAGGTATTTAACGCTAATAACTTCGCCTTGCTCCGTTGTCTTTAAAAATCCTGCCACACTATTATTAGGTGATGCCATCAAAGCATCACTTAATGCACCTCCACCACGGCTAACGCTCCCTCCTCTGCCGTGAAACAATCGGAATTTAATATTTAATTCCTCCCCTAAACTCATAAGATTAGAGATGGCTTTATATAAAGAATAATTACTAGCAAAAATCCCCCCATCTTTACTTGAATCAGAATATCCAATCATAATTTCTTGATAATTTTTTCTTGATTGCAGGTATTGAAGATATTGCGTATTCCTACAAAGCTCTCTTAAGATTTTAGGAGCATTTTCTAAATCAGAGATAGTCTCAAAAAGTGGCGAAATAGAAATTCTGGTCTTTTTCCCCTCTCTCCAAAGCCCTGATTGTTTTGCATACCAAAAAACACATAAAAAATCATTAGCACTTTTACACATTGAAATGATGCACGAATGAATAATATTATCACTAATCCTTGTTTTTGCCCATTGAAAATTCCAAAACACCAATAATATCTCTTGGGTTTGTGCGCTAAACTTATCATAGAACTTATTAAGATCTGGCGATGGCTGATTGAGAGCAAAGTCTAAAATCTCCCTTTGTTTGTTAGGAGATAGGAGCAATAAATCTTCTTGAGTATAGCCCAAAATAGAAAAAATCTCTGCTAAAGCCCTCCAAAAAACATCACGATGCTCTCTAAAGTCTAATTGCATTAAATGAAAGCCTGCCAAAAGCACTAAATTTTTTAGTCGCTTTAAATATTTTCTGCTACGATTATCCAAAGATTCTATAAGCATTTCAATATCTTTTATAAACTCTTTGGGGTTTTGATACCTATAAATCTCACTCTCTTCTAAAGCTATTTGTGGTAGATTTAAAGCAATAATTCTATTTTGTAGTTTCACCCTCATACAAGTAAGCTTCGCTCTTATAGGTTCTTGTAAAAAAAGTTTTCTTGCCATATCATCAAGGCATTCTTTTTCTTTCTCTAAACTCTCTAATAACTCTTCAGTAGGACAAATATATTCTCTTGCGTGGGATAGCTCTCTGCATAATTTATCAATAACCTTTAAATAATGTTCAATAATCGTTTTATGTTGTTGCTTCATAACCGCTAACATAACATCATTATTGACATAAGGATTCCCATCCCTATCACCTCCAATCCAACTACCAAGCCTAATAGGGGATTTTTTCAAATCCTCCCCTAAAACTTCCTCCACCTCCTCTAAAGCTTCTGTTCCACTTTGTAAAATCGAGCTTTCCATAAAATACAATAGATTGTCTAATTCAAATAAAACCTCTATCTTCTCTCTACGGACTATATGGCTATGCCACAAACAACTTAAGCGGTATTTCAAATGCTCTTTTGCTTCCTTGTTGCCATAATCAATCCATAAATGCAAATCATCACACATTTGGTGATAGCTTTCCAAAAAAGTTCTGCGCAGAGATTCTGTTGGATGAGCTGTAAAGACAGGATAAAATTTCATTCTTTTTAATACAGCTTTAATATCCTCTTCATCATAACCATCTGCTTTAAGTTCTTGAATGGTTTTTTGCAAATTTACTTTTGGGTTTCTTTTTAAATGATTCCTCTCATCAATAATATTAAGAAGCAAATGGTATAAAGTAAAAGCCTTAATGAGATTTGGAATCTCCTCTGATGGCAAACTTTGCAATAAATCTTTCTTATAAAGATTAGGGGACTCCTCTTTAAAAGCTATAAAAAAGCTTTTAGTATTTGGTGCAACCTCATCTAAAAATTCCATCATTACACTAAAAATAAAATCTATATCCTCTTTTTGATTATACTCCATAATTACCTCCTTTTATTTTTGCCATTATAGCCTTTTCTAATAAAGAAAAACTTTTTAGCCTTAAAAGCCGCAATAATCTTGAGTTTTTCTTGCAAGATATGTTCTTGTATCTCTTTTCCGCTAGGCTTTGGTATCGCATTATCTATCCAATCTTTGGGGGAATAATTACAAATTGCATAAAAAATTTTCCATATCTTTTTAATAGGTAACCATAGAGTCTCCTTAGAATAAAGACAAGCAACACTCTCTTGCGCATAAAAAAACCTTATCTGAGACTTTAAAAGCCCCTTATTTCTCTTAAAGCTTTCTAAAAAGCTTAAAATCTCTAAATCTTGGCTATGCTGTATTTTTTTTATCCTTTGGTGATTACTCATTAAAAGAAACATTGATTTTTTAAGCATTTTTGGAATTTGCATATCTAAACATTTCTCAAAAGACTGCTCCCTTTGTCTAAGAGTTAAAGAGGGTGTCGTCAAAAAAGTATTTGCAAATAAACAATAATAAAGCGCACTTAACTTCAATAAGCTCTCTTCTGCTTTTAAAGCCTCTAAAACCTTCATCGTATAATCAAAAGCAGAGATTTCTGTAACATAGAATCTTAGTTTTAAAGCTTTAAGCGAAGAAATCAAGGGAAAAACCCTATCTAATACACAAAGTTCTAATAGGGTTTGAAAAAACAAATAAGATTTTTCATAATTTAAAAGCAGAGCTATTTCTTGATAAACCCTATTAGGCTCTAGCTCCGCTAAACTCTCTTTCATTGTAGCAATTAAGGTTTTAGTATGAGGGTGGATTTGCCATAACTCTCCAAGTTTTGCCCTAAATCTTGCAATCCTTATCACACGCAAAGGATCTTCACAAAAAGCCAAAGAAGTGTGTCTTAAGACTTTATTCTCCAAATCTTCTCTTCCCTTAAAGGGATCAATAATCTCTCCACTACTTTCATCTAATGCCATAGCATTAATTGTCAAATCGCGTCTTTTTAAATCCTCATAAAGGGTAATATGTTCTATCTCATAGCAAAAGCCATTATAACCTCTAGCAACCTTGCTTTCTCTCCTTGCTAAAGCTATTTGCGTGTGCTTATCTACCCAATAAACAGGAAAGTTTTTTCCAACTTTGGGTAAATGCAAAAAATCTTTTGGGCTATAACCAACCGCCACATAATCTTTATCTTTTATAGGTAATCCTAAGAGTTGGTCCCTAACAGCCCCCCCTACAAGATAAATCTTTTTAGTAAAGTCCGTATTTCCCATCGATTCTTTTGTAAATCACTCGCATTTTAGAATCTTTATCATTAAAGACAAAAAATTGTTGGGAGCTACTTTTTAAACACTCTAATGCTTCATCAATACCCATAGGCTTATGCAAATACAAATCCATTGGAACAATCTCATCTTCCATCTTTGAAGCTAAAGCTTCATCACGCAAAATATCCGCTGCCATTAATTCTTCCGTAGGAACTGCATATTTATGATGAATCTTATCGTGATAGCGACGCAAGATTTTATTCATTCTTGCAAAGGCTAAATCTGCAGCAACATACAAATCTTTATCTTTTTGGCTAACAACAATAGTATTAGTCTTTGCCATAGATAAAGTCATATCAATCAAAAAAGCTTTTTTCTTCTTTTCTTTTCCCTTTTTTTCTTGAAAAGAAATCACTACACGAAAATTTAAAATATCCAAATGATATTTTTTTAACCCTTCACCTAAGCGAATAATATACTCTTTAATAGAATCTGTAAGCTCAAAATGCCTAGAAGTAATCACCATATTCATAACAATCTCCTTTGTGTTATTGTATTTGTATTGTATCACAATGGAGTTAAAACAATATTTTCAAAGACTTTTAGATTAGCCAAGAAGTTCTCATAGCATTACTCAAAAGGTTTTTATCAAAAACTATCCCTTGAGACTCCATAAAAATCTCAAAAGCTAAAATTGCTTGATTAATCAACATATTCTTACCATCTTGGATAGGTATTTGTAGAGATTTTGCTAATGCCAAAAAAGGAGTTTCCCTCCCATAAATCAAATCAAAAGCTAATTGTGCGTCTTTTAAAATCTCTATAAGCTGCCCTCTTTGCATTGGAAGGGAATTTTCTATCAATCCAGAGGGGGTGGCATTAATAACAATATCATAAGTTTTTTTAGGCTTAAAAGAATCAAAAGTATAAGCTTCAAACCCGCTAAAAGATTTTAAACGCTCACTAGAACGATTTAAAATAGTAGTATCAATATTCTTCTCTTGTAAAATACAAGCTAATGCTTTAGAACTACCCCCCGCACCTAAAATAAGCGCATTTTTAAATTTAAAAGATTCAATACATTGATAAAACCCCATTGCATCGGTGTTATATCCAAAAATCTTGCCTTTACAAAAAATAATCGTATTCACAGCTTCTATTTTTTTAGCAATTCCAAAGGTTTCATCACAAGACCTAAAAGCAATTTCTTTAAAAGGGATAGTAATATTTGCACCCTTTAACCCTAAAGTCTCCAAAAATCTAAAATCTTTTTCTTGGCTTAAACAATAGCGTCCATAGAAAGCATTAATGCCTAATAATCTAAAAGCGTAATTGTGTAAAAGAGGGGAGAGGGAGTGGTGAATAGGATTCCCAACAACAACAAATTGCATTATCGCGCTATTAAATACCTACGAAGCGTCCAACCCTTAAGCGTATTTTTATCCTTAATCTTAACCCATCCATTAACTTCTTGGGTAATCTCTACATTATCTGCTGGTGTAAGCTTACCCACAATAGGAGAATCTATAGAAGGCTCTTGACGAATATTCAAACGAGGGACTTTGGAGCTATAATAAATAACTTTAGTTTGAGCAGTATTTTGTGAAGCACTAGGTTGAACTTGCGAAATAAAACTCTCTGAAAAATAAGATTTTGTATAAGCCTTTAACACCCAACCTAATGTAGTTTGCGTAATGGCTTCACCAATTAATACCCATTTGCCATTATCTTCTAAGATAATTGCTTTAAGCTGTGGAGTAAGTTTGCCTATTATGGCAGAAGTCGTATTAGGTTGCTCTCTAATATTAAGAGAATCTACTTTTGAAGTAATATATTTCTTAGGATCCTCTATTTCATTGGGTATTTCATTGTTGGTTTGGATTTCTACAACAGGATCGGGTTCATTATCGTTAGGTAAAGGTGGAATCTCTTTTTCTAATTGATGCGCTAAAACCTCCAAATCCTCTTCTTGGGATAGCATAGATTCTACTTCAGTAAGAGGCTGTGTTTTGCCATCTTGCCTTTTAATAATCTCAAAAATAGAATAATAAATAGCAAATGCTAACAACAATACAAAAATAGGCAAAGGATAGATTTTAAAAAAACGTTTTATCCCTTCAAACATTCAAACTAAACCCTTTTAACAAATTAAGCACCATTGTATCTAAAAAACTCTTATTAAGCAAATGTTACCCTTTTATTACCTTGTTTTATTTCGCCTAAAATATACCCATTGCATATTTTAGTAAGAGTATCAGCTTCCTTAGGATCACAAACTAAAACCATACCAATCCCCATATTAAAGGTGCGATATTTATCATCATCTTCTACATATCTTGTAAGCCACTCAAAAATAGGGAGTGTTTGTATCTTTTGTTCTTCGATAATAGCATCAACACAGCAAGGCAAGATTCTAGGAATATTCTCTATCAATCCCCCTCCGGTAATATGGGCTAAAGCTTTGATTTTGTGTTCAACAGCTTTAAAGGTTTTTACATAAATTTTTGTTGGTTCTAAAAGTTCTTCTATAAGAGTCTTTCCATTAAAATTAGATTCTAAGTTTATAGAATGTTCTGCAATAATCTTCCGAATAAGGGAATAGCCATTAGAATGAACTCCACTACTTGGGAGTGCAACTAAAACATCACCGACTTTTATAGGGTTTTCCCTCTGCACCCTTTCTTTTTCTGCAATACCAACGGCAAATCCAGCTAAATCAAAATCCTCTTTTTGATACATTCCGGGCATCTCTGCACTCTCTCCTCCTATTAATGCACATTCTGCTTCTAAACAACCTTTGGTAATCCCATTAATAACTTCTAGGGCTTTAGCTTTATTAAGCTTACCTGTTGCATAATAATCCAAGAAAAAAAGCGGGGTAGCAAAATTACAAATCAAATCATTCACACACATTGCTACTAAATCTATACCAACATTTTCTAAAATTCCCCAATCAATCGCCAAACGCAATTTCGTCCCAACACCATCAGTAGCAGCCAAAATCACAGGTTCTTTGTATCCGCTAGGCAACGCATAAGCACCGCTAAAAGAACCAATCCCCCCTAAAACATTTGCATTAAAAGTAGATTGCACGAGATTTTTTAAACCCTCCACTAAAGCATTTCCCTCTGCTATATCTACACCGCTATCTTTGTAACTTAGCTTTTTCATTATATTCCTCATAATGCAAAAATAAAGAAAATAATACAAAATTACAACTTAAAGCTTTAGAATTTCACCCACAATTAACAAAGTTTAATGCTAACTACTATATAATTATCCAAATCACATAAGGGGGCAAATATGTCTCAAAATACCCTCAATAAAGCAAAAAATTTTATTAATCGTGAATTATCTTGGCTTAGATTTAATACACGCGTTTTGAGTGAAGCACAAGATAAAAACAATCCTTTATTAGAGCGTCTAAAATTCCTTGCTATTTATAGAACAAACCTTGATGAGTTTTATATGGTAAGGGTTGCTGGGTTAAAACGACTTTATAGTGAAGGGATTATCGAAAGTGGAGCGGATAGACTAACGCCAAAAGAACAATTAGAAGAAATTAGAAACTATCTGCAAAAAGAACAAGAGTATGTAGAATCTTGTTATACAGAAATCAAAAAAGAACTTCAAAACATTGGCTTATCTATTAAAACCTATAAAGAAGTTAATAAAGAACAAAAACAAAAGCTTCAAGAATATTTCTTAAATCACCTTTATCCTATTGTTGTCCCAATTGCTGTGGATGCCACTCATCCTTTTCCTCACCTTAATAATCTCACCTATGTTTTGGCACTCAAACTCCAAAGCCTTGATGACCCTAATGAAATTAAATTTGGTATGACAAGAATCTCAAGAATGCTCCCGGGCTTTATCAATCTTGATGATACTTATATCTATACAGATAGTGTTGTAGCAGAATTTACTAGTGAATTATTTCCGGGCTTTAAAGCCCTTAATTGGGGTGCTTTTAGAGTAACAAGAAATGCAGATATGGAAATAGAAGAAGAGGAAGCGGACGATTTTATGGTGCTAATGACAGAGGGATTAAAGTCTCGCAGAAAGGGAGAAATTATCCGACTTGAAATTAGCAAAAGTGTGGATGAAGAATTAAAAGGCTTTATCACTCAATACATTAGAGTATCTGCTGAAGATATTTATGAATACGAATTACCAATGAATTCTAATATCCTATGGGAAATTGTAGGAAATAAAAACTTTGCTAATCTAACTTTTCCAAATTATAGTGCTAAAATCTTACCACCCCTAGATTCCAAAGCCAATATTTTTTCTGTGCTTGATACACGAGATATTCTTTCATATCAACCCTATGAAAGCTTTGACCCTATTGTAAATTTTATCCAAAGTGCCGCAAAAGATCCTGATGTTTTTTCAATTCGTATGACGCTTTATCGTGTTGGTAAAAACTCCCCCATCGTAAAATCACTCATTGAAGCTGCTGAAAATGGCAAACAAGTTACAGCCCTTGTAGAACTTAAAGCAAGATTTGATGAAGAAAATAATCTTAATTGGGCAAAAGCCTTAGAATCCGCTGGAGCTCATGTTATCTATGGAGTGCCGGGATTAAAAGTGCATGCAAAAATTGCCTTAGTAATTAAAAGTATCGGTAGGGAATTGCGCGAATATGTGCATTTAAGCACAGGAAATTATAATCCAAGCACAGCAAAAATTTATACAGATATTAGCTATATGACTTCTAAAAAAGAATTCACTCAAGATGCTACAAAATTCTTCCATAATCTCTCTGGTTTTTCTCACAAATCAAAGCTTGAAACCCTCCTTGCAGCACCTATGCAAATCAAACCCAAGATTTTAGAGCTTATTAACAATGAAACCAACAAAGGAAATGAGGGGAGAATTATCTTAAAAGCCAATTCTATTGTCGATACTGATGTGATTTTAGCCCTTTATCAAGCCTCTAATGCTGGAGTTAAAATAGACTTAATCATTCGTGGAATTTGTTGTTTGAAGCCAAACATCAAAGGAGTGAGTGAAAATATCCGCGTAATCTCTATTGTAGGGAAATACTTAGAACACGCAAGGATTTATTACTTTAAACACGCAAAACCGCAAATCTACTTTGCAAGTGCGGATTTGATGCCAAGAAATTTAGAGAGAAGGGTAGAATTAATGACGCCAATCTTCCAACAAGATTTAGCCGATAAACTCTTTGGTATCCTTAAAATCCAAAGTGAAGATAATGCGAAGTCTCACGAACTCCAAAGCAATGGTGAGTATAAAAAACTCTCACCCAATACCGGAGAGAAGCCAATCAATAGTCAAAAGATTTTAGAAGACTATACAAACTCTACCTACATCTCTTTAAAACGTGAGGAAGAAGAAGTAAAAGCTAAAAAACTTTCAAGACAAATGTTTAAAAGGAATTTTGATGAATCTTAGCCAAACACTCCACAAAGCAAAAGTAGCCACAAATATCCTAGCTCAACTTCCACACCAACAAAGACAAGAATTCCTAAGAGATTGTGCATTAGGATTAGAGACAAATATACAAAATCTGCTACAAGCCAATGCAAAAGATTTAAAAAATGCTCAAACTATGAATCTAAGCAATGCAATGATGGAACGTCTAAGCCTAGATGAAAAAAAGATTAAAAGTATGGCGCAATCTTTAAGAAAAATAGCGGATTTTCAAGACCCTCTACATAGAATCTTAAGCGGTTTTAGCAACTCTAAAGGGCTTGATATTCAAAAAGTAAGCACACCCTTAGGAGTTATTGCAATTATTTATGAATCAAGACCCAATGTTACAAGTGATACGGCTGGATTATGTTTCAAAAGTGGAAATGTCTGCATTCTAAAAGGAGGCAAAGAAGCTCAAAACTCCAATGAGAAAATTACAGAAATCTTTCATAAGATCTTAAACCAACACCATCTCCCCTTAGAATCTATTATTTTACTTCCAAGTATGCAAAATAGAGAAGATTTAAAAGCATTGCTCTGCGCAAAAGATTTTGTTGATTTAGTGATTCCAAGAGGTGGAGAAGGGTTAATTAATTTTGTCAGCGAACATTCTAAAATCCCTGTTATTAAGCACGATAAAGGAGTTTGCCATATTTACGCACACCATAGCTGCAAAATTGAAGAATCTATTGCTATTATCCTAAATGCTAAAACCTCTCGTCCTAGCACTTGCAATGCCTGTGAAACACTGCTTATAGATAAGGAGTTTGCTAAAGATTTCTTGCCAAAAGTAGCACTTGCGCTTAAAAGTAAGGGAACGTTCCTTAAAGGTTGCGAAGAATCTTATACTATCTTAAAAGATAAAAATATAGAATGTGAGCTAATCCCTCCTGAAGCCTATCATATTGAATACAATGACAACATCTTAAACCTTAAAGTCATACCAAGCTTTCAAGAGGCTCTTTTACATATCCAAACCTATGGAAGCGGACATAGTGATGCGATTTTATGCGAAGATTATACCCTTGCAGAAGAGTTTTTAAACCAAATAGATAGTGCTTGTGTCTATGTTAATGCCTCCACACGATTTAGTGATGGAGAAGAGTTTGGCTATGGAGCAGAAGTAGGTATATCAACAGCTAGAATCCACGCAAGAGGACCTATGGGCGTAGAAAGTCTCACAACCTATAAATACAAAATAAGAGGAAGTGGGCAAGTGCGTTAAAACTCCCAATCTTGAGCCTTTATTAAAATATCTTTAGCCCCTAAAGCAAGAAATTTTAAGGCAAACTCCCTCCCTAGACTTTGACAATCCTCCAAGCTACTAACTTTGGATTCTATATAATCTTCTAAAACTTCTTCCCCATTTGGTAATCCAATTATAGCCCTTAGGGCAATGCAATCTTGCTTTAAAACAGCATTTACTCCAATAGGGACTTGGCATCCACCCTCTAAAGTCTTCACAAATTCCCTCTCACAACTAGTCTCAAAAAGGGAATTTTTATCGTTTAAAAAAGCAAGCTTATGATAAATTTCACTATCCTTTTTACATTCAATGCCAAGTGCAGCCTGTCCCATTGCTGGAATCATAAAATCCAGTGGCAACATATACTTTATTCCCTTTATTCCAAGACGATTTACTCCTGCTTGTGCAAGAATAATTGCATCAAATTCTCCATCTTCTAACCGCTTTAAACGCGTCTGCACATTTCCTCTTAAACTCACGCAATCTAAATCACTCCGCAATCTTTTTAGCTGCATAGTTCTTCTTAAAGAAGTCGTGCCAACTTTAGCACCTTTAGGTAGAGATTCTAAGTATTCATACTTAAAGCTTAAAAAACTATCCCGAACATCTTCGCGTTTAGTAATAGCCGCTAAACCTAGATTCTTAATAAACTCCACAGGGACATCTTTAAGACTATGCACAGCTATATCAATAGTATTCTCTAGCAAAAGACTTTCTAATTCTTTAGTAAAAAGCCCCTTGCCTCCAATCTTATTTAGGGGAACATCAAGGATTTTATCCCCTTTAGTTTTTACGATTTTTAGCTCTGCTTGTAGGTTTGGATAGGCATCCTTTAGAAGATCTTTAATGTAATTTGCTTGCCAAAGTGCTAAAACACTGCCTCTTGTGCCAATAATAACTCTATCCATTCTAACCCTTATTATCTTTTTCAATCACTTCTACATCAATAATTTCGGAATCTGATGAAACTTTAACATTAGCCTTGCTGGAGGGCTTTAACAACATAAGGATAATGCTAAATTGCATTAAAATACCCAAAACATCACTCAATGCACCGGGTAAAATTAATAAAATGGCTCCTAAAACCCTAAAAACATTGGAACTAAAAAATATTCCTTGACTGATTCCTCTTAAATAAAACCTCCCTAAAGTTTCTTTAAAAAACATTCTAAAATTAATTAAAAGCCCAAATCCCAAAATAGCAGTAATAATAATCTCTAAAAAAAACCCAAATACCCCTATCCAACCAATAATTTCATAACTTAATAAAACTTCAAAAAAAACATACAATAAAATAAAAATTAGGGGCATTAGCTTCTTGCCTTTTCTACAATCTTCTCTACTATGGTATCTCCTACACTAAGCTTTTCTTTTGTTAGATTCTTTCTTTGGATAAACTCAATATTGCCCTCATTTAAGCTTTTACCAACAATCACAGCATAAGGAATCCCCATTAATTCAAAATCTACTATTTTCGCCCCATATCGCTCCTCCCTATCATCAAAAATACATTCTATGCCCCTCTCTTTTAAAGCCTCATAAAGATCCATAGCGTATTCCATTTGTTGCAAATCTTTCACATTAGAAACAATAATATCTAAAGTAAAAGGTGCAATGGCTTCACTCCATCGCATACCCCTATCATCATAATGTTGTTCAATAATAGCCCCTAAAAGTCTTGATACCCCAATTCCATAACATCCCATTAAAAAAGGTTTTACCTTGCCATTTTCATCTAAAAAAAAGGCTTCAAGAGCCTTAGAATATTTATCGCCTAGTTGAAAAATATGCCCAACTTCAATCCCCTGCGTTAAATACAGCTCTCCTTTTTTATCTTCTCCACATTTAGGGCATAAATCCCCCTCTTTAACCTCTATTAAATCCCTAAACTCTATTCCTTCACAAAGGGATAAATCCACTCCCACAAAATGGTATCCCTCTTCATTAGCACCCATAATCAGATTCTTGGCATTTTCTAATTCATTATCAAAGTAAATATGAGGGCTTTGAGTGATATTCCTTAGCGCATAAGCTCCGATATACCCCGGGCATAGACCAACATTTCTTATCTCTTCTTCACTAGCCTCTACAATCTCATTAGCACCTTTGATAACATTGAGTGCCTTAGTAACATTTAAGGTATCACAACCGCGTATAAAGAAAAACACTAAAGCACTCTCTCCTTCTTCAAAAAGAGCTTTTTTAACAACCGCTTTAATCGTCCAAAAGGAATCCACTTTAAAAAAATCCGACAAAGATTCAATAGTTGTAGTATTAGGCGTATGAAATTTGGCAAAATCTGCTTGTGGAGGTAAAGTTTGAGGAGTTTTCTTAATCCGCCTTGCTGCTTCTAAATTAGCAGCATATTGGCACTTATTACAGACACAAATCGTATCTTCACCACTTTGTGCTAAAACCATAAATTCTTTGCTTCCACTCCCGCCAATAGCCCCGCTATCAGCTTCAACAACACGAAAATCCAATCCTAATCTTGTAAAAATTCTTGTATAGGCTTCCTCCATCACATTAAATTCTCTTCTTAAGTCTTCTTTGGAGCTATGAAAGCTATAACCATCTTTCATAAGGAATTCTCTCCCCCTTATCACTCCAAACCTTGGGCGAATCTCATCACGAAATTTAAGATTGATTTGGTAGAGATGCAAAGGTAATTGCTTATAACTTTTTACATAAGAACCTATAAGTTCTGTAATCACTTCTTCGTGTGTTGGACCTAATACAAATTCATTGTCTTTCCTGTCCTTAAAACGCAATAATTCTTTTCCATATCGGTTATAACGACCGCTTTTTTTCCAAAGATTAGCAGAAGTTACAAACCCCAATGATACCTCTAAAGCCCCTGTCTTATTCATCTCTTCTTGAATAATTGTTTTAATCTTTTCAAGCACTCTAACCCCTAAGGGCAGAAAATTATAAATTCCACTCCCAATTTGCTGGATAAATCCCCCCCTTATTAGATACTCGTGGCTTTTTAAAAAAGCATCTTTGGGCTTTTCTTTTAAAGTAGGGGCAAAAAATTTTGAAAATCTCATTCTTCCTCCTTTTTATGATCCATAGTGTCAAAAAGCTTAGTTTGGGTGTATTCACATTTATATTGTTCAACCATTAAAGGATTTTGCTCTCCACTAAAAAGAAATCTAGCCGCTTCGATTATCCCATCACCTTGTGGGGTATTAGCAATATTCTTTAAGCCAATAGTAAAATTATGCAAAAAAGTATTAAAGGCATTATGCAAGGTTTTTTCAATA
This sequence comes from Helicobacter mesocricetorum, assembly GCF_900198605.1. Taxonomy (GTDB): domain Bacteria; phylum Campylobacterota; class Campylobacteria; order Campylobacterales; family Helicobacteraceae; genus Helicobacter_D; species Helicobacter_D mesocricetorum. The sequence goes on along the minus strand of NZ_FZPJ01000010.1, from coordinate 49,641 downwards.
TTTTTTTCATACTCTTTGGGCAAAAACCCTTTAGAGATTCCTTTAGCTAATTCCTTTTGCGCAGATTCTTTTGCTTGTTGCCTTATCTCCTTAATCAATGGTTCTATATTAAGGCTTTGCAACCAAGCAAAAAATTGTTGGGTAAATCTTCCTATAATCCCATAGGCAGTCTCTGCTTGTTTTTCCCTTAAAGCAAGATTTTCTCTCACAATATCTTCTAAGTCATCCACAGAAAACACCCTTATACCCTCTTGGGTAATACCATCAATATCTCTAGGAACTGCTAAGTCAAACCAAAAACGTTTTTGTGAAAAATCCTCGACCATATCTTGCGTAATAATACTATGAGGAGCTCCTGTGGCGGTAAATAATAAAGGGACTTTGTTAATAAGATTCCCCAACTCTTTAAAGCTCTCTACACGAATCTTTGCTTGAGAATTGGTGTTTATTATCTCCTCATAAAGAGAATGTGCATTTTTAATCTCACGATTAATTAAAATAATTTCTGCACCATTATTAACAAGATGTTTAACGCACAATGCGCTCATTTCTCCAACCCCAATAACTAAAGCTTGTATGCCCCTTAAATCTTCTAAAATTACCTTTGCTTGTGCCACAGCAGCGGAAGCGACAGAAACAGAATTTTTAGAAATATCTGTAAAATTCCGCACACTAGCAGCACAACGAAAAGCAAAATGTATGGCTCGTGATAATGCCAACCCACAACAGCCTAAATCATAAGAAAATCTAAAGGCATTTTTAAGCTGTCCTGCAATCTGTGTCTCCCCTACTACTAAACTATCTAAAGAACTTGCAACACTAAAGAGATGATGAATAGCAGAAATATTTTCATAAGAATCCGCATATTGTCTCAACTCTTCTAAAGCAACTTTTGAATAATCACTTAATTTTGCCAACAAAAACTCTTCGGTTTTTTGGCAGTTATTGACACTTAAAATAAATTCTACTCGGTTACAGGTAGATAAAATAACTGCCTCTTCGATAAACTTGTTTTCTACTAAAGCAAACAAAAAGTCTTTAGTTTGTTGGTTTCTTATTTCAAAAACGAGCTTTTCTCTTAAGCTAATATCTGTATTTTTATGCGTATAACTTAAAATATAATATTCCATTGTTCCTCTTAAAAATCCCTATCTATCATCTCTTGCATAATAGACACAAGTTTATTACAAGATTGATCACTTATGCTTTCAATTCCTGCTTCTCCTAAATTTTTAGCCAGTCTAAAGCTCCGTGTAATAGCCCCACTTTTTTTAAGATTTTCTAAAATCCACATCATCTCATCCCTAGAAATTTCCTGCTTAAAAGCCTTTTTCAAACGCTCTTTACCTTCCTCTTGTAAAGAATGATAAAGATAAATATAAGGTAAAGTTGTTTTTCCCTCTTTAAAATCACTCAAAATAGGTTTTCCTAATTTTTCTTGTGTAGAAGTAATATCTAAAATATCGTCAATAATCTGAAAAGCCATACCTAAATTTCTTCCATAAAGACTAAATTTCTTTGCATCATTAAGGCTTTTTTTAGCAAGTAATGCAGCTGCAAAGGCTGTAGATTCAATCAATGCCGCTGTCTTTTTTTCTATCATTGCTAGATACTTTCTTTCATCTGCATTAAAGCCTTGTGAGAGATAGACATCTTCTATTTCCCCCAAAGATAGTTTCACAACAGAATCTGAAATAATATGTGGAATTTGGGGATATTCTTTGCTAAAAGCTACTAATTCACAAAATGCCTTGGAATAAAACACATCGCCTAGCATAATAGCATTTTTATCTCCTGCAATAGCATTAATAGAGGGCTTAGAGCGACGCATAAGTGCATTATCAATCACATCATCGTGCAACAAAGAAGCACTTTGTATCATCTCAATCACCGCACAAAGTAAAATACTCTCTTCATTTACTCCAGCAATATTTAATACCAATTTACTCCTTAGCATTTTCCCACTTTGTAAATGTTTGCTCAATTCTAAAGTAAGAGGAGAATCTAATGCCTCTAAAAAACTCTGTATTTTTTCTTTAATTTGCTCCAAAGCCTCCATTTGGCACTATCCTTTCATCAATAATATTAAAATCCCTGCCACCTTCATAAATATAATATTTCAAAGTAGCAATCTTTTGTCCCCTATGATAATCCTTAAAGCACAACATAAAAAATGGTTCGGGTGCATAGTATTTCTGTTCTGCTTTAAGCAAAGGTAAAGTATAACAATTTCTTTTGTAATCTTGATAAAGTATAAATTGATGGGGAAAATAATCATAATTTAGATGCATTACCAATCCATTGTTTTTTAACAAGGTCCAACGAAAATATAAAGTCTTTTGCGCTTCATTAACCTGCAAATTTAATAAATAAAATTCATCCTTTTGGAGTTCTAAAAATTTCTCTGCCTTCCACTGCGGCGGAGCAAAAAGCAGAGAAATAAAACTACTGAACAAAAATAGGATTCTATTCATTTTTTGTCAAAATATTTCCCATAGACTCAATAGCTAAATTTTGTGTATGCCTATAAATCTCTTCTGAAGATTCTTCAGAGGAGAGGATATAATTTAATTCTTCTTCCCAAGATTCACCTAAACGTTTTTCAAGTAAAATCTCCATACTAGCAAGTCGCTCCAAAATCCTTATGAGTTCTGCACTAGCTAAACCCTGTGAAGCGTTAAAAATAATTTCTATCCATTTATCTTGTGGTATTCCTTCAAAAATATCCATTATTAGTCCTTTTTATTTAATCGTATTAAAACAGAATTTTTATGAGCATCTAGCCCTTCTGCTCGAGCTAGAATCCCACACTTTTCCCCTAACTCATCAATAGCCATTTTAGAAAAAGCAATCACTGAACTCTTTTTCATAAAATGCTCTGTTGAAAGGGGGGAGAAAAATTTGGCACTACCCCCTGTAGGTAATGTATGATTAGGTCCTGCGATATAATCACCAATAGGTTCAGGAGTATTTTCTCCAATAAATATTGCTCCTGCGTGCTTAATCTGTGGAAGCACCTCTAAAGGGTTATTTAATAGCAATTCTAAATGTTCAGGAGCAATAGCATTGCTTAATTGTATGGATTCTTCTAAAGATTGTGTAACAATGATAGCACCTCTGTTATAGATAGATTTTGCGATTATCTCTCTACGCGGAAGTTTAGGAAGAAACTCATTAATTCTTTGTGAAACTTCAGAAGCTAACTCTGCACTTGTAGTAATTAAAATAGAACTCGCCATTTCATCGTGTTCTGCTTGTGAGAGCAAATCCCAAGTAATATAATCCGCTCTAGCACTACAATCAGCAATAATGCCAATCTCGCTAGGTCCAGCTATCATATCAACATTGACTTCACCAAAGACACATTTTTTTGCCGTAGCAACATAAATATTACCCGGACCACTTATCATATCAACCTTTTTAAATCTATCCCCAATTCCATACGCCATCATACCCACAGCACTAGCTCCACCAACCTTATAAGCTTCTTTAATCCCACACAAATACATAGCAGCTAAAAGCAAGGGATTTATTTCATTGTGCAATGCAGGTGTGCAAACAACAATCTCTTTCACTCCTGCAACAAGTGCAGGTATAGCATTCATTAAAAGTGAGCTAGGATAAGCAGCCTTCCCTCCGGGAATATATAATCCAACCCTATCAAGAGGGGTTATCTTCTGCCCTAAAATTGTTCCATTTTCTTCAAAATCAAGCCAAGTTTTGGGCTTTTGCTTTTGGTGAAAGGCAAAAATGCGCCTATGGGCTTCTTGCAAAGCATCCCTAAGCTTATCATCAAGCTTTTCATAAGCTTGTTGCATAGAATCTTCAGGGATTTTTAAATCCTCAAAGCTTTGAGGATTCCAATCATCAAATTTTAAAATATGCTCCAATAGAGCCTTATCTCCATCAATCCTTATAGAATCCAAAATGCCCTTTACAATTCCTTCAACTCCTTGAATATCTAATCTAGCGCGTTTTAAAATCTTGTCAAATTGTAGGGAAAAATCTCTGTGTTGAGTATTTAACAAAAGTATGCTTTCCACTTATTACTCCTTGAAAGAGCATATTTTAACTTTTTAATGTTTATTTTACTCTTTAGAAAAATAAATTTGGTTTTAGGATTTTTAGAATTTAAGTCCCTTATGAATTCTACCCTTTTAAAGCATACTATTTTAAAACTCATTCCATAGCTCTTAACCCATACAAAGAGATATAACCTCTAAAACACCTCTAAAGCTTTCCTATTCTTTAGTCTCCCTTGCCCTATGCCATAATCGCATATCACTTAAATCCCAACTTCATACGAACTTAAAAGTATAAGCATTTTATCTTTTCTAAAGTATTTTTCATTGTGAAGCATTAGCTAAAGCCCTAAAATCTCAACCCTACCAAATAGCTTAAATCAAGTAGCTTAAATAATGAGGATTTGACTTTTGGTGTTTTAAGAATCTAAACCTTAAAGCCAATCCTGCCAAAACTCACTACCAACAATGTGTATTTTTAATCCCTACATCTTCTGGTTTAAAGACTGGATTCTTGCCCTCTTTTCTTTGTTTTTCATAATCTTTTAAAACTCTTATAGCAATATTTCCTAATAACAAAATCGCTATTATATTTACCAAAGCCATAATTCCCATAATCACATCTGCTAAATCCCAAGCTAATCCAAGACTAAGTTGCGCTCCAATAAAAACCATCGCTACGGCAGTTATCCTAAAAACCTGTAACGCTATTTTATTACTTGTAATAAACTTAAAGTTTATTTCTGCATAAAAATAATTCCCAATCAGCGAAGTAAAAGCAAAAAGCACGACAGCAATACTTACAAAATATAACCCCATATCTCCCAAATGCCCTTGCATAACCTTTTGCACTAAGGGCATTCCAGAAATTCCACTTAGGTTTTCGCTACTGCACAATACAACAATGGCACTTGCCGAACAAATAATCAAAGTATCAATAAAAACCGAAAGCGTTTGCACCATTCCTTGTTTGGCAGGATGGCTTGTGTGCGCCGTAGCTGCTGCATTGGGTGCGCTACCCATACCTGCTTCATTAGAATATAATCCGCGTTTAATCCCTATTACTATCGCACTCCCTGCAAATCCTCCAAAAATCGCCCCAAAATCAAAGGCTTTAGCAAACACTTCTGCAAAAATACCCGGAATTGCTCCTAGATTCATACTAACAATCACCAAAGATACGATTAAATAACCAAAAGCCATAATCGGAACAAGGATAGAAGTAATTTTTGCAGATGTTTTATTGCTCCCAAAGAAAAATACTGCACATAAAAGAGCCAACAATACCCCTATAAAGATAGTTGTTTGTCCATTATGATAAGCCTCACTCCCAACAAAAATCTCAAAGCTAGAAGTCAAAGTATAAGCCTGTAATCCATTAAACCCATAGGTAAAGCACAGAATTAATGAAATCGCAAATACGATTCCAAATGCCCTAGAACCTAAAGCACTTTGGATATAATAAGCAGGACCACCTTTATAACCATTCTCCCCATCTTTTTGCTTATAAACTTGTGCGAGTGTGCTTTCAATAAAAGCACTTGCCCCACCTAAAATAGCTGTTACCCACATCCAAAATAAGGCTCCAGCTCCACCACTACTAATTGCCACAGCAACCCCCACGATATTTCCAATACCCACACGCGAAGCCGTAGAAATCATCAATGCACCAAAAGGAGAGATATGTTCTTTATGACTTTTCTCTAGCAAAACAAAAAGTGCAGAGGGCAAAAAGCGAAGTTGTATAAGCCCTGTGCGAATCGTAAAATAAAGACCGCAAAATAATAATGCAAAAACAAGAAAATAAGTATAAAGAAAATTACTTGCTACATTGATTAAATTTGTTAATAGTTCCATAAATAATCCTTAAAATTTCATTACCAATACTTAAAAACTCCAAAAGCCAATGTTTTTCATTCTAATGGATATTAGCTTAATTTCTCTTTTAAAAGCTCATTCACGCGTGCGGGATTAGCCCCTTTAACCGCTTTCATTACCTGCCCGACAAAAAACCCAAAGAGCTTGTCTTTACCATTTTTGTATTCTGCAACCTTATCAGCATTTGCACTAAGCACAGATTCAATAGCAATATATAAAGCACTATCATCATTGACTTGTGCTAACCCCATAGAATCTATTAAAGTATCGACATCACCACCTTTATTTTCCACTAATTTATCTAATATCTCTTTGGCACTTTTACCACTAATCTTACCCTCATCAATGCGTTGAACCAAAACACTAAGGGTTTTAGCATCTATCCCACAATTTTGCAAGGTATTTTCTCCCTTTAACCTCCCTAAAAGCTCCGTAGTAAGCCAAGTAACTGCACCTTTTGCACTTGCACCAAACTCCACCATAGATTCAAAATATAATGCCATTTCTAACTCACTAGTAAGCACAGCAGCATCACTAGGTTTAATGCCAAAATCACTTATATATCTTTCTCTTTTTTCATCGGGCATTTCTGGGATTTGTAAGCCTTCTTGCATAAGGGCTTCATCAATAAATACAGGCAATAAATCAGGATCGGGAAAATACTGATAATCAGCAGCTTCTTCTTTGCCTCGCATAGATTTAGTAATGCCCTTGAGTGTATCAAAAAGTCGTGTCTCCTGCACGACTTCACTTTCGTATTTCTTATCCTCCCACGCTTCTATTTGACGCTCCACTTCATATTCGATAGCTTTTTGGATAAATTTAAAAGAATTGAGATTTTTAATCTCCACACGCGTATAAAGCTTAGAATCTCCCTTTGGGCGAATAGAAACATTAGCATCACAACGAAAACTCCCCTCTTGCATATTCGCATCACTAATGCCTAAAAATCGCACGATAGAATGCAATTTTTTAAGATAAGCTATTGCCTCATTACTATTTCGCATATCAGGCTCACTCACAATCTCTAGCAAAGGTGTGCAAGCACGATTTAAATCTACTTTAGAGGTATTAGATTCGTGGATATTTTTTCCTGCATCTTCTTCCATATGCGCCCTAGTTACACCAATAACTTTTTTCTCTCCATTAACTTCAATCTCAATACTTCCTGCTCCAACAATAGGAATCTCATATTGGCTAATCTGGTAAGCCTTAGGTAAGTCGGGATAAAAATAGTTTTTTCTAGCAAAAATAGAATTTTGATTGATAGTAGCATTAATGGCTTTACCAAAAGAAATAGCCTTTTTCACAACCTCTTTATTTAACACCGGCAAAGCACCGGGCAATCCTAAGCAAACAGGACAAACATTTTTGTTTGGCTCTTCACCAAAACTTGTCGGACAAGAACAAAAAATCTTTGTTTTTGTATTAAGCTGAACATGCACTTCAAGCCCAATAATCGTTTCAAAAGCACTCATAAAAATTCCTTAAAGCTAAATTAAAGGAATTTTAGCATTTTTGCTTTAAATTAACTATAATCTCGCACTAACCTGCTCCTTTGGCAAAACCCCTTTTAAATCATAAACAACCCTATTCCCTTTGGCACTAAAATCCAAATCCTTAAAAGCACTATGGGCTACAGCTATTACCACAGCTAAATAGTCTTGTAAGACAAAATCTTTAGGATGCTTTAGGGCTAAAGCATACTCTTCTTTGACTTCCGCCCTATCTGCAAGAGGGTCAAAGACATCAACACAACAACCAAAATCTTGTAATTCCCTAATAATATCCACAACGCGCGAATTACGAATATCTGGACAATCTTCTTTAAAAGTAATCCCTAAAATCGCTACTTTAGAATCAATAATCTTATACCCTTGCTTAATCATAAGTTTAATAAGCTTATTAGCAACGACAATCCCCATATTGTCATTTATGCGCCTACCTGAAAGGATAACTTGAGAATGATAGCCTAAAGATTCTGCCTTATAAGTTAAATAATAAGGATCTATACTGATACAATGCCCCCCTACAAGACCGGGCTTAAAGGGTAAAAAATTCCATTTTGTATTAGCAGCCTCTAAAACCTCTAGAGTATCAATGCCTAATCTATCAAAAATTAAGGCTAGTTCATTGACAAAAGCAATGTTAATATCCCTTTGAGAATTTTCTATCACTTTAGCCGCTTCTGCTACTTTAATGCTTGTTACTTTATGGGTTCCAGCGGTAATAATACTTGCATATAAAGCATTAATTTCATCGGCAACTTCAGGTGTAGAACCACTTGTTACTTTTTTAATATTTGGCAAACGATGCTCTTTATCACCCGGATTTATTCGTTCAGGAGAATATCCGCAAAAAAAATCTTTATTAAACCGCAATCCACTTTTCTGCTCTAAGATAGGCACACAATCCTCCTCTGTGCAACCCGGATAAACAGTGCTTTCATAAATGACAATATCCCCCTTTTTAAGCACCGCTCCAACACATTCTGAAGCCTTTTTTAAAGGGATTAAATCAGGTTTATTAAACTTATCAATAGGCGTAGGGACGGTGATAATATAAATTTGTGCTGCTTTTAACTCCTCTAAAGAGCTTACAAACTTAAGCTTTTTTGCAGAGATTAAAGATTCCTTTTCTACCTCTAAGGTTCTATCATATCCCTTGCTTAACTCATCAATCCTAACCTTATTAATATCAAAGCCTATCACAGGATATTTTTTGCCAAACTCTACTGCCAAAGGCAGTCCCACATACCCAAGTCCAATAATTGCCAAAGTTTTCATTATAACATCCTCATAAATTTTAAATTTACTACTATTTAAAAAAGATTCTAACACAACTTAAAAAAACTCATATTGATTTTATCTTATAATACCCCCTAGCTTGTCTTTTCTATTTCTCCCCTAAAAGATTAAGGATGGTGGGATAATCCTTATAAACATCTTTTAATAATGCCACAAAAGAGGCAACCCGATGAAGAATTGCAAGAAATAAAGCATAGGGAATACAAATGATAAAAATCACTGCAAAGCTAATAAGGCACAAGGAGTAAGAAAATGGATTTAAGTGCTTATGGGATTCTCCCCAAGGTTAGTGTTGTTCTCACAACTTTTAATCGGGAATACTTTTTTACAGAAGCTATTGAGAGCATCTTAGAGCAAGATTATCCTAATTTAGAGATTATCATTAGCGATGATAACTCTAGTGATAATACTTTTGCCTTTGCTTGTGAGTATGCCAAAGATAATCCCTCCATAAAAGTTATTTCCAACGCACATACTAAGGGTTCTGCTGGAAATCGTAATAATGGCTTGGATTACGCTAATGGAGATTTAGTTTTGCTCTTAGATGATGATGATTTACTCTTTAAAGAATCCATCTCGCAAATGGTAGAGATTTATCTGCGATTCCAAAAAAAATATGGAATCATTATCGCAAATTGCACAAGAAGTGATGATGGTTATCTCTCTGGCAAAGGCATTGATGAGACAAGAGAGGTAAGCTTTCAAGAGATTTTATGCGGTCAATTACAAGGGGAGTTTATCACACTCTTTGAACGCAAACTACTTGGCACAAGACGTTTTAATGAAGATTTAAAGCGCGGTAATATGGGACTTTTATGGCTTAGATTACACAAAGGAAGCCTCTGCTATTACCTACATCGTCCCTTGAAATTCTACAGAATCCACGCCGAATCCCTTACGCAAAATCTAAAATACCAACCCCTAGAAATGGTTAAAAACTACGAACAAGATATTTTACTTTTTTATAAAGAGCGTAAAGCCTGTTGTCCTAAACATCTAGCAAAACTCTGCACAACTGCCGCTTTGCTTTATCATCAAGGAGGAGACAGAAAAAAAGCGTTCAAAAAGATTTTACAAAGCTTAAGTATTTATCCCAATTTTTATGCCATACAGGCTTCTATTTATTTACTGCTTCCTTCAAACTTCATACCTAAATTTAAAATTCGCCAAAGAGTTGAAAAATAATCCCATCAGCGGGGATTCTTAGGTTTAAAAATCCATAATATTCAAGCAAAAGATATTCCCTAGATATTTATAGAATTTATTTATCTTTATCAATATTCTTTTCTCTCTTCTTTGCTTTCTTTAAGTAAAGTTTGTATTAAAGAATCTTTAGAATTTATAGAAGAATCTTTAGAGAGTTTTTCTTTATATTCAAACATTTCTAAAAGAGTTTGATGATTTTTATCTTTATAGTTTAAGATTAAATTCTCTACTTTATCAAAGGGAAGTGTAATCTTTAAAGTTCTTATTCCTTTTTCTTCACTACTTTCAATAATAAGACCATTTTTGGTTTTAATGATTCCTTGTTCATTAGGTAGAAAGTTATCTCTCATATAACTTTCCATTATCCCTAAAGAATCTTTAATCTTTTGAAAATTTTCTGCTGGTATTTTAGTATCTGCGAGTGTGAAGAATCGTAATACACTAGCGAAAGCAATCATATGAGCAGCGCGTAGCATTACTAAATTGTCTTCCAATTTCCCTTGTGCTTCTACAATCCTTTCTTTATTTGTTGTCTTTAATGACGCAACAAATTCTCTAGCACTAGACTCTAACTCATTTTCCTTAATGTCTCCTGCCATATCAATGAATTTCATACTTCCCCCGTCCCACATTAGCATTGAAAAGAGATCCGATTTTCCCTCTTCTTCATAAACAGCAAGAGCAATATCTTCCATTTGTTTATAAATATAAGCTTTGGCACTTTGGTAGCTTTCTTCGCTTACATTGGTGAATTTTTGAGAATATTCTTCTATGGCAGTTATTTTTATTCTAGCAGTAGCTTCTCGTGCCTTTATTGTCTCTATATGTCGAAAAAAGTCTATCCCAGAAGTTATACTTAGATAATCTTTTGGTTCTTTTAACCAATGTCTTATCATCTCCCTATTCTTTTCTTGAATCTCTTTGTTTTCTTGTTCTTGTATAGAAGAGGCTTTAGCACCTCTTTGGATAAAAGAAGTGCTAGGAGTATTTGAGATTGTATTTAGCATAAATCCTCCTTATTTGAATTTAGAAAAATGCCCGATAATTAGTTCACGAGAAGCTTTGCTTAACTGCTCTACAAAAGGACTCCCTTGATAAATCTTTCTTTGAGTATTGTATCGTGTATCATAAGCCACAATTTCAGTCATAATTTGTCTTGCTTTATAGTCAATTCGCACAAACATCATTGCTCTTTCATATCTTGGATCAACGACAGTTAGCCTTTTAAAGTCTAAATAGTTTTGAACTTTTTGGTAAGTGCTTTCTCTATCATTTAAAGCAATCATACCTCTATTTTGTTCATAAGGAGTTAGAACATACTCATAGTAGCCATAATCAAATATTCTATTACCCGAATTATCTATTATAGAATAGTAGCTATATGGACTGGCAAACATCCCCCCCTTCACCTGTTTTTTCTCTTCAATGTTTAGTTTGGTAACACCTACACTATTACTTGTAACTCTCCCTTTACTAACTAGAGCTAAAATATCTTCTTGTGCTAATGCAAAGTTTAGAGATAAAGAAGCTAAAGCTAGGATACTAAAAACCTTTTTTAACATATTTCTCCTTCTTTTTGAAAATTAAAATCCATAAACACAATTTCATTCCTTAAAAAGCGTTCAAGCAAAAGATATTCCC
>NZ_FZPJ01000010.1:0-37990 GCF_900198605.1 Helicobacter mesocricetorum | reverse complement strand
GATTCCTTGTTCATTAGGTATAAAGTTATTTTCTATATAATTTCTCATTATCCCTAAAGAATCTTTAATCTTTTGAAAATTCTCTGCTGGTATTTTGCTATCTACAAGTGTGAAGAAGTGTATTGTAATAGCTAAACCCACGGTATTAGCATTCCACATCTTATCCAAATATATCTCTATTCTCTCTTGTGCCTTTGCAATTTTCTCTTTATCTTCTGTTTTTAATACCCAAGCCAATTCTCTAGCACTAGATTCTAATTTATTTTCCTTAATGTCTTCTGCTATATCAATGATTTGCCTAAACCTTCCTATTTCCATCAAAGTTCCTAATAACCCTGAATCTCCCTCTTCTTCATAAATAGCAAGAGCAATATCTTCCATTTGTTTATAAATATAAGCTTTAGCACTTTGGTAGCTTTCTTCGCTTACATTGGTGAATTTTTGGGAATGCTCATCTATGACATCATTTTTAATCCTACCAACATTCACTAAATAACGCATATTTTCTAGAGAGATCTCTGCTAAAAATTTATTGGGGTATTTTTCTGAAGGAAGCAAGAATGCTACAAGTTCCCCCCCTGGAACTTCCAATATAGCTTGCATAAGCTTTGTCCTCTCTTCTAACAAAGTCTGCATAAGCTTTTTATTTTCTTCTCTATTTTTTTCTCGTTCTTCTATGAATTTTTGAGTAATTTTTGGAGTAGATAAGGAGATATTATTCGTAACTTGCATAATAACTCCTCCTATCTAGAGCTAGATAATGAATCACGAATAATCTCATCACGAAACACTTTATTTAACTTTTCAATGATAGGATTCCCTTGATAAATCCTTCTTTGAGTATTGTATCGTGTATCATAAGCCACAATTTCAGTCATAATTTGCCTTGCTTTATAGTCAATTCGCACAAACATCATTGCTCTTTCATATCTTGGATCAACAACAGTTAGCCTTTTAAAGTCTAAATAGTTTTGAACTTTTTGGTAAGTGCTTTCTCTATCATTTATAATAGCCATTCCACGATTTTTTTCATAAGGAGATAGAATAAACTCATAGTAGTCATACTTCATTATCAAATTACCATAATTATCTCTTAATTCATGCCTTATATATGGTGCACGATGTATCCCTCCCTTCACCTGTTTTTTCTCTTCAATGTTTAGTTTGGTAACACCTACACTATTACTTGTAACTCTCCCTTTACTAACTAGAGCTAAAATATCTTCTTGTGCTAATGCAAAACTTACAGATAAAGAACCTAAAGCTAGGATACTAAAAACCTTTTTTAACATATTTTCTCCTTTTTTTGAAAAATTGGTTTTCACTCTAACGTATTTTTATTTTAAAGTCAAGCTTTACTTTTGATTGTTTATTATTTAGAATTCTAGTTAATATTTTTTAAAAGGATTGGAATGAAAAAACTCTTTTTTACTTTATTGTTTTTAACAAACTCTCTTTTGGCTAGTGATGAGCTAAATATTGATAATCTCTTTAAAAAGCAAATTGGCTTAAGGAGTATTACAAGCTTTTCACTCCTTAGCACAGGGAATGCGAATACTTATTCTCTCTATCCCAATATTAGCATAGGGGGAGATACGACACTTTGGAGCGATACCAAACAACTAAGCCTTAATCAGACTTTTATTTATACGCTTATGCCTAAGTTTGATATTCTTGTATCAGGGAGTGGAAGTTATGCAAGAAAAGAATATAAAGCTTTTCTCTCTAATAACTATACAAATGAAAATGATTTTAGCTTTAACTCTCTATGGCTTGGCTTTATCTATACAGGCAAAAGTATTGCGGATTTTGTGCCACAAATCACCTTTCAAACCGCTATTCTCCAAAGAGAATCTTCAGCTGCTGAAGATAAAAGCTTCTATCTTAAATCCCAAAGTCTCCAAGCAACCCTAAGAGGATATAGTGATCCTGTGGTTTATAGCATTTATGGTGGATTTGGATATAACGCAAAAAGGAAGTTTAAGATAGGTAAGATAGATTATGGGCATAGTATGTATGTAGGAGGAGATTTATCCATTATTTTAAGCCCTAAAATCACTTTAGATTTAGGAGCCGAGCAGAGATTCCAAACCAAACAAAGGATTAATAGGAATCAAACTTCAAATATTCGCTCTATACCAACATTAAGCGTTGGTTCTACTTATAGCCTTAACCAAGATACCGCTATTTCTGTCAATGCTAACTTTGGGGGAAGCTCCGCTGCACCTGATGCAATATTTGGATTAACCTTATGGAAAAAGTTTTAATGAAGTTTCAAGGCTTAAACCTTAAAGGTTTTGTTATACATCTATACTCTATGTCTCCTTACAAGATAACAAGAAAGAAGTAACTATGAAAAGGCTCTTAAAGTTTCTCATAGTCTTTTCTTGGCTACCCTTTATCTTAAAAGCAGAGTTTGTCGTGCAATCCTATCAAGAGATTAAAAACCAAAGAGTGGTTAGGCAAACTTATGAACAATCTTGTGGAGCATCTTCTCTTGCTACTTTAATCAATCTTATTGATAATCAAAAGCTTAATGAATTAGAAGTATTAAAAATAATGAGTGAAAAAGAACTTTACACCGATATGGTAAGCTTTGCGGACTTAGAAGAGGTTATTAAAAAATTAGATTTCAAAAGTGATTCTTTTCGTATCGACCAACGAGTCTTAGATAAGCTTACTAACATTCCCTTGCTTGTTAAAATCGAAGATGACCCTAGATTCCCTCATTTTGTCGTGATTATCAATCATCAAGGCGATTTTATTCAAGTGCTTGACCCAAGCTATGGAGAATATATAAGCTCCAAAAGGGAGTTTTATAGTATATGGGATAGGGAGAATAAAGGTGGATTTACTTTAGTGGTTATGCCAAAGAGAGAGTTTGAAGAAGTAGATTTACATCTCCCTAAGAAGTTTGATTTTGAAAAGAGAGTGTTTGGGAGGCTTTAGGGCTAAGGAATGTTAAAGCTTTTTATTTGCTGGGAAATATGCTACAATCCCTGCGACCCTTTCATCTAGTGGCCAAGGATAATGCCCTTTCACGGCAGTAACGGAAGTTCGAATCTTCCAAGGGTCGCCAAGCTATATGCACTCTATAATTTCTTCATCTAAAAAATAAATTTCGGTATATCCTGCTTCTACCAAATCGCTCCCCAATAAAGAAACCGTGTGTCCAGAATAACAATTTAATAATACCTTTTTATGCTGTTGCAATATTGCTTCTAAGTCTTCTTTTGTCGTAATATTTTTAGCACCTTTTAAATGCCCCTTTTTAAAATCATCGGGCATTCTAATATCTACACATATCCATTCATCGTTTTCTAAAATATTCTCTAAATCCTCTTTAAAAATAGCCTTTGCCAAACTTTTATGCTTCCTGCCATAGTATTCCATAGTCTTAAACCTGTCCTTATATATTTAATTTTGATAATAGCTTAAAGCACTCTTTCCAAATTTCTTATGTTTATAAAGCATAAATTTTCCTATTTGCTCTGGAATCTCTAAGCTTGAAATATGCTCTAAGACAATATTTGTAAAGATTTGACAATCCAAATCTTCCACCAAACCAAAGCATCGCTCATAAATGCCTTGCCTATCCTCTCTAATATCAAAGGGAGGGTCTAAATACCCAATTGTCTCACCTTTGAGTGTTTTTAAAGAATCTTTATAGGTTTTAAAGGTATCGCCAAAAATCGTTTTATAGGCACAACCTTGACAAACCTTCTCTAAATTCTCCTCTAGCACTTTATAAGATGTTTTATGGTTTTCAAAGAAAAATGCACATTTAGCCCCTCTGCTTAGGGCTTCTATGCCAATGCTTCCACTCCCTGCAAAAAATTCTACGAAATTCACCCCTATAATCGCATTACCTAAAGTATTAAAAAAAGATTCTTTTAAAATCATCTTAGAAGAGCGAGTAACCTCCAAAGGAGCCATTTTAAGCTTCCTGCCCTTAAAAGCTCCACCTATAACCCTTAAGCTATTATGCTTTAGCGGGGATTTAGTCATTTTTGCCCTTAAAATGTTCCCTAGTAAGTTCTACAATTTCTTGAGCATATCGCTCTAAAACTTCTTGCATTTTTTGTTGTAATACCGCATCATTATCTTGAGTGGCTAACCTACGATCTCTAAAATTGCCTAACATCGTGGAGATAGGTTTGGAGTTATTCAAAGGGGGTTCTTGCGTTCCTTGATGTTTAATTTGAAAATAAAAAGATTCTAAGCTTTCTAAGAGTATTTCCTTAGTAAAAGGCTTATTAAGATTAGCCTCTGAAAAATCCCCAACCAAAAATACAGGCTTATCTGCCTCCATAGGCTCTGTCGCTACAATAAAATCACACATCTTATAGCTTGTCAAATAATCCCGCAAATATATCTCTAAGCTTTTAGTAAGCAATAAAGAATTACTAATTAATGCAATTTTCATAACAAACTCCAAAAACTTTTAAAAATTATACCTTGTTTCCATAGCCCCACCATTAAGAAATTAATTTAATGCTTTTACTTTAATGCCTAATAGGCTTTTATAATGAACCTTGGATTCTAGCTTCAAAACTCTACCATTTCTCTTTGTCGCTGTGTGAAAGTTGCGCATTTGCTGAAGCCAATTTCTTTTGCCAAGTCTTCCATAGCCTCCCTTTTAAACCCTATTTGCTCTATGCTATGTGCATCACTGCCAAAAGTAATAGGTATTTCTAGCTCTAAACACATCTCCAAAATCTCCCTACTAGGGTATTGTTCGCCAACCTCTTTACGAAACCCTGCTGCATTAATCTCAACCACCATATTAGACTTCTTAATAGCCTTTAGGGCTGATTGTAGAGGCTTTCTCAAATCCTTTGTCGGATAAAATTTAAAAATCTTTAATAAATCTATATGCCCGACAATATCAAACAATCCACTTTTTGCCATTTCTTCAATAGCCGCATAATAATCTTCCCAGATTTTATTAATATCTCTTTTAGAATACTCCCCGATAAATTCTGGATTATCAAACCCCCAAGAACCTAAAAAATGCACAGACCCAATACGATAGTCTAAGGGTAAATCCAACAATCTATCCTCTAAATACTGCGGAAGATAATCAATCTCCAAAGCACTTTTAATAAGAATCTTAGAATGGTATTTTTCTTTTAATTCTCTAATTCTATCAAGATACAAAGGCAGTTGTGTGAAACTCATACGATATTTTTCATCAAAGCCCATAGGATTATGACAAGAAAAACCAAAAACATCAATTTTCTCTTCAATAGCTCTTTGGATATATTCCTCCATACTTCCTGTTGCGTGATTGCAAAAAGATGTGTGATTATGCAAATCTACTTTCATCATTACTCCCATCATTGCTCCTAAACTTTAGTAACTCACCCCATTTTTTTTTCCATCTCTTTAGTAATATGCAGACTTAAAACATGCTTTTCAAAAACAGCCACATAAAACATTGCATCAAAAATCTTAATATCTAAAACAAAACCTTCTACTTTTACTTCCCTTTTCTTTGTATCCTCTTGTAAAGTTTGAGCCTTAAAAACTACTTCATTCCCAACCTCAAGAGGAGCTAGGAATTTCACTTCAGCACCAATGACTACGGCATTAGGATTATTAACCGCCAATAAGGCAGCATAAGCGGCACTTGAGTAAAGATTCCCAGAATGGATAAGTCCATTTTTATCCAATACCATTCTTCTACTTGTTTCAAGAAACACAACCGCATTGCCCTGCTTTAGCTCTTTTATGCTTCCATTGTTAGCATCTATTTCTTGACAAGCCCTTTGGATAACAGTGTCATAATCTAGCTTATTTAAAAAATCTTCATCTTCCTTAGGAAATTCGTCTTCCATTCCTTATCCCTTAAACTTTGCTTAATATTTGGCATTATAACACATTTTATTTGACTTTTCTTTTGTTAAGCAATGCTAATACCTCTAAAAACCCAACTTGTTTTTCACTATCGCCAAACTTAAAGCAGAAAAATTAATGCCCACTTTCATAAAGCATATATTGGAATCTATCAGCAATCATCCTTGCTTTATGCAAAATATCATTGGCAATATTGTCTTCAAAAACCTGTCTTAAGCTCTCTTCAAATAACTCCAACCAAGTATTAAAAAACTCTCTAGGAAAAGGTGGTAGCTCTAAATGTGCTTTCATAGGCTGTCCTGAATAATCTCCGCTACCTAATAACATTCCTTGCCAAAAATTCGAAATTTTGGCTTTATGTTCTCTCCATTCTTCCTCACCTGTGCCTATTTTATTATTAAAAATCTCCCCAAGTCCGCTCTTATCTTTACGAATCTTTCCATAAAAAATATCCATTAATTGGTTAATTCCCTCTACACAAATCTCTTGATATTTCATAATCTTCCCCTTAACTAAAATAAAATGCTATTTTTGCCAACACTACAATAAACACCCCAAACACTAATGCTAGGGGGTGGATAATCTTGCCTAATGGATTCCTCACTTTTAAAATATAATGGCAGGTTAAAGAAATAATCACTGCCAAAACAATTAAAGAAGCAAAAAATACCTTAAACCATAAAGCTTTTTGTAAGAAAGTATCAAAATACCCCTGACCACTTCCAACATACTGACCAATCATTGCTCCACCACTTAATACCAATAACAAAAGACAAAAAGGCATAATTTTACTACCGCGCTTAGAAATCCCTTGAAACATTTTATCGGCAAACTCCTCACCTAATACTTCTCTAAGAGGAGCTAGCAAAACCACATCGGTAAAAATAAAGCCCAAAAAAATAATAGCACTCATTAAATGCACAATCAAAAAATAAGGATAAAACACTTCCATAAACTTTACTCCTAATGATTTTACAAAAATCATAACACAGCCAATAAAAATAAAAATTGATTTATGTTAAGTTTTTTGATACTCTTCGCATTATCCAAAAAGGATTTAAAATGGAAGATTATATCAAGATGCTTTATAATATAGGCTACAAACGCTTTTACCATAAAGAAGAAACTCTTTTTTATGAAGGTGAGAATCCAAAAAACCTTTTTGTTTTATTAAAGGGGAAGATTTCTCTTTATAAAAGCACAGAAGACAACAAAGAAAAAACTATCCACCAAATCTCCAGTGTAAGCTTCATTGCAGAAATGCCTACTTTTCTAAACATTCCATACCCAGCAAGTGCAATGTGTATAGAAGAATGCGAGGTATTAGAGATTGGCATTAAAACCTTTAAAAGATTATGCCAAGAAGATTCGAATTTTTGCCTCTCTTTCATAGCTTCACTCTGCAATAAAATCAAAATCTTAGAAAACCATATTAGCCAAAACTCTAAAACCATAGAAGAAAAACTCAAAGACTTTCTTTTACAAAATCAAGCATCACTGCCCACCCTTACACAAAAGCAAATTGCCAAAAATCTTAATATAAGCCCCGAATCACTATCAAGGGTTCTAAAAAACCTTAAAGCAAAAAACCTTATAAAAACTCAAAATGGAAAGATTATTTTTATGGATACGAAATTTATCAACAATCTCTAATCCAAAGACTCTACAAAGACTAAGGATTATTGGAACAAAATAGTCAAAGCATCAAAAGCTTTAAGAAACTCTCTTTTAAAATGAATCATTACCGCAGGAATAATCACAACTAAAATACCAAAGGCAATGCTAATCTTGACAGGAAAACCAATGGCTAAGAGATTAAATTGTGGATGAGCTTTCATAATCATTCCAAAAATAATATCAGAGAGTAAAATAAGTGCGATAATAGGAAAAGACATTGTAAGCCCTATCAAAAAAAGATTCGAAAAAGATTGGATAATGTATTGGATATAGTTATGAGAATAAAGAAACCCCCCTAAAGGAATCTCTTTAATACTCTCACTTACAAAATATAAAAAAAGATGATGATAGTCAAGCCCTAACATAATAAGCAATGCAAGTAATGTTAGAAGTTGCCCAACAATTGGTTTTTGAGCGCCTGTTACAGGGTCATAAGCATTCGCAATGGTTAATCCCATAGCAAAAGAAATAACCTCTCCACCAAAGGAAATCATACCAAAGACAATCTGTAACGCCATAGAAGCCAAGAATCCCAGCATAATCTCTGACAATCCCGCTACAATAAATTCCACAATACTCATATTAGCAGGAGGAATAATCGTAACTAATGGGATAAATAAAATTGCCAACCAAAAGATAAAAACGCCCTTAATAGAGTTGGTAATGAGCTGATTTTCAAAAAAAGGAAAAAAGGCTATAATCCCGGCAAAACGCAAAAGCAACAATAAAAAGTTTGCGACATTTCCCTCTGTAAGATAAGCTAAAAATTCCATTAATTAAGAGGCTTTAAGTTGGCATTTTCTAGCTGATAAGAGCGGGTAGCCTTTTGCGCTAAAAGCGGATCGTGCGTTACATAAATTAAAAGAGCAGAAGTCTGCTTAACATATTCAAAAAGCAATCCCATAACCTTAAAAGCGTTTTCTCTATCTAAATTCCCTGTGGGTTCATCTGCAAAAATAATATTAGGTTTTTTTGTTAAGATTCTAGCGATAGATAAACGTTGTTGCTGTCCCCCGCTTAAAGTGCTAACATTTTTAGGTAAATTCTCAAAAATTCCAAAAAACCTCAACAAAGAATCATCAATAGCTTCCCCTGAAAGCAAAGAGGCAACCTCTAAATTTTCTCTTGCGTTAAATCCCAAAAACAAATAATGCGATTGGAAGATAATGCCTATTTCCTTGCGTCTAAGATTTAAAATCTCTGCATAAGGGATAGCATAAATGTCTTTATTGAGTATCCTAACACTTCCTCTTTGGGGTTTTAAAAACGAAGATAAAATGTGTAAAAGTGTGCTTTTCCCACTTCCACTAACACCCATAATAGAAATACTCTCCCCCCCTTGTGCGCTAAAAGAGAGATTATCTATAACGGGCTTTTCATAACTAAAAGAAATGCCTTTAACCTCTAATAAAGACATATTCTAAGGATTATCCAAGCTGTGCGGCAACTTCATCAGCAAAGCTACTTACCTGCTTTTCAATCCCTTCACCAAGCTCAAAACGAATATATTCAACCACTTCAAGAGTATCCTTGAGTTCTTCACTCTTTTGCGCCAAAACTTGCGCGATAGTTTTCTTGTCATCCATTACAAAAAACTGCCCCAAAAGTGTTAATCGCTGATCTAAAAGCGTAGAATCTGCTTTAAATCTCTCTAGCTGACCCGGTAAAATCTTATCCCAAATTTTCTCTGGCTTACCTTGAGCCTTAAGCTCCTCTTTAAAGATAGCCTCTTGCTTAGCTAAGATTTCGTCATTTAATTCTAGTTGGCTAATGTATTGGGGGATTTTATGCAAAGGCTTACCTAATCTTTTGAGTTCTTCATTTTCTTTCTCTAATTCTGCAATGATGGCAGTTTTTTCCTTTTGGATAAAATCTAAATCAAAGGAATGGTAACTGATAACTTGTGGCTTCATTGCTGCTGCGTGCATACAGAGATTCTTAGTAAAATCTGCCAATTTTGCAGTATTTTCTTCTTTTTGGCATTTAAGTGCGATAATCACGCCAACTCGTCCATTAGAATGCACATAGGCATTAACCACTCCACTACCCTCCACTTGAACCTTTCCAAGTCTTCTAACAACGATATTTTCACCAATCTTTGCAATTTGTGTTTTTAAATATTCTTCAAACTTAACACCATCAAGATTTAAGGTATTTAATTCTTCTGTATTTTGGATAGTAGAACTTTGCACCAACGCAATAGTTTTTGAACTTAACTCTTTAAAACCCTCATTTTTGGCGACAAAATCAGTTTCAGAATTAATCTCTACCATACTAGCTTTTTTAAAATCTGGTGAAACTTCAATACTAATCGCACCTTCTGCAGCGACCCTATCAGCTTTTTTAGCAGCCTTGCTTAATCCCTTTTCCCTTAAGTATTCTACCGCTTTTTGGATATCACCCTGTGTTTCCACTAAAGCCTTTTTGCAATCCATCATTCCTGCATCTGTCATTTCCCGAAGCTGTTTTACAAGTTGCGCATTAATCTCTGCCATCTTCTATCCTTACAAAATTATTCTTGGTTTTCTGCTTGCATAAAATCTTCTTCACGCATAGCTTCTTCTAAAACCTCTTGCTTCTCTTGCTCACTTGCAGGAGCGACCTCTTCATTTTCAATAGGGGCTTCACCTCCAGCAATAGCGCGTCCCTCTGTAATGGCTTCTGTCATTTCTTTACAAAAAAGTTGAATAGAGCGAATCGCATCATCATTTCCTGGAATTGGATAATCTACCACATCAGGATCGCAATTGGTATCTAATGGAGCAACAATAGGAATCCCAAGCTTTCTAGCTTCAGCTACCGCTATTTTCTCCTTTGCGGCATCAATAACAAAAATCATATCAGGGACTTTTTTAAGATGTCTTACACCACCTAGATATTGCGTTAATTTCTCTTTTTTTCTTTGAATCATTAATTTTTCTTTTTTGGTTAAAAGATCAATTTGACCACTTGATTCCATTTCTTCGATGATTTCTAATTTACGAATCGATTTTTTAATGGTTGAAAAGTTTGTCAGCATTCCTCCAAGCCAACGATAATTCACATAAGGAGCATTGACGCTCTGCGCATATTGTTTTAAGGTTTCATTAGCTTGTTTTTTAGTTCCAACAAACATAATGACTTTCCCTTCTGCTGCTGCATCCCTAACGATGTTATAGGTATAACGAAAATAACGCAAAGTTTTTTGTAAGTCAATAATATGAATATTTTTTCGCACACCAAAAATGTATTTTTTCATTTTTGGATTCCAACGTCTTGTCTGATGTCCAAAATGAACACCGCATTCTAAAAGGTCTTTCATTGTTACCATATTTTCTCCTCTAATGGTTTGGTTTTTCCTCCACGTTCTTAAACAGGCATAAACCTGCAACCTAACTTAGGATTAACGTGTGTGATTTTTAAGATAAAAGGTTAGCATTCTATTAAAATTTTCTTTAATTTTAGCTTTTATTAAAGTTGCACCACCCCAATAACACTTTCACTTTTAAAACCCAAACCCCATATTCCAAACCCGAAATTGGCATCTTGTATTTCTTGCAATAAAACAACTATAATTAAGTTTTCGCCAATAGCTTTCTTGTATCAACTTAGCACTCATAGATCATCTTTATTCTCAAGATTCCTCTACTTAAGATTCTAATACATTCTTATTACTTGCTTTAGAGAATCTTTAAGCAATGATATTCTCCATTAATCTTTGCTCTTTCATTGCTTGTATAATCTCCTTATATCCCCTAAGTGCTTTTTCATCACATAATACCCAATTATTTAAACCCTCTAAACTCATCATATGAGCAATTTGTGGATTATCTTTAAGATGATTTTGGGATTGCATCATTGTTATAAAACTTTTTTTAAGCGTAGAATCAAAACCTTTTAGGGTTGTAAAGTTGCAATGGCAATAATCAGGACTTGTATAAAAATTTGTCATTTGTGGATAGTTCCCCTCCTGAAGCACCCTCATCCAAGTTGTCGAACCAATTGCCCCTGCATCAAGCTCTCCACTGATAATCTTATCCAATACCTCAAACTCACTCTTTCCTGTATCGCCGTGCTTTCCTACATCACTATTAAAGCGGAATATCCCAATACTATCATTCTCTACCTTTGCTGTATCCAATAGAGGTAGAGGGAATTCTTGTAGCTTAAACCCATTTTGTTGGAGATAAAATAAAGGCATAATAGCAGCTTGAGCAGAATCCAAACTCCCTAAACCAAACTTTTTCCCTTTCAAATCTTTTAAACTTTGCACTTTATCTTTACTCACAAAGACACTCTTAAAGCCAATATCAGTATCCCGCATTAAAATCGCCTCTACTCCTGCTTCTGCACTGGCTCGGATATAGGCAACATTAGTATTCCAAGCAATATCTATTTTGCCCTCTACAAGCCACTGCACTTGCCGTTCATAATTGCTAAATAGCACATAATCTAGCCTTATATCTTTCAAATAATCATTCGCATACTCGCGTATAATATCCCAAATCGGTACTATCTGCGGTGCATAAGCTACTGCTCCAACTAAAATATACTTCATTTTTTACTCCTTTGGTAAAAGTGCATCAGAGAGCCATATTTGCAAAATATCAAGGCTTGGAGCCATAACTTGAGAGGCAAGGGCATCACGCAAATATCGCTCTAAAGGAAGTTGCTTAGAATACGCTTTCCCTCCACCAAGTCGCATAGCAAGCTGTGTAATATCCATCACCAAATGTGTGGCATTAATACGACTAGCAAAGATTTTACATACAGCATCGGATTCTGCATTATCAAAGCTTCTTGCCGCTTCCCTGACAAAAGCAATTTGGCTTTGAACTTTAGTATAAAGCTCTGCAATATGAATCCTCACTAAATCTTTATCGGCTAAAGAGCTACCGTCTGTATATTTCCTGCTTTTACAATGATGAATGGCACATTCATAAGCTACTTTACCGATACCGCTATACACTGCCCCCAAGCCCATAACAAAATACATTGCCACCAATCCTGCTTGTGATTCTCCCTCTCCATCATTCCCCAATAAATATTCTGAAGTATGGAGCTTAACATCATTATATTGCACCGGTTTTGAAACATTCCCACGCATACCTAAGCCATTCCATACCCCCTCTTCATAAACAAGACCTTCGGCATTATTAGGCGTAATCCAATTATTTTTTCCTCCACTTACTTTACAAGAATTTGTAAAAGTTAGATAATAATCCGCCTCTTGGGCAGAAGTAACAAAACTTTTTCTACCCTTCAAGATTCTATATTCCCCTTCTTCCCTCTCACTAATATCAGGTAGCCCAAAGTGAGTCCCAGAACCACTTTCGCTATAAGCTAGAGCAAAACTTAATTCACCTTTAGCGATTTTTGAAAGAAAAGTATCCTTTTGACTTTGTGTGCCAAACTTTGCAATACAAGCCGTTGCAACATTATGCATCATATAACAAAGAGCCGTAGAAGCGTCAAATTGTGCGAGGGCATAACACACCTCTATATGATTAGAGCAATTCCCTCCACTCCCTCCGTAAGCTTTAGGGACAAGTAATCCCATAAAACCTTGTTTTTTGAGTTCATTATACGCTTCTTTAGGGAATCTTGCCTCTTTATCAATACAATCCGTAAAAGGAGCGACAAACTCTCTCCCAAACTCTAATGCCTTTTGTCCTAAATTTTCTACATTTAACATATTTATCCTTACATAAAATTAGGGGTATGAGCCCTACTTAAATCGTATGCCAACTCTTCATCAATGCCACATTCTACAAGTCGCTTTGTGCGATTCTTCTCCATCTTTTTCTTAAGCTCTAATACCTCCTCATATCCACGCGAAATGAATTCCTCTCCCCCTCCTCTTAAAAGAGCCAAAGATTCAAGCAAAAGTGAGGATTCTCCACTTTGAGCATTTAAATAATTCTTTCTTTCAAAAACAACTTCTTTTAAAGTAGCGATTTTTGCAGGGTTTTCTGCAATAGTATGTTTGACATTATTCATACCATAAGCAACATGGCGACTTTCATCTCTCCTAGCCAAGTAAAACAACTCTGCACTTGCACTATCCCCCAAGCCCTCAAAACTCTCTTCTAAAAATTTTAATAAATCAATAAATGTCCCCTCACCCATAATATGAAGCAGGAAGCTTGATTTAAAATAATTGGTTTCTTTAAAAAGACTAAAGAGGCTTTGTTGCGTGGCAATCGTGGAATATTGCACACCTAATCCCGTAACATTTGCCCTTTTAATAAATGCTTCAATATGTCTTGCCTCATCGCCAATAATGCTAGAGAGCAGCAAAGGAGCAGTTGTAAAAAAGGGAGAGATTTGTCCTAAAAATCGTGCAGGAATATATAATGCAGAAAACTCATTTTCGGTTAAATAAGTCATAATCTGTGCTATGGCAAACTCCATAGCAGGGCTAAAAGAGGGAATATCTTTCCATTTTATATCATTAGAAGCATTCCATTGAGACTTTTTAGAATCCTCATAAATTTGCGTAAAATTCCCATTATAAAGCTCATTGTCATTCATATAGGTAAAAGGATAGTGCGGACTTGCGGATTCTACTAATACCCCATTAGGGGCTAAACCATGTCCAAAAGGAGCAATATGAGAATTTGCATCAAACTTTTGGAATCTTTTAGGAGATTGCTTTTGTAAAAGGTAAAGAAAATTATCCTTATTAGAGTTTTTGGCAATAGCAACTTTATGGATAAATGCCTCACCCTTAAAAGCACACCACATCTTTAAATCATTCTCTAAATTTCCAAAACAGCTAATAACCTCTATGAAACTGCCTTTTTCAGCCAATAAAAAAGCATTTTCAAGTCGTAAAAAAAAGAGTGTGCCAAGGGACAAATTACCCATAAAAATACAAGATTTTTGGGAGGAATTGTTTGGATACATAAAAACAAGACTTTCTTTAAAATTTTGCTACAACAAGATTAAGGGGAATTGTTGTCTTTCACACGGAAAGCTTCACTTTTGTGCGGGGAGGATACTCCTATTTTACTTAAATAAGAATTAAAACCATACATTATCCAGCAGCCTAACCCCCTCTATCTTTGCAACAACCAAGATTAAAGTAGAATCTTTTTGAATGGTTAAAATGGGTTCTAAATTTCTATCAACAATAGCGAAATATTCCACTTCTAGCCCTTCTAATACCTTTAAAGCCTCTGCTTTTATTTTTAAACTTTCTCTCTCTCCTTGCATAATAACTTGCATAGCAACTTTTAAAGATTGCGAAATTTTTAGTGCTTCTTTCTTGCCCTCTATACTTAAATATTCATTCCTTGAGCTAAGTGCTAACCCCTCCTCACTCCTAACTATCTCACAGGGGATAATCTCAAGGGGAAAAAATAAATCCTCGACCATTTTTTGAACTATTAAAAGCTGTTGAGCGTCCTTTTTTCCAAAAAATGCTTTATGTGGTTGTATTAAATGGAATAATTTATTAAGGACTTGCAAAACCCCATTAAAATGCCCACTTCTTGCCTCCCCCTCTAAGACATTTGCCATAGATGAGGGAGCATTAAAGGTAGTCTGTAAAGAAGGTTTTAGCGGATACATCTCCGCTACTTCTGGCATAAAAACAATATCAACCTCTGCTCTTTGGCAAATCTCCAAATCCGCCTCTGTTTTGCGTGGATATTTGCCAAAATCCTCATTAGCTCCAAATTGTGTAGGATTGACAAAAATAGAAACGATGGTTAAATCACAAGTTTTCTTAGAAGATTCAATTAAAGATAAATGACCCTTATGCAAAGCACCCATAGTAGGGACTAAACCTATTATTTCTTTAGGGTTTTGTCTTTTATAGGTTTGGATAAAGATTTGCAACTCTTTGAGACCTTTAAAAACCTTCACATTTACCCCCTATAATCATTAAATATATAAACGCAATTATGCGTTTATCGAACTTAAAAAAATAATAAACTTTTTAAAATATGCTAGAATTAAAACTTTATTTAAATTTTTGGGAGACACTTATCTAAAAATATGGAAGAAAATACATTCTTAAAAACACCAATGCAAGTTTCTGAAAACAATCTTTTAGAATTAATGGAAAATATCATCCTTAAAACCACAAAAGAAGATAGTAAAGTTTTACTTTATTGCCTTAATAATCCTAATTTTGCCTTTGCCCTAGCAACAAATGAACGCATAAGCTTTATCCTTGATAATAATCCCCTCACTAAAATCCATACCCAATGCCAATTTTCTTATCCTAGTTCTGCAGGATTGAAGAATCGCTTAAAAGAAATCAAGATTAGTTGCTTTGAAATGCCTCCTGATATGTCTAAATATTTCGCCCCTAGAATCTACAATGAACTCCTTTCTTTTAAGGAATTCTTAAAGAATTCTCCCGATGATTCCATTAATCTATGGATTAAGTGTCTTATCAATAGCTTTTTAGCACCAACTAATACAAAAATCCCTGAAGATATGGAGTTAAAAGAATTCATTGTTAATAAATACAAACAAATTTATCAAAATGTTAGCTCTACAAAACTCTTAATCTTAAACCCTTACATACCAAATTTTCTTAGTAGCCCCACAGAATTAGAATCTATCTTCTCGCATAAAGCACACTTAATTTACTACGCACCCTCTATTTTTGAAAAGGATAGATTCTACAAACAAAACTTCCTAAGAATGTGGTTTTTTGATATTACAGAACAAGATCTTTTAAAGATGTCCAAAATAAACTTTGAACAACAACTAAACCAAAATTTTATCCTCATTAATAAAATACTAGAAACAGGAGGCATACTTTACATAGAAATACAAGACATACAAAAAATGGAAAAATTTTTCAAGATAGCCACATTTTATGGTTATAAAAATATTCAATACTATCAAAGCAGTAATCCTAAGAATATTTTATTATTGAAAAAATTCTTTTAAGAAAGAATTAAATATTTTACAATATAATTCTAGCTTCCTAAAATTCGTTAAATGGCTCGATAGCTCAGTCGGTAGAGCAGGAGACTGAAAATCTCCGTGTCGGTGGTTCGATTCCGCCTCGAGCCACCACTACAAACATAATATCGAAAAATCCCGTCCTCCAAGTATTCATTATCCAGAATTTAAGAAATGCTTTCTTTAAGGCATATTTAATAATACATAAGCTACTTTTCCAAATCTTAATGCTAAGGAAAAATAATGGAAATTCTTTATGCACCGGCTCTTCGAGAACAACAAGATATTATACACGCAAATTGTCAATGTGGCTATGATAGTCAAATCTTAGAAACACTTTGCAATATCTGCAACACTCAAAATAATTTAGAAGAAACACTCCCTCATAAAATTCTCTACTTGCCTCATCCAAAAACACCCAAAAATTATCATAATATTATCTTCAAGGCATTAAATTGCCCCCCCCCCCCGACACCTATCAAAACCATAAAATCCCTAAAACAAGCCAAGAATAGCACACTTTTAGTTACAGATGCCTCCAACATTGCCTTAGCCTTTAGCCTCTTTTACCAAAAGCCAAGCATTATTCATCTCCCAGCCTTTACCAATATAGAACTAGGAGAAGATAGGTTGTATTCTTTATTTTCTTTTACAACATCCTTTCAAGATCTCCAAAGAACAATAATAGAGATTCTTAAAAACCCAACCCCTAAAGAGGAAAAAATCACCGACTTTTTACAAAGGGATTTATTATGAATGTTAAAGAACAACTTGAAGCTTTTATTAACATTGCCGCAGCGGATATTAAATCCCACCTTAGCACCACACAGAAAAATATCCTTTTTATTTCTTTTTACCCCTCTTATCGCTCTCAATATGGAGACCTCATCAAAGAATTATCCAAACACTATAATGTAATCACCATTGTAGATAGAATCTTAGGGGATGATTTTGAAAAAAGTGCACATCATAATGTGCTCTTCCCTTGGAGAATTATAGAAAATGGAGAAGTTTTCTACCTCAACACACATATAGATGGAATAGATATTATCATTACAGCCGATCAAACAGCCTATGATGATGGAAGAATAGATAGAACATTCCTAAGTCAAAATGCAAAAAGAATCTATCTCCCCCATAGACTAACTTATGCTTGTGGAGAAAGCTCAAAAAGCTTTGATTATATTATTGTCCCCTCTAAGAGTGCTATGCAAAGCTTTAAAAAAGCCCTCAAAGATTCAAGCATTAAACTCCTACCTTGTGGCTATCCCCAACTAGATAAGGCTATCAATCAGTATCGATACCAATCCTCTAATACAATAACTTATAGCCCCACATTAAGGGATATTAACCCTACTCGCAATGCTGATCAAAACCTTTATGCGGGATTTGATAGCAATATCATAGAATGGATACTCCAAAATACTTCTTATAATATCACTTACCGTGCTCATCCCTTTAATTTCGCTGGTAATCATCGCTTTTATCAACTCCTCAAAGCTAAATGGATGCAAAATCCACGCATAATCTTTGATGAATCCCAAAACTATGATTTTTTTAATACTTCAGATTTTTTACTTACAGATTGGTCAAGCACTTCTTTTCTTTTCTCTTACACAACATTGCGACCTTGTATATTCTATATGCCTCATCCCTTAGATAGCACACAATACACCATTAAAGACAAAACTGCAAAAAACTTCAAACAGCTTCAAGCAATCTTTGAAAGTATTAATTTCAAGCAAGAAAAGAAATTTTATCAACACTTAAGGGAAACCAATATTTATTATCCCAGAAAATCTAGTGAAGCTATTTTGGAATCCCTTGAAGATATCTTAAAAGGGAGGCTATGAAAGCGATTATTCTAGCAGCAGGAGAAGGAAAAAGACTCCGCCCTCTAACCCTTAATAAACCAAAACCCCTTTTAGAGATTCGCGGGAAAAGCATCTTAGAAAATACGATTGACTATCTTCAAAAATCAGGGATAAAGGATATTATAGTCCTAACAGGATACAAACATCAACTTTTTGATGAGCTCCAAAAAAAATTAAATTTCCAACAAATTGTCTTTAAAGATTATCAAGGAGTTAATAGTGCAGAAAGCTTAAAGTTTATTGCCAAAGAAATTACCAAAGGAACTTTTATTTTTAATGGTGATTTATATATACAACAGCCCTTTATGCACTATGTCAAAAAAGGAGTTTCACAAATTTTGGCACAAAAGATTCTCAATGAAACTCCATCGTGGGGTTATATTGTCGATGAAAATCAAAAACTCCTAGATATTGATACTAACGCTTTAGAGGGCTATGGAGATGGTATAGCCTTTTTTGATAATGCCAAAGAAATAGAATTTCTAAAAAAGGCTCTTTTTGAATGCGATAAAGAGGATTATTGGGAGAAGTGTATTTTACACTCTCTTACAAAAATTGATTATTCTGTAACTTTTTGTGAATCTTTTTATATAGAAATTGATTCTCTAAAAGATGCTCTAAGGGCTAATCTTATCACTCCTAAAGAAATAGCACTTCAATGCTCTGATGATGGAAAGGCAGAAAAACTCTTTAGTATAACCAATACCAATTACAAAATTAATTTTCTTAAAACATACAAGGTTCTAAGAATCCCTTCCCAAGGAAGAGAAAAAATCATCAATACTTGCGAAGAAGAAAAAATCCTCGCACTTCTGCCTAAAAATATTGCTCCAAAGAGTGAATTTTTTGCCGATGAGTTTAAAATGACAACTTTTTTAGAAGATTATAAACCTCTGGATTTTAAAGATTTAAAAGATAGTAATATACTCCTTTTGTTGATACAAACCATTAAAAAACTTCACACCTATAAGCACAAGGACTACCCAAATTTTCAAAAAATTTCTATGGTTAATGAAATTTATAAATACGAAAAAATTGCCAATATTAAACTTACTACCCCCATAGAGCATAAGCTCCTCTTGGAAATAGCCAAGGATTTAGATAGTCAAGAATTTATTTTATGCCATAGGGATTTGCAGCTCCCCAATATTCTATATAATGGAAAAGATATTAAACTTATAGATTTTGAATATTCTGGCTTTGGCTCTATTTTATGGGAGTTAGGGAATCTTAGTGCAGAACTAGAACTCTCCAAAGAACAAATCTATAAAATTGCTTCAATGTATGGAAATATCTCTTATGAGGATATTTTAAAGGGGCAATTAATGGCTAATTATATCTGGTCGCTTTGGAGCTGGTTTTATCAAAAGATTGATTTAGGTAGGAATTATCTCTTGAGATTCCATAAGAATCTACAAGAATTTGCTAATTTATGAAACATTGTTTATTGGGACATTTTTTAGCATTCTTGAGCGTCTCTTTATGGTCAGCCTTGTATGTATCTGTAAAAATCCTCTTAGAATCTTTTGGTGCTTTAGAACTCTTATTTTTGCAATTTATCCTAGGATATATTTTTCTACTACTTTTAAAACCTAAATTTCTAAAAACTACCCTTAAACAAGAATTAATCTTAGCCCTTGCAGGGCTTTGCGGGATTAGCATTTATAACCTTTTTTTAAATTTAGCAATGCTCTATTCTTCTGCCTTTAATGTAAGTATTATTATTGCTTTAGCGCCTATTTTTGTTGCATTTTTAGCCAATATACTAAAGCTCGAAAAATCTCCTCGATATTTTTTATTAGGCTTTTTCTTAAGCCTATCAGGAATTATACTTTTGAACTTTAAAGATTTTGAATTAGGCTTTAATCTAGGGGATATTTTTGCCCTCCTATCAGCTATAGGTTGGGCTTGTTATTGCATTGTAGCTACAAATATTTTTAATGCCCAGCAAGACTTTTTAATCCTCACAAGAAAAATAATATTTTATGGAATAATATTTATCACACCTGCCTTAGTTTTTTGGGAAACTTCTTTTAATCTTACAGCCCTTTTAGAGCCTAAAATACTCTCAAATTTACTTTTTCTAGCATTTTTTGCTTCAGCTTTTTGTTTTATTCTTTGGAACAAAGCCATTACACTTATTGGAAGCATTCTAACAAATATTTATGTTTATCTAACACCCATTATTACTATGCTTGCTTCTCTTGTTTTTTTAGAAGAATCTATAACAACTCTGGGAATCATAGGAATGATTCTAGTCTTAAGTGGAGTTTTTATTGCAGAACAACAAAGGTAAATTTAGCAGCATTGCAAACATAAAAGCAAATTACCCCACACAAGATTCTAAAATTTAAGTCACAAAAGGATAGAATAACAAAAAAAGTAAGGGTTGTATGATGAAACTTAGACTTCCACACGCACCTTATATTGCGAATAAAATAGCGATAGATTTAGCAAATTGTGATTTTATAAGTGTTTTATATGGATTAGATGGGGTTTGCAAAATTGCTCAAAACCTCTTAGAGAAAAACATTCAAGAAGAATTAAGAATTGAAGAGAAAGCACGAGATATTGTTGAAGAAAATCTCGAAGAAATAGAATTTATGCAAGCTGATGAACACCAATTATTTTGGAAGGTTAAAAAGCATTTAGCCGATGAGGCTGGGTTTGAACTAAGCTGGGAGGATAGATACAACAACCTCTCACATAAGATTCTTAATGCTCTTTTAGAAGAAGATTTGATTGATTTTTCCGTATCAGAGACAAGAGTGAAAAATATCATCTTCAAAGCTATTGATAGCTACGCAAAAGCTTATGATGAAATTGAAGACATCATTACAGAGCGAATCAGCAACTATAAAAGAAAGATTGTTTTTGGGAGCGAGGAGTATGATCTCATCTTTGATAAACTTTATCAAGAAGAGCTAAGAAAAAGAGGATTCTTATAATGTCTAACTTCAAAAAAGCGTGGATTTATTTAGAAAATGGAATGTTTTTTGAAGCTAGAAGCTTTGGGGCTAATAACACTGCTGTTGGGGAGATTGTTTTTAATACTTCCCTCACAGGCTATCAAGAAATAATAACAGACCCTAGTTATGCGGGGCAGTTTATATGTTTTAGTATGCCAGAGATTGGAATTGTAGGGACAAACCCTCAAGATGTAGAAAGCTCTAATATCTTTGCAAAAGGAATACTTATTCGCCACTATAACGAAAAATATTCTAATTTTCGCGCCAATAAAAGCTTAGGAGAATTCTTAAATTTCCATAATGCTATGGGAATTTTTGGGATTGACACACGTCTTTTAACAAAAACTTTACGCAAAGAAGGGGCTATGATGATGATAGCTTCTACAGAATATTCTACCAAAGAGGATCTTCAAGAGATTTTAAAACAATCTCCAAGAATCGAAGAAATTGACTATATTAAAGTCGTTAGCACTCAAGAACCTTATCACCACAAAGAAGGAAGGTTTAGCTTTAAGACTATGAATTACACACTCCCTCAAACCGATAAAAAGATTCTAGCTATTGACTTTGGGATTAAAAAAAGCATATTAAGAGAATTAGTTGCTGCAGGTTTTAGTGTTGAAGTAATACCGCATAACTTTAAGGCAGAGGAAATTATTAAGCGCTATCAATCTAAAGAATTTGATGGAATCTTTCTATCTAATGGTCCAGGAGACCCAAAGGTTTTAAAAAACCAAATTATAGAAATTCAAAAACTCATTGCAAATAATATCCCCATTTTTGCCATCTGCTTAGGGCATCAACTTCTAGCTTTAGCACAAGGCTATGAAACCTATAAACTAAAATTTGGGCATCACGGGGGGAATCACCCTATCCAAAACCTCCAAACCAAAAAAATAGAAATAACCGCACAAAACCATATTTATTCCGTCCCAGAAGATATTGCAAAAATAGCCACTATCACTCATCGCAATCTCTTTGATGGGACAATTGAAGGATTGCTTTATAAAAATGCTCCCATTTGCTCTTTCCAACATCACCCAGAAGCAGGTCCAGGTCCCTTAGAATCTTCTGCTCTCTTTAATGAGTTCTCCAAACTTCTTCAAAAAACCTAGTAAATAATGCAACAAATCCTAAATCTTTTAGCTTCTTTAAACAATCAAGCTAATTATCGCACACTCTCTCCGCAACAACATAAAGATGTAGAAATTTACCTTAATCAAAAATGGCTTTTAAATCTTGCAAGTAATGATTATTTAAATCTCGCAAGTGATAAAAACCTCAAAGAATCTTTTTTAGATTCAGAGATTTTTAGAAAAAATTGCTTTTTTAGTGCTTCCTCTTCACGGAGCTTAAGTGGAAATTTTGAAATTTATGCTATTTTTGAAGAACTTTTAGAATCTCTTTTTAATAAAAAAGCTCTTTTATTTAATAGTGGATACCACGCTAATATAGGAGTTATTTCTAGACTTAATAATTTAAAAAATGTTTTATTCTTAGCCGATAAATCTATCCACGCTAGTCATATTGATGGTTTAAAGTCTTTTCATAAGACACATTTTAAACGCTTCGCACATAATGATATGCAATCCCTAACTCATCTCTTAGATAAATATCACCATCACTATGAGGCAATTTTCATCCTTAGTGAGGGGCTTTTTAGCATTGAGGGGGATTTTGCCAAACTTCACTCTCTAATTGCTTTAAAGAAACATTTTAAAAATGTTTATTTATATCTTGATGAAGCTCACAGCATAGGAAGCTTTGGAGATAATGGATTAGGATTAGCACAGAATCTTAACTGCTTAGAAGATATTGATTTTTTAATACTCACCTTTGGGAAGGCTATTGGTAGTGTAGGAGCTTGTGTTTTATGCAATCAAGTCTTTAAAGAATATTTTATTAATACCGCTAGAAGTCTAATTTATTCTACAGCACTACCGCCTCTTAATATAGCAATGAGTTATTTTATATTTTCTAAACTTCCATACTTCGAAGAAAATCGTAAGAGACTTAAAGCCTTAAGCCTAAATTTTAAATCCTCTTTAGAGCAATTAGAACTTTTTGAAATTCTAGGGGACTACAACATCTTAAGCATTATTTTAAAAGAAAACCAAAAAGCCCTTTTCTTTCAACAAAAACTTCAAGAATATGGATTTTTCCTCCCAGCAATAAAACCTCCTACTACCGCAAAAAATAGGGCTTGTTTGCGTATCTCACTTTGTGCAAATACCCCACAAGAAAAATTAGAAATATTTATAAAAAATCTCATTAAGATTAATAATGAATATTTATCAGAATATAAAAAATAATAATAAAATATATTTAATATTTGGGGGTTTTGGCGCACAACCTAATCATTTCACGCCCTTTTTCCCCGATAATCTTATCATTGTTTATCATTACCAACATCTAAATTTCACTCCTTTAGAAGACATCTTAACATTGCTAATATCAGAACAAATAGAGATCGAAATTTATGCCTTTTCAATGGGAGTTTGGGTGGCAAATTTATTTTTACAAAACTATAATTCACCAATCTTTATCAAAAAAACCGCTATTAATGGCACAGAATTTGGTATTGATGATATTTATGGGATACCC
This sequence comes from Helicobacter mesocricetorum, assembly GCF_900198605.1. Taxonomy (GTDB): domain Bacteria; phylum Campylobacterota; class Campylobacteria; order Campylobacterales; family Helicobacteraceae; genus Helicobacter_D; species Helicobacter_D mesocricetorum. The sequence continues at coordinate 14,100 of NZ_FZPJ01000010.1, read as the reverse complement.
TTAAAAGTATTTAAACTCACACAAAAAATGTTTAATTTAGAGCATTTTAAGGCTAATCTTTTGGGGCGACACTCCACACAATCACTAAATCTCCTTGATGAAAAATCTCTCAAAGAAGAGTTAGGATTCTTCATTAGCAACCATAAAGCCTTCCAAAAAGGATCTATTTGGGATAAGGTGATTATTTCCAAACAAGATTTAATTTTCCCCACAACTACTCAAGAACTCTTTTGGGGTGGATTCAAGGGTTATCAAGAGCAAATTTTAAGACTAGATTCGCCACATTTTGTATTTTTTGATTGGGCAGTTTTATGAAAGAAACACTCTTAAAAACCTTCAAAAACTCCTCAAAAACTTACACTCAACACGCACTTATCCAACAAAAAATGCAAGATATTCTGCTTCAGAAATTTAAATCTTACACCAACACTTCACACTTTCAAGAAATTTTAGAACTTGGCTGTGGCATAGGATTGTTTTCACACAAAATTGCTAACCATTTTAGCTTCAAACATTTTATCGCTCTGGATATTGTGGATTTTAGCGAATACTTTAACCAAACTTCTATCGAATTTCATTCCGTAGATATAGAGGATTTTAAAAGAATAAAAAATTTTTATCAAGATATAAAAAACGATTTAATAGTATCTAATGCAGTGTTGCAATGGATTAATCAAGAATCCTTCTTTCAACATTTACCGAGCATAGCAAACACTAATTGCTATCTACTTATTGGGGTTTTTGGAGAAAAAAACTTTTTAGAGTTTCAAGAATTATTTGGTATAAGTCTAAATTATCTCAACCCTCAAAAATATCAAAAAATCTTAGAAAAAGATTGGAATATTTTAGAAATAACCCAATCCTTAGAAACCTTAACCTTTAAAACTCCTCTTGATGTATTTAAGCATATAAAAAACACAGGAACAAACGCACTTCATTCTATCCAAATCACAAAAAATCATCTCAAGCATTATGCGCTTAAATTTGAAAATAAACTGACCTATTCCCCACTCTATATTTTGGCGCAAAAAAAGTAGATTCTTATTAAAACAATGTTAGTATTTTAAAAATCCTGCCAAGGTTTAGGCTTAATGAAGGCTTAGATGATGTTTGAAACCCCAACAAAAAAGCTTATAGAAATAAAAACCATTTTCTTACAATCAAAAAATGATTTTTTTAGTGCTTACATTTTGAGGTTAATCTTTTTGCCTCTTTTTTTAATATTAATATTTTGGGCTACTATTTTTTATTTTTTTATCGGGGATATTTTTAATACTCTTTACTCTCTTATACATATAGATTTATCCATTTCCATAAATTGGTTCTCTTGGATTCAAAACCTTTTAGATTCTCTCCTTCAAATAACGCTTCTTTTATTTTTGGGTATCGCATTTTTAGCTCTAACCTTGTTTAGCAATCTTATCCTATGTTCATTTTTAACACCTTTTATCATAGGCTTTATCCACGATAAGCATTATCCCACTAAAGTTATCCATAGCGATTCTTCATTCTTGCAAACTTCTTTAACATTACTTAAGATGCATCTTCTCTATCTCTTAATCCTCTGCCTCCTCATTCCTCTGTATTTCATTCCTCTTATCGGTTCTTTACTGATTTTAATTCCTAATTACTGGCTTTTCTCAAAAGTGCTAATCTTGGATGTGGGAGAGAATATTTTTAACAAAGCAACATTTAAAGAGATTCAAAAAAACTATAAACAAGAAATTAGGAGCATCATTATTCCACTTTTTGGTTTAAGCCTACTCCCTTTATTAAATTTCTTCATACCCTTTTTTGCACTTATTGCACTAACACATTTATTATTTCGATTTAAATCATAAGGAAAATTTATGCAAATACAAATCCAAAGAGCGGTTTTATCTTCTATTCTTTTTGATCCTGCTCAATTAGACAATATCGAAACACAATTAATGCCTGAAGATTTTTCTTACAAACCTCATCAAGATATTTTTGCCGCAATATTAGAATTAAAAAGGCTTGATTTACCCATTGATGAAGAATTTATCTTAAAAAAATCCACACCCTCTCGCCCTATCCCTCAAGAGGAATTGCTTAATATCCTAAGCACAAGTCCTATTGGAGATATTCAAGCTTATGTGGATGAAATTAAAGATTCTGCTACTAAACGCAAATTACACGCTCTGGCTATGAAAATTAATGAAGCTAGTAATCAAACCGATAGCGCAGCCAAAGAAATTATTGATTATCTCCAGAGTGAGCTTTATAAAATCACTAATATACAAGAGAGCAAGAGCTTTAGAGATTCTAAAGAAATTACAACTTCGACCTTAAAATACATAGAAGAAATGAAGCAAAAGGGAAACTCTATCCTCATTGGTATTGATACGGGTTTTCACTCCTTAAACGAAAAAACAACAGGTTTTGGCAAAGGGGATTTAATCATTGTAGCAGCGCGTCCTTCTATGGGAAAAACTACACTTGTTTTAAATATGGCGCAAAAGGCTTTAGATACAGGAAGAGGTGTAGCATTTTTTAGCCTTGAAATGCCCGCCGAACAACTAATGTTAAGAATGTTATCTGCCAAAACCTCTATTGCTTTGCAACACCTAAGGGTAGGGAATTTACAAGATGAAGAGTGGGAACGATTAAGCAATGCTAGTGAAATTATGGTGAATGCTCCTTTATTTATTGATGATAGTAGTCTTTTGACCATTCACCAATTAAGGAGTAAGCTTAGAAAACTCAAATCCCAACACCCAGAAATTGGACTAGCCGTCATCGACTATTTACAGCTTATGAGTAGCGCAAACAACAAAGACCGACATCAAGAGGTTAGCGAAATAAGCAGGGGGTTAAAGATGATAGCAAGAGAACTAGAGATTCCAATAATCGCCCTCTCACAACTTAATCGTGGGCTTGAATCAAGGAGTGATAGACGACCTATGCTTTCGGATTTAAGGGAATCAGGCTCCATAGAGCAAGACGCCGATATTATTCTTTTTGTGTATCGTGATGCAGTTTATAAGCAAAAAGATGAAAAGGAAAAGGAAGAAGCTGCCAAAAAAGAAGGCAAAGAATATAAATCTGCCTTTATCCCCAAAAATGAAGAAGAAGCAGAGATTATAATAGGCAAACAAAGAAATGGACCAACAGGCACGATTAAACTTGTTTTTCATAAGCATTGCACCCGTTTTGTAGATGTTGCTAATAATGCCTTAGAAATCATTTATGAAGATGTTGCAAACACTACACAAACAGAATTTATACCACCGGATATAAACAACATTGATATGCCAACTAACATTTAAGAGCCTCCTCCAAACTGCAACATTATTTCACAACTCTAAAAAAGTAAAAAGATTCTTATCTAAAATTATTTTAAACTATGCAATTCTTTGTTATACTTTAACAAATCTTAAATTATGCACAAAGGAAACACAATGAATATCACCTACACCCTAACCGATGAATCTCCAGCATTAGCTACCTATTCTTTTTTGCCTATTGCAAAGGCTTTCTTAAAAACAGCTGGTATCACCATTACGACCTCAGATATTTCACTCTCTGCAAGAGTCATTGCACAATTTAAAGAAAATTTACAACCCCACCAACGCATCCAAGACGAATTAGCTCTGTTAGGAGAATTAGTCAATAAATCCGATGCAAACCTTATCAAAACTCCCAATATTTCAGCCTCTATCCCCCAACTTAAAGCAACCATTAAAGAGCTACAAGCTAAGGGTTATGCAATCCCTAATTTTCCCGATGAACCAAAAAATCAAGAGGAAAAAGCCATTAAAGAAAAATACCAAAAAGTCTTAGGTTCTGCGGTTAATCCTGTTTTGCGTCAAGGGAATTCTGATAGGAGATGCACAAAAGCGGTTAAAGAATATGCCAAAAAAAATCCTTACAGAGTAACCCCCTTTAGCCAAGATTCTAAAACAAGAGTTTCTTATATGCAAGATGGCGATTTTTTCTCTAACGAAAAGGCAGTCTTAATTACTACTCCAACAAAAGCTAAAATAGAATTCATTGGTAGCAAGGGCGTAGAACTACTAAAAGACAATATTCAATTAGAATCCAATGAAATTTTAGACGCCACTTTCATAAGTGCAAGAGCCTTAGAAGAATTCTATGCCGAACAAATTGCAATTTCTAAAAAGGAAAATTTACTTTTATCACTGCATTTAAAAGCTACGATGATGAAAGTAAGCGACCCTGTCATTTTTGGTTATGCCGTGAAAGTTTATTTCAAAGAGCTTTTTGAAACCTTCAAAGACGAGTTTGAAAAGCTAGGGATTAATCCTAATAATGGAATATCAGAGCTTCTAAGCAAAATAGAATCTTCTCCTTTAAAAGATAAAATTCTGCAAAAATACCAAGAGATTCTTAACAAAAATGCCGCTCTCTCTATGGTAAATTCTGATAAAGGCATTACTAATCTTCATGTTCCTAGTGATGTTATCGTGGATGCTTCAATGCCTGCGATGTTAAAAAATGGAGCAAAACTTTGGAATAAAGAGGGCAAAGAACAAGACACGAACGCCCTCATACCCGATAAAACCTATGCAACAATTTATGAAGCAGTATTAGAGGATTTACACCAAAATGGCACTCTTGACCCAACCAAACTAGGAAGCGTTTCTAATGTAGGCTTAATGGCTAAAAAAGCTCAAGAATATGGCTCTCACGATAAAACCTTTATCGCAAAAGAATCAGGTATTTTTAGAATCTCTGATGAGAAAGGCAACACCCTCTTAGAACATAAAGTCGAAAAAGGAGATATTTATCGTGCCAATCAAGCCAAATATGAAGCGGTGTTAAATTGGATTGATTTAGGGATACAAAGAGCTGATATTACGGGCAATGAAGCCATATTTTGGCTAGATTCTAAACGTCCTAGTAACAAAATTATGATAGATTTAGTGCAAGCCCGCTTAAAGGAACAAGGCAAAAATATTCATATTTTAGCCCCCAAAGAGGCTTGTTTAAGATCCTTGGAAATTATCCGAGCAGGTAAAGATTGTATCTCCATTACAGGGAATGTTTTACGCGATTATTTGACAGATTTATTCCCTATTTTAGAGCTTGGAACAAGTGCAAAAATGCTCTCGGTAGTCCCTATGCTAAATGGTGGAGCTATGTTTGAAACAGGGGCTGGAGGGAGTGCACCAAAGCAAGTAGAACAGCTTGTAGAGGAAAACCATTTGCGTTGGGATAGTCTAGGAGAGTTTTTAGCCCTCCAAGCAAGTTTAGAATTTTATGCGCAAAAAAATAATAACCGCCAAGCAAAAGTATTAGCAGCATCTCTTGATACAGCCATTGGCGAATGGCTAAACAATAACAAAGCTCCTTCAAGAAAGGTTGGAGAGGATGATAACCGCACAAGTCATTTCTATCTTGCAATGTATTTTGCCAAAGCCCTCTCACTACAAAATGAAGATTCTAAACTCCAGGCACATTTTGCAAATATCACTAAAGAATTTGAGGAAAATGCAGAAAAAATCCATCAAGAATACCTCAAAACACAGGGTGTTAAAGTAGATTTAGGCGGATATTATAAGTTTGATGATGAAAAATGCCATAAGATTATGTGTCCTAGTACCACCTTTAATGCCATTATCGATAAAATCTCAAGGGGATAACCCTCTCCTTACATCCCCATTATAAGAGTTTTTAAGGACATATTTTCTTAATGTATCTCTTGCATTATGTAAATGCTTTTAACCTAAAAAGCTTCTCTCAAGCCTCTGTCTTGTTCTTTAATAAATACAAAGCAAGAGATATGTAAATTTTATTTTTAGGTAAATTAGTATATAGTTTAATCGTTTCATTTAAGCTACTAAAAAGGATAAATAGTGCAATCACGACACACAGGCATCAAACAAAAATCTCTACTTGCTACTAATATTAAAGTAGAGCAACTTTTAGCGGATAATTTACCCCCCCCCCCGCAGAATATAGATAATAACTTCCAAATACTAGATTTAGGTGCTGGCAAAGGCTTCTTTACCAAAATAATTTATACCATTCTTGAGCAAAAGGGTTTTACACCTCAAAACCATCTCAAAGCTTGTGATTGCAATTTGGGAGAATATGCCTTCAATGAATTCATTCCGTGCGAATTTGGAGATTTTAATCAGGGTTTAAAATACGAAGATGATAGCTTTTATTGCGTTATTTCTATGGAAGTTATTGAACACCTAGAAGATCCCTTTAAATACCTTAGAGAAACTGCGAGAATAATTAGCAAAGGAGGCTTCCTGCTCCTTACAACACCCAATATCTTGAATCTTGCCTCAAGAGTTCGTTATTTTTTTAATGGCACCTATCAACTTTTTGGATTTTTACCCCAAGATCCTTTATTGTTTAGAGGCTGTTACCAACATATTAACCCACTCTCTCTTGTATATCTAAGCTTTATATTAAAAAAGAATAATTTTAGATTGGAGGTTACGACAGATAGATTCAAAAAATCCTCATTATTCCTCTATTGCATTACAAAGCCCTTTTTCTTATTGGCTAAATTCCAAACCATCAAAAGACTTCAAAATAAAGAAAAACAACTTTATGAAGAAAATAAAGATATTATCCCATTAATGTATTCTAAAACTATTTTTTGTGGCAGAACGCTCATTATTAAAGCCATAAAGCACTAATAACCATATCCCAATAAGGCTATTATTTACCTAGAATCTACTAGCCTTTTGGGATTATTGAAAAGCCTAATTAAAGATTTATTGTATAGCCAAGATGTATTTAAAGATTTAAAAACAAAAAACCGCAGGGATTATCTTTTACAAACCCTAAACAATCTACCCAACAAAAATAAAATAGATTTTTAGGATGTTAAGTGAAGTTTTATTAAAGTTTTATTAGAGTTTTTAAAGCCTTAAGAGATTTTATCAGGGTTTAAAGCAAATAACTTATTGCTACTTTTTGCAGAGATATTTCTTGGTTTATTTTCAAGAAAATCACTCTTAAGTCGCAAATTATGTTGATTGAATACTATTCATTAAAGGTGTTATTGTTATGTATGCAGATTCTGCCTTAAGTTTAATTGTGCCTCTTTGCGTGATTGCACTTGTTTTTATCACAAAAAGAGTAGTCTTGTCTTTATTTATTGGTATAGTCTTAGCTGGGGTTATGATAAGCTATCATAAGACTATTGCAAATGGAACTACTTTTGATATTGGTAGCCTAGTAGAAGTAATTTTTTATGTTTATAAGAGTATTTCTAGTGTTTTTTATAGTTTTAATGAATCAGGCAATATCCAATGGGAAAGCTCTAACCTCTATGTATTTGGCTTTTTGATTATCTTAGGGATTATCACACAAATGATAACATATTCTGGAGGAATAGCCGCTTTTGTGCAATGGGCAAGAAACAAAGTAAGCACAGCAACAGGTTCAGAGTTTTTAGCCTTTATTGCTGGTATTGTGATTTTCATTGATGATTATTTTAATGCTTTAACCGTTGGGCAACTTACAAAGTCTTTAAACGATGCCAATCACTCTACTCGTGAGAGACTTGCTTATATCATTGATTCAACTTCAGCTCCGGTATGTATTTTAATGCCTATTTCAAGCTGGGGAGCCTATATTTTAGGAGTTATGGCAACATTAGGCGAAGGACAAGACTTTTTTGTTCTGCTCTCAAGTATTTGGGCGAATTATTATGCTTGGTTTGCTCTTTTTGCAGTTTTTTTAACCATTTATTGGCAAATCAATCTCCCTGCTATGAAAAAATACAAAAATGTAGGTGTTCGTGATTTTCTCTCTATCAGCCAAAAAGAGGGTAGCCATGTAAGATTATTAGTTGTGCCTATTTTTGCGTTGATTGCTTTTATAACGCTTTTGATTTTATGGACAGGCTATAAAGAGAGTGGCAAATTTGATTTATTGGAAATGTTAGCTAATACACAAACAGGCTTCTCCCTCTTTTGGGGTGGGTTTGGTGCTTTAATGCTTAATCTTTTAATTTCGTGGAAATATTTAGAAAAAAGAGCCTTCTTTCCTATTTTTAAAATTGGCACTTATTCAATGATTCCTGCGAGTTTTATTTTAGTCCTTGCTTGGAGCATTGGACCGGTTATCAAAGAAGATATGCAAACAGGAATCTATTTAGCCAATCTTGCAAAAGTTTGGCTAGAGGGGGGAGTAGGTTATGCCTCCGTAGCTATTCCTCTAGCAGCTTTTGTGATTTCTGCATTTATTACATTTTGCACCGGCACAAGCTGGGGAACTTTTGCCATTATGCTACCTATTGGTTTAAATCTAGCAACCATTAATGATGTAGAATTTGCATTTGTAATGTCCGCCGTTCTTTCTGGAGCAGTTTATGGCGACCACGCTTCACCTATTTCAGACACTACAATATTATCAGCAACGGGTGCTGGTTGTTCAGTCGAGAGCCATTTTATCACGCAACTACCTTATGTAAGCACAACGGCTTTGGTAGCCTTTGTTAGTTTTGCAATGGCAAGTTATTTTGATTCGATTTTTTTAGGTTACGCTGTGGGTATTTTATTGTTATTAGGTATTTTTGGATTATATAAAAAATTTTATAATTAACCCTAATCATTGAATCCCATTTACCCCAAAGTGCTTTGGTGTAAAATTTATAGAAAATTTAGTAAAAAATACTATAATCCCTAACTTTTTAATCAGGATAGAGAAAAATGTTTCGTTTTATTATTTTATGGATTGCCTCATTCGCAACAATTTTTGCAGATGATCTTGTCAATTCTAAAGCTTTCAATCTAATTAACGCACAAGATGCTTATAAGCAAGGTATTACAGGTAAAGGCGTCAATGTTGGCGTTGTAGATTCTGCTATCAATAAAAATCATATTAGTCTAAGGAATAAAGTAGGTAAAGAATTAACATCTAACCTCTCTAATAATGGACACGGAACGCATGTAGGAGGCATTATTGCTGGAGAGAGACTGGATAATACTAAACCCTATGGTGTGGCTTATAATTCTATGCTTTATTCTCGGCAAATCTTTGGTGGTCCCATCCTTCCTCTTGGAGATTTTTTTACAAAAAATGGAGTAAAGATTATTAATAATAGCTGGAATACCATCGACATTAACTATGCCAAACATTCAAACAAAGACTCAAACTATTTTTTACGGCAAGCTTCTGGTAGATTTTATAGTAAAGAATTATATGATTTAGCACAAAAAAATCAGACCTTACTCGTGTTTGCTAGTGGGAATCAAGGAATCATTTCTTCTGGAGTATTTTCTATTTTGCCAACCTTTGATGAAAATTTACGTTCTATTATTAATATTGGTGCTTTAAACGCTGATGGTGTTTTTAGAGATGGGAACAAATTAAGAATAACTTCTCAAGGAGCGCCAACATTTAGCAATAGTTTTTTAAAAAGTGAAAATTATTCTTTAATGGCTTTTGGGGTATCAATTAATAGTGCTGATGGCGCAAATGTAAATGGTTATAGAAAAGCAACCGGAACTTCTATGGCAGCTCCTATGGTGAGTGGTGCAGCGGCACTAGTGGCACAGAAATTTCCCTTTTTAAATGGTAAGCAAATCGCAGATATTTTATTAAGCACGGCTAATAAAGATTATCAAGCTCCTAAATTGGTAGTGAAAAAAAGCTACCAAAATGGCAATAAGTTTTCAATTGCTTATATTGATAATGCCCCCCCCCCCCGCTGAAGATAGGGATACCATTAAGCGAGACTTAATAGCAGAGGGCTATACAGAGGCTCAAGCAAATAATATCCTCAATAATCTTAGCACGAACAACTCGCAATACGATAGGGTTTTTCAAGTTAGTAGAGAAACTATCTTTGGACAAGGCATTTTAGATGTAGGTAAGGCTATAAAAGGTCCTGCTCTTTTAGATGCAAATAGACTTAATCTAGGAGATATCCTAAATATTAATGGCAAAAAAGAAGCTTATTATACTTTTAATACACAAAACTATGAAGGAAGTTTTGATAATGATATAGCGCAAAAAAAGTGGGATGATAAGATCCATTTACTCACCGCATTAAATTCGCCAAGAGATCAGATTCAAAATTTAGATGTAGGTCTTATTAAACGAGGAAGTGGGCATTTAATCCTTTCAGGAAATAATACTTATCAGGGAAAAACCATCATACAAGAAGGCAAGTTAAGCTTACTAAAGAGACAGAATCAAAGTGGTGGTATATTGGATTCTGAAGTAAGGGTTTTACAAGGTGCAAGCTTTGGCGGAAATGGAATAGTTAAGAAAGATATTTACAATGAAGGAACGGTTCGTGCTGGAAATGTAGATTTGCAGGATTTAAAAGTTCTGGGAACTTACATTCAAAACAACAATGCTCATCTACAACTTGAATTTGGAAATTCCAAAAATTCAAAACTAATAGCAAAAAATTATACTATTAATGGTGGGAGTTTAGAATATATTCCAATACCTGCTTTCTATACTAATGGACACATTATAGACCTTGATTTAGGCGACTTAAAGCCACATATTAGTAGCTTTGATGATATGAAGATTCTCCATAACAATAGTATGGAATTTTCCGTTTTAGGCTCTGATACCACAACTAGCAACAAACCATCAAATCAACTCATTAATGCAGGTGGTGTCATTAGAATAGTCCCCACAGTAAAGCTTGAAGCCTATAACAACATTGAAAATAATACCACAGCAAGTGCTTTAAGGAGTATTCGAGAAAGAGATGATTTGAGTGAATCTTATAAGAAACATTTTACTTTCTTGGATTATGTCAATTCAAGTGCTCAAAACACAGACTTATCAAGCATAGAAAGTTTAGATGGTTTAAAAAATATAACTGAAATTTACACGCAGTATTATCAAAATATTCACAACAATTTTATCCTTGCTCTAAATCAGAGTTTCACACAGGAATATTTAGCACAAAATACTAAAAAGGACCCCATTTTACTTGCTTCTATTGCTTCTTATGATTTTTCTCCTCTTCTTGATCAAGAGCAAAAAACTTCTATATTTTATCTAAGTCCGCGTTATAAGAAAATCTTTGGCAAAGATTATAGTGGGAATCTCAAAAATATAGGCTTGAACTTAGGCTTACAAACAAATGAAAATGGCTATGGTATTTTTAATCTCAATGTCTTTAATGCCAATCTTGATTTTAATTATTCAAACCTCAGAACAGATGGAGGAAGCGCATCTTATAATCACAATCTTAAATTAGAACATTTTAATGTTCTAAGCAGTGTTTCTTTGGGTGCTTTTAAAAACCATATGCAAAGAACGACTTTTCTTAGAGATAGCAGCATTGAAAGCTCTTATTATAGTTTTTTAAGTTCAGTACAACTTGGTTTAACGAAAGATTTTGATGTGAATACTCTCAGATTCACTCCTTTATTTTATTTCAATTATTCACATCTCTTCCAAGAAGGATTTAATGAAAATCAAGCGGCTTTTTCAAAATCTTACAATTCAATCAGTCACAATAGCACCTCTCTTGCTGCTGGTTTAAATGTTTCTTATTTACTAGAACATAAGACTTTCACTAATCAATTTTCAAGCTTTTTAATTTATGAACATAGATTAAGTGGTAAAAATCTTAGGCTAAAATCCAATTTTAGAGATTTTCCTGAATTTCCCCTAGAGCAACACTATCAACTTCCAACAAAGCTTGTAAGTCTTGGTGCTGGTGTAGATTTCTTCTTTGATAATTCATTTTTCACTAGCTTTAAGGTTATTAATGAGTTTGTGCAAAATCAATACAATCTCAACATCTTAATGAATGTTGGGTTGAAATTCTAAAATAACAAACCCTAGCTAGGTTTGTTTCGACAAAATCTCACCAAACTTCCATTAAGTCCATATTAACCATCTAACCAACAGGTAGCCTAGTTGCTTTTGTGATAAAAGCCATCCATTTTTTACAATTACTTGGCTCTGGCTTTCAAAACCTAATGAAAAAATAATATTATCATTAGTAATTTCTATTAACCTAGAATCATTTAGTCTATCAAACCCAAAATCTTTTTAGGCTAATCAATCTTTGAAACAATGTTTTAGCCGCTTTAAATTCTCTTATGGTTTGTTAGTAATCCTTAATTATTTACTCAATCTTTACTAAATCCTACACTTAGATTTTACCTTATCCTCCTATAATACAATATGATGAAATTCAATACTAAAGGATCGTGAATGAAAAAAGTTATTTTGACAAGTGCTATGCTTTGTAGTGTTTTATTTGGGGTTCAAGAATATCAAGCAAATTTAGCAGGGCATATTGTTGTGGATTCCAAAAGCACAGTGGTGCCTCCTAAGGATGCCCCTGATTTTTTTAAAACCTATGGGAAATTTGCAAATTTGACTAGAGAAGAAAAGATTGGCACTTTTAAATCTAAAGGCAAATCCAAAGGCAATAGAGAAACAGATTTTTATTTGCCTTTTAAAAATCAACCCATACAAGGGCATAGTGGGATAAAATATATTCCTAAAAAAGATGTTTTTTGGGTGATTACAGATAATGGTTTGGGTAAAAAGTATAATTCTTATGACGCTATGCTTTATGCGCATAAGTTTCAATTTGATTTTAAAAACTCAAAATATCAGCTTTTAGAAACAATCTTTTTTAAAGATAAAAATAAAAAATATCCCTATCCTATAACCACTGAAACAACCAAAGAAAGGTATTTAAGTGGGGCTGATTTTGATACTGAGAGCATACAAATTATCGACGATGAATTTTACATAGGTGATGAATTTGGTCCTTATTTACTTCACTTTGATAAAAATGGGATTTTAAAAGAAGTTTTTGATGTTTATGTGGAAGGTAAAAAACTTATTTCTCCTGATAATCCAAGTTTAAAATTTAGCGATAAACCAGATGGAGAAAATCCCAAATTTAATATCAAACGTTCTAAAGGTTTTGAGGCTATGGCAAGCTCTAAAGATAATTCTAAACTTTATTTGCTTTTAGAGGGAAGCATTTATGATAACAACACTTACGAAAATGAAAAAGGTAAAGAATACTTAAGAATCGTAGAATTTGATGTAAAAAATAAAAAATTCACTGGTAAAACTTATAAATATTTCTTAGAAGATAAAAGCCATTCCATAGGTGATTTTAATATGATAGATGATAAATACGGCATCATCATAGAAAGAGATCGAAAAGAAGGCACTAAGGATAAGGCTTGTAAAGAAAATGAGGATACTAAGCATTGCTTTAACAACATAGCTGAATTTAAAAGAATCTATAAGGTTAAATTAGATGATAAGACTTATGAAGCTCAAAAAATTTCTTATATAGATCTTTTAAATATCAAGGATAAAAATAAAATCTCTAAAAAGCCTTTGGTAAATGATAAATTTGTTTTTCCTTTTGAAACTATAGAGGGTGTGGATATAGTAGATGATTCTCATATAGTAGTAGAAAATGACAATAATTTCCCTTACTCTTCAAGCAGAGAACCCAATAAAACCGATGATAATGAATTCATTTTACTGGAAGTAAAAGATTTTTTAAAGAGCAAATGATGTCAAAAGTGATATTGCTTGTGCTTGATGATTTAAATTTTAAAAGCGCTAGTATAAATATGGGATATTTAAACGCACTTTGTAAAGAAAATTTTAGGTAAATTTTACTCCTATACATTCTATGAATATAGATGATACAGGACATAAATTTATTCTTTAGCGAATTTTTGCATATTTTTGAGTCTAAATTTTACCTATAAAGCATTATAAACTCTTTACAAATCAGTTTTATTTCTAGTGTTTTTGGACTTTAATAGGTCTTTTGGCGAGTTATTCTTTATTTGTCTTAACCCCATCTAAAATATGTAAATTCTTTTTTCTTTAAACATTATGATAAGTAATTTTTCAGGAGTTCCTTTAGCTTCTGCTTTTATCATAGTTCTTGGGAGCAATGGTGTAGTTAATGTGCTTTTAAAAAATTTAGGTATAGAGCCTTTATTAGTATTTATGTTAATTTTGGTGTAAATATCGTTTATGTATATTTTCAAATTCTTTTGGCAGTCCTACTTTTACTTCCTGCTTTTAAAAGCCTTGAAATTAGCATTTAAATGCTTGCAGTTTAGCCACTTCTTAAATTCTTTTGTGATAAAATGAGCTAGAAGCAGAATCCCA
>NZ_FZPJ01000007.1 GCF_900198605.1 Helicobacter mesocricetorum | reverse complement strand
TTGGGATTATAGCATAAAATTTAGAGGAGTTTAAGGTGATAAAGAGGTGAAGATTATCAACCTATCAGCAAGGTAAGATTAGATATAGTAGAATCTTGGAAATACTATCAAGAGTTTCTTAAGGGGTTGTGAGGAGGAGGGGGAGTGTTAAGTGCAAGTGTTTAATGAATTTTGGTATAATTTGAGACTTAAAGCTTATTTCAATAAATGATTTCTTGAGGAATACAAGTTAAAGGGTAGTAATGGCATTAAAATTTCTTTCTAAAGCGCAGAATCTTAAGCAGTTGAAACCTCTTTTAAAGAGTGCGGAAATTTTGCCTTTAGTTATCACTAAAGCCAAAGATAGGCAAAAGGCTCTTTTGGAGATACAAGCTTTGGAGAGTGAGTATGTTATCATAAGGAGTTCTTCAAGGAGTGAGGATAGCCAAGAATGCTCTAATGCGGGAGCTTTTTTAAGCCTTGCAAATATCAAAAATGAAGAATATTCTTTGCTTGAGGCTTTGGATAAAGTAGCGGATTCTATGCCTAATAAAGACGATGAGATTCTTATCCAGCCTATGCTTAAAGGTATTGCGCTTTGTGGGGTGGGCTTTAGTGTCGATAAAGAAAACTTTTCTCCTTATTTTTGTTTGCAATATGATAAAAGTGGTTCTAGTAGCGGTATCACAGATGGCACTTCTAAGGAGATAGTGAGTTTTTTTCATTATCGTTTTGTAGAATGCCAAAACCCACAAATGCAGAGAATAATCGATATGATATTGGAGCTTGAATCTTTGTTTGAATGCAATTATTTGGATGTTGAATTTGCGATAACTAAAGATTCTAAGCTGTATTGTTTGCAGGTGCGTCCATTGGTAATGAAGGATAAAATCAATCTTTATGAATTTGTCCCCCTAGAAGCCTTAAAGCGACTTCAAAAACGTTTTATAAATCTGCAAAAACCTGCGCCTGATGTCTATGGAGAGAGAGCTATTTTTGGGGTTATGCCGGATTGGAATCCTGCTGAAATTATCGGGCTTAGACCTAAGCGATTGGCTTTAAGCCTCTATAAAGAGATTATTACGGACAATATTTGGGCGTATCAGCGTGATAATTATGGCTATTTAAACCTCCGCTCTCATCCTCTAATGCACTCCTTTCTTGGGATTCCCTATATTGATGTGCGATTATCTTTTAACTCCTTTGTTCCTAAGAGTTTGGATAAAAAAATCACTAAAAAGCTTGTGGATTATTATTTGCAGTCTTTGGTAGCAAAGCCCCATTTGCACGATAAAATAGAATTTGATATTGTGTTTTCTTGTTATGACCTTAATACTCCTAAAAAACTGCAAAAATTGCTTGATTGTGGATTTAATGAAAATGAAATTAAGCGACTAGAGTTTTCTCTTTTAGAACTTACAAACTCTATCATTAAGCACAAAAAAGGACTTTATTTAAAAGATATTAAAAAAATCAAACAATTAAAGGCTTATTATGAGGAGATAAAAGAATCCTCTTTGCCCCTTATTGATAAGATTTATTGGCTTATTGAGGAGTGTAAGCGGTATGGGACGCTTCCTTTTGCGGGGGTGGCTAGAGCGGGATTTGTGGCGGTATCTATGCTGAATTCTTTGGTAGAAATTGGGTTTTTTACTCCTGCTTTAAGGGAGAGTTTTTTGAACTCTTTAAAGAGCGTAAGCAAACAATTAAGCGAAGCTACAAAGAATCTTAATGCGCTTAATAAAGAGGAGTTTTTGAGGGAATTTGGGCATTTAAGGGCGGGGACTTATAATATCCTCTCCCCGCGTTATGATGAAGCCTTTTTGGATTATTTTAATGATACCCTAGCAATGCAAGATAAAAAGCAAGTAGAAATGCAAGAATCCTTTTCTTTAAGCCCTAAAGCACAAAAAGAGCTTGATAATATACTTTGTGAAAATGGTTTAGCGGTCAATGCCGAAGAGTTTTTGAAGTTTTTGCGTTTGGCGATTGAGGGTAGGGAGTATGCGAAGTTTGAATTTACCAAATTATTATCTCTTGTGTTGGTGTATATTGGAGAGCTTGGGGAGTATTATGGGATTAATAAAGAGGATATAGCGCATTTGGATATAAAAAATATTTTATCGCTGTATTCTTCGCTGTATTCTAAGAATCCACGCACTAGGTTTTTAGATGAGATAGAGCGGCATAAAGAGGAGTATAAAATCACTCAAGCCCTTAAGCTTCCTTCTTTGCTTTGTGATGAAAACGAAATCTTTAGCTTTTTTAGCAAGGGGGCTGTGGCAAATTTTATCACTCAAAAAAGCGTTACTGCCTTTGTCGCTTCAGAAAAACAAAAAGACATAAAAGGAAAAATCGTGCTTATTTATGCCGCAGACCCCGGATATGATTATTTGTTTTCTAAAGAGATTGCAGGATTTATCACTTGCTATGGGGGGGCAAACTCTCATATGGCAATTCGAGCTTCCGAGATTGGGTTACCTGCGGCTATTGGGGTAGGAGAGGAGGCTTTTAGCAAGTATCTCCAAAGTAGAAAATTGACTTTAGATTGTCAAAGTGGGCAGATTTTATGTCTTTTATAGGAATCTCCCAACGATTGGTTGAGAATACCAGCTATTTGGAAATAAGAGAAGCTTTGAGTTTAGAGTGGGGAGAGTTTTTTAAGGAGTATTTAGAAGGGTATTTGCCCTTGCCCTTAAATTACAAGATAGATTTTTGTCAGTATATTCCCTTTTTAAAAGCAGTGATTTTAAGCGGAGGGAATGATTTGGATATCTTAAACCCTAATCCTCTCTCAAAAATGCGGGATTGCTATGAAAGCGAGATTATTAGGGCTTGTATGCAGTATCATATTCCACTTTTAGGGATTTGTCGTGGCGCACAGATGATTGCTAGTTATTTTCATTCTTGTTTGGAGGATATTCCTAAGCATATAGGAGAACATAAGATTATAGAAATGGCTACTAAAAGGCAATTTTGCGTAAATTCTTTTCATAATTATGGGATTAGGACTTTAGGGGAGGACTTAGAATCTCTAAGCATAGCAGAGGATAAAAGTGTAGAATCTTTTAAACACAGAAATCTTAGTATCTATGGCATAATGTGGCATATAGAGCGTGAAGGGGGGATGAATGGGGATAATACCTTTTATCAATGGAGAGATTCTTTTAAGGAGGGAGTATGAAAATAGTCTATGCACCAAGTTTTAGGGGTTCTATGGATGAGTTGCACACTAATGTGGTTTGTGGGTTTGAGATTATGGCTTTAGAGGTTTTATGCGAGATCGCTGGAAGTGAGGGGGAGGTTTTATATTTTCCACACGCACAGACGCCAAAAATCTACCATACTACGATTTTGCAATCCCTCAAAGGTTATCCTATTTTTCAGATTAAACAAATGCAAAAGGCAAAGAATACCGATGTGTTGGTGAGTGATTTTAGTAATCGTATTTTTGAGTATTCTTTAGGGTTTGCAAAACCAAGCATTGTGTTTTTAAGCGGTATTTCAGGAATAACTTTCAATAAAGATAAGTTTTATAAGCTTTTGCAAGATTGTGCCTATTTTGCTTTTAGTTTAAAAGAATTAAAAAGTGTTTGCAAAACTTTAGATTTCAAGGCTAAGACACAGGATATTCAAAGTTTTTTACAGAGGGATTTTTTATGAATATACAAGAGCAGATTAATGTTTTTATTACTCAAGCTAAATCTAAGATTCAATCACATTTAAGCAATGAAAAGAAAAATATTTTAGTGATTGCTTATTATCCTGTTTATCGAAAGCATTTTGGGGATTTAATTAAAAAATTAAAGCAAGATTATAATGTGATTACTATCGTAGATAGAATCTTAAATGATGAGTTTGAAAGTAGCGGTAATGCGAATGTTTTGTTTCCTTGGAGGCTTGTTGAAAATGGAGAAACTTATTATTTAAATGCAGAGATTCCTAATATTGATTTGATTTTAACAGCTGATCAAGTCGGATATGAGGAGGGTAGGATTGATAGGGAGTTTTTGAGTAAAACTGCTAAACGCATTTATTTTCCCCATAGTCTCATAGAGGCTACCGGGAATCCTCTTGTTGTTGATTATATTCTCTCTCCCACAGCTATTACCACACAGACTTATAAAAAGAATAAAAAAGGTGCAAAGATTTTAAATGTGGGGTATCCTAAGTTTGATAAGTCTTTGGAGGAATACCGCGAAACTCCTTTAAACACTATCACCTATGCGCCACTTTTGCGCTATGTCGATGAAAATAACAATGTCTATGTGAATTTGTTTGCAGGTTATGAAAATAATTTGATTGAATGGTTGTTGGAGAACACAGATTATAAAGTATCTTATCGGGCGCATCCTTTTAATGTTTGTGCAAACCACGGGTATTATCAACTCATCAAAGAGAATTGGCATAATGAGGAGAGGGTAAGCTTTGATGAGGCTTTAGGGAGTGGATTTTATAACTTTAGTGATTTTGTGCTTAGTGATTACTCAAGCAGTGCCTATACTTTCGCCCTAACAACCCTTAAGCCATCGTTTTTTTATAAACCCCATAAAACCAATTCTAATCTTGAAAAATATATCCCTTATGTCTGCGGGGGGGGGGGGCAAGTATGCAAGGACATTAAAGGAATTAAAAGAACAGATAGATTCTTGTGATTTTAATGAGATGCGTTTAAAGATTCAAAGCTTTAGAGAAGAGATTATTTTTAACATTGGTAAAAGTGAAATTTGTATTTTAGAATACATAGGGGAAATCTTAAAAGGGAAGGTATGAAAGGGAAGGTATGAAAGCAATTATTCTAGCGGCTGGGTTTGGTTCAAGACTGATGCCATTAACGCAAAATAACCCTAAGTGTATGGTGGAATATCAGGGCAGAAAAATAATTGATTATGAAATTACGGCTTTAAGGGAGGCTGGAATCTCAAAAATAGCAGTCGTTGGTGGGTATTTATTGGAGGTTTTAAGTGCTTATCTCCAAGATAATTTTGGCATTAGAGATATTTACCAAAACCCCGCTTTTGATACATCTAATATGGTAAAAACGCTTTTTTGCGCAAGGGAGTGGGTGGAATCTTGCATAAGAGACAAAGAGGATTTAATCGTCTCTTATGCGGATATTGTGTATTTCAAAGAGAGTGTTTGTAGGCTTCAAAGTGCTAATGCTCCTTTGAGTATCGTTGTCGATAAAAGTTGGCGGAATCTTTGGGATAGACGCTTTAGCAATCCTTTAGAGGATGCAGAAACCCTGAAGTTAGCGGGGAATAAGATTGTCGAGCTTGGGAAAAAGGCAAAAAGTTATGAGGAGATTGAGGGGCAGTATATCGGACTTTTTAAGTTTTCTGCCTCGTTTTTGCCCGAAGTTTTAAGCTTTTATGATACTTTAGATAGAGAATCTACCTATGAGGGAAAGGACTTTGATAATATGTATATGACAAGCTTTTTACAGGCTTTGATTGATAGATTCCATAATGCAGAGGCGGTTGAGATTTATGGGAATTGGTGTGAGATTGATTTTAAAAGTGATTTGGAGATAAACATTTAATGCAGGATTTACTTTATCAAAGTGCTTTGATTGCGCTAGGGGCAGGAGAGATAGCTTTAAGGTATTATGGAGGGGGGGAATACACTCTAAAAGAAGATTCCTCACCCCTTACACAAGCAGACTTAGAATCTAATGCGTATATTTTGGAGCATTTAGCCCTTATTGCTCCTTATAAGGTGTGTTCTGAAGAGGCGGTTTTAGAGTATGAGGAGCGTAAGGATTTGGAATATTATTGGCTAATTGACCCCCTTGATGGGACAAAAGATTTTCTAGCCCAAAATGGAGGTTGGACGATTAATATCGCCTTGATCCATAAACATCGTCCGATTTTGGGAGTTGTGTATGCGCCTTGTTTTAGCGAACTTTATATTGCGCTTAAGGGTTTGGGGGCTTTTAGCTTTGAATCTGCTTTGATAAAGCAAAACCCCACCGCACAAGACTTAAAAGAACAAAAACAAAAGCTTAATGGAGAGCGGAAAATAAAAGAATCCCAGCTTGTTGCTTGTGATTCTATCTTTCATAGCACCAAAGAGACTTTGGAGTTTTTTAAAAAATATCATCTCAAGCCTTATAAATGTGGCTCTTCGCTCAAAGTTTGCACACTTGCCAAAGGAGAAGCAGATATTTATCCGCGCTTTAATGGCACAAGTGAATGGGATATGGCAGCTTGTGATATTGTGCTAGAGGAGAGTGGGGGAGTTATGCTAGATAAGCAGACAAAACAGCCTTTAGAATATAATAAGCCAAATATTAAAAATAATCATTTTATCGCCTTTGCTAAAAGCCAGATTGGCAAAGAGATTTATAGGGATTTTTTAAGGTAGGTGTTAAAAGAGCCTTTTAGAGCCTTTTATGGTATAGCCAAAGTTTTATTCTATCAATTAAAAAGTGTGAAAAAGATTTTATTACTAGAAGGTTTTAGTATTTGGAGTAATTTTAGGAGTGGTTTTAGGGGGGTGTGCGACTATTTCAAACCAGCCAAAACAAAAAATATCCATAACTACAAGCAATGGAGAGTCTGTTGTAGCAGATATTAATGGAAATAAGGTAGATTTACCTGTTTATGATATGAAAATATCTCGTTCCACAGGGGCTACGATAAGGATTTTAAAAGCTGATAATCCGTGCTATGAAGATACACAACTTAGAATCGAGGGAAAAGATAGTTTAAGTGGATGGTTTTGGGGAAATATTTTAACGGGTGGTACAACCGGCTCGGTTACTGATGCTGTAACAGGTAGTATGTGGACTTATACTAACCCTAATTTTGTAGTTCCTGTTAAAAAGACATATTGCAATTAAATCTTTGTAATGAGGATTTTATTGCGTATTATAATAGTTTGTGCTGTTATTTTAATACCCACTTTTGGTTTAGATTCTCACCTTGAATCTAAACCTTTAATACAATCACTCTCTACATCTCAACAATGGCTATCTTTGCTACATTTTCGGGGCAAGGAGTCATTAATCAATCAAAAATCAGGCTTTTTTCTCTCTAATAATGGTTCTAAAAACGCACAAAATGAACTTTTGGCGACGATTAACGCTATGCTTGAAGATGCAAGTTTGGCAAAAGAGGGAGAAGAATCTACATTTTGTCGCTATCTTGCAAGAGCAATATTTTTATCGCAGTTTATTCCAGAGATTAAAAAAGGCATAGAATTGACACAATGTGATTCCTTTAGAGAGTTTATGCAAATTGTTCCTTTTGATGATGTAGGATTGACTTATGCGACAGAGAGTGATATTTATCCGGGTTCTGCAATGGGGCATATTTATCTCACATTACAAGGCGAAGCAAAACAAGATTTTCATAAAGTATTCTCAGAAGGTAATGTGCTAGATTTTAAAAAAGGAGATTATTTATCTTATGGGATTAGCTTCTTTGCCGATGCAGATTTAGGCATTAATCCCATTTCTTATATAAGGGCAATAATAGGCGAACTCAATGGCGTTTATTCTCTATCGCCTTTGGATAGTATAGATTTTGAATATCTCCAAAATGAAGAAAGAACAATTTGGAGATTTACATTAGATTTAGATTCTAAAGAAAAGCAGTTAATCGCCGCTCATTTATGGGAACTTAGAGATAAAAGTATTGATTATTCTTTTATTGATCATAATTGTAATGATGCACTAAAAAACACTTTAAGAGTCGCAAATGAGTCATTCTTTACAGAGCAAAGTAAGCCTTATCAGACACCCGTAGAATATATCCAATCACTTCAAAATGCAGGAAAGATAGTAAAGGTTGAAACACAATTTCCTAAAAACAAGCAAAAATTTGTCGATAAATATGGCTATAACGATATTTTTCAAACTCGTAAAAGTGCTAAAGCAATGTTGGGATACACATATAGTAGCGGAGATCCTTTATTGAATGCTTATTTTGCACCGATTTATTCGGATATGCGAAATGTCAATAATGCTTATCGTGAGCTTATAGAATCGCGACTTGCTAGTGTTGATGTGGCTTTTAACCTTAAGAATAATCAAGCTTTTATACGCGAAGTTGAGTTGTTACATCTCTCTTCAATACTTGATTTTTATCGGACACAGAGTTTATCAAAATATTTAAATATAAGTTTTAAGAATCCACTGCAAGAGCAAAGGCATACATACTTGAAGCCAAATATGTCTGTTGGAGGTGGGATTGGTAGTTATATAGGCGATATGAGTGTTTATGTTATGCCCCTTTTGGGATATGATTATGAAAAAGAGCATAACGCATTTCTTGATATGCGTGCGGGCATTGTGATGCGTTTTAACCGTGCAAGGTTTATAGGGAGTTATGATTATTATGTGGATATTAAGAATCAAAGAGGTTGGAGGCAAAAATGGAGCGCATTTGTAGGATTTAATCTCTATAAGCAGTGGGATTTTTTTGTCCAAACACATATTCATAAGATGATTAATAATACAAATACTATTACCTTGCAAAGTGGCATAAGCATAAATTTTTAATTCTTTAAAAGAGACTAAATTGGATGAATCTCTTGTGGTATTTTCATAAGGCAAGTGAAAACTAGCCTTTTGCAACTTAGGGAATTTACAATTAAGATTGGGGGTAAAAGGGATACCCCCTAGAGAGATTATAAATGTTTAAGCATAGTTTCATAAGCACTCTTTGTGCCGGGGCGGACATTGGTTAATAGGCTTCCAATTATAATAGCGATACAAGCTGCTAAAAATCCGGGAATAATCTCATAAATACCATAGTGTGCCATAAAGTTTTTCCAACCTATAACAACTAATGTTCCGCTTAGCATACCAGCAATCGCCCCAATTCTTGTCATTCTACTCCAAAATAGAGAAAAGAGCATAACAGAACCAAAACTTGCCCCAAATCCTGCCCAAGCATAGGTTACAATACTAAAAACGCTAGAGTTTTTATCCGTAGAGATAAAAAAGGCAATGCTTGCTACAAGTAAAACGCCTATTTTTCCTAAGTTTAAAACCATTTGGCTAGAAGCGTTTTGCTTGAAGATTCTTTTATAGAAGTCTTCAGCGATAGTTGAGCTAGAAACAAGAAGTTGCGAACTGGCTGTACTCATAATCGCTGCTAAAATCGCACTTAGTAAGATTCCAGCAATCCAAGGATTGAAGAGTAATTGGGACATTACAATAAAGATTTTTTCAGGGTCTCCTAAAGAGAGTTGGAATTTATTAATATAAGCAATACCTAATATTCCCATAAAGCAAGATCCAATTAAGCAAAGCACCATCCAAGAAATTCCGATAATGGTAGCTGTTGGTATATCTTTGGTAGAGCGGATAGACATAAAACGCACGAGAATATGGGGTTGTCCAAAATATCCTAATCCCCACGCAAGTGCTGATATAACACCTATAAAAGAAATGCCCTCAAACCAAACCAATCTCTCTTTATTGCTAAAAGTAATTTTTTCAATACCTTCTAAGAGGGATTGAAGGCTTGGTTTATCATTTGCTCTCAAGCTTTGCTCTAGTTTTAAGGCTAACTCTTTTGGAAAAATAGTATTTTTTATGTTGTTATCAAAAATTTTAAGAATAGATGTTTCTTCTTGATAACCCACTTTTATATTGTTTTGATTAATGGCTTTATCATTGGAGTCTTTTAGAAGTTGGATAAGCAATAAGATTTGCTCTTTGGATTGTGTGGAATCTAAGTTTTGGAGGATATTTGGGATTTTGTTTTGGATTTGTAGAATTTGTTTATTTGCTGTGTCTGAAGTTTTGATATAGTTTAATGCTTCTTTATAGCCTCCTAATTGGGAGAGCATAACTATGGGGACTATGATTAAAGCACTCAACATTAAAAAACCTTGAATCATATCTGTCCAACATACAGCTTTGTAACCTCCAAAAAAGGTGTATAACACGATAATTAAGGTTCCTGTGGTTAAGGCATAGCCATATTCAATCCCAAAGGTGCTTTCAAAGAGTTTTGCGCCCGATACAAGTCCAGAGGAAATATAAAGCGTAAAGAATATTAAGATAACAATAGCGCAGAGGATTCTTAAAATATGTTTATCATCATCAAAACGCGTTTCAAAATAATCAGGAATAGTAATAGAGTTTGCAATCACACTAGTATAGATTCTAAGTCTCTTTGCGACAAAAAGCCAATTAAGTGCTGCCCCTATAGTTAAACCAATAGCAATATAAGCCTCTATAAATCCACTAATATATAAAGCACCCGGTAAGCCCATTAAGAGCCAACCACTCATATCTGAAGCTCCAGCACTAAGAGCAGAGACGACAGGACCCATAGAGCGTCCGCCAAGAAAATAATCTTCGGCATTTTTATTTTTCTTATAAAAATAAAACCCAATAAAAAGCATTAGGGCAGAATAAGCCACAAACATAATGGTGATTTCCATATTAATATGAACTAGTTGCATAAAGACTCCTTAGGATTTTTTAAAGCACGGATTCCTAAATTTCCATAGCGGTGATAGGATATGCTTAAAGATTTTTCATTATGGTAATAAAGCCATTCAAAACGACCATTTAATAAAGGTTTTTCCCTAATGATGATTTTTGCATATTTTGCACATTCTTGATAGATAGGATCTTTAGAGTTTGGCATTTGGAGATACCTTATCCTTTCAAAAGCTGGGATTTTATTTATAAAGTCTTGTTGGCTTTCTTTTATAAAATTTGCTTTCATTCCCAACTTTTCACAAATTTCTTGTATTAAAGCTATTTTTGGACATTTTTCAAAGCTTACTAAAAGGGGTATCTTTAAGAGGGAAGCCCCTAAGATAATGCCTAATATATCCCTTAAAGTATCATTAATAGATACACGATAAGCCATATTGGCAATTTTAGTATAGGAAAAGAGATTATCTTCCCCTCTAATATGGACATAATCTTTTATTCTTTGGAATTCATTGTGTAAATGATAGGTATAAGATTGTGCCATAAGGCTTACCGTCTCTAAATGTTCTTTATCATCTTTAGAGAGTTCTAAATTTAGGTTTTGCAGTATTTTAGAGATGGGGTTTTCTTCTAAGTTTTTATCTACTTGTGTTTGAGTGATGTTTAAAAATTGTGTAATATAGTTATAAATCCCTACTTTTCTCCCAAATCCAATGGCAGACTTTTTAATTCCTCCAAAGGGTTGGCGAAGCACTATGGCTCCTGTGGTTGGCTTATTGATATAAATATTACCCGCTTCTATATGGGTGTGGAAAAATTCCCATTCTCTTTCATCTAAGCTTTCAAAACCAGCGGTTAAACCATATCCAGTAGAGTTAGCAATTTCGATGGCTTCTTTTAAATCTTTGGCTTTTATAACACTTAAAATAGGGCAAAAAAGCTCATTGCAATGGGTGAAATCCCCTACTTTTGTGCCATATTTAATACCCGGAGTCATTAAGTAGGGATTATCATTAATAAACTTTGGTTTTAAAGCCCATTCTTCATAAGGTGCTAGTTCCTCAAGGGCTTTAAGGATCTTGGCATTAGGTTTATCCGCTAAAGATCCAAGCTTGTTTTTAAACTCAAAAGGAGAGCCTATTTCTAAAGAGTTTGCCGCATCAACAAGGGTGTTTTTAAAGTTTTCATCTTCATAAACTTCTTCTTCTAAAATAAGCAAAGAAGTAGCAGAGCATTTTTGTCCAGAGTTGGAAAAGGCAGAATGTATAATGTTTTTTATCGCACTATCTCTATCGGCAAACTTTGAAACAATAGTGGCATTTTTACCTCCTGTTTCAGCACTAAGCAACAAAGTAGGATTTGCCTCTAGCATAGCATAAGCGGTTTCTTCTCCCCCTGTTAAAATAGCAAAATTAATGGATGAATCTTTTAAGAGATATTGAGAAATATCACTGCCAAAAGAGGGGAGAAAAATAAGGGTATCTTTTGGGATTCCGCTATCCCAAAAGCATTGTGCTAACATATAGCCTGTAAGGGTTGAGAGTGATGAGGGCTTATAGATGACAACATTTCCTGCTGCTAGTGGTGCTGCAATAGTGCCTACGGAAATACCAATGGGAAAATTCCACGGAGCAATGCTTACGCCTATGCCTTTGGGGGTAAAGGTAGTTTGGGGGTTTTGCGCTTGAAGTTCTTTTAGAGAATGAGGATAAAATTCTAAAAAATCTATGGCTTCACTTACTTCGGCATCTATTTCTATAAAGGTTTTGCCTACTTCTAAAGCAGCTATTCCTATTAAATCACCTCTTCTCTCTCTCAAAATTTGGGCGGTTCGTGCCAAGATTTTATGAATATCTTCAAAGCTTTTTTCTTTGAAATTTGAGTTTTTTGCTATCTCAAGAGCCTTTTTAATTTCTTTTTCTCCTGCTAAATAGACTTTGCCAATTTCTTTTTGATGAATTTTATCTTTTATGGTTTTTGGTTTTAGGGATTCTTTATTGATATTGTATTCACCTATAACGGGATAGGCTTCATAGTTTTGAAGATTTTCGTATTTTTGGCGAATCTTTTTTGCCCACTCTCTATTTTGTGGAAGAATAAAATCCGTATCACTCTCATTGGTGAAACTATTAGAGGTATAAGAGCTTTTGGCGATTTGTTGTTTGTTTCTATCTTGTTTGCGCTTGCTATCATTATTAAGTGTTGGGATACCTGATAGGGATTTTAAGAAAAGTTCCTTTTGGGTGTTCCAGTTTTTATCATTTACTTGTAAATTAAAAAAATACCGCATAAAATTTTCTTCACTCGTGTTTTCGTCTAATCGCCTCACTAAATACGCAATGGCATTATTGAAGTGTGATTTTTCACATACGGGAGCATAAAGGATTAAATTATGGATTTTTGAGAGTTCATAGGAGCATTGTAGACTCATTCCCTCTAGCATTTCAAAGGTAAAAGATGAGAGTGCATTAGCGTGAGTGATTTTTGTATAAGCATACGCAATTTCAAAAATATTATGACTTGCAATCCCAATATGGATATATTGGTGATTGTCCCCTTGCAGAATAAAATCTAGCATTTTATTATAATTGCTATCGGTATCTATTTTGTTGTTAAATGTGGGTAATTCCCATCCCTTTTGCGAAGCAATAGTTTCTTCACTTTCCATATTTGCACCCTTAACAAAACGGATTTTAATAGGCTTTTTGCCCTGTAATACCCTCTCTTTAGAGAATGCAAAGAGTTTTTTGAGATAATGATAAGAATCAGGGATATAGGCTTGTAGCACGATTCCTGCATAAATATCAAATTTAGCAATGCTTTGCATAAAAGATTCTATTGTGAGTTCAAGGTCTCTAAATTCTTCCATATCAAGATTAATAAATTTAGGCTGATTTTGTTTCTTTTCCTCTTCTAGGGCTAGAGAATAAAGATAGTCGAGCCGTTTTATGGCTTCTTTTTTAGAGTATTCAAAATCTATAATATTAATTTGTGAAAAAATGGTGGTAATTTTAATGGAGATATAAGTGATATAGTTTGATTTAATGGCTTCTTCGTATTTTTTAAGCCTAAGAGAGCTTTCTATTTCGCCTAATACCTCCTCTCCAATGAGGTTTATATTAAGTGTTATATGGTTTTTAGATTTTCTTGTGCGGATATGTTTTTCTAGCGTTGCTTTATTTGCATCTAGCACCATATTTTTTGTATCTTTTCTAAGCTGTGAGATAAAAAATGGGACGCTAATATTGGGTATAAATTTGCCAAAGTTTAAGAAGCTAAAAAGTAAAAATTTTTCAAATGCAGAAAAAAAGTCTGCAATGCCATATTTTTTTAATGTATGTTCTATTAAGTCAAAGGTTGCAGTCTTTTCTTGAGAGCGAAAAGAGCGATCTAGTAGTTCTATAAGCATTGCTTTGTTTGTAGGATTATTGAGGAGTTTTTGCATTTTATGATGGAAGTCTTTTTCTTCTTTGGAGAGATGTTGCTGTATTTTGTTTTGTAGTTCTTCAGCCAATGCTAAAGCTTGTTCTATCATTATTTTCCTTTGGATGGTTTCTTCAATCATACTTTTTTTAACATTTATTTTGTTGATTAACGAAGAAGTTTGTGAATATTTTATAAAAATTATGTATAAAAAGGTAACAAAATATTGACATTTTATGGATAAAAATTGCAAATATTACATAGAAGTTTATCATTAAAAAATTGGAGAATACTTTGTAGAGGGCTTGATATTTTTTAGAAAATTTTTGTTATGATTAGCTTCCAAAAGTTAGGAATTTATTTTTAGGAATTAGAAGTTTGAAAGATTTAATTATCGTAGAATCCCCCACAAAAGCACGGACTATTAAGAATTTTTTAGGTAATGATTATGAGGTGATTGCTTCTAAGGGGCATATTAGGGATTTACCTAAGCATAGCTTTGGAATTAAAATTGAAGAGCAGAGTTTCGTTCCTGAATATGAGATTGATAAATCCCATAAGGCAATTACTAGTGATTTAAAAAAACTTGCCAAAAATGCAAAGAAAATTTATATCGCAACTGATGAGGATAGAGAGGGTGAGGCGATTGGCTTTCATATTGCAATAGCTATTGGTAAAGATCCTTTGAAGCTCCCACGCATTGTTTTTCACGAGATTACTAAAAAGGCGATTGTGGATTCTTTAAAAAATCCTCGCTATCTTGATATGGATAAGGTTAATGCCCAACAAGCAAGGAGACTTTTAGATAGAATCGTAGGCTATCGCTTAAGTCCTTTAATCGCCTCTAAGATTCAAAGAGGTTTGAGTGCTGGGAGGGTGCAAAGCAGTGCTTTAAAGATTGTTGTAGATAGAGAAAAGGAGATTTTGGAGTTTAAACCTATTACTTATTATGTGCTTGAAGTGCTATTTAGTAAAGATTTAGAGGCTGAATTAGTAGAGTTTAATGGAGAGAAAATTCAAAAACTTAGTCTCCAAGAGGAGAAAGAGGCTTTAGCTATTAAAGAGGTTTTGAAAAAATCCCAATTTGTTATTAAAGAGATAGAAAACAAGAAAAGGAAGGTAGCATCGCCACCACCTTTTATGACTTCTACTTTACAGCAAAGTGCTAGTTCTTTTTTGGGCTTTTCGCCCTCTCGCACGATGCAAAATGCCCAAAAGCTCTATGAGGGGGTAATGACTCATAAGGGTTCTATGGGAGTTATTACTTATATGCGGACAGATAGTTTAAATATCGCAAAAGAAGCTCAAGAAGAAGCTAGAGCAATGATAGCAAAGACTTATGGCAAGGAATATGTTCCAAGTAAGCCTAAAGTTTATACAACCAAATCCAAAAATGCTCAAGAAGCACACGAGGCAATACGACCAACTTTGATGGATTTTACACCCCAAATTGCCGCACAATATTTAAAAGGGGATGAATTAAAGCTTTATACTTTAATTTATAATCGATTTTTAAGCTCCCAAATGAATGATGCAGAGTTTGAATTGCAAAATATTTTTATACAAGGCAGTCAATCACTTTTAAAGCTAGGTGGTAGAAAGTTACTATTTGATGGATTTTATAGGGTTTTAGGTGAGGAGGATAAAGATAAGCTTTTACCGAGTTTTAAGGAAGGGGAAACCTTAAAATTGCAGAAATGTGAAGTAGTAACTAAGCAAACAGAGCCACCTTCAAGATTTTCTGAAGCAAGTCTTATTAAAACTTTAGAATCTTTAGGGATAGGTCGTCCAAGCACTTATGCGCCAACAATTTCTTTGCTAACCTCAAGAGAATATATCACGATAGAGAAAAAGCAAATCAAGCCTCAAGAAATCGCTTTTAAGGTAATTGACCTCCTGCAAGGACATTTTGAGGAGATTGTGGATTCTCAATTTACTGCAAATTTAGAGGAAAAACTCGATGAAATTGCAGAGAGCAAGCAAGATTGGCAGAAGTTATTATGGCAATTTTATGAACCCTTTATCCAAAAAATTACAGAAGGTAAAAACACTATTAAAAGCCAAAAAGTTACTATTCCTACGGGAGAATTTTGTCCTTTGTGTGGCGAAGAACTTGTCAAGAGAAATGGTAAATTTGGGGAGTTTATAGGTTGTAGCGGTTATCCTAAATGCAAATACATAAAAAAGGAAGAAACCATACAAGAGGACTTTGGGAATTGTGAAAAATGCGGTAAGCCTATGGTGAAAAAACATAGCAGAAATGGAAAATTTCTTGCTTGTAGTGGGTATCCAGAGTGTAAAAACACGCAATCTCTTGTGCAAAATAAAAAAACTAATATTATCTTAGAAGGGGTAAAATGCCCAAAAGATGGAGGAGATATTGTAGAGAGAAAAGGTAGGAGGGGTAAATTTTATGGTTGTGGGAACTATCCAAAGTGTGATTTTGTTTCCACTCATCCACCTCAAAAAGCATCAAGTCATAAAGGAGATTAAATGACACAAGAAATTTTAGATTTTTTAGATAAACATCCTACTTTTTTAGCTACAAAAGGCACCTGTGGGAATCCGCGTGTGCGTCCTATGCAATTTGCGCTTTTTAAAAATGGTAGATTGTATTTTTGTACCGCTAAGTTTAAAGGTATTTATAAGCATATACAAAACTTCAACAATGTGGAGTTTAGTGCCTTTGATAATCAAGCGACTTGGATAAGGATTCGTGGTGTTGCGAAGTTTGATGAGGATTTAAGCGTGAAAGAAGCGATGTTTGAGAAATATCCTGTGGTAAAAGAAATTTACAAAACCCCAAGCAATCCAGATTTTGCGGTTTTTTATTTGGAGGAAGTTAGCATTAAGATTCAAGATTTTAATGGCAGGGATGAGGTGATAAAAGGATAAATATGAGTGATATTTTTTTATGCACCATTTGCAATGTCTCTAGTGGGTCTTGTGCGGAGGATTGCGCTTATTGCACTCAAAGTGCTAAATATAATGCACAAATTGATCGTTATCGCTTTAAGCCTATTGATAAAATCGTGCAAGAGGCAAAAAATGCCGCAGAAAATGGAGCATTGGGCTTTTGTTTGGTAACAAGTGGGAGAGATTTAGACGATAAAAGGTTGGAGTATATTACACAAGCTACAAGAGAGATTTTAAAGCAGGGAATGCATTTGCATCTTATTGGTTGTAGTGGGATTGCTTCTAAGGAATCTTTAAAAGCCTTAAAAGAAGCGGGCATTGCGAGTTATAACCACAATTTGGAAGCTAGTAAAGGCTTTTTTCCAAGTATTTGCACAACGCATGATTTTAAAGCCCGTTATGAAACTTGTGAGAATGCTTTAGAAGTAGGGCTTGGATTGTGTAGTGGAGGAATTTTTGGAATGGGAGAATCTTGGCAAGATAGAATGGATTTGCTCTATGCCTTAAAGACTTTAAAGCCTCATACTGTGCCGATTAATTTTTTTATACCAAATCCTGCATTGCCTCTTAAGCAAGAGGTTTTAGAAAAAGAAGAAGCTCTAGAGTGCGTGAGATTGGCTAGAGAATATCTCCCTGAGGCTAGATTGATGGTCGCTGGTGGGAGAGAGAGGGTTTTTGGAGAAGCACAAAAAGAGCTTTTTGAATGCGGGATTAATGCGGTTGTATTGGGGGATTATCTCACTACCAAAGGAAATACCCCCCAAGAGGAAGTAGAACGTATTAAAGGATATGGCTATAACATTGCTACAAGCTGTGAATAAATATATCTTTCATTTTGAAGTTTTAGAATGATGATAAAAAGGGTATTAAAACGTTTGCATTTGCCCCTTGCGTATTTATATGTTTTTTTAAAAGGGGATTTGCTCTATTTTGCAGCTAGTCTTAGTTTTTATACTATTTTTGCTATTTTACCTATGCTTTTAATTGTGTTTTCAATAATGACGATTTTGCCTGATTTTAAAGATTATTTAGAAAGCTTTAAAGGTTTTATTGTCGAGAATTTTGTCCCCACATATTCTGATGTTTTTTTGAATTATTTAGAGAGTTTTTTGCAAAATTCTACAAAGCTTGGCGGGATAGGTTTAATTTATGCTTTTACTACTTCTATCTTATTTTTTAGGAATTATCAATTTATTACACAAAAGATTTTTCAATCCCAACAAAGAGGCTTTTGGGATTCTTTATCGCTATATTGGACTTCTATGACGCTTATTCCTTTAGGTATTTTATTTTCTATTTACTTTAGTGCAAAGGTTTATACGTATTTAGAAGGTTTAGGTTATAGCGATTTTATTGCTTGGATTTTGAGGGGAATTCCTTATTTGGTAACTTGGCTTATCTTTTTTGTGCTTTTTAAGATGTCTGCAAATGCTTTGATTAGCACAAAGAATATTCTTATAAGCTCTTTAATTACTGCTTTATTTTGGTCTATTGGTAAATGGGGCTTTGTTTATTATGTTTTTTATAATAAAGCTTATTTAACGCTTTATGGATCTTTTAGTATTGTTTTACTCCTTTTTATCTGGATTTATCTTTCGTGGGCAATTTTGCTTTTTGGAATGGGACTTAGTAGGGTTATGAATGAATCTATGGGGGAGTTGGGGGAGGAATTTAAGAAAAAACAAGCTTAATATGTTAGAATCAATCATATTTTTGCTAGATTAAAGGAGGAATTTTTGGAAGTTCAGTCGATTCTGCTGTCTCTCTTCGCTTTTTTTCTTGTAATATTAAATGGTTTTTTTGTTCTTTCTGAATTTGCAATTGTTAAAATTCGTCGCTCCCGATTAGAAGAGCTTGTTAAAAGGGAGGTTTCGGGTGCTAAATTAGCCCTTAAAATTACAAGTAAGCTTGATTCTTATCTTTCTGCTACACAGCTTGGAATTACACTTTCTTCTTTGGGACTTGGCTGGATTGGAGAACCAGCGATTGCAAGGTTATTAGAAATGCCTTTTAAGTATTTTATAGGGGATAATCCCGTCTTTCTTCATACGATAAGCTTTGTGATAGCCTTTAGTTTTATTACACTTTTACATGTTGTAGCAGGAGAGCTTATTCCTAAATCTATTGCGATTGCAAAAGCCGAAAAATGTGTATTATTGGTTGCTAGACCTTTGCATTTGTTTTGGATTTTGTTTTATCCATTAATAAAGATTTTTGATCTTCTGGCAGTTTTTGTTCTTTATAAAATGGATATAAAACCAGCTAGTGAAAGGGAAGAGAGCGCACATTCAGAAGAAGAGTTAAAGATTATTGTAGGAGAGAGTTTAAAGGGGGGATATTTAGATTCTATTGAAAATGAAATTATCCAAAACGCTGTGAGCTTTTCTGATACAATGGCTAAAGAGATTATGACACCTCGAAAAGATATGATTTGTCTCTATGATGATAATACCTATGAAGAAAATATGAAAATCGTAACTACGACTAAGCATACGCGTTATCCTTATTGCAAAGACGGAAAAGACAATATCATTGGAATGGTGCATTTAAGAGATTTGCTAGAGACTATGCTCTCTTCAAATCCTCACAAAGAGCTAGAGAGTTTAGTGCGAGAGATGATTATTGTTCCAGAGAGTGCCTCTATTTCTAATATCCTTTTACAGATGAATCGTCGCCAAAGCCATACCGCATTAGTGGTGGATGAATATGGTGGGACGGCTGGACTTTTGACAATGGAAGATATTTTAGAAGAAGTTATTGGTGATATTACCGATGAACACGATAAGAAAAGTGAGGATTATCATAAGATTGATGAGGATATTTATTCCTTTGATGGAATGCTTGACTTAGAACGCGTGGCGGATGTGCTTGGGATTACTTTTGAAGAAGATACGGAGCAAGTTACTATTGGAGGATATGTTTTTAACCTTTTAGGGAGAATGCCAGTAGTAGGTGATATTATTAGCGATGAATATTGCACTTATGAAGTTCTAGCTACACAAGGGGCAAGAATTGTCCGCATTAAAGCTACTAAAAAACCTTTTGAGTTAGAGGATGAAGATTAGGTAGATGTTTGAATTCTTTTTGGCTGCTTTACAGATTTTGTTTATTGCTTTAAAGCTGACAGAAAAGATTGATTGGTCTTGGTTTTTGGTCTTAATGCCCTTTATTCTTTATGGGGTTTTTTATTTATTTTTATTTACATTAATCGGAGGGTTTTTAGTGGGTCTTGGGGTTTCATTATCATCTATTATGTAAGGAGAATCTATGGATTTTGTAGCCATTATAATGGGAAGTAAGAGTGATTATAAAGTTATGGATGAATGTGTGGAGGTTTTAAAGAAGTTTGATGTTCCTTATGAGATTGTAATTAGTTCTGCACACAGGAGTCCAAATCGGACAAAAGAATATGTTAAAAATGCCGAAGAGAAAGGTGCTAAAGTATTTATAGCAGCAGCTGGAATGGCAGCACATTTAGCAGGAGCTGTGTCTGCTATTACAACAAAGCCTGTTATTGGAGTGCCTTTAAAAGGTGGTGCTTTAGATGGATTAGATTCTTTACTTTCAACTGCGCAAATGCCTTCTGGTGTGCCTGTTGCAACCGTTGCATTAGGGAAAACAGGGGCAATTAATAGTGCTTATCTTGCGATGCAGATTTTGGCTTTAAATAATGCAGAATTAGAGGGAAAGCTTAAAGAAGATAGAGTGATGAAGGCTAAAAATGTTGAACTTGATTCTGCAGATATTGAAGTGATATTATAGGAAAATTTATGGAAACTTGGATTAAGATTGATGAATTTGTGGAGATTGCTCATTTAAGCAAAGAGAAAGTTTTAGAAATGGTTGCTAAGGGTGAATTAAAAAGCCGACAAGAAAATGGAGAGTTTTTAATTGATGCTAACGCTAAAGCATTGGTGCATACTTCTAGCAATGCTGTGATGGTTGAACAAAGTGAGGGTGGGGACATTGATGGAGATTTTGTGCAGAAGACCATTGGGACGATTTTGAGTTTGCACGAGAAGGTTGTGAGTTCTAAAGAAGAAACTATCTCTAGTGTAAAAAGCGAGAATCAATTTCTAAAAGATGCCCTTTTTAACACTCAAGAAGTCTATGAAGATGACAAAAAAACTATTGCGATTTTAAGAGAGCAGTTAAAAGCCGCACAAGAAGAGATTGAGTTTTTGAAACGAAAATATAAAATGATGTGGGGCAAAGTTATACAAACCCAAGCACAAGATGCTAAAACAGAGGAATAATTTATTTATTTTAGAATAAAGAATAGATAGAGATTGTATAAAATCCAATTTAATAAGTTCTTTTAAGGGAAGAAATGTTAGGTAATGCAGTTGTTATTTCAATTTTATTAATGAGTTTTTTGTGTCTATTGCGTTTAAATGTGCTTTTAGCGATTTTGCTTTCAGCCCTTAGTGCAGGACTTATTTCTGGATTAGGGTTTGATAAAAGTATTTATTTATTGATTGAGGGAATGGCAGGAAATTTAGAAACGGCTTTAAGCTATATTCTCTTAGGTGCTATTGCTAGTGCCATTGCAAAAAGTAATCTTACGACAATTTTTATTTACTACATTGCTAATTTTATTCAAAATAGACGCTCAATGTTTTGTCTATCTATCGCCTTTTTTGCTTGTTTTTCACAAAATTTACTCCCTGTGCATATTGCTTTTATCCCTCTTTTAATTCCTCCTCTTTTACCTTTGATGAATCGTTTAAAGATTGATAGAAGAGCGGTAGCTTGTGCTTTGACTTTTGGTTTAAAAGCTCCTTATGTAAGCTTAAGCGTTGGATTTGGTTTGATTTTTCATACGATTTTAAGGGATCAGCTAATGCAAAATGGCATTAGTGTAAGCTTGTATGATATTGGGAGTGTAATGTGGATAGGTGGGCTTAGTATGCTCATTGGATTATTGTTGGGGATTTTTGTTTTTTATAGAAAGCCAAGAGAGTATCAAGAGACTTTTTTAAAGGAGAATGTCCTAAAAACATTAGAAAATCCAAAGATGCAGATTCGTGATTTTGGTGTTTTACTAGGTGCTATAACGACTTTTATTGTGCAAGTTTTTATGAGTTCTTTGCCTCTAGGGGGTATGTTGGGTTTATTGGTAATGATATTATTAGGCGCAATTAAATGGAATGAGATTGATGAAGTGATGGAGAATGGCTTTAAAATGATGGCTTTTATTGCCTTTGTTATGCTTGTAGCAGCTGGTTATGCTAATGTCTTAAAAGAAACAGGTGATATTCAATCTTTAGTGGATTTTGCTGTTTCACTCTCTGATAGCAAATTGGGTGGCGCTTTAATAATGCTTGGTATTGGGGTATTAATCACTATGGGGATTGGAACTTCTTTTGGGACGATTCCTATTATTGCTGCTATTTATTGCCCTTTAGCATTGGAGCTTGGTTTTAGCAGTAATGCCATTATTTTGTTAGTTGGCATTGCTGGAGCATTGGGGGATGCAGGAAGTCCAGCTTCTGATAGCACTTTAGGTCCTACTTCAGGATTAAATGCAGATAGCCAACATAACCATATTTGGGATACTTGTGTGCCAACATTTTTAATGTATAATATCCCGCTTATTATCGGTGGCGTTATTGGTGCTATGTTGTTATAGGAGATAAAATGCAAGATTTTAAGGAAATTGCAAAAAGAGTTTTTGATATTGAAGCAAATTCTATTTTGTATTTAAAAGAACATTTAGATGAACACTTTAATCAAGTCATTCGTTGTATTTTAGAGCTTAAAGGGCGTTTGGTAATTACTGGAGTTGGCAAATCAGGACATATTGGCGCAAAAATTGCTGCTACTTTGGCTAGCACAGGAACACCTAGTTTTTTTATTCACCCAACAGAGGCATTACACGGGGATTTAGGAATGTTAAGGCAAGAAGATGCCTTGCTTGCTATTTCAAATTCTGGGGAGAGTGAGGAGATATTGCGTCTTATCCCTGTTATTCAGAGAAGAGGGATTTTATTGATAGCTATGAGTGGAGATGGGCAATCAACCTTAGCAAGAAAAGGGGATTATTTTTTAAATATTTTTATACAACAAGAAGCTTGTCCTTTGCAACTTGCTCCTACTTCCTCAACAACAGCAACTTTGGCTATGGGAGATGCTATTGCCGTAGCATTAATGAGGGCTAGAGACTTTAAACCTGAAGACTTTGCGCTTTTTCATCCCGGTGGTAGTCTAGGGAGGAAGTTGCTTACAAAAGTTAAAGATGTAATGGTAGATAAGAATTTGCCTATTGTCTCCCCTGATGCTACATTTCAAGATTTAGTGATTGAAATGACGAGCAAAAAGCTTGGTGTGTGTTTGATATTGGATAATCAGAAATTAGTAGGAATTATTACCGATGGG
The DNA here is from genome assembly GCF_900198605.1 of Helicobacter mesocricetorum. Classification (GTDB taxonomy): domain Bacteria; phylum Campylobacterota; class Campylobacteria; order Campylobacterales; family Helicobacteraceae; genus Helicobacter_D; species Helicobacter_D mesocricetorum. The sequence continues at coordinate 34,731 of NZ_FZPJ01000007.1, read as the reverse complement.
GATTTAAGGAGGGCTATGGCAGAGGGAAGATTTAATGCCTTAGCAAGTGAGATTATGACTGCTAATCCAAAGATTATCGAAAGTGAGATGATGGCTATAGAAGCTGAAGAATTTATGGTTTCACATAAGATTAAAGAATTAGTCGTAATGGAAGAAGGTAGAGTTTGCGGAATTATCCAACTTTATGATATAGGAAGAATCTAAAAGAATGCGTTATAGAGTCTTTTTGATATTTTTCATAAGCTTTCAACTATTGCTATTAGCAGATACTTATAGTAGTAATGCTTTTGCTATTAATGGAGAAGTGAAGTATAAGGATTTACAATATTTTGATTATGTAAATCCAAAGGCTAAAAAGGGTGGGCATATCAAGGAATATGCCATTGGCACTTATGATAGCTTTTATGATTTTTTATTAAAAGGAACTCCAGCTAAGGGTCTTAATAAGCTTTATGATACCTTAATGATTCGCTCACTTGATGAGCCAAGTAGCCAATATGGGCTTCTAGCAGAGAGGATTGAGAGGGCAGAGGACAATAGTTTTGTGATTTTTCATCTCAATAAAAATGCAAGATTTAATGATGGAGAAGAAGTTACTGCTTTGGATGTAGAGTTTAGTTTTTATACTATTGCAAGGGGTGATAATCCTGTAATGAATCAATATTATGCAGATGTTAAATCCGTAAAGATTATAGATAAATATACTATTAGATTTGATTTTAGTAATACGCAAAATAGAGAAATAGCCCTTATTTTGGGGGATTTACCTGTTTTACCAAAGCATTATTATGCAGAGGCTATTTCTAAGAATCCTTTAAAGATTCCTTTAGGTAGCGGTCCTTATCAAATCGAAAAATTTATTGCAGGTCGGAGTATTACTTATAAACGCGTAGAGAATTATTGGGCAAAAAATCATCCTACTCGTATTGGATACTTTAATTTTGATACGATCACTTATGATTATTATAAAGATGATTTAGTAGCCCTAGAAGCCTTTAAAGCCGGAAGATATGATTATCGCTTAGAAATGTCTGCTAAAAATTGGGCTAATGGTTATCAAGGGGTGGCATTAAAAAATAAAAATATTATTCAAGAGGAAATATCGCATTTTTTGCCTAGTGGTATGCAGGGGTTTTTCTTTAATTTAAGAAAGCCAATTTTTCAAAATGTTTTAGTAAGGGAAGCCTTTAATCTCGCCTTTGATTTTGAATGGAGCAATAAAAATCTTTTTTTAAACCAATATACAAGAACTAAAAGTTATTTTGATAATTCTGCCTTTGCAAGTCTTGGGATACCCATAGGTCAAGAGTTGCAAATACTTATGAAATATAAAAACCAATTGCCCTCTAAGCTCTTTACCCATAGCTTTGTTTTACCTACTACAACAGGAATAGGAGAGAATAGAGAGAATTTAAAAAAGGCTCAAAGTCTCCTAAAAGAAGCTGGTTTGTATTACAAAAATGGAAAACTCTATACCAAAGAAGACAAACCTTTTGTTTTTGAGCTTTTATTAGTATCTCCTGCGATGGAGAGAGTGGCTATTCCTTTTGCTAAAAACTTAGCTAAAATTGGTATTGATATGAAGATTAGAGTCGTAGATATTAGTCAATACCTCAATCGTTTAAGGGAATTTGACTTTGATATGATTGTGGCGGTTTTTCCACAGAGTTTATCTCCGGGTAATGAGCAAAGTTTTTTTTGGGGTTCTAAAGCTGCTAGAGAAAAAGGGAGTTATAATTATGCAGGGATAGAAAATTTAGTGATTGATGATTTAATCCAAAAAATCATTAATGTTAAGAATTATCAAGAATTATTGCTTTATGTTAGGGCATTAGATAGAGTATTGCTATGGAATTATTATGTGATTCCTCATTTTCATAGCAAAGGTTTTCGTCTAGCTTATTGGGAGTTTTTAGAGCATCCAACTACTACCCCTATTTATGATGTTGGTTTTGAAACTTGGTGGGTTAATCACGAGAAATTCGAGCAATTACAAAAAGAATATCCGAGTTTTAGGCGATAAAGATGTGGATTTATATTTTTAAACGTTTATGTTTGATTGTTCCTACTTTGCTAGGAATTATGACTTTGAATTTTTTTATCGTTCAAATGGCACCAGGAGGTCCTGTGGAACAAATGCTTTCTAAAATAGAGCATAATGTTTTGCAGGGTGAAACTTCAATGGGGGGATTTAGTTATAAAAAAGAAGCCGTAGATTCTGAAATGCTTTCTAAAATTAATGCGCTTTATGGTTTTGATAAAACTTTAGGTGAGCGGTATTTATTGATGCTAAAAAAATATTTATTGTTTGATTTTGGGGAGAGTTTTTATAAAAATACCTCTGTTGTAGAATTGATTTTACAAAAAATACCCGTTTCCCTCTCTTTGGGGTTTTGGAGTTCTTTATTAATTTATCTCATTGCTATCCCTTTAGGGATTAAAAAGGCTGTAAATAATGGAATGCCCTTTGATAACATCACGAGCATTATCGTTATTATTGGCAATGCGATTCCTACTTTTTTGTTTGCTCTACTTTTGATTATTTTATTTGCAGGAGGGAGTTATTGGAGTTTCTTTCCTCTAAGAGGTATTGTTGGCGATGATTTTGCAAATTTAAGTTTATTAGAGAAAATTAAAGATTATTTTTGGCATATTACTTTGCCTGTGCTATCTCTAAGTATAGGAGGGTTTGCAACTTTAAGCTTATTGAGCAAAAATTCTTTTTTAGAAGAGATTCATAAACAATATGTAAGATTGGCACTCTCAAAGGGTTTAAGTCAATCCCAAGTCTTGTATAGGCATGTTTTTAGGAATGCGATGCTATTAGTAATTTCCTCGATTCCCTCGACTTTGCTTGGGATATTCCTAACAGGTTCTTTGTTGGTAGAAATTATTTTTTCTTTAGACGGACTTGGGTTATTGGGCTATGAGTCTATTATTACAAGGGATTATCCTGTGATTTTTGGGAGTTTGTATATCTTTACTTTATTGGGTTTAGTTGTTGTATTGTTAAATGATTTGCTTTATAGGGTGATTGATCCTAGAATCCACTTTGATAAAATGAATGAGTGAGAAAAAGAGGAGATATGGTATTAAGAAGATTCCAAGCTTTTAAGAAAAACAAAAGAGCTTATATTTCTTTATGGATTTTTGGGATTTTATGTCTTTTATCGTTTGGTGCTGAATTTATTGTCAATGACAAACCCCTTTTTGTTTATTATAAAGCAGAGAGTTATTTTCCTATCTTTAAGGTTTATCCAGAAACAGCCTTTGGGGGAGATTTTTTGAGTGAAGCTGATTATAGGGATTCTTATGTGCAGGATTTGATTAGAAAAGAGGGCTTTATGATAATGCCATTGATACCTTATAGCTATGATAATGTGATTTACTCTCTTAGCTCTCCCCCTCCAACCCCTCCTGATTCTAAGAATTATTTAGGCACGGATGATTTAGGTAGAGATGTCGTTGCGCGATTGCTTTATGGGTTGAAAACCTCCATTTTATTTGGTCTGATTTTAACGGCATTAAGTTCTATCATTGGCTTTATTGTGGGGGCTATTAGTGGGTATTATGGCGGGAAAATTGATTTATTGGGGCAAAGATTCATAGAAGTGTGGAGTGGAATGCCTATTTTGTTTGTTTTAATCATTCTTTCAAGTTTATTAGAGCCTAATTTTTGGACGATACTTTGTGTGGTTTTGTTTTTTTCTTGGATTACTTTAGTGCCTTTTGTGAGAGCTGAATTTTTAAAGGCAAGGAATCTTGAATATGTCAAAGCAGCTAAGGTATTAGGAGCAGGGGATTTTCGTATTATCTTTTGGCATATTATGCCAAATGCACTTGTGGCTGTTGTAACTTTTATTCCTTTTATTTTGAGCGGGAGTATTGTTACACTTGCATCTCTTGATTTTTTAGGGCTTGGATTGCCACCCCCTAGTGCGAGTTTGGGAGAGATTTTATCACAAGGAAAAAATAATCTTAATGCACCTTGGCTTGGATTGAGTGGTTTTTTTGTTTTGAGTTTTTTATTATGCTTATTGGTATTTATTGGGGAGGGATTACGGGATAGCTTGAGGGAAAGCAATGGATAAGGTTTTAGATATTCAAAATTTATCGATAAACTTCAAGGGATTTAAACTTAAAAATATTTCTTTATCTGTGCAAAAAGGGGAGATTTTAGGATTAGTAGGGGAATCTGGAAGCGGTAAATCTTTATTAAGTAATATCATATTGGGTTTTACTAGAGATTATCAGATTTTAGAGGGTAGTATAGGGTTTTTAGGAGAAAATCTTTTGTTAAAGAATGAAAGAGCTATGTATTCTATCCGAGGGGCGAAGATAGGCTATATTTTTCAAGAACCCCTTAGTGCTTTAAACCCGCTTCATAAAATCCAAAAACAAATTTTAGAAGCCCTAAAGATACATAATTTTTATTCTAAGGATGCACTACAAGCTAGACTTTATGAGCTTTTGGATATGGTCAAGCTTGATAAAACTCATCTCCAAAGATACCCCTATGAGCTAAGTGGAGGTCAGAGACAGAGAGTTTGTATTGCTATTGCCTTAGCCAATAATCCGCAACTTTTAATCGCTGATGAGCCAACGACAGCTTTGGATTCTAAAATACAAGAACAGATTATTAGGCTTTTGCAGGATTTACAAAAGCAACTCCATTTGAGTATTTTGTTTATTAGCCATAATTTAGGGGTTATTTCACAAATTTCGCAAAATATTGCGGTTATGAAAGAGGGAGAAATTGTAGAATATGGTGCAAGTCAAGAAATTTTTAAAACCCCAAAACATCCTTATACGAAAATGCTTCTTCAATCTTTGCAAATTACTTATAGAGAGGGCAGAGATTATGGGGAAGAGATTTTAAGGGTTGAAGATTTAAAGCTTTGCTATGTGTTAAAAAGAAATTTTTTGGGCAAAAAATTGCAAGAATTAGAGGCTCTAAAGTCGTTAAATTTTACTTTAAGAGAGGGAGAAAGTTTAGGGATTATAGGGGAATCTGGGAGTGGAAAAAGCTCTTTGGCTAATGTTTTAGTGCATCTATTGCAACCAAGTGGGAAAATTATGTTTTTAAAAGAAGATTTTTTAGGGCTTAGGGGCAAGGAATTACAAATAAAAAGAAAGATGTTGCAAATGATTTTTCAAGATCCTTTTGCTACCTTAAATCCCAAGATGAGTCTTTATGAAATCCTAAAAGAGGGCTTAGAGATTCATCATTTTAAAGGAGATATTGCTAAAGAAATTTGTCAAGCTCTTTATGATGTAGGATTAGATGAGAGTTTTTTGCAACGTTATCCTTATGAACTAAGTGGCGGTCAAAGACAGAGAGTTTGTATTGCTAGAAGTCTGGTTTTAAAGCCAAAAATGCTTATTTTAGATGAAGCTACAAGCGCATTAGATAAAAATACGCAAAAGCAGGTATTGGATTTATTTTTAACCCTTGCACAAAAATATGCTTTAAGTTATTTATGTATTAGCCACGACTTAGCGGTTGTTGCAAATTTATGCGAGAGAGTGTTGGTCTTGCAAAAGGGAAAAATTATAGAATCTGGAATTACTAAGGAGGTATTTTCTAATCCCAAGACGACTTATGTTAAAGGGCTATTGGAATCCGCAAGATTTAATGAGGGATTATGAGGACTTGTTTTATATTTTTGATGATTCTATGGATTTGTGGGAATAATCTCTATGGTGTCATAGCTCCTGTTAGTTTGCAGATTTTGTTAAAATCTATCTATGCTCCAGCTTTATTTAGTGCTTATAATAAAGACTATGGAATGCTTTATTGTCAGCTTTATGGAGTAGCAAGTGTAGCAAGAGGGTTTCAAGATGAAAAATGTGCAGTAAGTGCAGATAGTGCAAAGAAAATGCGGCATTTTGCTATGACTTATACAAGGAATAAAATATTTTTAGAACAACAATACAGAATTGGCTATATTAATGGTTGGTGTTTTTTGCAAAATGGGGCAAATTTGTTTAATTATGAGATTGTAAGGGATGGTTATGCGATTGTGCAGTATTTTGATACGAACGCAGAGAATGTTTTAAAGGATTTAGAAATTTTAGAAATAGAAGCAAGGACTCAAAAAAAGGGGCTTTGGAGAGAATGGGGAGAAGAAATGAATTGTCTTAAGGTTGCACTTATGGAGAGGGCAAAGGAGGCTATGGAGAAAGAATAAAAGAGGGTGAAGCATTGCTAGAGTGATAGATGGTTGTTCCATAGTTTTTTGCAAAATAAAGCATAAGGAGTTTTTGTAGAGTTGGTTCAATGCTTGGAGCAAACCACGCATTATTGCTAATGGCTAGAAGAAATTTAGGGGAAGATTGGTAGTATTCCTCCCTTGTTGCTTCATAACAGATGGCAAGTTGGAAGTCTTGCCCGTTAATCCTTGCAGAATTTGGTGTTGTATTGGGGTTTTTTGTAAAATCATTCCCCCCTTTAAAAATGAGTTCATTAATGAAATTAGCAAGTGATGAGGGAAGTGGAATCGTCTCACCAAAGGGGACGAGAATAACTTTGTGAAAAACTTGCATTTCTCCATTTTCAAATAAATACGCACTATTATAAGTTTCTACATCCTGATAAATTCCTCCGGTTACAATAGTTATTTTATGACTTTTGTCTTGAAGTATTTGTAAGAGTTTGGGATGATGATTAAGTGTGATGGGAAAAGCAGTTTCTGGAAGAATAATCACATCATATTTTTCTTTTATGGCAAGGGCGATAGCTTGAAGATTGGAATCTATAATTTCTTGTAAATTTTCTCCACTCCAACGGAGGTCTTGAGGAATATCAGTTTGTAGGGTTTTGATTTTTGGTAGAGAGGATTGAGGCTTTGTGGGTTGTTGTGTGAGTATATAAATAGAAATTAAACTTATTGGTAGCCACAATAGCGATATTTTATAGAATTTTTTAGTAAGGAGTATAGAAAAAATTGCCAAGCTAAGAAGCAATAAAAAAAGTATGAATTTTGAGGGGAAGAAATGGCTAGTTGTCAATATGGCTTCTGGAATAAACCAATTAAATCCAAAGGGGTGAATAAAGCTACCACAAAGAAGCATTAAGAGCTTATACCAATAGTGGTTAAAAGCACAAAAAAATAAAAATAAGATTCCATAAACAATCATTAAGATAATCCACATAAAGGGCATAAGATAAGTAATATCATAATACCTAAAACTAAGGGCTATCCAATAAAACCAAAGAATTCCTAATAAACCTCCACAAACCAATCCACCAAAAGCAGAGAGCTGTAAATAAAGAAATAGCCCTAAAATGGCAAAGAGGGTAGAAACAATGGGGGAGTTTAAGGAGAAATGTTCTAAATAAATAAAGACGCTAAAACAAATAGCACAAAAGATTCCTATTAAGGATTGCGATAGCCTTTTTGGGGCTATAAGTGTAGCGTTTATCATTTTTAAGAAAAGTTGTTAAAACAAAGTGTGATTTCTAATTCTAAACCCTTAAGATGTGCTATGACTTTTTGCAATTCATCAATATCCTTAGATTTTACACGAATTTCATTCCCTTGAATCTGTGTTTGGACTTTGAACTTTTGATTTTTTATAGTAGCAGTGAGTGTTTTTATGCTCTTATCATCTAAAATATCATTAATTTTATAAGTGATTTTTGTATTGCCCCCACTTGCGTTTTCTTTGGAGATTTCTTTTAGGGTTTTTAAGGAGAGATTGCGTTTAATAAGTTTGGAATCCAAAATATCTTTAATAGTCTTTGCTTTGTTTTCACTGATTGCTAAAATGCTTAATGTTTTGTCTTTTTCGTTTAAATGTAACTCTTTTGCTTTATCACCTTTAAAGTCAAATCGATTATTGATTTCTTTTTTTGCTTGTTCAAAAGCATTTTTAAGCTCTTGAATCTCTATTTTCGCTGAAATATCAAAACTATGTTCTTTTGCTGCCATAAAAATTCCTCAAAAATATTTCTAAAATTTCTTGCATTATGCCTTTTTTAGGTTTGTTTTGTGTAGAATATACTTTTTATTTGCTAAATAAAAGGTTAAAAGCAATGGCGGATTTTAGTTATTTTGATTTAATAATTGGTGCTTTAATAATACTTCTAGCCATAAGAGGGATCATTAATGGTTTTATAAGAGAGATTTCTGGTTTATTGGGTATTGTAGTTGGTGTGTATGTTGGTTCTATGTATTCTAAAGAAGTGGGTCAATGGATTAGCTCAAATATTTATACTTTTGAAAATCCTTCAGCAATTTCATTAATTGGTTTTTTAATTTTATTAGTTGCCATTTGGGTGGGGGCATTAGTTTTAGGAGAAATTTTACAAAAACTTATTAAAAATACCCCTCTTGGTATTTTTAATCGTATTTTGGGATTTTGTTTTGGAGGATTAAAGATTTTTGTTATTTTGGCGATCATTTTTTATGCACTTTCTAGTATTGCACTAGTAAAAGTCTTTATTGACAAATATACTCATAATAGTTTCCTTTACCCCGCAATGATTGGCACAGGTTCAGTTATTATTAAACTTAATGGTTTTCAAGAAGAGACAGAGAGTTTAGAAGAAGCATCACAAACCGCTAAAGGTTTAAATGAGTAAAGGAGTGGCATTGTTTAGAGATGATATTTATATAACACAAAGGATTCAAAAAGCTCAAAAATTAAGAGAGCTAGGAATTAATCCTTATGTCAATGGTATCACTAAGGAGATGAGTACCCATACTTTTTTACAACAATTTCAATATGTCCAAGCCATTACTCAAGGGGATAAAAAAGATATTACTCAAAGTGCGCAAGTAGCTGGGCGGATTAAATTTATTCGCTTAATGGGCAAAGCGGCTTTTATCAAGATAGAGGATATGGAAGGTATCTTACAGGCATATTTGTCTAAAAATGAGCTTGATGAAATGTTTGAAACCTTTAAAAAAAATGTTGAAGTTGGAGATATTGTTGCTTTAAAAGGATTTCCATTTGTAACAAAAACGGGTGAATTAAGTTTGCATACTTTAGAGTTTCATTTTCTGACTAAAGCCATTAATCCTTTGCCAGAGAAGTATCACGGACTTGTGGATATTGAATTGCGGTATCGTCAAAGGTATTTGGATTTGATTATGAATAAGGAGGTTAGAGATAGCTTTGTGATGCGCTCTCAAATAGTATCTTGTGTGCGACATTTTTTTGAAGCAAAAGGTTTTTTAGAAGTAGAAACGCCTATGATGCACCCAATACCCGGTGGAGCTAATGCCAAGCCTTTTATTACTTATCACAATGCCCTTAATGTGGAACGTTATTTACGAATCGCTCCAGAATTATACTTGAAGCGATTAGTGGTTGGAGGTTTTGAAGCGGTTTTTGAAATTAATCGTAATTTTAGAAATGAGGGAATGGATCATTCCCATAATCCGGAATTTACGATGATTGAATTTTATTGGGCGTATAAAGACTATAAGGATTTAATGGTATTAATCCAAGAATTGTTTGAAGCTTTATTAGAAACTTTAAAACTACCAAAAGTTTTAAACTTTAATCAATATAGTATTGATTTTAGTGATTTTAAAACCATCACTTATGTAGATGCTCTTATTGAAATTGGTGGGATACCTAAAGATATAGTTTTTAATGAAAAGGAACTTTATGAATATTTGTTAAAGCATAATATTCCTTTAGAATCCAAAATGGAATTAGGTAAATTGCAGAGCGAAGCCTTTGATGCTTTTGTCGAGCATCAATTAATTAATCCCACTTTTATTACAGAATTTCCTATTGCCATTAGCCCTTTAGCAAGAGCTAATGATAAGAATCCTAGTATTGCCGATAGATTTGAATTATTTATTGGAGGGAGTGAAATTGCTAATGGGTTTAGCGAGCTAAATGATCCCTTAGAGCAGTATAGACGATTTGAAATGCAGGTTAAGGCTAAGGAAGCAGGTGATGAAGAGGCGCAATATATGGATGAGGATTATATTAATGCCCTCTCTTATGGTATGCCACCAACTGCTGGAGCGGGAATAGGGATTGATAGGGTTGTGATGTTATTAACTAATCAGCCAAGCATTAAAGATGTGATTTTATTTCCAGCACTCAAACCCCAAAAAAAGGAAGTTCAAATAAAGGAACAATGATGAGTTATTTTTTAGAAGAGAGTGATTTTGAAGTTTTTAATTATATACAGCAAGAATTGAATCGTCAAAATACCCATTTAGAGATGATTGCAAGTGAGAATTTTACCTTTCCTAGCGTTATGGAGGCTATGGGTAGCATACTTACGAATAAATATGCAGAGGGTTATCCCTATAAACGTTATTATGGAGGTTGCGAGTTTGTCGATAAGATAGAAGAATTAGCCATTAATCGCGCTAAGAGGCTTTTTAACTGCGAGTTTGCTAATGTCCAACCTCATTCGGGTTCTCAAGCCAATGGTGCTGTGTATTCTGCGCTTTTAAAGCCTTATGACAAGATTCTAGGAATGGACTTAAGCCACGGTGGACATTTAACGCACGGCGCAAAAGTGAGTATTACAGGACAGATGTATCAAAGCTTCTTTTATGGTGTTGAGCTTGATGGTTGGATTAATTATGATAGAGTGGAAGAAATTGCCAAAATTGTGAAACCCAATATTCTTGTTTGTGGATTTAGTGCTTATTCAAGAGTTTTAGACTTTAAACGATTAAGTGAGATTGCACGAAGTGTTGGTGCGATTTTGATGGCTGATATTGCCCATATCGCTGGGCTTGTTGTAGCAGGAGAATATGCCAATCCATTCCCTTATGCCGATATTGTTACTACAACAACGCATAAGACTTTAAGGGGTCCTAGAGGAGGGTTAATCCTTACCAATAATGAAGAATATGCGAAAAAAATTGATAAAGCTGTATTTCCCGGAATGCAAGGTGGTCCTTTAATGCATATTATTGCAGGAAAGGCTGTCGGTTTTGCAGAGAATTTAAAACCTACTTGGAGAGAATATGCTAAACAGGTCAAACTTAATGCAAAAACTTTAGCAGAAGTTTTAATCCAAAGAGGTTATAAGATTGTTAGCGATGGCACTGATAATCACCTTGTTTTAGTGTCTTTATTGGATAAAGAATTTAGCGGTAAAGATGCGGATTTGGCTTTAGGTAATGCGGGAATCACCGTTAATAAAAATGCTGTTCCTGGGGATATACGAAGTCCTTTTGTTACAAGTGGTGTTAGGATTGGAACTCCTGCTTTAAGTGCGAGAGGTTTTAAAGAAAAGGAATTTGTAATAGTGGCAAATAAAATTGCTGATGTCTTAGATGATATTGAAAATACGCAAAAACAAGCATTGATAAAAAGTGAATTAAAGGAACTTGCGATAAAATTCCCAATCTATACTAAAGCAATTTTCTAAATTTAACTTCGTAAAAAAGGAGTAAAATGAATGATCACTGATTTGGATTTGAAGTTAATTAAAATGATAACTTCGCATTATTGGATACATAAAAAGGGATTGGGAGAAAAAATACACCATAATGGACGTATTTTTTATGACAAGTTTGAGAAAGTAGAAGAACCCTTAAGTAGAAGTTTGCTTCAAAGCCATTTTAAAAAAGAGATTACTATAGCCCATTCATTAGTAAGTGCAAGTGATAAAGTCGAAAATATCGTATTTGATTATAATGGGTTTAACCCAGAGAGATTTTGGCATAAAGCACAATTAATGCTAAGAGAAGAGGGTTTTATCAATTTTACTGCTTATGAATCAAAAACTTCAGGACATTTGCATTTATATGTGCATAAGGGGCATACGACTTTTCAAGAAGCTTGCCAATTAGCTAAAATGTTAAGCGCAAAATTAGCGCAAAAAATGCCAATAGAATGGAAAATGTTCCCTTCTATTGATGTGCCTAGGAGTTTTAATATTTTAGTAATCCCTTATAATGTTTATAATAAAGAACGTGGAGCTTCTTGGTCAAGATATATGTAAAAGGATTGAAAATGACAGAATTAAAACAAGAAAAACAAGAAGAAAAAGAACAACAAAAAGAGAAAGAAGAAAAAGAGTTAGAGCTTGATGATTTATTGCTTACAGAGTCAGAAGATGAGGAGATTAAAGAAAGCCAAAGCAAAAAAGTTATTTTATTAGTAGCCATTGGTATTATTGTCTTTGCCATTGTGATTTTTATTATTTATCTATTACAAAGTGATGCGCGAGATAAGCGACAAAATATCGGAATACAAAAACCTTTAGAAAATGTTGAAAAATCAGCAGTGCAGCAAACTACACAACCATCTCAAGATTTTGGACAAGTCCCTATTCAGCAACAAACCACTAATTCTGATGAGCAATTCCAAAGAATTATTGATCAAATTAAAGCTAGACAAAAGGAGCAACAGGCTTTGCCTCCACCTCCAAACAATCCACCTAAAGACCCAACACCTCCTAAGGTAGAAAAGCCAAAAGATTCAACTCCTCCACAAACTCCTCCACAGGCTAAAGAAACACCCGTGGATAGTTTTAAGAATATCCAAACTAATAATCCACAATTACAAGGTGTTGAAGCAACACAAGGCTTTTATATTCAAGCTGGAGCTTTTAAAGCATCCCCTAATAAGCAGGTTTTAGGCGTTATTAAAGAGATGAATTGGAGTTATCGTATGCAACAAGCTGGTAATAATAATCGTCTGCTTATTGGTCCATTTAATAGTAAGCAAGAGGCTCAAAAACATTTAGAAGAAGTTAAAGGAAGAATTAATAAAGATGCTTTCATTAAAGAAATCAAATAATTCTTTAATAGCCAAACATACAACAAGTATGAAATCTTGTTGTATGAATATGTTTTGGAATAAAATAAATAGTCAATATGCGAACCAATCAATAAATTTTCAATGCAAATAGGCATAAAATATGCCATTAAAACTCTATAATAAACCCTCTATCCAATCCACTTAAGTCTTGATAGAATTCTAATTTTTTTAAAGCAAGATTTTTTGTGAAAGCCATAATACTATTTTTTTGGTCATACCCCATTTCGCAGACAACATAAGGAATATTTCTTTCTTTGGCTATAAGAATAATTTTATGGAGTATCTCATCGCCTCTATCTCCCCCAAAAAGAGCTTGTGGTGGTTCAAAAGATAAAGGTTTTGGCAGAGTAGTTTTATTTTTGATATAAGGGGGATTGGAGAGCAGTAAATCAAAGTGTTGATGAGTATTAAAATCTAAAAAGGGGCTATTATATAAAGCAATATTAGAGCGATTAAATTTTTGGATATTAACATAGGCATTAAAAAGGGCTTCTGGAGAAATATCACTAGCGTGGAATTCTAAAGATTTATTTTGATGCAAGAGGGCTAAGGTAATGCTAATAATTCCGCTTCCAACTCCAATTTCTGCAATACTTTGGCAGTTTTTGCTTTGAATGATATGAGAAGCAACATCTACAAGAATCTCTGTTTCTGGTCTTGGTATTAAAGCACCATTAGAAATATAAAATTCTTGTCCATAAAAACTTACTTTTTCGGTGATATATTCAATGGGTTCAAAGTTCTCTCTCCGCAAAATTAATCGTTTGAAATGCTCTTCCTCAAAAGGGTTAATGTTTTTAAAACTATGTGAATGCAGGTAGATTCTAGGTTTTTTTAGGACAAAAGCTAGGAGAATCTCTGATTCTAGGGTTGGACGCTCCAAGAAATGGAGTTTTTTTGTCCCAAAGATAATGGCTTCTTGTATAGTCATTTAAGAGGTCATAGCTAAATGCTCACAATGGAGCACCCTAAGTCTCTCCATTAAAGGAGGGTGGGTATAGTAGAATTTAATGTATAAAGGATGAGAGAGGGGAAAGGAATTATTTTCTTTTACAAGCACCAAAAGTGCTTGGGCTAAGTCTTCATTACTTGTTAGATTAGCACCAAATTTATCGGCATTAAATTCATTCTTGCAACTAAAATAGCTCATAATAGGCGTAAAGTAAAATCCAATAGGTGAGCTTAGGAGAATTAAAAACGCAATTAATGCGTGGGGACTTGGCGATATATTTGCTTCTAGGAAAAGTGTTTGTGGTAAGTTAGCGATAATGAGTAATAAAAGTGCAAAGAAGCTAAGTATTAACACCATCATTTTATAAACATCAAAATGTTTAAAATGCCCTAACTCGTGTCCTAACACAGCAAGGAGTGAGTTTTGAGAGATTTTTTCTAAAAGTGTATCAAATAAAATTACTCTCTTTGTTTTTCCTAAGCCTCCAAAATAAGCATTTAATCGACCATCTCTTTTGGAGGCGTCCATAACAAAAACCCCATTAGATTTAAAGCCTACTTGACAAAGGAGGTTTTGGATGGCAAGTTGTAAGTTTGGATTCTCTAAGGGAGTAAATTTGTTAAAAATTGGTGCGATAAAAGTAGGGTAGAAAAGATTTGCGCTGACTATAAAAATAGCCACAACCATAAAGATATAGAATTCCCATAATGGAATGTTTAAGATAATCCAACTAGAAATTGTTAGGAAGATTCCTCCTATTAGGATTAAAAGCAAGAGAGATTTTAGGGTATCACTCATAAAAAGCTTTATCTCTCCTTTGCAAAAACCAAACTTTTTATCAATTACAAGTTTTTGATAGGCTTCAAAGGGGAGGGATAGAAGACTTTGTAAGATAAGGAATACTAAAAGGAATAAAACACTCTGTAAAAGAGCGTTAAAAGACAATAGAGATTCTAAGAGAGCTAAACCAAAAAATAGCCAACACCCAAAAATAATTAAGTCAAAAATACCAGAAATAAGAGAAATTTTTTCTTTTATTATGGAGTATTGTGCGGCTTTTTTAAAGGATTGTGAATCTAAAATATAGGGTTGTTGGTGTTGTTTGGAGTGTAAGAAGTTTAATTGCAATAAAGAAAGAAGTATTTTAGGTAATGTAAAAAAAATTGCGTAAATACTAAATAAAATCATTTTAAAATCCTTATAAAAGCGTTATTATAGCAAAGCTCTCAAAGATAATCTTAAAATTTTCTATTTTTATCTTTGTTTTGGTATGATGTGAAAAATTTTAAGTTTGTGAGACTTTATGGCATTTTTTGAGAGAAATGATATTGCAGTAGATTTAGGGACGGTTAATACAGTTGTTAGGAATACCTTAGATAAAGTAATTTTTTGCGAAGCAACTTGTATTGCATTAGAAGAACAATACGAATCTCCTCGTGTTATTTGTATGGGTAATCAAGCCAAAAAAATGCTAGGTCGCAATCCTAGTAATATTAAAGTCGTAAATCCTTTACTTCACGGTGCAGTTAGTGATTTTAAAACAACAACTATTTTTATGAATGCCATAATTGAATCAGCAAAAAAAGGTTCTTTAGCTCCGCGAATTGGGATTAGTATCCCCCAAAATCTTACACAAGTGGAAAGACATTCTTTGCACGAAGCGGCAATGTTGGCTGGAGCTAAAGAAGTGCTTTTAATCGAAGATCCCTTTAGTGCAAGCGTAGGTGCTGGGCTTGATATTAGTGCTGCAAGAGTTAGGATGGTTATAGATGTCGGAGGGGGATTGGTAGAGACTAGTATTATCTCATTAGGTGGGCTTATTACAAGCTCTTTTACAAAAGAAGCTGGAGATTTTATTGATTATGCCTTGGTGGAATATTGTAGGTATAATAAAAACATTGGCATTAGTAAAGAAATGGCTGAAAGCATTAAGCGGCAGATCAATGTTTTTGGGGATAATCCTATTATTAATATTGCTGTTAAAGATTTGGTGAATGGAATGCCTATTTCTTATGAATTAAACCTTAATGAACTAAGGGGTATTGTATTAAACGGAATTTATAAAATCAAAGAAGTCGTTTTAGACTCTATTAATAAAGCACCCCCCCAAATTGCTCCTGATTTAATAGAGGATGGGGCAATCCTTACAGGTGGAATGGCACTTATTGATGGGTTGAAAGAGTTTTTGGAAGAAGAATTAAAAATAAAGATTAATTTATCCCCCAATCCCTTGCTTGATATTTCTAAAGGTGTTTGCAAAATTATGCAAAATTACGAAAAATATTCTATTGAGTGGGGGGGGGGGCTAATGAGTAGTTAAAAGGAATTATTTTGAATTTTTGGTTTAGCCCACCACATATTAATATTGCTTTTCACGCTGGGAATAATACCCAAAAGGAGGTTTTAGAAAATCGCCAAAATTCTTTAAAGATGGATTATACACTTGAAAATCTAGCTTATTTAAACCAAATCCATAGTTCTAAAATCATCAAGGCTAAATCGGGAGGATTTTTGGGCGATGGCGATGGGATTTTAATTGATAAAAAAGGCATTGTAGGGATGATTATGGTTGCAGATTGTAACCCTATTTTACTCTTTGATTGTCAAAAGCAGGTTTTAGTATTGATACACGGTGGTAGAGTAGGTATAGAGAAGGGCATTGTGCTAGAGGGATTAAGAATGCTTAAAGAAAAATATCAAAGTTCCATAGAAAATATTTCTGTTTATGTTGGAGCTTCGATTAGGTCGTGTTGCTATGAGGTTGGGGAAGAAGTTTTTAGGGATGAGAGCTTATTAAAAGGTAAGATTGTTAAGGGTGATAAAATCTATTTGGATTTATTGGAGGTATTAAAAGAGCAATTGCAGGAAAAAGGTGTGCAAGATAAAAACATTACGATTAACCCCCATTGCACTTGTTGCTCTTTAGAGTATTTTTCTTATCGTAGGGATAAGCATTGCGGTAGATTTGGATTATTTGCTACTTTATAAGGCTTAAGAGTTATTATAGAGTTTTTTATAAATATCTTGGATAGATGTGTATTTTTCTTGGATTCCGCTTTGCATATTTTTTAGGGAATAACTTTGCTCATCTTGCTCTTCCTCTCCTAAAATCATAACCCATTGGTAATTTTTGTTATTGGCGTATGTGAAAGCTTTTTTTGCTTTGGTAATCTCTGGATAGACTTCTACTTTTAGCCCTAAATCCCTTAATGTTTTTGCGGTTTTATAGGCATAATTTAGAGTGCATAAAGGGATAATGAGTAAATTAGCAGGAGATTCTTTAGAATCTATAAGCTTTAATTCTTCTAATCCCGCTAATAACCTATCAAGTCCTATGCTTGCTCCTACACCGCTTAATTCCTCTTTGGTGAAGTTTTGTGTGAGTTTGTCATATCTTCCTCCAGAACAAACTGAACCTAAAGAGGGCAAATCTTTAAGTATGGTTTCATAAATAATGCCTGTATAATATCCAAGCCCTCTTGCGATGGATAAATTAATGGCATAAAAGCTTTCAGGTATCACTAAAGAGAGTAAAGAACAGAGGGATTCTAGCTCTTCTATGCCTTCTTTTAAATCAGAATTTAGAGATTTGTAAGATTGTATTTCTTGCAATAAACTAACGGTATTGGAAGTTTGTTTTTTAGCGATAAAATCAAGAAGAATATGGATTTGTTCTTCGCTTAAAGATGTATTTTCTTCTAATTCACTCTTGACAGATTCTTCTCCTATTTTGTCAATTTTGTCAATAATGCGTAAAATATCATTAACATATTCTTTGGCATTTAAGTGTTCGCATAATCCATTGAAAATTTTGCGGTGATTAATATAAATAGTGAAGTTTTGTATTTTCAAGTCTTTTAGTGTTTGATAGATAACCTCTAATATTTCTAAATCGCTACCAAGACTTGTAGTGCCAATAAAATCAAAATCACATTGTGTAAATTCCCTATAACGACCTTTTTGCGCTCTCTCTCCACGAAACACATTGCCTATGCAATAACGTTTAAAGGGTAAGCCTAAGGTGTTTTTATATTGTGCGATAAAACGCGCTAGAGGAAGTGTTAAATCAAACCTTAAAGCAACTTCGCGATTCCCGTGATCTTTGAAATGATACATTTCCTTTTGGATTTCATCACTTCCTTGTTTTTGTAGGATTTCTGCATACTCTAAATGGGGTGTTTCAATGGGAGAGAAACCAAATTTTTCAAAGCTATGAACAATGCTTTTTAGCATTTGTGATTTTGCATAGGCTTCTTTGGGGAGTCTATCTTTAAATCCACTAAGTGTACGTGGTGTAATAGGCATTGTTTGTCTCCAATCTTAAGTTTAAATGGGGATTCTAGCAAGAATAAGGCTATAAAAGAATAAAATTTAAAAGTTCTGTAATGATTTTTTAAGTAGAATAAGGGCTTATTTTAAAATTTTAAGAGAAGGTTAGTTTATTATGAAAAAAGGAATTCATCCAGAATATGTCCCTTGCAAAGTTACTTGTGTTACAAGTGGAAAAGAAATTGAAGTGATGAGCACCAAGAGTGAGTTAAGAATTGATATTTCTTCTTTTTGCCATCCTTTTTATACAGGTTCTGATAAAGTTGTAGATACTGCTGGAAGAGTGGAGAAATTTAAGCAAAGATATAATCTTAAATAAACCTTATTGGCTATGGTAACTTTTATCTCAACCCCAATAGGGAATTTAGAAGATATCACCTTACGCACTCTAAAAGCTTTGCAATCTTGCAAAGTTCTATTATGTGAGGATACAAGAGTTACTAAAAAACTTATTTCGCTTTTAAGGGAACGCAATCTTTTAAAAGAAGTTTTAGAGTATCAATATTTTTCTTTCCATAGCCATAATCAATTAGAATTTTTAAACAATACTCCTTTGGATTTTTTTAACCAAAATATTGCCTTTTTGTGTGATGCTGGAATGCCTTGTATTAGTGATCCGGGTGTGGAACTTGTGAGATTTTTACAACAAAATTCTATTCCTTATGATGTTTTAGGTGGTGTGAGTGCTTTAACCTTGGGCGTTGCTTTTAGTGGATTGGTGCAAAGGGAGTTTAGTTTTTTGGGATTTCCTCCGCATAAAAAAAGAGAGAAAATTGAATTTTTTTATAAAGCATTAAAAAGCCCTTATCCTCTTGTGCTTTATGAATCCCCTCATAGGCTTTTAGAGAGCTTAGAGATTTTATCTACAATAAATCCGCATTTAGAGGTATTTTTAGGCAAGGAACTTAGCAAAAAATATCAAGATATTTTTTATGGTGAGATACAAGAGATTTATAAAAGTTTCTGCACAAAGTCTATTAAGGGTGAGTGGGTAATGGTTATTAAGCCAAATATCAGTGAGGAAGTTAAATATTTAACGCAAGAAGAGGTTTATTCCTTAGATATTCCTCCCAAAGTTAAGGCAAAGATTCTAGCAAGAATAACCAATAAAAGTATTAAAGAAATTTATGAGGAATTATGCAAAGAAGCGTTGTAGTATGATAGTTTATGGGAAACAAGTTGTAAGATTAATCGTATCAAAATCTCCCCATAGTGTCCAAAGTATTTATTTAGCTAAAGAGGTGGATAAAAGTTTTTTTTGCTTATTAAAAAGCCTTAATAAGCCTATTTTTAAATTAGATGCTAAAAAGGCACAAGCTTTGGCTAAAGGAGGGAATCATCAAGGGTATTTATTAGACATTACTCCTTTGGAGTTCGTAGATTTTGTTTCTGTGAAAGAAATGAATTTTATTGTTGTTTTGTGTGGGATTAGTGATGTTGGGAATCTTGGGTCTATTGTTAGAACATCTTATGCTTTAGGTGTAGATTGTATCGTGATTTGTGGTATTAAGAGTTTTAAACAAGAGGGGGTATTAAGAGCAAGTGCAGGGGCATTTTTAGAGATGCCTTTTTGTGTAGTATATAATCCCTTAGATGTCGCTAATGAACTAAAACAGGCAGGTTTTACTCTCTATGGGGCAGAT
The DNA here is from genome assembly GCF_900198605.1 of Helicobacter mesocricetorum. GTDB lineage: Bacteria > Campylobacterota > Campylobacteria > Campylobacterales > Helicobacteraceae > Helicobacter_D > Helicobacter_D mesocricetorum. The sequence goes on along the minus strand of NZ_FZPJ01000007.1, from coordinate 15,051 downwards.
ATGCAAGGCAGTAAAAAAGTTATGAGTGTATCTCATAAAAAGGCTTTGTTTTTAGGGAGTGAGAATCAAGGACTTTCTAAGAGGATTATTGATAAAATGGATTGTATTTTAACAATCTCTATGAAGAGGGAATTTGATTCTTTAAATGTAAGCACAGCGGGTGCGATTTTAATAGATAGGATTATAAATGGAAGAATTGGATAAATTAAGACAAATTGGTGCTAGGGAAATTGCTAAAAATACGCATATGGCGTTAAACAAGATAGAGGATATTTTAAATTTAAATTTTGAAAATTTAAAAGATAGGGCAACGACTATAGGGCTTATTAAAATTTTAGAGAGAGAGTATAATATCCAATTACAAAAATGGGTTCAGGATTATAATGAATTTTGGGCAAGTGGAGTTTATCAAGAAGAGGAATTAACAAGAGCTATTAATGTCAAAATAACGCACGAGGCTGTTGCGCCAAATAGCTCAATGAAAGTCTGGTTTATTATAGGCTTTATTTTGCTTATTGTAGGTGTTGGATTTTATATTTATTCTAATTTCATTTTCTCTCAAGAAGTAAAGTTTGAAAATGCCTTATTAGGTAATAGTGAAGAAAATATAACATCGGTAGATTCGGTAACTTTGAATGAAAATAATACGCAACCTGATACCTCTTCCTCTACTTATTATTCACAAGATTCTTTAGAAGTAAAGGGAGAGGAATTATCCACTTCTGCTTTTCTTGATGAGGAAATGCAATCTAATGAGGAGGCTATAACTCCTAAAAAAGTAGAAATTAAACCCCTCTCTAATATATGGGTAGGGATTATTTATTTAGATACTAAACAAAAAATGTCTTTAATGACAGATAAAACCTTAGAAATTGATACAACAAGACCACAAACTATTATCACTGGGCATGGAATGCTAGAGGTTGATAATAATCAGGAGGTTTTACAATATAATTTAGCAGATAAGATGCGGTTTTATGTTGATGATGAGGGAAATTTTAGCGAAATTAATAATACACAATACAGACAATACAATGGGGGTATGGGGTGGTAGTAAAGATTGTTTTAACCCTATTATTAGGTGTTGGAATTCTTTTTGCTAATCCTAAGAGTGTGGATTATCATATTATTGCCTTGCTTGGAGTGCAAGATTATAAAATTAATCAGAAATTTATCCAAAGACTTTTTAAAAATCAATCAGAATTTATGGATGGGGATGGGAATCCTAATGTGTATAAGATCTCTCAAGTTTTAAAACAAAATGGGTTGTTAAAATTGGTATTTGCATCTCCTATGGAGCTTGAAATATCTTTTGAAATCGCTGGGAATCCTATGGCTTTTACTAGTGCTTTGTATGATATTTTAGGCACAATGGGATATTACTATTTTCTTGTTAAGCAGAGTGCGCTTGATGATAAGTCTTATAAGTTTATTCTTTCTATGGATACAGAATATGCTATTGATCCTGTTTTGTTGCAAGAACGTTTGAGAGAGTATGGTTATATGGCTTTAAAGATTGAAAAACAGAGTCTTGGTCAATGGGTTTATGAAATTAAAGAAGAGAAGTTTCAATATCCAAAGGCGGTTTTGCTAAATCCTAATGAGAAAAGAGAGCAGGCTAATTTATCGGGGGAATATTGGTATAGAGTGTCTCAAGCTAATACCTTAGGGATTGCTTCTAGTAATGGTATTTTATGGTATCCTAAAATTGTTTTTTTTGATTCTAGTTTAAGGGTTTTAGAGATATTTTCCCAAGAAGTTAAAGCGGTGCAAGAAATAAAAATTAAAATTCCTAAAGATACAGCTTTTATCAAGATAAGTGATATTTATCTACCGCTTACAATAAAAAATGGTTTGGTTGTAGAATTAAATTAAAGGGTGAGAAATGTTTGATGAAATAGAATTTGATCGTATTAAAAGGCTTCCTAAGTATGTTTTTGCAGCCATTAATGAAATTAAGTTAAAAATGCGGCAATCTGGTGAAGATGTGATTGATTTTAGTATGGGGAATCCAGATGGTGCTACCCCAGATTTTATTATTGATAAACTTTGCGAAGCTACAAAAAAACCAAAAAATCACGGCTACTCTGCTAGTAAGGGGATTTATAAATTACGATTAGCAATTGCGGATACTTATAAGCGTAAATATGGCATAGAGCTTGATGCAGAAAGTCAAGTTTGTGTTTCAATGGGTTCTAAAGAAGGTTATGTGCATTTGGTGCAGGCTATTACAAATCCCGGAGATACAGCCATTGTTGCAGAACCTGCTTATCCTATCCATTACTATGCCTTTATTTTAGCAGGGGCGAATGTTGCGACTTTTGGCTTAAAATGGAATGAAGATTATGAGCTTTTAGAGGAGGAGTATTTTAAATCTTTAGAAGAAGCCTTACACAATACTATGCCAAAACCGAAGTTTGTTGTAACGAATTTTCCTCATAATCCTACCACCATAGTAGTTTATAAAAGCTTTTATGAAAGACTTGTGGCTTTAGCTAAAAAAGAACATTTTTATATCATTAATGATATTGCCTATGCGGATTTAAGTTTTAATGGTTATGTAGCTCCCTCAATTTTTGAAGTAGAGGGTGCTTTAGATGTTGCAGTAGAGGGATATACACTTTCTAAGAGCTATAATATGGCAGGTTGGAGAGTGGGTTGTATGGTGGGGAATACCAAGCTAATTGGGGCTTTGCAAAAAATTAAAAGTTGGTTAGATTATGGGATTTATACGCCTATTCAGATTGCTTCTACGGTGGCTTTAAATGGTAGTCAAGAATGTGTGCAAGAGATTGCTAGGAAGTATCAAAGGCGTATGGAAGTATTAATAGAGAGTTTTGGAGCAGTTGGTTGGAAGATGAGAATGCCAAAGGCAAGTATGTTTATTTGGGCAGAGATTCCCCAATGTGTGAAACATTTAGGGAGTATGGAGTTTTCTACAAGGCTTTTGCAAGAAGCCAAAATCGCTGTTAGCCCCGGGATTGGATTTGGTAATCACGGAGATCATTATGTTCGTATTGCGCTTATTGAAAATGAAAATAGAATTCGTCAAGCTGCGAGGAATTTGAAGAAATTTTTAAAGCAATTTCAAGATTAGGCTCCAAGATTAGACTTGTGGATATGATCTTTATTCTATGATAAAAGATAAAAAAAAATGCAATCATTGCCAACTAGAATTTGAAGAAAAAGCTCTCTTTGTTTCTACTATTAATGGCGAGAGGAAGTATTTTTGCTGTAAGGGTTGTGAGGGAGTATATAGGCTTTTATATTCGCAGGGATTGGAAGGTTTTTATAATAAGCTTGGAAATAATACTTTGCGCTCTTTTGAGAATGTGGAACAAAATTTAGAAGTTTTTGATACGCAATCTTTTTTTGATAAATATGTAGTTAAAAGGGATTCTTTATATGAGATTTCTTTAATTTTAGAGAAGATACATTGTATTGCTTGTATTTGGCTTAATGAAAAAATACTCTCTAGGCAAAAAGGCATTATTAAGGTTTCTATTAATTATACCACCCACAAAGCGACTTTATTATTTGATTTAAAATCTATAAAAATTTCAGAAATTATTGCTGCTATTAGGTCTATTGGTTATGATGCGCATATTTATGATGCTAGATTGCAAGAACAATATGCACAAAAGCAAAAAAGGGATTATTATATACGATTAAGTGTTGGAATTTTTTGTATGATGAATATTATGTGGATTGCTGTTGCTCAATATGCTGGATATTTTAGTGGTATTTCCTTGCAAATGCGTAATATCTTAAATATTGCAGGTTTTGCACTCTCCACGCCGGTGCTTTTTTTTAGTGGTTGGATTTTTTGGAGGGGGGCTTATTTTGCATTAAAACACAAAACTCCTAATATGGATTTACTTGTTATAAGTGGGGCAACTTTAGCTTATCTTTATTCTATTTATGCGAGTTTTAAGGGTGGGGAGACTTATTTTGAATCCGTTGTTATGATTGTTACTTTTGTGTTGATAGGAAAGTTTTTAGAAGTTAGAGGGAAGAAAAGTGCCGTTGATAGCTTGGATAGAATCAATGCGCAAATCCCTCTTAGTGTGAATGTTTTGCGCGGAAATAACAAAGAGGAAGTTTCTGTCTATGATATAAAAATTGGGGAGATTATAGAGGCAAAGCCGGGTGAGCGCATTGCTTTGGATGGGAACTTACTTTCTTTAGAGGCTTTATGTGATGAGAGTGCATTAAATGGAGAATCTTTGCCTATACAAAAGAAATATCAAGATAAGATAATATCTGGCTCTTTGGTTTTAAATACTCCTTTGCGTTATCAAGTCTCTAAGGAGTTTAAAGATTCTTTAATGACTTCTATTGTGAATATGGTTGAAGAATCTTTAAACTTTCGCCCTCAAATCCAAGAACAGGCTAATAAAATTGCCCGTTTTTTTTCTTTGGTGATGCTTTTTTTAGGATTTATCACTTTTTTAAGTTGGTTTTATTATTTAGAAGCAAGTTTTGATAAATCCTTAATGATAGCTATTTCTGTGATTATTATTGCTTGTCCTTGTGCTTTAGCACTTGCTACTCCTATTGCTTGTTTGGTTGGTTTGGGGAGGGCTATTGAGAAAAAGATACTTTTTAAAGAAGCACGATTTTTAGAGACTATCGCTAAGGTAGATACATTGATTTTGGATAAAACAGGAACTCTAACGCAAGGGAATTTAGAGGTTGTTAAAGTTAAAAGTAATGCAACACAGGAGGAGTTAAATATTTTAGCGCAGATTTTAGAGCAAAGCTCACACCCTATTTCTCAAGCAGTTTTAAAGATATTACCACCTAGTGATTTTTCTTATGTATTTGATAGTTTAGAGCAAGTTAATGCTAGAGGAATGATTGCAAAGATAGGAGAAGATATTTATTTAGGAGGGAATTTTGAACTTTTGGAGGAAAGAGGTGTTGTAATACCTAAAGAAATCTATCAAAGTCAAAGTGATAGGAGTATTTTTTGTTTTGCTAAAAATCAGGTCTTTTTGGGGTTTTATGCCTTAGAGGACTGCATTAAAGAAGATGCTTTTTCTGCTTTAGAAAAACTTCGAAAAATGGGTATTGCTCTAGTGCTTTTAAGCGGAGATAATGAAGGTGTATGTAGGAAAGTTTCAGAAGCCTTAGGGATTAAAGAATATTACGCAAAGCAAAGCCCAATTGATAAAGCAAATTTTGTTGATAGACTCCACAAGGAGGGAAAAATTGTTGTAATGGTGGGCGATGGGATTAATGATTCTATTGCTTTAGGGAAAAGTGATATTGGCATTGCTATGGGTGGAGGAATTGATTTAGCTATTAGTGTGAGTGATATTGTTATTTTAGATGATAAGGTAGAGGGAGTAAAAGAGGCTTTTTGTTTAGGGAGTAAGACTTATGCCTTTATTAAGCAAAATTTATGGATTTCATTAATTTATAATGCTTTAACGATTCCTTTAGCAATGTTTGGATTTGTGATACCTCTCGTTGCTGCTTTATCTATGTCCCTTAGCTCATTAGTGGTAGTGCTAAATAGTATGCGACTTAAGCAATAAATATTATAAATAAAGATTTATTATTAGAGAGTGAATTGCTATAAATGGTGATAATCTTATAATAGTGGCTTAATAAAGTCTATGGTACGCTCAGAGGGATTCGAACCCCCAACCCTCAGATCCGAAGTCTGATGCTCTATCCAGTTGAGCTATGAACGCAAAAATTATGTTATAATAATAGCTAGGATTATTTTAATAATCCATAAAATTTTAACAAAAGGACTAATTGTGGGAAAGATTTTGATATTTTTATTAATGCTTGCAAGTATGGTAGTGGCTAAGCCTATTATTGCTGTAAGTATTCCTATGCAAAAGGAATTTATAGAAAAAATCGCTAAGGAGGAATATGAGGTTATAGCTTTAGTGAAACCCGGAATTAATCCGCACGATTTTGAGCCAAAATTTTCAGATGTTAAAAGTGTTAATAAAGCTCAAGCTTATTTTCCTATAGGGATAGAGTTTGAAGAATTATGGCTTAAACGTTTTACCAATCAAAATAAGAGTATGAAAATCTATCCTAGTAATGCAGGGATAGAAGTTATAAATTTTGGAGATAAAGAGCATTTTGGCAAACACGATGATGAGGAAGACGCTCACCATAACGAAGAAGCTTCTCACAATCACGATGAAGAATATTCTCATCATTCTCACGAAAGTGGTGATCCGCATATTTGGTTGTCTCCCCTTAATGCAAAAATTATTGCAGAAAATATCTATAAAGGTTTAAAAGCAATGAATCCTAAAGGGGATTACCAGTCTAATTATCAGGCACTTATTCGGGATATTGATAATCTTGACAAAGAGATAAAGGAGACTTTAGCTACTTTGCCTAAAAATCAAAAATTTGTTGTTTTTCATCCAATGTTGGGTTATTTTGCTAGAGATTATGGATTAGAAGAGGTTTCTATTGAGGTTGAGGGTAAAACACCTAAAATTAAAGATATGATGGAAGTGGTTGAGGTAGTTAAACAAGAAGATTTAAAAATTATTTTCGCACAACCTGAATTCTCTATAAAAGCAGCAGAATTTATCGCAAAAGAAAGCGGAGCAAAATTAGGCTATTTTTCGCCTTTACAAACACCGTGGGATAAAAATCTTTTGGATTTTGCTAAAAACTTAAAGAAACTCTATAAGTAGTTTATCTAAACTCTCTTCAAGAGAGTTTAGAATCTTAGTTTATAGTTATAGGCTTAGAACATTATAAATAGGGCAGAGTCTTTGGAGTTTCTTTTCTCCTTCTAAGTCTTTAAGATGAATAATAAAACAACATTCTATACAATTAGCCCCTGCCTTTTTAATGAGATTAGCAGCTGCATAGGCAGTTCCTCCAGTGGCAAGTAAATCATCGATGAGCAAAACTTTTGGCGTATGGTTTTAATTCTCATTTTTGAAAGCATCAATATGGATTTCAATTTCGCTAAAGCCATATTCTAAAGAATATTTTTCAGATATTGTTGTGTAGGGAAGTTTGCCCTTTTTTCTAATGGGGATAAAGCCAACATTGAGAGCATAGGCTAAAGGAGTGCCAAAAATAAATCCACGACTTTCAATCCCTGCAATATAGTCAATTTCATAAGATTGGTAATAGTTTTTTAGATGATTGATGAGTAGATTAAAGGCTTCTTTATTACTAAGAAGTGTTGTTATATCACGAAAAACAATTCCGGGTTGTGGGAAATCCTTGATAGGGCGGATAGTTTGCAGTAAGAATTTCTGTTGCGTTGTTGTTAATTGCATATATTCTCCTTATAGTAGAGCTTCTATTTTTTGCTCTAAATCTTTGATTCTGCTTTTATATTTTTCTGTTTCAACCCTATATTGAGAGTTTCTCTGCTTAAGTGCTTTGACTTCATTTCTTAAAGTTGTGATTTCATCGGTTAAAATATCAATGTTCCCTAAAGCTCTTTGAAGTTGGAGTTGGTGTTTGCGGATAAGTATCTCTGCTTCTTGTAGGGTTAATTTCATAATGGCACTATTTTTTTCTTCCTTTTGTGCGACACTTTTGTAAAAAAAGGTTTTAACGACAATAAATAAAACAAAAAGAATAAAAGTTGTTAAAAATAACCATTGTGTAAAACCTGTCATTTTTATCCCCCCTTACAATTTTTCTATTCTTTGTAGATGCCTACCACCTTCAAATTGGCTTTGACAAAAGCTTTGCAAGATTGCTTCTGCCATATCTATTCCAATCATTCTAGCCCCTAAACATAAGACATTAGCATCGTTGTGTTTGCGACTCATAGCAGCACTATAAGGTTCATAGCAAAGTGCTGCTCGGATTCCCTTAAATCGATTTGCAGCAATACTCATTCCAATTCCGCTACCACAAATTAAGATACCAAAACTTTTGGAATCTTCTAAGACTTTTTGGCAAAGTAAATGCGCAAAATCTGGATAATCTACTTTGGCTTGGTTATGGCAACCTAAATCAAACACTTCGTAATCTCTAGCTTGTAAAAATTCAAGAATTGGACTTTTGAGAATGAATCCTGCGTGATCATTTGCGATATAAAATCTCATATTTCCCCTTTAGAGTAGCCAATGTATAATCCAATTCACAGGTGTTGAAAAGATTATTGAAAGTGGTGTGCTTAGAATAATCATTAAACATATCATTCCTACCATTGGATGAATTTTGTTAAAAAGTTTAGCAAAAAAATCATTTTTAAACATTAAACCTAAATAGGCTAATACTTGTGAACCATCTAAAGGAGGGAGGGGGAGGAGATTAAAAACACCTAAAATAACATTATAAAGTAGTAATTGCAAAAAGAAAAAAACAATAAGCTCCAAAACAAATTTGGGATTATCAAAATAATCCAAGAATCCACTAAATATTCCTCCATTAAAAACATAAATACAAAAAGAGCAAAAAAGGGCTAATATGAAGTTGTAAGCAACACCGGCAATAGAGACTCCAAAAGCTCCAAAATACCCACCATTAGAAATTACTCTATCTATTCTTACGGGGACAGGTTTAGCCCAGCCAAACAAAAAGGGGGCATTGAGCAAAAAGAGCATCACAGGAACAAGGATGGAGCCAATTAAATCTATATGCACAATAGGATTAAGTTGGAGTCTGCCTAAATCTTTTGCACTGCTGTCGCCATATTTATAAGCTACCAGTCCGTGCATAATTTCGTGTCCGATAATAGCAATAAGTAAAGCGGTGATGATTAGAGGGATTTGATAAAATAAAGATAATTCGAACATTAGGGTAGGTTTTGTGCTTCTAGGGATTCGATAGATTTTCCTATTCTTTCCCAGCGGATATTAAAATCATCATCCCAGCTAAAATAGATAAACCACGGCTTACCGACAATATAGCGGTAATGAACACCTCCCCAAAATCTTGAATCATTGGAATTATCCCGATTATCCCCCATCATAAAAAATTCATCCTCCCCAACTTTTGTATGAAAGGCTAATTCTCCATTATCTAAGGTGATAGGTTCCATAGCGACTTTATGTCCGCTTTGCCAATAGCTTTGTAATTGGATAAAGGCATTAAAAGGAGTATTTTGATAATGTATGCCCGGATGTTTTTTTGCATAAGGCTCATAGAGATAGGTTTTGCCTTTATAAACAAGTGTTTTATTAGAATCTTGATTGTAAGGATTGCTGTTGGCAAAGGCAACCCATAAGCCTTCTTTAGTATAAAGGATTTCATCTCCGCTAATCCCTATATTGCGCTTTACATAATGTATTTTTGGGTCTAATGGATAGCGGAATATTACAATATCTCCGCGCTTTGGACGCTCTCCTTCAAAAAGATGTCCATTATTGTTAAAATCAGGTAAGACTTTCATTTCTATCCAAGGAATTGTAGGCGTTGGGATTCCATAAGAATATTTTTTAACAAATAGATTATCCCCAATTAACATTGTATTTAGCATACTTCCACTAGGAATTATGAAAGCTTGAGCAACAAAAAATATAACACCTAAGACGATAATAATAGTCCCTGTCCAGCTATTTACAAATTTGCTTAGTTTATTGAATATTTGATTCATTAAATTTCCTTAAGTTTTATAAGTTTGCGCGAATTTTAGTAGCTTTTATGGTATTTTGCAACAAAGAGGCAATTGTCATAGGTCCCACACCTCCAGGAACAGGAGTGATAAAGCTACAAATAGGGGCGACATTATCAAAATCTACATCGCCTATAATTTTTCCATTTTCTAAACGATTAATACCAATATCAATAACAATAGCACCTTCTTTAAGCATTTCTTTAGTGATAAGATTGGGTTTGCCAACTGCCACGCAAAGAATATCTGCATTTTTAGTATGTTCTATGAGGTTATTGGTGTGAATATGACAAAGTGTAATGGTTGCATTATGATTAAGAAATAATGCACCTAAGGGTTTGCCAACGATATTACTAGTCCCCACAATTACTACATTTTTGCCTTTAAGATTAATATCATAGGCTTGCAGTAGTGTAATAACCCCCATAGGAGTAGCAGGAGTGAATCCTTGAAGATTGGCTGCAATTCTTCCTACATTAAAGGGATGAAAACCATCGACATCTTTATGGGGGGCAATGGCTTCTAGGATAGTTGTTGTGTCAATGTGTTGTGGAAGAGGGAGTTGGACTAGTATCCCATCAATATTTGGGTTTTGGTTTAGCATACTAATGGTTTGTAGGAGGGAATCTTGCGTAATACTTTGGGGCATTTCGTGTGTGGTAGAGTAGATTCCTGTTCGCTTACAGGCTTTTGCTTTCATATTTACATAGCTTTGTGAGGCTGGATCATCACCTACTAAAATAACCGCTAATCCGGGCGTGATTTGTTGTTGGTTTAGAAGTTGCACTTCTTTTTTGATAGTTTCTTCGATTTTTAAAGCAAGAGATTTTCCATCTAATATCTGCATTTATCGCCTTTGAAAAGTTATTTTGATATTATAATAAAAAAAGTTTTTTTATAGTTTAAGGCTTTGTATGTATCGGTTATTTTTGGTAATTTTTGTAAATTTTGTTTTTGCAGAGGAGAGTTTTATTACCTCTATTGAATATGGCAAAATGCTTTATGAAAACCCTCGTGGTATAGGTTGTGTAGAATGCCACGGACAAGCAGGGGAGGGAAGGATGATTGCGGAGTATTATCATAAGAAAAAAGCAATAAGCCTACAAGGACCTGCTATTAATCATCTAAAATTTGAAGTGTTTGCTAAAGCCTTGCAAGAGAGTAAAAAGGTTATGCCAAAATATTATTTAACAAAAAATGAAATTCAAGCTATTTTTGAATATATAGAATCTAAAAATTCCACAAAGTAAGACAATGCAAGAGCTATTAAATGGTTATAAAGAAGTATGCAAAAGTTTTGAAGTTTTAAAACCTTATGAGAATATCCTAACAATTTTTGGAGGAGCAAGGGTTCAAAGACAGAGTGAAGCTTATCAAAAGATAGAAAGATTAGCCTTTAAGCTTGGGAGGGAGGGATACTCGATTATGACAGGAGGGGGACCTGGGATTATGGAAGCTGCCAATAAAGGTTTAGTAGAATCTAAAGATAAAGCCACTAAAGTGGTATCTATTGGGCTAAATATCCAGCTTCCCTATGAACAAGCAATGAATCCTTATGTTGAAATTCCTCTAATATTTGAAAGTTTTTTTAGTCGGAAATTTGTTTTTAATCATCATTCCATAGGGATTGTTGTTGGGCAAGGGGGATTTGGAACTTTAGATGAATTAAGTGAGATTCTAACATTGATAGCTACGCAAAAGATGCAAAAAATACCCATTATTTTGTATGGTAGGGATTATTGGAGGAATTTTTTACAATGGATTGAAGGGGTGATGTTAAAAGAGGGATTGATTACTAAAGAAGAATTAGAGATTGTAAGTCTTGTGGATTCTCCTGAAGAAGTTTTAAGGATTTTAAAAAATCGGGTTATTGAAACCATACATCATTAATAAAACCATAAACACCGCAAAAAGTGCTAAAATAATAGGAGCAAATCGTGCCATATTATTCCTTATTTAAGAAAGTTGATGAAAAATTTATCATACAACAAAAGACCTAAAAGTTTTCAGCAATTTGTTGGGCAAAAACACCTCTTTGGAGAGAATGCTCCTTTTATGAAGCTTCTTAAAAGTGGAAGCATTCCCCATAGTTTTTTCTTCGGTAGTGCTGGGAGTGGTAAGACAAGCGCAGTGCTTTTAATAGCTGATATGCTATCACTCCCTTTTTATGCGCTTAATGCGACGAATTTTAAATTAGAGGATTTGCGTCATATTTTAAAACAATACCAAAATACTTTACAAAAACCCTTGATTTTTATTGATGAAGTGCATAGATTGAGTAAATCCCAACAAGAGGCATTATTGCCTATAATGGAGAATCACCAGGCTCTTATTATGGGAGCTTCTACCGAGAATCCTTTTTTTGCGCTAAGTAGTGCAATAAGATCCCGATCTTTTGTTTTTGAATTTTTTGCTTTAAGCAGGGAGGAATTAAGGGAGATTTTAACGCCTTATAATTTAGAGTTAGAAATTCAAACCTATTTGATAGAAACAAGTGGAGGCGATGCTAGAGCTATGCTTAATTTACTTGATTGCGCTTTAAGTCTTAAATCACCTCTTACTTTAGAAACTCTAAAATCTCTTCGTCCAACCTCTTTAAATCGTGGTGTTAGTGAGCTTAATACCCATTATAATCTGATTTCTGCAATGATAAAAAGTATTCGCGGAAGTGATGAAAATGCAGCTATTTATTATTTGGCACGATTAATCACAGAGGGTGAGAATCCTGAGTTTATAGCAAGACGTTTAGTAATTTTAGCAAGCGAGGATATTGGCAATGCTAATCCCAATGCTTTAAATTTGGCGGTTTCTACAATGCAAGGAGTAGCAAAAATTGGCTATCCAGAAGCTAGGATTCTTTTAAGTCAATGTGTTATCTATCTTGCTGCTTCGCCTAAGTCCAATACTGCTTATGAGGCTATCAATGAGGCAATGGATTATGTTAAAACACATCCTAATGAAGAAATTCCAAAGTCTCTTTGCCAATTTTCTAAAGATTATCTTTATCCTCATAACTTTGGTGGCTGGGTAGAGCAAGAATATTTGCTTAAAAAGCTAAAATTTGTAAAATGGCTACCTAAAGGGTTTGAAAAAACATTGAAAGAATGGATTGATAAAATAAGGCATAAAGCCTGTGAAGATTCTTGAAGGAAGCTTAGATTAGGAGAACCTAATCCAAATTATTCTACTACTGGAGTATGTGATGTTCGCTTGTCTTCTCCAACATCATCTCTGTGTGGTTGAGCATCTACGATACTATCCCATACAATACAGCCTTCTGTTGGACAGGCTGTTGCACAGGCTGGCTCGTCATTATGCCCTACACATTCTACGCATTTATCATTATAAACAAAATAGCAACCATCATCATTTGGGTTATTATCATCATCTACAATTGCTTCAACAGGGCATTCATCAATACAAGCTCCGCAGGCAATACAAATATCAGTAATTTTTACAGACATAATTTCTCCTTAATTTTTTAGTTAATGCTCCTAAGTATATAAGAAGCTCTATAAAATGAAGTTTAAAAAAGTATTTCTTTATCAAATCCTAAACTTTATTTTGGGGAGTTAAAGAGTTTTTATGATTAACAAAGATAAAAAGCCAACAAACAAAAAAGGAACAAATGGCATTTTGTAGGTTTTTGTAATAAGCATAATACATAAGGTTGTAATCGCTGCTATGAAAATTGCTACAAAAGCATAGAATATCCCCAAAGAGCCACCAAGAATCCCAAAAATAATAATATCTCCTTCCCCCATAACTTCTTTGTTGTAGATACCTCCGATGAATAGTCTTAAGAAGCTTGCAATGCCCATTAGGCAAAAAGCATTTAAAAAAGGATTGGTAAGGGAATAAAAGGTATTAAAATCTTGATAAAATCCATAGCAAATCCCAAACCCTAAGGTTAGGAAACTTAAAATATCAGGAATCTCTAAAAAATACCAATCAATAACACAAAGTGTATAAAATAATAAACACAAAAAGAAGCAGATAATCCCCCCAATACCATAATGATAAAAGCTAAAAACTGCGAAGAATCCACCTAAACATTCGCTTAAAAAATACCAAAGTGGAATCTTGTTTTGGCAATACCTACATTTTTTATTTAAGAAAAGATAAGAGATTAGAGGGATTTTATCCCTCCAAAGTAGTGCTTTTTTGCATTGTGGGCAGAAGGAAAAAGGTAAATATAAGTTTAAATTGTTTGGGATACGATAAATTAAGACATTGGCAAAGGAGCCAAAAATAATGCCAAAAACAAAAACAAACAAAAACTCCATAGCATACCTTAAAATTTGATACAATTTTACACTAATTTTTGGAGATTTTATGGGAGATATAGCGATTTTTGGTGGTTCATTTGATCCACCACATTTAGGTCATTTAGAGATTATTAGGGTTGCTTTAGAAAAATTAACCATTCAAAAGCTTTTTGTAGTGCCTTGTTTTTTAAATCCTTTTAAAATAAGCTCTTATTTTAGCCCAATAGAGCGTCTAAACTGGCTTAATAATCTCTTAGGGGGTAAAGATTCAAGGCTTGAAGTGCTAGATTTTGAAATTAGGCAAAATAAATCTACACCAACATTTAAAACCATAAAATTTGTTGAAAAATTTTATAAGCCCCATAAAATCTATTTGCTCTTAGGTGCAGATAACATAGAAACTTTGCCCAAATGGTATCAGTATGCAAACCTTAAAAATAAGGTGGAGTTTGTTATAATCCCACGCAAAGGCTATGAAATAGTTGGCGATTTTAAAGTTTTGCCTATGCAAGAAATAGCAATTAGTTCTACACAAATCAAAATTGCATTGCAAAAGGGTGATTTGAAGCTTTTAGAATTTGTCCCACAAGCTATTTTAGAGGAGATTTTAAAAAGGAAAGAAATTGCAAGATCATAGAGAAAGAGTTGTTTCAGAAATTTGTCAAATTATAGAAGATAAAAAGGGTGAAAACATTGAAGTTTTCAATCTTAAAGGGAGTGATTATTTTGTCGATTTTGTCGTTATTGCAACTGCACTTATTGATAAACACGCTTTGGCATTATTGGATTCTTTAAAGAAGGAGCTAAAGCAAAAAGGCGAAATTTTTTTAAATATTGAGGAAGAGAATCCTGATTGGATAGTAGCAGATTTGGGGGATATTATTATTCACCTTTTTACAGAAAATCAGCGAAAAAAGTTTAATTTAGAAGAGTTTTTGAGCAAAATTATACAAAAGCCTTATGAGGTTTAATAAGTTGGGTTGCTAACATTACTCCGCAGTTTAAAAATACCTCTAATGATTTCAAGATTATCTATTTACTATAATGTTTTAATCCTAGATTTTTTAGTTAAATAATTAATGTAGTTTGTGCAAGTTTTATAGAAGTTCAAGTTTTTTATAGAAGTTCAAGTATAATGTTATGGGGTAATTGCCACAGGCTTCTACCCTGTGGCAAAATCTATGCCCCTTAAAAGGAGCTAAGATGATT
>NZ_FZPJ01000003.1:2317-14021 GCF_900198605.1 Helicobacter mesocricetorum | reverse complement strand
AAGGTGGAGGAGTTTTATCCCGCACCTTTAGAGCTAAACATCGCAATCACTAATGAATGCAATTTAAAATGTATTATGTGCTTATTGCACGCAAAAGAACTCCAAAAAACCCATAAGACAAACTTTTTTGCACAAAAGCAGGTGTTAGAGGAGAAAAAAGTCTATGAAATGCTAGAGTATGCGGGTAAAAAGGGTGTGTTTAATGTATCTTTTACCGCTGCTGGAGAAGCTTTGCTTGATGAGCGGATTTTTTCTTTTGTCGCCTTTGCTAAGAGTTTAAAAATACCGCTTATCTCATTGGTTACTAATGGGACTTTGCTAGAGCAAAAGGGCATAGAGCTTCTAAAAGCTGGATTAAACAGAATGACTATTAGCATAGATGGAGCTACCAAAGAAACTTATAAAAAGATTAGAGGAGCAGATTTAAACAAAGTAGAAAGAGGGGTTAGAAAATGTGTAGAATATGCAAGAATCTTAAACAACAAAGGAGGAGATATTGAGTTTGAAGTAGCCTGTGTTTTGGTTTTTGATGAAATGAGTAGCCAAGAGCAAAAAGAGCTTTATTTGAGTAAATGGAGTGATTGTAGGGATGTGGTAAAGCGGATAACCTTTAATGAGTTGGCAACCTTTGATGAAAATGGACAAGACACAAGAAATAATGCGGTAATAGAGCATCACAAAAGAAGCGTTTGTATGTTTCCTTGGCAAAGAATGATGATAAATCCTTATGGGGATGTAAGTGTGTGTTGCACGATGAGTTCTAGTGCTTATCATTATCCTTTTAGTGTGGGGAATGTGTATCAAAATGATTTAGAGGAGATTTGGAGGGGTGAGGGAATCTCGACTCTAAGAGAGGAAAATATGCAGAAAGATTTCACGCAATTTTCTATTTGTTCTCGTTGTAATGAGTGGGCATATAATGACTTCACCCAAGAAGAGACCCCTAAGGCAAAAGAAAAAGCTTTATACATAGAATAAGGAGTAGGAATGCAGTGTATAGTGTGTAGGGATAAAAGTAAAACTTTTGAATCTGGAATTTTGAAAAATTTAGGGCTAGAGGTGGTTAAAGAATATGAAGTTAGCAATTTTTTTAGCCTAGAGACTTATGAAGCAGTGATGGATTCTAAAATGCTTCAAATCCCCTTGTTTGGGATTTTTTATGAAGAAGGTGTCGGGGGGGGGGGCGTTATAGAGAGATTTTTAGCCTATGCCATAGAAAAGAAAGAAAATCTTTATTACTACCCTAAGCCTAATGTGTATTTGCAAGTGGATAGTGTCGCACTTTTTGCTCTTTTTGGCGGGCATACTCCCGAGCGATTGCTTATTGAGACATTTTATAAAGAGCAATTACTCTCTACGCAATATCGCAACAACCTCCATAAACGCTTAGCTCAAAAGTTTCATTTCTCCTCAAAAAGAATCACCCTAGAGGGGAGACCGCTTAGCAATCTTTCTAAAGATTGGAAGCTTTTTGAGGATAATGTTGCAAATACTTTGGATATAACCACTAGGGCTAAAGAGTTTTATCCAGCCCCTGTGCATATCAATCTAGGAACTATTAATAAATGCAATCTCAAATGCTCGTTTTGCTTCTTTTTTGCACCAGAATATGTAAAAACACACACGACAGATTTTTTTAAAGAATATAGAATCTTAGATTCTAAGATTGTCTATGCGATTATGGATTATTCTGCAAAGCACGATAGCATTATTGACTTGGTGGGACCTTGTGAAATGCTTGTGGATAAGAGGATTCCAGATTTTATCAAGTATGGCAAAGATGCAGGTGTGCGGTGGATTTCTATGACAACTAATGGCTTATTGCTTGATGAGGAAATGGCGGATAGGCTTTTAGAATCTAGGCTTGATTCGCTATCAATTAGCATTGATGCGGCAACTCCTGAGACCTATGCAAAATCAAGGGGAGGGAACTTTGAAAAGCTTGTTAGAAATGTGGAATCTTTTTTGACAAAGATTGAAAAGCGTAAGGTGGATATTTATATTACCCTATCGATTATCTTGCAAGGTGGAGCAGAGGAAGAGGTAGAAATGTTTAAAGAAAAATGGTCGGCTTATAAGGCGGTTAATGAGATTTATGTCCGCAATCTTGTAGAAAAAAACAATGAGGGAATGGAAGTAAGCCACGATAGAAACTTTGATACTTCTTGTCGTTATACTTGTCAGAAACCTTGGGATGAGATTCATATTAATCCTGATGGTGGGGTTATGCCTTGTTGCACGATGGCTGGGGCGATTGGTTGGGAAAATAAAGTAATGGGGAATTTGTATGAGGAGAGTATGGATGCTATTTGGACAAATTGTATTACGCAAAAAATGCGTTTAGACCTCATTAAGGGGGATTTTAGAGAATGGAAGATTTGTAAGGATTGTGAGGAATGGTCTTATCGCAGTGTCGAGCAAGAAAATGGAGATGTGCTTTCGCCTTGTATTGAGTTTGTGAAGGTGAATTAGCCCTTGACATACTAAGGAAAAGTATTTATAATTCGATTTTTTTAAGGAGAGTTTTTGTTTAGTTTGCCTATGCGTTATGAAAACATTCGAGAAGTGCCTTATCCTTACAAGGGGATAGTTGCTATTTCTAGTGATGCAGAATACATAAGTCAAGAAATCTTAGATTGGCTCATTACTTATCTTAATACTGATGAGAAGACGACTTTAGGCTATGGCTTAGATTTAGATTTTGCTGCAAGTATTTTTTTCTATTCGGATAATCCTTTGCATACCTCTATGTATGATTCTTTGGAAGTGGATTCTAAAGAAACCCCTTATGCTAATGTTTTAAGAGATTATATAAAATCTGGATATATTGATACTAATCACGCTTTTGGGGATTTTAATGTTATTCATAACTTTGATAGAACTCACGCCCTTAAGGTCTATGAAATGCTTTCAAAACATTCTTTAAGTTTGCCAATTTTTACTAATCACGGCAATGGAGAGCCAAAAGCTATGCAGCATAACATAGGATTCGCTCCTCATCATAATGGAAGCAATCCAGATTCTATAAGCTATCATACAGATTTATCCTTTGCGGGGGGGGGGGGATTTTTATGTATGGAGTGATGATTGGGTAATTGAGAGATTCCCAAGAATCTCTTTAACAGGTAATATCACCTCTACTCAAGATGGGAGACAATTAGGCACTTCCACTATCTTTCAAAAATTATTTTGTGGCGATAGGGATTATTATTTTTTCACCCGCTATCGCTCTACGAGCCACATTGCACCTACTTTTCAAACCTTTAACTACCAAATACAAAGCATTGATTGGGAGAGCTTTTATAATCAGTCTGGTGTGGTGATTTTTTATCAGCATTTTGGTAGTTTTTATGTGGCAAATGCCAAAAATATTCCAACAACCTTAGAACTCCTTAAAAAAATCCCTTTTTATTTACAAGGCTTTAGATTTTTAAAAGAAGAGCAAGAAAAAGGGAATTTGCTTGTTTTAAAAACTTCAAAATTACTCCGCTATTGCAAGATGTATATGACTACAAAAGTAGAATCCCTCCTAGCAAATAATAAGCTGACTTTAACCCTACATAATTACGAAAACATTGAAGACCTTAGCTTTTTTGATGGTTTAACCTTGTATGTAGAGAATTACAAAGATATTGCCTTAGAATGTCTTTATAAAGATAAGCCTTTGAAGTTTGTTTATAACGGATTAGATGCTAGAGGTAAATATTCTATAACTTTAAAAAATAAATAAGGAGAATGCTATGCAATGGGATAAAGAAATAGAGATTGAGTGGGATGCCCCAGAGTTGTTTGAGGTGTTAGGTGATGAGTATTCTAAGGAGTTTGCAATAGCAGAGTTATCTCCTAAGGAGACTAATAGAAATGTTTTTTCGAGTGCTTTTGGCAGAGGGCAGAAAAACTATGTAAAACGCATAGAGGCTTTAGGGTTTGTCGGTAAAGAAAAGGTGCTAGATGCAGGTTGTGGTATGGGGCAATGGACTTATATTTTATCGCAATATAATAAAGCAGTTGTTGGAGTGGATTGTAGTGAGCATAGGATTAAGATTGCTAAATATCTCAATAGACAAAGAGAAAATGTGGTTTTCTCTCAAGAATTTTTAGAGAAACTATCTTTTGATTCCCAATTTTTTGATGCTATTTTTTGTTATGGCGTCTTTATGTTTACAGATATGCAAAAGACATTAGAAGTTTTTAAGAGAGTTTTAAAGCCTGATGGGATTATTTTTCTAAACTTCAATAATATCGGTCATTATGTGCATAGGATCTTTCATTATAGCTTTGAGGTTAAAGACGAAAAGCTTGTTGAGCAGTATTCGCAGATGATTGCTAATTATTACAAGGGGCATTATAGAAGCTCTTTAATGACATTAGAAAAAATATCCGAGTTTTTGCAGGCTTTAAATATGGAGATTATCTATAAAGGCTATGATGGAGAATGCGCTAAATTGCCCTTTTATCGTGAAGAGTTTTTGAATTTTCCTTATGTAACAGAAATACTAGTAAAAAATAGATAAAGGAAGCAAAGTGGTAATTTATGGAGCAATAAAAGAAGAAATTCAAAGAGAGCTAGAACAGAGGCTATCAAGAGAGATTGTTATAAATCTATTTTTGTCAATTTGGGATTTAGGGGTTTTAGAATCTATTTATGAGGATTTAAAGCATAAAAAATCCGTTTTTGTTATAAACCCAGCTTTTGATTTTTTTGATATTGATGTGTTTTGTGAATTTGTAGCCCAAGCACTTAAAGGTGGTAAGAATCTCTATTTTGCACCCCAGATTAATCCAGATTATTTTATTAAAGAGCCTTTTTGGTTTTTTATTACTTCTTTAGATGCTGTTGTAAACTTTTTAGTGGAATCCCTTTATCTTAAGAAATCTATTCAAACAGATTTTAGGAATTTCTTGCATAAAAGCCTTCGTGGGCATAGTATTAGCAGGGTGGATATTCCTAAGTATTTGACAAACTTAAGTGAAAATTGGGAAAGTTTTTTCTCCCAAGATTTTTCTAAAGAATTCTTTTTAAAGTATTCTGATGTTTATTTTCCTCACCCTAATAATGTGCATATTGCTATCTCTAATCGTTGTAATTTAGAATGTGTGATGTGTCCTTATCATAGTAAGGAATATAGAAGCTTACAAACCAGTGATTTTTTTGATAAGAGTCTTTTTATGCAAACGCAAGATTTTAAAAAGATTGCCAAATATTGTGGAAACCATAAGATATTTATGCAGTTTGGTCAATTAGATGAACCTTTTATTCATCCTAAGTTTTTAGAGTTTTTAGATATTGCCAAAGATTATGGTGTAGAGAATATTAATATCACGACTAATGGGACTTTGCTTGATAAGAAAAATGCAGAAAAAATCGTCCAATCTAATATCGGGCATATCACTTTTTCATTAGACGCTATTGATAAGGAGAGCTATAAAAGAATAAGGGGTTATGATTATGATACAACAGTGGCGAATATCCAATACTTAATTGATTTGTTAAAAACTAGTAAAAAGAAGACTACTTTGGGAGTGTGTTTTATTCTCCAAGGAGAAAATGCCAAAGAAAAGAGTATGCAGTTTTTAGAATATTGGCTTCCTTTGGTGGATAAAGTTAAGTTTCATCAACTAAGTGAGTTTGAACTTGATAAAGAGGGAAGTTTTGTTACCAAACACCAAAGGCAATTTAGAGAATATAAGCAAAGGCATACTTGTTCTATTCCTTGGCAGGTTTTATTTATCACCCCTGATTTGAAAGTAACTTTCTGTTGCAATAGTATGTCAGTTTATTCGACTTCATCATCTATCGGGGGGGGGGCATAATTGGAGATTTGAAGTTACAAAGTTTAGATGAGATATGGAGAGGAGAATCCTTAATGCAGCTTAGAAAAGAGCTTTTGGCAAATAGTTTTCAACATTTTAAAATCTGTGAAAAATGTTCCTTATGGTCAGGCGGAGAACCTAATATAGAAATTGATGAGATTGCTGGTTTGAGGGTTAAAAAAACTTATACAGAATGTGAGATTATCTATGAAAAAGAATAAAAAAATAGCTTTATTTGGGAATTCTAATAATAACTTTTTCTCTCTTGCAAGATATTTGCGGGATAGGGGATATGATGCAGATTTATTTTTATGCAATAACGAATTACCCCATTTTCATCCCTCTTGTGATAGTTATTCTTTGGATTTTATCCATTATACTTTTTTGCTCCCTTTTGGGAATCTGTATTGGTTTTTAGATGAAATTGAAGGGCTTAAAAAGAATGAAAGTCTCTTAAGTCGCCTAAGAAATTATGATATTATCTTTGCTAATGGTCCCTCTGTGGCATATTTAAGCTATTTTGATATTCCTATTGACTTTTTTGTTCCTTATGGAATGGATTTGGTGAATTATCCCTTTTATGTAAATTCTGCTAATCCTAGCCATAGGAAGCATTTAGATACTTTTAGCCTTTATCAAAGCAAAGGTATTAAGGAATCTAAAAAGCTTCTAAGCACGGAGGATATTTTGAATGTAGCCGCTTATGAAGAATCGATTAGAAAATTGGATTTATCCTCTAAAGTGGTTGCTTTTAAAACTTTTCCTTATATTTATATGGAGTTTTACCAAAGAGAAGTGATACCAAGATTCTTTAATGCTTCTTATTGGGCAGAGGATTTTTATGCTTTAACTAAAGATTCTCAATTCGTTGTTTTTCATCACGCAAGGCATTCTTGGAAGAGCGTTAGAGAAGAAGGGAGACGCGTAGCCGATAAATGCAATGACAGAGTATTACAGGCTTTTGCAGGTATGGTTAAAGATGCTAAAAAATATAAGCCCAAGCTTTTAACCTTTGAATATGGGAGTGATATTAATGCAAGTAAGCAAATGGTTGAAGAGCTTGGGATACAAAATTATGTGCAATGGTTGCCTATTATGAATCGTAAAGATATTATGGTGGGTTTGTATTATGCTTCTTGTGCTACGGGTCAATTCCATATTGGTTGTATTGGTGGGGGAGTTCAAAGTGAAGCTTTGGTTGCTTCTGTGCCTCTTGTCCATTATGTCAATCCTCTAAGGTATGATTTAAACGAGATTTATCCCTTTATCCAAGCAAAAGAGATTGAGGAGATACAAAAAGGATTTGAATCTTGTCTTAAAAACCCTAAGAAATACCAGCAAATGGCTAATGATGCGTTGAAATGGATGCAAAGAGAAATGCTTTTGGCGGTAAATGGTATTTGTGAATTGATAGAGGATAGGCTGGTTTCCATCAGCACTTTGGGAGATTTATGCGTTAAGCCAATACAATACAAAACAAAAGATTAAAGATGCTTTAAAAAATAAAAAATAAGGATCATTGAATTTACTTTTTTCATTACCTTTTTATGAAACTCGCATTATAATCCCAAGTTTTATTAAGGGAGCATAAATGTGTCGTATTGTGGGCGGTTGGGAATTTAAAGGTAAGAGAGGGCTTTTGGATTCTATAGAAAAAATGCGCGATTGTATGAGTGCTGGAGGTCCTGATGATTTTGGGCTTTATACGCAAAAGCATTGCAATCTCGCTTTGGGACATAGACGACTTTCTATTATTGATTTAAGCAATTTGTCTCATCAGCCTTTTATTAGCGAAAATAGACGCTATGTGCTAGTGTTTAATGGAGAGATTTATAATTATAAAGAGATTGCTAAGAAGCTTGTTAGTGAGGGGGTTAGATGTGAAGCTTTTAGCGATACTGAAGTTTTGTTGCAAAGTTTTGCACATTGGGGTGTGGAGTGTGTGAGAGAGCTTGAGGGAATGTTTGCCTTTGTGGTATGGGATAATTTAGAGCAAAAGCTTTATTGCTTTCGCGATAGAGCTGGAAGTAAGCCTTTTTATTATTATTTTGATGGAGAGAGATTTTTGTTTGCTTCAGAGCTTAAGGGTATTTTGGCTTACCCTTATTTGCAAAAATCTATTAACAAAGAATCTTTAAGCTTATTTTTAAGCTTTGGGTATATCCCTGCCCCTCATTGTATTTTGGAGCATTGTTTCAAGCTTGAAGCAGGGAGCTATCTTATCGTAGATAAAGAAGCCAATATCGCTAAATATCGCTATTACAATCCAAAAGATTCTTATCTGCAATCCTGTGATTTTACTTGGGATAGCTTTATCTCCCATTTGCAAAAAAGTATTGCTTATAGAATGGTGAGTGATGTTCCTGTGGGTGTGCTTTTAAGCGGTGGGGTGGATTCTTCTTTAGTGTGTGCGGTGCTAAAGGACTTAGGATATAGCTTTGAGACTTTTAGTATGGGATTTGTAGAATCAAACTTTGATGAGAGCGATTATGCTAGGCAAGTAGCAGATATTTTAGGCATTACTAATTATCAATTTATTTGCCATTTGGATGAAGTTAGAGGGTTAATAGAGCAATTACCTTTTGTCTATGATGAGCCTTTTGGGGATACCTCGGCTTTGCCTACGATGCTTTTAGCGCAAAAGATTGCAAAAACCCATAAAGTAGCCTTAAGTGCCGATGGTGGAGATGAGCTTGGCATTGGTTATGAGAGATATTTTTGGAGTATGCAAAGATGGGAGCAATACCGCTATTATAGAAAACTCCAAATTGCTTGGATTTTGGATTTATTCTCTGCAGAGTTTGTTATGGATTTATTTTCAAAATTTGGCATTTCTATGGGGGTTGATAAGTTTTTACGCATTAAAAATCAGCTTAAAGCGAAAAGTTTTTTAGAGCAGTATAAGGTGGAGATTACCCATTTTAGGAAAGAGGATTTATTGCTTAATCATCTTCCTTTTAAGTCAGTGGGGGATGGATTTTGCTTAGATTCTTATGCACAAATGAGTTATTTTGATTGGTGTCATTATCTAAGTGAGGATATTTTAACCAAAACCGATAGGGCTAGTATGAATGTGGGATTAGAGATTAGAGAGCCTTTGCTTGGAAGAGAGTTTGTGGATTTTATGCAAGGGATTCCTATGGAATATAAGGTGCATAATGGAGAGGGAAAGATGGTATTTAAGCAGTATTTAGAAAGGTTTTTTCCACATTCGTTAATCTATCGTCCTAAAATGGGGTTTGGTGTGCCTTTAGAGTCTTGGATGAGGAGTGATTTGAGGCATTTATTGCAAGAAGTTTTAGACTATGCAGAGGGTTATTTGGATACTCATTTTATAGCTAAGTTATTAAGGGACTTTGATGCTAAGAAGAGAGTAGATTTTAGTAAGATTTGGTATATTTATACCTTTTGTATGTGGAGAAAACAATGGAATATTTAAAGAGGTATGAAACGATAGAATTGGGGAAGAGTTGCTATATCTATCCAAAAGGAGGTTGTGCAGAGATTCTAAGCAATATTTTAAAAGATTGTAAGAAAGATATTGCTTTAAAGTTCCTTGATGATAGTGATAGTGTGAATAATCTTGCTTCCAAGCAAGAAGAGATTAAAAAAAGTGGTGATTATGTATTAGTGTGCGCTGGTGATGTGCAAGATAAGCTTGTCTTAAAGTGTGAGAGTTTAGGGCTTAAATACCTTGATGGGAGGGAGTTTATTGCCTTTTGTTTAGGGCAGCAAATCCTCTTAGAGGCTTCGGGGGGGGGGGCAAAATTTAGAGTTTTAGAAAATGGGGGGTTGCATATTTTTGATAATCCCTACATTACGCATTATTATTTCTTCTATGATTTGTTTGTGTATTATGTCTCTCCCAAATGTTTAGAATCTTTAAACCAATGCGCCCTTGAATATGCTTCTTGTATCAAGAAAGCCTTATTGGAGGTTGGTTTTAAGCTTGAAGTCTCTTATGGTATTAGCCTAAGTTATGTCCCCCACACTCACAAAATAGCTACATTTTTTAGCAAAGATATTCCCATAGAGTGGTATTTTGGGAGTTATGAATATTATCTTGAGCATAAGCAAAATGTTTTAGGAGATAGGGTTTTAATAGCTCCTTGGATTTTAATTGATTTTTTTGTGAGCAAAAAGGTGGTTTTGTGGCTTTCAGGCATTGTCCCTAAGCTTTCTTATGAGAAAAAAATAGTTGTCGGGATGGGGCATAGTATCGCAGAGGCTTTTTGCTTCTTTCCTAGAGCTTTAAGGCAGGAATATTTAGAGCAATACATTGGTTATTATTTTTTGGGTTTTGATTATTATTTGGCTATTGATAGGGCTTCTTTAAAGGCTTATGAGAGTGTTTTTAGAGCTGTTGGAGTGAAGACTAGGGCAATAGCTGGGGGTTCTCCAAGATTGGATTTAAAATTAGAGCAATCCTCTGCCTTAAGGACAATGGAGCAGTTTTTATTTATTCCTCGCTCTAGCAAACCTAATGAGCTAATGGGTATTATCAAAAGGCTTTTAGAGATGGGTAAGAAAGTCCTCTTTCGCCCACATCCTGCTTATAGAAATTATTATAAGTGGATAGGGAAGCAAAATCCTTATGCTTGTTTGGAAGTTTTTTTATCTTATGAAAATTTTAGCTTTGATGAGAGTGTTGCTATCACATCTAAGAGTCTATCTAAGAGTATCGTGATTACTGATAATTCTTCACTCTCTTATAGTGCGCCTTTAAATTCTTTAAAGCCGGTTATTCTCTATGCGCCCCCTAAAAAAGAGTTTGATTTAAGGGTTTGCAATTTTGGTCATTCTTTTGTAAATCCTCTTTTGCATAGAGTGGCTTTTAATGAAGAAGAGTTTATGCAAGTCGCATTAGGATTAGAAGAAGAACTAAAAGACAAGGGGGAGGTGATAGCACAAGAGATTTTAGAATATAAAGAGGCGAATATTTTTTATCCTAAACATTCTGCTTTAGAGATTGCCAAGCTTTTAATGTCTTTTGCTAAAAGTTGATTATGCTAAAATGCGAGGAATTTTTCTTCAAAGGTTATTAAGAGAGCTATGAAAATCACTTTTCTCATTGATGTTATGCGACGCGGGGGTGCGCAAAAGATTCTGATACTTATTTTAGATATTCTTTCGCATAATGGTTTTGAAGTGCAGCTTGTAGTCTTAAAAAAAACAGAAGATTTAATAGACATTCCTCCTAATATTGAAGTTTTTTATCTTTTAGAGAGCGAAAAAGAGGCTTTATTGCCTAATAGTTTTTTGCTTTTAGAATCTTTTGGTGCTATTGCTAAGGATTGTGATTTAATTGTTTCTTTTATGGATTTTATTACAAGTTATTATGCAACCTTAGGGGCGAAGATTCTCTGTAAGCCTTATTATATTTTTGTGCGCTGTGAGCCTTCTTTTGTGGAAAACAACTTTCCCCAAAGTGCGATTAATCATACTTTATATGCAATGTGTTTGCAAGGGGCTGTAAAGGTTGTGTGTAATTCTAAGGCAAGTTGCAAGGATGTAGAGGTGAATTTTGGGGTTTTGAGGGCTAAAATTGGTTTGCTCTATAATCCTATTGATACTGCAAAGATACTTGATTTAAGCCGACAAGAAGTGGAATTTCCTAAGGTGCAAGGAGAGGTTTTTTGTTTTGCTATTGGGAGATTGCATAGCCAAAAGAATTATTTAACACTTTTAGAAGCCTTTAAAGCCTTGCCAGATTTTATTAAGCTCTATATTTTAGGTGAAGGTGAGCAAAGGGAGGAGATAGAAGCTTATCTTAACACCCACCAAATGCAAAATGTTATTTTGCTAGGGTTTAATGAGAATATCTATCCCTTTTTGAAAAAAGCCGATATTTTTATACACGCTTCATATAGCGAGGGCTTCCCCAATGCGG
>NZ_FZPJ01000003.1:0-2224 GCF_900198605.1 Helicobacter mesocricetorum | reverse complement strand
CCGCATTGGGGAAGCCCTCGTAATATGAAGCGTGTATAAAAATATCGGAAAATCTTAAAACCGCATTGGGGAAGCCCTCGCTATATGAAGCTTGGAGAAAAATATCGGAAAATCCTTATTTGTTTATAGGGCTTACTATCCCAAAGTCTAAGCTTGTTTGATGTAATAATGCACTATAATCCGAGATTTATTAAGACTTTTAGGAGATTGTATGGCTTATGATAAAAAACTAACTTTATCTTGGTTGAATTTTGTTACTCTTGGCGCCTTTTTCTTTACTTGTATGAATTTTAATTTTTTTATCCAAATTTATCAGAATTTAGATATTGGCACTCCTTTGTTTTTAAAAATATCTTTACTCGTGATTTATTTTGCCTTAGCCTTTAGTCTTATTTCTTTGTTATTTCTTCTTCATTTACATAAACCTTTGTTAATTGTATTGGTATGGATTGCTTGTCTTAGCGCGTATTTTATGTTCTTTTATGGTGTAATTATCGATAAGGATATGATTGATAATATCCTAAAAACAGATACGCAAGAAACCTTTAGTTTAATCTCTCCTAGCTTATTGATATTTGTGTTGGTTTTAGGGGTTTTACCTACTTTGTTTATCTTAAAAGTTCGTATCGTTTGTGCTAATACCCTCAAAGCTCGTTTTTTTGCCCCATTATTCACTTCTTTTGCGGGTTTGGTTTTTGCACTTGGGGTTTTTTATTGGCATAGTCAAACACTCATTCCATTTTTTCGGAATTATAATTTTTTAAGAATCTATGAAACGCCTCTAAGACAAATTTATTCTGCTGTTTTATACATTAAAGGGGCTTTACCCGCTAAAGAGTTTGAAATCATTGCTAAAGATGCGGCTTTAAAGCAAGATAACAAAGAGCGATTAATGATCTTTGTCGTGGGTGAGACAGCAAGGGCTGCTAATTATTCTTTGGGTGGTTATCATTTAAATGATACAAATGCCTATACCAAAGGGGAATCCATTGTATATTTTGAGAATTTTTATTCTTGCGGGACTTCCACAGCTATTAGCGTTCCTTGTATGTTTTCTGATTATAAAAGGGAGAATTTTTCCAAATCTACTTATTATCGGGAGAATGCTTTAGATATTTTGCACAAAGTTGGGGTGAATGTCGCGTGGATAGGGAATAATTCTGGAGGGTGTCAAGGCGTTTGTAAAAACTTAGAAAAGGTAAAGATGTTAAATAAGCCCTATGATGAAGCACTATTAGCAGAGCTATCAGAGCAACTTAAAAATCTTGATAAGCAAAATCTTATTATTTTGCATTTGCAAGGATCTCACGGACCTACTTATTATCAACGTTACCCCGATGCCTTTAAAAAATTCCTTCCTACTTGCGATACAAATGAACTCCAAAAATGCACACAAGAAGAGCTTGTAAATACCTATGATAATACCTTGCTTTATACCGATTATATTATTAAATCTTTAATAGATATGCTAAAGGAATATGAGGGGTATGAAACAAGTTTGGTTTATCTGTCAGATCACGGAGAGAGTTTGGGTGAAAATGGGATTTATTTGCACGGAATGCCTTATTTTATCGCTCCAAAAGAGCAGATTCATATCCCTTTTATCTTTTTTAGCAATAATCCACAGCTTATGCAAATCGCACAATCGCACAAAAATTTGCCACTATCTCAAGATAATATTTTTAGCACTTTGCTTGGGTATTTTGAAGTAGAGAGTGAAGTTTATAAGAGTTCTGATGATTTCTTAAGCTTAGATTTTCAAAGGTAATGCTGTGAAACCCAAATACCATTTTTTTGCTAATGCACGTTTTGCTTTTGAGGGGGTTTTAGCAATGCTTAAGCGAGAGACTGCTTTTCGTATCGAATTAGCCATTATTCTTCCTGCTATGATTATAAGCTTTTTTTTACCCATAGATTTAATTGCTCATTTGTTTTTATTGGCGGTGCTTTTTTTGATACTTATTTTAGAAGCGGTTAATTCTAGCATAGAAGCCTGTGTGGATTTAATCACTCCTAACTTCGCACCTTTAGCAAAAATCGCTAAAGATTGTGCGAGTGCTGCTGTGCTTTTTAGTGTGATATTAGCTTTATTGGTATGGGGGGTTATTTTATTCTCCATGTGGGATAGGGTTTAACTTAGAAAGTGTAGTATAATTGCGATGTTTTTAAGGATAATATCCCAACTACCTATTGCAACCCAACCTACTCTTCATCTACCTTAAAG
>NZ_FZPJ01000068.1 GCF_900198605.1 Helicobacter mesocricetorum | reverse complement strand
AAAATGATAAAAAAAAATAAAATAACATAAAAAAAAAAGCAAAAAAAAAAAAAAAAAAAGTAAAAGTTGAAAAAAAAAATAGGCGTAAACCAAAACAAAAACATAATTCAATGAAAAATTATATTTGTAAAAAAGAAAAAAACTCAAAAGATAATGAAAAAGGTGTGGTGGATAGGGGTTGGTAGTTTTAGAAGTTTTAAAAAATGAGGTATGTTGAAGTAATTAAGGTGTAAAAAAAAGAGATTGAAAATAAAGAGGATTGGAGGTGAGTGGGGGGGGGGTATATTGTATGGGATAGTGATATTTTACCGCTTCAAAAGATAGATTTTTTTAGTATTTCTAAAGATTGTAAAAACACCACAGAATTTAAAGCCCTTTTTAACTACGGCACAGAAACCCATAAACCATATTTTAGAACTATGCAAACACTTTTACCGGATTTAAAAAAACGAGTAAATGTAAGTTTTATCGCAGAATATATGCCAATAGATGCTGTAAAAATGTGCGAATTGCTTGATAATATTGAGATGGCGCATAAAAAGCCTTTTTGGCAAGCAATTTTAGAATCTATTAGTTTGGAGGATTTGGCATTTTCAGGTTTTAGTGAGTTTGAAACTTATGGTAACTTTTTAGCATTGTATTACCCACAAAGCTTTAGTTTTAAAAAGCGTAGATACGATAGATTTGCCAAAGAGATAATAGGCGCAAATCCAAGCTCTAGGCAACTAAAATGGTATGGGAAGTATTATGAGATTATTGGTTTTGAATCTTGGAGTAAGACAAATACTATGGCTTTAAAATTAAGTAAAAATCCTTTTATATGCGCTATATTTTCACCAAAAGGACTAAGAAAACTTTTAAAGATAAAATATAAGCCATTTTAAGCTTTTGGTTTTATATATTTTACAATCACCTACTAATGGTAATAAATGATTTTGAAGGGTTTAAAGTATTTATTATGTTTGAGGTTATTTTAGAAATATTATTTGTATTGTAAAACAATTGAAGAGAATTATTCTCTCCAACCATATTTCGCAAAAATCTTTTTAGATTCTTGAGTGCTTAGAAAATCGATAAAATCATAAACTTCTTGATTAGAATTTTCTTTAGCCACGACATTTAGAGTTCTATATACTACTAAGTCTTTTTCTATGGCTACTGCGGTTCCTAAATCAGGATTGCTTTTTGCCCAATCACTCCAAGTAATCCACGCATCCGCCTTATCTTCTGCAAAGAGTCTTCTTGCACTACCGCTATTTGGAACAAAAGCCACGATATTGTTTCTAAAATTTTGGATAGTTTTAATATCTTGAGTTCTACCTATCATATCTTCCCAAACACCTGTTCCTGAAGTATTGCTTTTTCCTGCTCCTTCTGGGACAACTATTCTTACTTGTTTGTTGGCTAAATCTTTAAGATTTTTAATTTTTAAAGGATTACCTTTTTGCGTTAAGATAATAGCCTCTCTTAAATAAAGAGGTTTGATTTTATTGACATTAAAACTATCTCCAAAGTCAGTTGCTATTGCAAGAGCGGATTGATCTGAAGCACCAAATAAAATATCAGCGTCATTTTGTGCTTTTTCAAACCAAGTTGCTTGAGGTCCAAAATTAACATTGACTTTTACGCCCGTCTTTTCAGTAAATTTTGTAGCGGCTTCTTTTAACGCTGTATGAGGACCTCCGGGACCATAGAGATTAATATCTGCATAAGCAACACTTAGGCTTAAACAACTGATGAAAAAAATTAAGTATTTCATACTTACATCCTTAAAATTATAAAATAGAGCGGGATTATATTTTTTAAATTATTAAATAATAATT
>NZ_FZPJ01000043.1 GCF_900198605.1 Helicobacter mesocricetorum | reverse complement strand
TAGGTTTTATTATTCTTTAGTTAGTCTTTTTATTCTTTATTCTCTTTACTTCTTTACTCCCTTAAGTTTAAAACCTTACAAGCAATTAGGACAGCTTTGTTTATTATCTATTAGAGTTATTATATAGCAATGATTAATTCTATATCAAAGCTTAAGTTTCCTACTCTTGTTTGTAAGGTTTTAAGGTTGAGGGGGTTGGTTGGTTTATTTGTTTTTTAGAGTCTTTAGGTTGGTTGGATTCTTAGTTTAATTACTCCCTTAAATTAAAAACTAGATTTCTTTAAGGAGTAAAGAATTTTTTTGTGGCAACCCTTAGTTTGTAAGATTAAGTATTTGGTAGGTTTGATTGATTGGCATTGAGCTTTGTATTATGATACTAAAAGAAAAGCGGGGTAAAAATATTTTAAGAATAAAGGTAAAAAGTCTTTTGAAGAAAAGAATTAATGCTATAATGCTTCATTTCTATAAGATTTGTGGAGTTAAAGAATGATAAAAATTACTGAAAATAGTTTAAGAGATGGGCATCAATCTTTACTAGCAACTAGAATGCGAACAGAAGATATGGTAGAAGCCGCAAGGATTTTTGAAGAAGTGGGGTTTCATAGTGTTGAAGTATGGGGCGGGGCAACTTATGATACTTGTTTGAGATACCTAAAAGAAGATCCTTTTGAGCGATTAGCCATTTTTAAGGATATTTTTAAAAAGACTCCTATCCAAATGTTGCTAAGGGGTCAAAATCTCATTGGTTATCGTCATTATGCGGATGATGTAGTCCGCGAATTTATCCGTCTATCTGCACAAAATGGCGTAGATATTTTTAGAATCTTTGATGCTTTAAACGATATTAGGAATCTTGAAGTTTCCATAGAAGAAGTCAAAAAACAGGGAAAACACGCACAAGGAGCAGTTTGCTATACCACTTCACCGGTGCATACTATCAAAAACTTTGTAGAACTTGCTAAAGAGTTAGAAAAGCGGGGTTGTGATTCTGTAGCTATTAAGGATATGGCAGGTTTAATCACGCCAAATGCTGCTTATGAGCTTGTAAAGGCACTTAAAGAATCCATAGGCGTTCCTTTGGCTTTGCATACTCATTCCACAGCAGGGTTTGCTTTTGGCTCTCATTTAATGGCTATTGAAGCGGGGGTAGATATTATTGACTTAGCTAATTCGGCTTTAGCGGAGGGGACTAGTCATCCTTGCACACAATCTATGGTGGCAACACTTAAGGATACGCAATGGGATAGTAAATTAGATTTAAACCTTATG
Organism: Helicobacter mesocricetorum; assembly: GCF_900198605.1. Classification (GTDB taxonomy): domain Bacteria; phylum Campylobacterota; class Campylobacteria; order Campylobacterales; family Helicobacteraceae; genus Helicobacter_D; species Helicobacter_D mesocricetorum. The sequence goes on along the minus strand of NZ_FZPJ01000043.1, from coordinate 44,340 downwards.
GAGAAAGCAGCAGAAATACTCAAACGCAATCGCAGGAAATATAAAAAGTTTGAATCAGAATACAATCAAATTGATACGCGTGTATTGGTTAATCAAATACCCGGTGGTATGATTTCTAATATGGCTAATCAGCTAAAAGAACAAAATGCTTTAGATAAAATGGATGAAGTTTTAGCAGAAATCCCTAAGGTAAGAAAAGATTTTGGATACCCTCCTCTTGTTACCCCCTCTAGTCAGATTGTTGGGACTCAGGCGGTTTTAAATATCCTTAGCCAAACAAGGTATAAAACACTTACCATAGAATCCAAAAATATCATTAAAGGGTATTATGGAAAGACACCTGCGCCTATTGCTCAAGAATTGCTTGATAAGATAAAGGCAGAGGGGGAAGAGATTATTGATGTGCGTCCAGCGGATAAAATAGCCCCAGAAATGCAAAAGGCTAAAGAAGAATCTCAAACATTTGCAAAAAGCCCAACAGATATTATTTCTTATGCTATTTTTGGCGGGGTTGCTAAGACTTTCTTAGAAGAGAGGAATGAAAATCGTTTGTCTCCAGAATCGCTTAAAACCTTTGAAGAAGGGATTCATACTCCAATCTCTAAGGAATTTACGATTAATCTCCACGGCGAAACTTATAGGGTGAAAGTTGAAGGAAGTGGTGCTAAAGATGAAAATGTTCGTCCGTTTTTTATTCGTATCAATGGAGATTTAAAAGAAGTTTTAGTGGAATCCCAAAATGAAAATTCCGCTAATGCTAAAGGTAGTAATGATTCTTTACCTCAAGCAAGTTTGCCAGGTCATATTATCTCTCCAATGCCGGGAAATCTAACAAAGCTTTATGTAAAAGTAGGGGATAAGATTAAAGAGGGCGATGTTTTAGCGATTGTAGAAGCTATGAAAATGGAAAATCAGGTTTTAGCAACTATTGGTGGAGAGATTAAAGAGATTTATGCTAAAGAGGGGCAGCAAATTAGTGCAAATCTTGCAATTATGCTTGTTGAATAATGCAAGTTTTAAGTGTTAGTGCATTAAATCTGCAAATTAAGAGTTTATTAGAGGCTACTTTTTTACAAGTAAGTGTTTGTGGAGAAGTGAGCAACTGCACTTACCATTCTAGCGGGCATTTGTATTTTACTTTAAAAGATAAAGATTCTAACCTTAAATGCGTAATGTTTAGAGGAAATGTATCGAAGTTGAAATTTAAAATTACAGAGGGAAGTAGTGTTATTCTCTTTGGTGCTATTTCTCTTTATACTCCAAGGGGTGAATACCAATTAAATTGTATAAGTGCTACTCCAAGTGGCATTGGTGAGCTAACCTTAGCTTATCAGCAACTCAAAGAAGAATACGAAAAGAAAGGGTATTTTAAAAAACAGCAGTTAATTCCAAAATTCCCTAAAAAAGTGGCTTTGCTTACTTCTAAGAGTGGGGCAGTGTTGCACGATATGTTAAGGGTTGCACAAAAGAGGTGGGAATTAACAGAGTTTTTTTTGCTTGATACTTTGGTTCAAGGTGAGGGTGCTAAAGAAGAGATTGCTAGGAATCTAAAATATGCCGATTCTTTAGGGGTGGATTGTGTAGTTTTGGCAAGAGGTGGGGGGAGTTTAGAGGATTTATGGGCTTTTAATGAACCTTTGGTTGTTGAAGCTATTTTTAATATGAAAACACCTGTTATTTCTGCCATAGGACACGAGCCTGATGTGGTGTTAAGTGATTTTGTGGCGGATTTACGCGCTCCTACGCCATCAGCAGCAATGGAATTGCTTTTACCTGATAAGAATGAATGCCTAATGGGATTGGACTTTTTGCAAAGGAATTTAGAAGAGAGGATCAAGCATACTTTAGAAAGCAAATTAAGAACTCTCAATACCCTAATAATGCTTTTAGAGAAGAATCCTTTCTTTCATAAGATAGAAAATCTTTATCACCAGTTCCATTATTTATCTTTATCTCTCCAACAAAAACTTGAATCAAAATTGAAAAAATACGAATATGCCTTGAAACCTCTTGAGATGAATTTGATGCAAAAATTAGAAGAGACATTTTATAAAAATCAAAACCATTTAGAATCTCTGCGATTAAGCTTAGAATCTAAGAATCCAAAAAACTATCAAAGAAAGGGTTATGTGTTTGCCCATATTCATCAAAAACCTATCCAAAATCTCTTAGATTTAAAATTCCATTCTAATATTACTTTAGAGGATAGTCGTGCTAGAGTTTTAGCACAGGTCTTAGAGATTCATTCTTTAGAGGATAAAAACTCTTAGAAATTATCCTCAAACCAACCTGCAATCTCACTTCTAATGGTGTGCTTTAAGACAATTCCTGCTAGAAAATCATCTTGTTTTGCCTTTTTTAACAAGCTTACTAATCCATTGCGGTATTTGCTAAGGTAAGGGTGGTCAATTTGTGCAGGATCGCCTAAAAATACTATTTTAGAATCTTCGGCAATTCTTGTGCCAATGAGTTTAATGGTTGCGTTAGAAGCATTTTGTGCCTCATCAAAAATAATAAATTTCTTTGCGATACTTACACCTCTGGCGTGGGCTATATCCATAACTTCAATATTATGCTTTTGGAGAAAATATTCTGTGGCTTCTCTGCTCTCAAAACTATTAGCCTCTCCTTTGTATTCTATCCTTTTTGCTAGAGATTCTTTTTGCATTTTTGTAATCATAAAATTAATGGTGCTAAAGAGAGGATACATAAAATAACTAAGTTTTTGTGCTTCATCGCCTTTTCTAAAGCCTAATTCGGCTTCTTTGTCATTTGCGGTAATGGTATTTCGCATATAAATAATGCCATTGACTACTCCTTTTTTAAGCAAGGTAATTCCAGCTTGTAGGGCAATAAGTGTTTTTCCACTACCTGTTGCCCCGCTACAAATAGTAATTTTGTTTTTGGGGTGGGTTAAGATTGTATAAAGGAATTTCTGCTCTAAGTTAATGGGGTGAATATAGAGTTTATCTTCTTGCAAGATTTCATCGAAATTTAGCTCTTCAAACTTTCCTTCTAGCTTAATCCCATAATATTTTTTCCCTGTTAGATAAAGAGAGCTTTCTGTGTTATCCTCTTCATCAATTTCTAATAAGCTCCAATTTTTTAATGTTAGAAAATCTTTGTTATTTTGTAGGGAATAGGAGAGGTCTCTTTTATGCGCTCTAAGGGTGTAGAGAAAGTTGATAGAATGAGGATTGTCGATTTTATCGCGCATTAAAGATTGGGAGATGAGATTATTAGAGATGGCATAGACTTTGAGAGAAATATCATTAGTGAGCAATATAAAACCATAATCTTTGGCAATTTCTAAGATTCTTGCATCATTTAAACCATAATCTAAATGTTGAATCTCATATTTGGGGCGATGAATGATTTGTAAGGGGATTTTTGTATCATTGTAGGCAAAGTTAATGCTATGGATACTGTCTTCTAAAAGGGGTTTAAAAGAGGAGATATGCGATTCATCACTTAAAATATTGCGAAAAAACTCCCTTGCAAAAAATCCTGTTTGTGTGCTTAAGTCTTTCTTTTTATCAAGTTCGCTTAAGGTAACATCACAGATAAAAATAGTATTCTCGCCATTTTGATGAAGAAAAAAGAGATTTTCTACATCATCTAAAATAATGGAAGTATCGATTAAATAAGTTTTATTCACTTATTGGCAACCTTCACATTCAATGCTTCTATCCATTGTGGAGTTTTCTGCTTCTATGCTTTGAGAGCGGAGATAGTAAGTAGATTTTAATCCTAATTTCCAAGCTAGGGTATAGATTTCATTGAGGTATTTTCCACTAGCCTTTTCTAAAGACATAAAGATATTGGTGCTTTGTCCTTGATCAATCCATTTTTGGCGCACAGCGGCTGCTTTTATAATAGCGGTTTGGTCGATATTATAAGCACTAATATAGTAATTCCAATTTTCTAAGTTTAAATTAGGGGCGACTACTGGGATAAGTCCGCTTAGATTTTCTTCAAACCATTTGCGCTTATAGATAGGTTCGATAGTTTGTGTTGTGCCAACTAAGATAGAAATAGAGCTTGTAGGGGCGATAGCCATTAAGTAACCATTGCGAATCCCTTTAGTCTTTACTTCATTGCGTAAAGAATCCCAATCATAAATAAATCCAAAAAGTCCGCCTCTATCTACAAGTGCTTTAGCTTCTGTATTTGCTCTATCCATAGGAAATATTCCTTGCGACCAAGAAGAACCTGCAAAATCGTTATAAACCCCTTTAGTTTGTGCTAATTCGCAACTTGCTTTAATGGCGTTGTAGCTGATGATTTCCATAATTTCATCAATCTTTTCTAAATGTTTTTTGCTTCCCCATTCTATTTTGGATTCTGCTAACATTTGAGCCTCTCCCATTATGCCAAGCCCAATAGAGCGCGTATCAAGATTAGTGGCTTTAACTTTGCGGTTAGGGTAGAAGTTTAAATCAATCACATTATCAAGCATTCTAATAGCCACAGGAACAACCCTCTCTATATCTTCTTTGGTATAAACCTTAGAGAGATTAATAGAAGCTAGGTTGCAAACAGCGGTTTTTCCATCTATGGATTGCCTTTGGGCGATAAAAACTTTTTTGCCCTTAATACTATCCAAAGAAGTGATTTTATTGGAGGGTTTTTTAACCCCACTATCAACTAAAATTTCTTGAAATTCAGGATAATCTTCAATGCTACCATCTTCAAATTCTACACGAATAAAACATTTATTGGGTTCAGTGTTTTGGAATATTTCTGTGCAGAGGTTAGAGCTTCTAATGATTCCACGATGCCCATTGGGATTTGCTCTATTGGCATTATCTTTAAAGCATAAAAAAGGCGATCCCACTTCAAAATAGCTTGTTAAGATTTTTTTCCATAATTCTTTGGCTTTAATGGTTTCTTTAGGGATACTCTCATCAGCTTCGTATTGTTGGTAACGTATTTCAAATTCTTCCCCATAAAGATTGGTTAAATCTGAACAAGTGAGTGTGTCAAAAAGACTCCATAAGCCATCTTCGGCGATTCTCTTCATAAAAAGGTCGGGAATCCATAATGCGGGGAATAAATCGTGTGTTCTTCGTCTTTCTTCTCCGCTGTTTTTCTTAATATCTACAAAATCAAAAATATCACTATGCCAAGGCTCTAAATAAACAGAAATAGCTCCTTTTCTAGTGCCAAGTTGATCCACAGCAATAGCAATATCATTAGTGATTTTTAAAAAAGGTATCACTCCCCCAGCGGCGTTTTTATGCCCATCAATAAAGCTCCCTAAGCCCCTAATCTTAGAAAAATCCCAGCCAATCCCTCCACCATATTTACTCAAAAGTGCCATTTCTTTATAAGAATCAAAAATCCCTTCAATATTATCAGGAGTGCTTCCAATATAACAAGAGCTTAATTGATGGCGCGGTGTTCTTGCATTTGAGAGAGTAGGGGTTGCTGCCATAACTTCAAATTTAGAGAGTAAGTCATAAAATTGTTCTGCCCAATAGTTTGGATATTCTTCGTTTTGTGCTAAAAACATCGCAATCCCCATAAACATATGTTGGGGTAATTCTATGGGGTCGCCTTGCTTGTCTTTTAATAAGTATCTATCATAGAGGGTTTTAATCCCTAAATAAGTAAATTGCAAATCCCTTGTTTTATCAATCTTTAAATCCAATCTTTCTAAATTAAACTTTTCTTTCATTCCTTTAATAATGCGATTTTCTCTCTCTCCTAATTCTAAATATTCTTTTAAGCTTTTATAGCCATTAAACCGATTGACACGATGGTATAAATCATAAAGAAATAATCGTGCTGCTACAAAAGTCCAATTAGGGCAATCAATGTCGATTTTATCCACAGCAGTTTTAATGAGTGTTTGTTGGATTTCTTGGGTAGTGATTTTATCTCTAAATTGCAATTTCGCATCAACTTCTAGCTCACTTTGGGAAACCCCTTCTAATCCCTTTACAGCATCTTTAGTGTATTTTTGTATTTTAGCAACATCTAGGGGTTCAACGCGTCCATTTCTTTTGATAACTGTTAGCATTTCTCTTCCTTATTTATTTTTTCGTTTTCTTTGTGTTGGATCTAAGACTTTTTTACGAATCCGAATATTTTTTGGTGTAACCTCTAAAATCTCATCTTCTTCAATCCACTCTAAGGCTCTCTCTAAATTTAAATCACGGGGTGGGGTGAGTTTGATAGCATCATCACTTCCACTTGCACGCATATTGGTTAAATGTTTCGCCTTTATAGGATTAACATCTAAATCATTTTCTCTGCTATGCTCTCCAATGATCATCCCTACATAGACTTTTGTTTGAGGAGGGATAAAGAGAACTCCTCTTTCTTGAATATTCCCTAAAGAAAAGGGAGTGGCTTCTCCATTTTCCATAGAGATTAAAGCTCCATTATTTCTTGTTTCCACATTTCCGCTAAAGGGGCGAAACTCTAAAAAGCTATTATTCATTACCCCCTCACCTTTGGTATCAGTTAAAAACTCGCTACGATAACCAATAAGCCCTCTAGCTGGAATCTCAAATTCTAATCTTGTATAACCTTCTCCCATTGGATTCATAGCTTTTAACTCCGCTTTTCTTCTCCCTAATTTTTCAATAACACTACCAGAATAATCTTGGGGTGTATCAATAACTAAGGTTTCAAAGGGTTCGCATTTCTTGCCATCTATTTCTTTGACGATAACTTCAGGACGTGAGATGCTAAACTCATAATCCTCTCTCCTTAGATTCTCTGCTAGAATGGTAATTTGCAATTCCCCTCTACCGCTTACCTTAAACTTCCCTTCGCCTAGTTCTTCAATTTTCATTGCAATATTGGTTTGCATTTCTCTCTCTAATCGCTCTTTGAGCTTGTTGGCGGTTACATGTTTGCCCTCTAATCCTGCAAAAGGAGAATCATTAACCGCAAAATTGACACTCATTGTAGGTTCTTCTAAGTGCATAGGATCAAGAGGGATAGGGTTATTAATATCTACAATAGAATCCCCTACATTAATGGAGTGAAACCCAGCTAAAGCAATAATATCCCCCGCTTGTGCTTCTTGTATCTCTGTCCTAGCAAGTCCATAAAAGCCAATGAGTTTTGTAATCTTACCCGTGGTTTTTTCTCCATTGCTTTTGGCTAACATCACATTTTCACCTTTTTTTATTTTGCCATTAAAGATTCTTGCAATTCCGATTTTTCCTACATAATTATCATAATCTAAAGTAAAGATTTGCACTTGTAAGGGATTTTCTTTATTTCCACTAGGCAATGGGACATATTCTAAAATCGCATCAAAGAGGGGTTCGAGATTCTTTTTCTCATCCTCTAAGTTTTTGATTGCATAGCCATCTCTTGCTGCTGCATAAATTACAGGAAAATCAAGTTGCTTTTCATTAGCATCCATTGCGGCAAAGAGATCAAAGACTTCATCAATCACTCTATCAGGGGCTGCAGCGGGTTTATCGATTTTATTAATGACAACAATGGGGCAAAGCCCTAGTGCTAGAGCCTTTTTGACGACAAATTTGGTTTGTGGCATTACTCCCTCTTGTGCATCAACAAGCAATAAAACTCCATCAACCATTTTTAAAACCCTCTCAACCTCACCTCCAAAATCAGCGTGTCCGGGAGTGTCGATGATGTTGATTTTTGTGTTTTTATAATGGATAGCGGTATTTTTTGAAAGAATGGTAATACCCCTTTCTTTTTCAATATCATTACTATCCATTACGCGTTCATCGATTTGTTCGTGGCTTGCAAAGGTTCCTGATTGTCTAAGCAGACCATCAACCAAGGTGGTTTTTCCGTGATCAACGTGAGCAATAACGGCAATGTTTCTAATCTCTTGCATACTATTCCCTTGAAAATAAAAATTGTGCGGATTTTATCGAAAATAGTCTTAGAGAAAATCTAAATTTTAGGAATACTATTTGCTTGTATTGGAGTAAAAATCCATAAGTTTTAGAGGTGATAAATGTTTTCTTTTCTTGAAATAGATAAAAGTAATTTAACCAATTTATCTAAAGATAAGAATAAATCTTCCATAGAAGAGGAATCGCAAGAGGAAGTAGCTTTTTCAAAAATTTTTAATGATTTGATAGAAGATAAAGAAGCAGTTAAGAAAAAAGGTAAAAACCTAGAAAAAAAAGCAATTAATCTATTGCTTAAAGAAAAGAATATTGCAGATGTAGATAAGGAAGAGATTAAAGAAGAACCAATCATAGAAACAAAAGAAGGAAACATTGCTTTTAAAAAAGAGTATAAAAAGATTATTAAAACAACTAAAGAATCCTTAGAAATAGCAATAGAAGACAAGCCTACAAAAAAGGCACATTCTTTAGAGACTTTAAGGTCTGTTCCACAAAATGCTAAAGAATTATTACAAATGGCAAAAGAAGCAAAATCTCCTAAGACAATAAAAGATGTTCTTCAAAAAGCAAATGATTTAAACCTTAATGTGAAAAAAATAAATTTTCAAGAGGAGTTACAAAAGACTAATAAAGCTTCATTACAAGAGATTTTTGAAAAGCCTAAAAGCAAAGATGTTAAGGGGTTAAAACGTGAAAAAATATCCACTTCTGATAAGGTGTTAAGCAATCTCTTACAAGATAAAAAAATCTTAGAAAATGGGAAAAAGGTAGAAAAATCTCTTTTACCAAAGCAAGAGAAAATTAAAGAAACTCCTACTTTAGGAAAAGAGCTAAAAAATCCTAAAAACACCCAAGCAGTAAAAGAAGAAGTTAAAATAGTAGAAAACCCCAAAAAAGAGGCACAACATATAATCCAAGAGAAAATCATTCCTACTTTAGTTACCAAGGAAGAAAAAAAAGAGGTATTAAGAGATTCTAAAGCCTCCTTAAACCCAAAAGAGCCTATGAGTGAGAATCTCTTACAAGATAAAAAAATCTTAGAAAATGGGAAAAAGGTAGAAAAATCTCTTTTACCAAAGCAAGAGAAAATTAAAGAAACTCCTACTTTAGGAAAAGAGCTAAAAAATCCTAAAAACACCCAAGCAGTAAAAGAAGAAGTTAAAATAGTAGAAAACCCCAAAAAAGAGGCAAAACATATAATCCAAGAGAAAATCATTCCTACTTTAGTTACCAAGGAAGAAAAAAAAGAGGTATTAAGAGATTCTAAAGCCTCCTTAAACCCAAAAGAGCCTATGAGTGAGACTCCTAAAAATTCTAATTTTATTTTAGAATCCCCTCTTAAAACAGCTACTAAACCAATAAAAGAAAGTTTAAATAAGCAAGAGAGACTAAAAACTTCCTTGAAAGAAGAGAAAAATCCTTATTCTTCTATAAAAAAAGAAAGAAAAACTATAAAAGAAGATAAAGCAATAGATAAACCTTACCAAAAACAACATTTTGCTTTGCAAGAAGAGAAGCAAAATATCCAAAATATCATTAAAGAGGAAATGCAAACTAAAGAGGGAGCGCAGCAAAATTTTTTGGATAATCTCTTAAAAATGCAACATTCACTCAAAAGCTCTTTAACCCAAGAGACTAAAGAAGCAAGTCTTACACAAAAAGAAATCAAAGAAAAAAGTCATCAAGAAGTTTATCAAAGTGCGATACAAAGTCAAAATACAGAACGTTTTAGTGTTCAAAATACCTTTGCACACTTCAGTGATAAGCTTAAAGAGGCTTTACAAAATTATCGCCCACCAGTTACTAAAATTTCTTTAGAATTAGACCCTCAAAATTTAGGCAATGTGGAGCTTACTATTACAAAAAGGGGGGATAATATCCATATCCAAATTGGTTCTAATCAACAAGCCTTACAGCTTTTTATGCAAAATGCACAAGATTTTAAAAACCAATTAAGTAGCTTAGGGTTTAATGAAGTGCAAATGGATTTTAAAGATACAGGTGGAAATAGCTTAGGAGGAGGATTTAGTGATTCCAATGGAGGAAGTTCTCAACAAAATTCTCATCAAAACTCTCAAAATAATCAAAAGAGGAATGAAAATGGCTTGTATGTTTATCAACAAGCCGATGATTCTTATAGAGAGATTTCTTATATGGATTTGAGCTTTTCCTATGATGCTTAAGGAGTAAAAATGACTACAACTAACACAACTAACACAACTGCAACAAATAATACAAATACAGCAACTAATACAAACAATAGCACTTTTCCCGGAGATTCTCCTATTCCTAGCAAAGATAAACCCACAGGAGGGAATTCTTTAAATAATGAAGCCTTTATGCGACTTTTTTTAGAGCAACTTAAAAACCAAGACCCAACAGCTCCTATGGAGACGCAAGAAATTTTGACACAAACTGCACAATTAACACAAGTGGAAGCACAAGAAAAGATGAAAACTGCGATGGAAAAAATGACAACTGCTATGGAGAGTATGCAAAAAACCAATGAAAAAACTATTGAAGCCCAAGAAAAGCTTATCCAAACACAAGATAATATGCTTAAAACTATGCAGACTTTAGCAGGTAGTATCACAGATGGAAATATTTTAAATGGTTATAGTGCGGTAGATGTGATTGGTAAAATTGCTGAAACAGGATATTCTGCTATTACGCTTTCTAATAATGATAAGGTAAATTTTTCACTCTATTTTGACAAGCCCATTGATGCCTCTAAAGGAGACCCAAAGGTTACTATTACGACTAAAGTTAAAGATAAAGATGGTAAAGATACTACACAAATTGTTAAAGAAATCAGCCTTAAAGAATACGATGGAAAAAGTGGGTATATTGAATTTGAATGGGATACAAGAGATGATGGCGGTAGTTTTGTGAAAGCAGGAGAGTATAATATTAGTGCCGAATATAACCTTGATTCTAAGACTAATAAATATTTAACTACCGAGATGGGAAGAGGAGAGGTTCAAAGTATTGTTTATGATAAAGGTGTGCCTTATATTAAATTAGGTGATCATTTTATTATGCCAATCACTTCAGCGCAAACTTTCTATCCTAAAAAATAAAGAAGGATTTGACTATGGTGGGATCTCTTTATAGTGGAATAAGTGGTATTAAAACTCATCAATTTGGGATTGATGTTACTTCTAATAATATTGCCAATGTTAATACAACGGGTTTTAGGGCAAATTCGCCAGAATTTAGTAGTCTTTTTGCAAGTAGCCTTAATTATGTGAATTCCAATTCTCCTATTAATAATGACTATAACTATGGAGTAAAAATTGCTTCTAATGCTATTAATGCTAATGATGGAAGTTATGTAAAATCTGATGGGGAATTTAATGTGGCTTATTCAGGAAGGGGTTGGTTTGTTGTTGGGACTAATAAAAATGGTTCTTTTGATGTCGGGAATCCTGTAACGGCTATGGGACAAAATTATTTCACACGAGATGGATCTTTTAGTCTTGATGGTGAGGGATATTTGGTAAATTCTTCGGGTTATTATATGTATGGGATTAATCTTAAAAAAATCGCAGCAGATGGAACGCTTATGGCTACTAATGATCTAGAGCAAGACTATGCCAAGCTTGGAGGTTCAACCTTAGAGCCAATACAAATACCTAAAGAATTATATTATCGACCGACTTTAACTAGTGAAATAGGTTTGGCGATTAATCTAAATCGCACCCAAAATGGTAAGCCTATTAATATTTTGCAAGATGAAAAAGGGGATTTTGATAAAGAAAAATTTCTTAATCAAGATATAAATACCTTTATGGATTCTAAAGGCACTCCTTTAGATGCACAAAATTTCAAAGATATTACCTTTAGCATTACCCAAAATAAACAAACTAAAAGCTATACTTTTACTTATGGTAAAGAGGGTGAAAATAGTTTTACTACTATACAAGAATTAAGTGAATTAATCAAAAAAAATACCGGTTTAGATCTTGGAATAAAACTAGATAATAAGGGACTTCCAACAGATAGCTCTCTGTATCTTGGCAATAATACGATGCAAAATATTACTTTAGGTATTAGTGGTAAATTGGCTGATAAATTGGGCTTAAAAGCAGTCAATCAAAAATTAGATTCTATTTTTGAAACGCGTATTAAAGAATTTGATGCCGCTACTGATTATGCAGAGGGTGATTATGTTAAATACAAAGGATTGGTTTTTCAAAAAAATGGTGATGGCACCACAGCTAATAATCCTCTTAATGATGCTAATTCTTGGAAGCTAATAGATACAAGTAGGGTGGAGACTTATAGCCAAAATCAAACTTATCAAGAGGGAGATTTAGTTGCTTTTGAGGGAAAAATTTACCAAAGAGAACCTAATAATAACCCACAAGTTGGTAATCCTCTTGATGATACCAATTCTTGGAAAGAAATTGCTGATTCTGTCATAGGTGAAGTTGCTACTTATCAAGAAGGAACAAATTATGAGGAAAATAGTATTGTTGCTTTAAATGGATTGCTTTATCAAAAGGTTAATGAGGCAGGAGATACCAACCCACTAGAAGATAATATAGGGTGGAAGATTGTTGCTGTAAATTCCGTGAGTAGCACACAATTACAAGTCCCAACCTATGAGAGTAATACAGAAGTTTATGATGAATCAGGAAAAAAATTTATCTTAAAAAATCAATATATCCTTATAGAGCAAGGAGACCAAAGTATCACTCCACCAATTAATGAGCGTTGGGAGGTAAGGAGTGCGATTTATGATGCTACGGGTAAAACACTCCTTAGCGACACTCCTGTTATTAATGAGATAAGTTTCAATCCAGATGGGAGCTTAGAAGCACCTGTTTTTCAAGTTCCTTTTGGGAATGGAAATATTAGTGTGGATTTAACAAAAAGCCAAGATGGCAAAGTTTCGAGTAATTTTGCTTATGCTGATTCTAGTGTGAAATCCACTACGCAAGATGGTGCTCCTGAAGGCATATTAAAAGAGATTGTTATTAATGATCAAGGGATTATTTTAGCGAATTTTACAAATAATAAGTTTGAAGCTTTAGGAAGATTTGGCATTGCAGCCTTTGTTAATGATCAAGGATTAAGCAAGGTGGGCGGGAATCTTTTGGAGATGAATATTCGTCTAAGAAATGGGGAAGTTTCCATAGTGAGCGGACCCCCTCTTTTGGCGTGGGAAGATAAGGGATATGCAGCTTTAAAATACGGAAGAATCTTAGATCATATGTTAGAAACAAGCAATGTTGATACAGGGACAGCCTTAACGGATTTAATCATTTATCAAAGGGGCTACCAAATGAGTGCAAAATCTATAACTACTGCAGACCAGCTTATGCAAGAGGCTATTCAACTAAAACGCAATTAATAGTAATAAAGTTAAAGGAAATAGCTTTTGGTGGTTTATTTATAAGTGCAAATGCTATTAAAACTATAAAGCCTTTAAAACTATAAAACTTCCTCTTGGGCATAGATTTATACTTAGGATTCTTAGTTTTATAGCAAGTTATTGTAGTCTTGGAGATTGTATCTTGCAATTTTGGTAATTTGCAAGGGCTTTTTGGATTTGAAGTTTTATGAAGAATTTAAAGAAGAGTTCTTTAAATTCTATTTTACAAGGAGTTCTAAATTATTTAAAAATTTGCGCTTAGAGAAAGCCAATATCTTCTTCCTTCTTCTACGCGGTTATAAGTGTTATACCAAGTTCCATCAGATTCTACAAAGTCTTTTGTAAAGTCTTTATTGAGTAGATTGTAAATCCCTGCATTTAAATGCCAATCTTTATTAATCTCATAGCCTAAACCTAAAGAGAGTAAGAAGATGTTTTTATAATACCGATTGACATTGTTGTATTCGCTAGGATCTCTGTATCTATTCCCTTGCCATTCTGCTTTAAGGTAAGGAGTGGCTTTTAGGATTCTATAAGTGGCTTTTCCCATAAAATTATGCTTTAATGAACCGCTTTCTGGCTTACCTATGGCATTTATTGTGCTTGAATCTTTGACTTCATTGTCTGTGTAGGTGTAGGCAAAGTCAAAGCTAAGATGTTTAGCAGGAGTGATTCCAGCTGCTAATTCTATCCCTTTATAATCGACTTCTCCGTGATTAATGGCTTGAAAGCAACGATCTGCAGAGCAAATTCCAATACTTGGGACATTTTGATCTTTATTGAATCTTGTAGTAGAGATTTTATCTTTAAACTTTGTAAAATATCCTGTTAGACTTAGATAATAGTTTTCTTGATTATAGATAGCAGAGGCTTCGTAGTTAATAGAGGTTTCTTCTTTTAAATTAGGGTTTCCATAAATAGGGTATTTACCTTGTCCTCCATAGTTATATTCTCCCGCTATTAAACGATTGGCATAAGGGGCTTTAAATCCTGTTGCTACACCACCTTTGAGTGTTAAAGCATTATTAGGATTAAAAACCAAATAAGCCCTTGGAGAGAAGTTACTACCAAAAATTTCGTGATAATTGTATCTTCCTCCTAAGGTTAAGTTTAAATTCTCTAAAATCGAAAATTCATTTTCAGCAAAAGCCGCTAAAAGGTATTGATCAAAGCTTGTTGGATTAGCAATCTTATCGTGCATTTTTTCTAATTTGTATTCTCCTCCAAGGCTTAAAATGTTTTTCTCTCCTATGGGAATAACGGCTTTGGTATCTATAATAATATCTTCTGCTTTAATATCTCTGTTTTGTCCTAAATGTTTCTGTGTGGCTTGTCCTACAACCTCTCTTCCATCATTGGTAACACGATTATATTGGATTCCTGAATCAAGATTAAAATTGCTATAAGTTCCTTGATGGGTGAGATAAGTTACGATTTTATCAACATTCATTTGAGTGGTATATCCACCTGTTAAACCACCTCCATTCATAGGGGTTGTCAAAGTCCCAAGTTGAGCATTTTTATTGTTATAAGAGTTTTTAGAATAATCTATATCAAAAGCTATGGTATCTTCTGGTGTAGGGAGATAAGTAAGTTTGGCTCCGGCATTAAAGTTATTGGCTCTTGTTGGGCTTTGTGCTTGGGTTGCTGGAACGATGTTTCCGGTAGAGTTGGTGTATGTTACATTAGAACTCTCCCGATGAAATTGTCGGTAACGCAAGGCTAATCCTAAGTTTTCTGCTAAGGGACCATTTCCATAGAGACTTACAGAATAACTATTCCCCCATTTTGAATCATTGTGAAAGAGGGCATCACTTTGGACATTTAATCCCCACTCTTTGCTGACTTTTTTTGTAATGATATTGACAACTCCACCTAAAGCCTCTGAACCATAAAGGGTACTCATAGGACCTTTTATAATCTCTATCCTTTCAATGGCAGAGAGAGGAGGCAAAAAAGCATTCGCAATTTCACTAAAGCCATTTGGTCCAACCTCTCCACCAACCCCTTGACGCCTACCATCGACCAACACAAGAGTGTATCCTGTAATCCCTCGCATAGTGATATTATAACTTCCTGTTTTTCCTTTAGAAGCAAACAAATCTACCCCGGGAATATCTGCAATAGCTTCAGTTACATCACGATAGGGCTTAGTAGATAATTCTTCTTTAGAGATAACATTAATAGTAGCAGGAGCATCTTTTACATCTTGTAAGAATCCCGAAGCACTAACAACAGAAGTATCTAAAACATACTTTGAAGAAGCTATTCCTACTTGTGATAGTAATAGAGAACTTAATGTGATTTTAAGATAACCATTTTTTAACATATCTTTTCCTTGTCTTGTTGTATTGTATTTAGCTCTTAGCTCTTAGTATATTATCAGAAAT
This sequence comes from Helicobacter mesocricetorum, assembly GCF_900198605.1. GTDB lineage: Bacteria > Campylobacterota > Campylobacteria > Campylobacterales > Helicobacteraceae > Helicobacter_D > Helicobacter_D mesocricetorum. The sequence continues at coordinate 28,717 of NZ_FZPJ01000043.1, read as the reverse complement.
CTTCTTATTTTTTTATTATAATAATTATTTTTATTTTTTAAATAGAGAATTCTAAATCCTCAATAAATTTTTAGGCTTTTTAGGATTGTGGGGTTATAGTGAGAGTGAGTTATAAGAATGTTTTAAAGTGACATTAAGGCACAGATTGTAATGCTTGTATTTCTTCATCATTTAATAATCTTGACTCTAAAACAAACATTTCTCCACTTCCATATTCCAAAGAATACTCACTACCATAACCTTCTTTTGCGTTTATAATGAGTTGTGAATGTTTATAATATTCTAAATGGCTTTTTGGGATATAAAATGATACTCCACCTATCTCTCCCAAAAGCTCATCACCAGCTCCGACTTTAAAATCTTTTTTTTGATAGCAATTAGGAACAGAGCCATCGCAGCAGCCACCACTTAAATGAAAAAGTAACTCGCCATATTCATCTTTAAGTTTTTGAATAAGCTCTAATGCCTTTTGAGTAGCAATCACTTGCTTAACCATATCCATCCTTATAATATCGCACTATTTTGGGCTTCAAGCCCAAAATTATTGTCCAATGTCCAAAACCATTCTTCCATCAATTTGTCCTTTTCGCATTTTATCAAAGACTTCATTGACATTTTCTAGTTTTGTTGCAGTAACATGGGCTTTAACACGACCTGTTTGTGCGAAGTTAATGGCTTCTTGTAAGTCGAGTCTTGTTCCAACAATAGAGCCTCTTACTGTGATTCCATTTAAAATCATATTGAAGATGCTAATAGGGAATTCTCCTGGAGGAAGACCATTCATAGCAACAGTTCCTCCTCTTCTTGCAATAGCAACAGCTTGTTCAAAGGCTTTTGGGGAAACTGCAGTAACTAGCACACCATGAGTTCCTCCATCTGTTGCATTGCGTATTTTTTCAATAACATTTTCAGTTTTTGCATTAGCGACAATTTCAGCTCCATATTTTTTGGCTAATTCAAGTTTGTCATCAGCAACATCAACAGCGGCAATACGCAATCCCATTGCTTTAGCATACTGCACCGCAACATGTCCTAATCCACCAATTCCCGAAATGGTTACCCACTCACCGGGTCGTGCTTCAGTCATTTTAAGCCCTTTATAAACGGTTACACCCGCACAAAGAATGGGGGCAATATTGACTAAGTCTTGATGGCTTAAATTTTTATCTAGCACACCTACATAATCTGCAGCACCTACAGCATATTCTGCAAAACCTCCATTGACAGAATATCCTCCATTTTGCTGACTTTCACAAAGTGTTTCCCATCCTCCAAAACAATGCTCACAATGTCCGCAAGCACTGTAAAGCCAAGGGATACCAACAACATCACCTACTTTTAGGTGTGTTACACCTTCTCCTAATTCAACAATTCTCCCAACACCTTCATGTCCAGGGATAAGGTTTGCCTTAGGCTTAACTGGCCAATCACCATCGCAAGCGTGTAAATCGGTATGACAAACACCGCAAGCTTCGATTTTGACTAAAACCTCACCTTTTTGAGGTCTTGGAACTGGGACTTCTTCGATTACAAGTGGCTTACCATATTCTTTTGAAACAGCAGCCTTCATAGTTTTTGGAATACTAGACATAAATGCTCCTTTAATTTTTTTAAGAGTTTATAAAAACTCTATCATCCCAATTTTGTCGCTACAAAAAGCGACAAATCTCAAAAATTATTTAGAATTGTAGAATTTTCACTTCCTCCAAGAAGCGTTCATACGACACTTCTTGAAGGAGCAAGCTCCTAGAAAAACCCTAATTTATTAATAGAATAGCTCACCAAAATATTTTTAGTTTGCTGGTAATGCTCTAGCATCATTTTATGGGTTTCTCTACCAATTCCTGATTGTTTATAACCACCAAAGGCTGCGTGTGCAGGATAGGCGTGATAACAATTTGTCCAAACTCGCCCTGCTTGAATCCCACGTCCAAATCTATAAGCTCTATTCATATCGCGTGTCCAAACACCGCTTCCCAAGCCATAAATCGTATCATTAGCAATCTCTAAAGCCTCTCTTTCGTCTTTAAAAGTTGTTACTGCTAACACAGGTCCAAAGATTTCCTCTTGGAAGATTCGCATTTTGTTATGTCCTTTAAAGATAGTTGGTTTGATGTAGCAACCATTTGCCAACTCTCCACCAAGCTGATTTCTCTCGCCACCAATAAGACATTGTGCGCCTTCTTCTTTCCCTACTTTTATATAGTTTAAGATAGTTTCTACCTGCTTTTCATCCACTTGAGCGCCCATCATTGTATTTGGATCTAAAGGATTGCCCACTTTGATGGCTTCAACGCGTTTAAGAACCTTTTCCATAAACTTATCATAAATTTTTTCATGGATTAAAGCTCTGCTTGGGCAAGTGCAAACTTCTCCCTGGTTGAAAGCAAAAAGAACAAGCCCTTCAATGGCTTTATCTAGGTATTCATCTTCATGTGCCATAACATCTTCAAAGAAAATATTAGGCGATTTACCTCCAAGCTCTAAAGTGCAAGGAATAATGTTTTCTGTGGCAAATTGCATAATCTGTCGTCCAACACTTGTAGAGCCTGTAAAAGCTACTTTTGCGATTCTTGGGTTTGTCGCGAGTGTTTTTCCAATTTTTCCTCCACTTCCATTAACGATATTTACTACCCCTGCAGGAAGTAAATCACCAATAATGTCAAAAAGTACTAAAATACTTGCTGGAGTAGGGCTTGCAGGTTTTATAACAATGCAATTTCCCGCTGCTAATGCAGGAGCAAGTTTCCAAGCTGCCATCAAAATAGGAAAATTCCAAGGAATGATTTGTCCAACTACCCCTAGAGGCTCGTGAAAATGGTAAGCGACTGTATCAGCATCAAGCTCACTAATGCTTCCTTCTTGAGCGCGCAAACAACCAGCAAAATAGCGGAAGTGATCAGCACTCAAAGGAATATCGGCATTTAGGGTTTCGCGGATAGGCTTTCCATTATCCCAAGTTTCTGCATAAGCAATAAGCTCAAGATTTTCTTCGATTCTATCTGCGATTTTTAGCAGGATTTTAGATCGCTCTTGAGGGCTTGTATTTCCCCATTTGTCCTTTGCTCTATGAGCTGCATCAAGGGCAACCTCTATATCTTGCTCACTTGATAGAGGGACTTTGCACAAAACCTCTCCTGAAATAGGAGTTCTATTTTCAACATATTTTCCATCAACTGGAGCCACCCATTTACCACCAATGTAGTTTTCATATTGCTGTTTAAACACATTTGAAATTTTTGTATATTTGCTCAACTTATCTCCTTTTTATTCAAATATTTATTGAAAATCTTTTTAATAATATTGATTTTCATCTACTAATGTATCCTACAATCTATTTTTTTATTTTTAAAATGTTGCAATAAAGTAACATATTAATTTAAATGTTACTTTTAGAAACTTATAGAAATATTTGCTTCAATGGGTGAGAATATTTCCATATCAAGAAATAGGGCATTAACTAGTTGATTCTAATTAAGAATCTTTGCGGTCATTGGGGGGGGGGGAGTTGATTGGAGATAATGTTAAATATTCTTAAGTTATATGTAAATTGAAAGAGAGAATTTCTTTTCTAAGCTCTATTAAGGTTTATCTTAATTTTAGCATTTAAAAAGATAGTTTTATTTTTAATGAGAATTGCAGAAAATTTCGATTCGTTTAATGCCTTCTTCAATGCTTTTCAAATCTGTCGCAAAAGAAAATCTAAAATATCCATCCATACCAAATCCAATACCCGGAACTACTGCAACCCCAACTTTCTCTAGTAAGGATTTGCAAAAATGCATCGAATCATATTCAACTTTTGAGCAATTAACAAAGAGATAGAATGCACCATCTGGTGTATTGACATTCAATCCTTTAATGGTATTAATTTTTTCACAAGCAAAATCTCTTCTCTCTTGGAAAGCCAAGCGCATTTTTTTGATTGCTTCATCTGCCCTTCCGTCAAGTCCAGCTATGGAAGCTTTTTGTGTGATAGAGCAGATATTAGAAGTTGATTGGCTTTGGAGATTGTCAATGAGTTTGCATAGTTTTTTATCTTTGCACGCCAAATAACCCATACGCCAACCCGTCATAGCAACAGATTTGCTTAACCCATTAATGGTAATAGTTCTCTCCAGCATATCAGAGCTAATACTTGCAGTAGAGGTAAAGTTGCCGTGATAAATAAGTTTTTCATAGATTTCATCACTAATAACCCAAATATTCGTTCCTTTTAATACTTCAGCAAGTGCTTGTAGTTCTTCTTTGGAATAGAGCATCCCAGTAGGATTTGAAGGGGTTGTTAAAATAAGTATTTTGGTTTTAGGAGTGATAGAATCTTTTAATTGTTGGGGAGTGATTTTAAAATTATTTTCTTGTGTGGTTTGCAAAAAGACATTGGTTCCTAAGCTATAAGATACAAGTTCTGGATAAGTAACCCAATAAGGAGTGGGAATAAGGACTTCATCACCTTTTTGGATAAGTGCTGCGATGACATTAAAAAGAGAATGTTTTGCTCCATTGCTTACAATAATCTCTTTTGTCGTGTAGTCTAAATTATTCTCTCTTTTTAATTTATCACTAATAGCTTGTAGTAATTCTGGAATCCCAGAAACAGCTGTATATTTCGTAAAACCTGCCTGAATGGCTTTTATGGCTTCATCTTTAATGGCTTGTGGAGTATCAAAATCAGGTTCTCCAGCAGAAAATGAGAGAATATCTTTACCCTGTGCTTTTAAGTCTCTAGCTAATGTGCTAATTGCAATCGTAATAGATTCTGAGAGATTATTGATTCTATCTGAATACATAATTAATGAATCCTCCTTAATCATTATATATCTTTGTGTATGCGTGGCAAGTATAACCTTATTTTCCTTTACAAAATTTGAAAATATGATAATTATGCCATTATTTTATTATATTTAGTTAAATACACTTATTAATCTTTAGTTTATTAGACTAAGATTAAATGAATTTTTTTACTAAGGTTATTGACAAAAGATTTTTTTTGAAGTATAATCGCACTCGTTTTTATCAAATATTATTTATGGAGGTAATCCTTATGAATTTTAAACCACTTGGAGAAAGAGTCTTGGTAGAAAGACTTGAAGAAGATACTAAAACTGCTTCTGGAATAATCATTCCTGATAATGCTAAAGAAAAGCCTTTGATGGGTATTGTAAAAGCAGTTGGAAGCGAAGTAAAAGATGTAAAGACAAATGACAAAATTGTATTTGGTAAATATTCTGGAACAGAAGTTAAACTTGATGGCGTAGAATATTTAATCTTAAAATTAGAAGATGTTTTGGGCGTAATCGCTTAATTTATTAAAGTTTATAAAAGGAATTTAAAATGGCAAGTAAAGAAATTAATTTTTCAGATAGCGCAAGAAATAGATTATTTGAAGGTGTTAAGCAATTAAGTGATGCAGTAAAAGTTACTATGGGACCTAGAGGAAGAAATGTTTTAATTCAAAAAAGTTTTGGTGCGCCAAGTATCACAAAAGATGGTGTTTCAGTGGCAAAAGAGATAGAGTTAGCAGATCCTATTGCAAATATGGGTGCTCAACTTGTTAAAGAAGTTGCTAGTAAAACAGCCGATGCAGCAGGTGATGGGACAACAACTGCTACGGTTTTGGCTTATAGCATTTTTAAAGAAGGTTTAAGAAATATTACAGCAGGAGCGAATCCTATCGAAGTAAAAAGAGGTATGGATAAAGCTGCAGAAGCCATTACAGAAGAACTTAAAAAAATCACAAAACCCGTAGCTGGTAAAAAAGAAATTGCTCAAGTTGCGTCAATCTCTGCAAACTCTGATGTAAAAGTCGGGGATTTGATCGCTGAAGCTATGGAAAAAGTAGGAAAAGACGGGGTTATAACCGTCGAAGAGGCAAAAGGTATCAATGATGAGTTGAGTGTGGTTGAGGGTATGCAGTTTGATAGAGGTTATCTAAGCCCTTATTTTGTAACCAATAGTGATAAAATGGAAGCAGAGTTAGAGCATCCTTATATCCTCTTAACCGATAAAAAAATCACTTCTATGAAAGATATTTTGCCACTCTTAGAATCTACAATGAAAAGTGGTAAGCCTTTATTAATCATCGCTGAAGATATTGAGGGTGAGGCTTTAACAACTTTGGTTGTCAATAAATTAAGAGGTGTTTTAAATGTCGCTGCTGTCAAGGCTCCCGGATTTGGTGATAGAAGAAAGGAAATGCTAAAAGACATTGCAACTTTAACAGGCGGAGAAGTTATTAGCGAAGAGCTTGGCAAAACTTTAGAAAATGCTACTATTGAGGATTTAGGACAAGCTTCAAGAATCGTTATTGACAAAGACAATACAACTATCGTTGATGGAGCAGGGGATAAAGCTGCAGTAACTGCTAGAATAGCACAGATTAAAACACAAATTGAATCAACAACTAGTGATTATGACAAAGAAAAACTCCAAGAGCGATTGGCAAAACTTAGCGGTGGTGTGGCAGTTATCAAAGTAGGTGCTGCTAGTGAAGTAGAAATGAAAGAGAAAAAAGATAGAGTAGATGATGCACTCTCTGCAACTAAAGCTGCGGTAGAAGAGGGGATTATCATCGGTGGTGGAGCGGCTTTAATCCGTGCAGCTGCAAAGGTTAATCTCAATCTTGAAGGTGATGAAAAAATAGGTTATGAGATTATTAAACGAGCAATTTCTGCCCCTATTAAACAAATTGCTGCAAATGCTGGGTTTGATGATGGTGTGGTTGTGAATAATGTAGAAAAAGATTCAAATATTAATAATGGATTTGATGCTTCAAGTGGAAAATATGTTGATATGTTTGAAGCTGGGATTATCGATCCTCTTAAAGTAGCTAGAATCGCCTTACAAAATGCAGTTTCAGTATCTAGCTTACTGCTTACCACAGAAGCAACAGTTCATGAGATTAAAGAAGACAAACCTGCTATGCCCGATATGAGTGGTATGGGTGGAATGGGAGGTATGGGTGGAATGATGTAAATCCCCCTACCTTTTCTTGAAATCTTTTTAAATTTTGCAAGAAGTTTCTAGCTTCTTGTGCTTTCTACTATATTTTAAATCTAATTTAAAAAAATATCCATCATCACAAGAATCCTAAATACTCTTAACAATCTATAACTTGGCAGTCTATAAGTTTTTACAAAGGGATATAAATAATGATTATATAAGTGAGGTTTTAATTTTGTAAATGACTAGGGGGCTTGGCATAAAGCCTTTTGCCATTGCAAGAGTAAGGTTGAGGACAAAAGTGCTTTATTTATCCTTAGATGAGGCTATAAAAGTGTGCTAATTATGCCTTTGCCTCAAAAATAAGGTTTTTATTAGAGGAAACTTCTTCTACAAATTCTTGAATTTTATCGCTTAGATGTTTGTCGATAACACTAGAATCAACATTTTGTTGTTTTAATCGTTCTACCTCTCCTGCGAAATATTGTCGCACTATTTCTTGCTCTTGTGGTGAGAGTGAGCTTAAGTCTCCGCTTCGTTTGATTTTTGCTAAGATTTTCGCTGCTTCCTCTAAAGCTGATATATCGAGTTTATTTTTCTTTTTTGTTTTTATTCCCTCATTGATTGCTTTGTTGGAATTGTCTATCATTTTGGCTAAAGGATTTTCTTGAGATTTTAAAATATTTTTAAGTGTCTCCGCTAAGCTACCCCGAGTTACCTCAATATGTTCTTTCACACTTATTTCGCCATCTAAGTTTTGGTCTTGAGTGATGAAATTATCGAGTAAATCCTCTATGGTGCGCACATTGGTATTGTCTGCCTTTGAGTTTGTAGAGACAGAATGCACCACCATCCCCTTATTTAAAATACCTTTTTCTAATATCTCAAATTCATAGCCGTCTTTTATTAGCTCTCTTTCTGATTCGGAGAATTTCCCATCCTTGTCTAAATCCGCTTTTTGTGCCTCTACATCTCCAGTGGTAATGTGTGTATACCAACCACTCACATAGGATTCTGCCTTACCGCTTAAACGTATTAGCCCATCTTCTCTAGTAAAAAAATTTTTTTTATCAAATTTTTCTTGCAATCGATCTAAATTCTCCTTAGAGAGGAGTGCGCTAATTCTATCGCCACTTGTAGGATCATTAAAAAGCACGAGTTTATAATTAGAATCTTGCCCTACTAGCCTTGCTTTTATAGATTTTTTAATGTTTTGTAGTTTTGTCTGTGAATCTTGCTCTGCCTCCCCTTGTAGAGAGGATTGTGAGCGATTATTAGCGGATAGATAGAGTTTTTTGGATACGATATGATCTGCACCACCTATAGCCATCTTCTCTCCTTTAAATTATATTTTTTCATGCTAATAAACAAATATATCTCTCTATTTTCGTAAGAATTCTCTTTCTAAAGTTTTTAAAAATGTTTTAAACTTTGAGATGAGAAAATCCTAAAATAATAAGCCTCATTTATTTAAGTGAAGCTTAATTGAGGGTAATATTTCTTGTTATGCAATAGGGGGTTGTTACAATATTGAGTATTTTTGAAAATTATAAAGTTTTTAAGAATGTTTTAATGAATCCTTTTTGAAACTTTTTAACTCTCTATCTATCCTCCTATCCTCCGTGTTTAATCTTTATTTGAATAATCCCTTATTAGCCATAGGGCTTAATATATGGATAATTTAAGAATTATACAGAGTTTTGCAAAGTTTTATTAAGAAAATAAAATTTATCTAAAAATATTCTAAATTAAGTGCATTTGGTGTAGAATTCACAACTTAAGTTAAGATTTATATTTAAAAAGGAATTTTATGCAAGATGCGAAGAGTTTGTGGGATTTAACCTCACTTTTTAGTGATAGAGATTCTTTAAAGATTGCGATTAAAAAAAGTATAGGAAATACAAAACAATTCGAACAAAAATATAAGGATAAACTGAATACTTTAAGCCCCAAAGAGTTTTTTTTACTTTTAGAAAGTTATGAAAATAATTGTGAAGATCTTGCTAGAATAATGACTTATGCTTTTTTATCCTTTGCTGCTAATACTAAGGAGGGAGCATTTTATGCAGAATGTGAAATGGAGGTGAATAAAGCTCAAGAATCTTTGCTCTTTTTTGAGGTGGAGTTCAATACACTTCCAAAAACATTGCAAGAGCAGTTTATCCAACAAGGTGGAAAATATAGTTATTTTTTGGATCTTTTATCTAAAAATGCTAAACACCAACTAACCTTGCCTGAAGAAAAAGTTTTACTAAAAACGCAACCCGTTGGAGTAGAAGCTTTTAAAAGGCTGTTTGATGAACATTTTAGTCGTATAAAGTTTAAGTTTGATGAACAAGAATTAACCGAAGAGGAAATTTTAAGTTTTTTATATGATAAAAATAGAGAAATGAGAAAAAAAGCCGCAGAATCCTTGAGTTTAGAATTAAAGAATAGTATAGAATTTTTGGCATACATTTATAATGTGGTAAGAAAAGATTTAAAGATACAAAGTGAGCTTAGAGGATATGAGAGCTTAGAGGAATTTCGCCATATTAGTAATCAAACAACGCAAACAAGTGTGGATTTAATGGTGCAAACCATTAATGAAAATGTAAAGATTGTTGAGGAGTATTACAAAATAAAGAAAAAGCTTTTAAATTATGATAGGCTTTATGATTATGATAGATACGCACCTTTGGCTGTGGGTAAGAATGAAGCTTTTAATTACGAAGATTCTAAGAGAGTGGTTTTAGAGGCTTTTCAAGGTTTTTCTACTAGATTTTATGAGATTGCTAAAAAGGCTTTTGAAGAGGGTTGGATTGATTCGCATCCTAGAGATAATAAACGAGGAGGGGCTTTTAGTCACGGTGCGGTTACCAAAGCTCATCCTTATTTATTGCTAAATCATACCAACCAAAGAAGAGATGTTTTTACAATGGCTCACGAATTAGGTCATACTATTCATCAAAATCTTTCTTATGGTGTAGGGTATTTAAACTCTGACACACCTTTAACCACTGCCGAAACTGCTTCGGTATTTGCTGAAATGCTTTTGTTTGAAAAAATGAAAGATTCTTTAAGTAAGGAAGAGAAAATCTCTCTTTATGCAGGCAAGTTGGAGGATATTTTTGCGACACTTTTTAGGCAAAATGTTTTTACGAATTTTGAGCGGAAGATTCATTTGCAAGAGGGTGAGTTGTCTGTAGAAGAGATTAATAAAATATGGCAAGATGAAAATCAAAAAATGTTTGGAGATAGTGTAGTTTTAAGTGAAAATTATGCCCTGTGGTGGTCTTATATTCCTCATTTTATTCATACGCCTTTTTATTGTTATGCTTATAGTTATGGACAACTTTTGGTGATGGCACTTTTTGGCGTATATCGCAAAGAGGGTAAAAGTTTTGTCCCTAAATATGAGAAATTTTTGAGTCTTGGAGGTAGCCAATCACCTAAAGAACTTGTCTCTATTTTTGGACTTGATATTGAAGATAAAGATTTTTGGAAAATTGGTATTAATGAAGTTAGAATATTACTAGAAGAGTTAAAAAGGATTTTATAAGGAGAGAGGGTGGTGAAAGTTTTGCTAAGCGATAAAAGGTTTTTTTCTTTATTGAAAAGGTATTGCTATGAAATAATAAAAGTTCTTATGGATAAACGAATGAATTTTTCTATTGTTTGCAATGTTGCTTGTGTGAAATTTGAACCTCCATTGCCTAGTCAGATTTATGATACCTTTAGCGATTTAACGGTGTTTATTTTAGCTGGTTATACTTTTGAGAGTTTAGAATTAGAAGAGAATAATTTATATTTTGAAGCAGGGTTTGGTGAGGACAATCTGGGGAGTTTTGTAACAGTGCCTTTGGAGAGCATTGTCCAAATTTTATTACCTGATGATGAAAATTTTCGTTCAGATTTATGCCTTTATATTAATTTGCTTGGAACACTTTTAGAACCTAAAAATGCTAAAAGCAATGAAGAAGAGGGTATTAATAGCTCAATGAAAGCTTTATTGTCAAACCCTGAAAATAGTAAGTTTAAAAAATGAGGAAATTTTGTTATACTAAGAAGCTCGTTTGGGAGGTAGTTTGATGAAAAAAAAGATAGAATTAGAATTATTCCGTTTTGATATACAAACGGATTATTTGCCCTATTACACTAAAATTAATATAGCTATTAATGAATATGCTACTTTGTCTGATTTGTTAGAAATAATTAAAGAAAATGTTTTTGCATACGCTTATGATGCTTATGGGTTTAAAATCAATGAAATTGTTGTTTTTGATTTTGAATTAACCATAGAATCTTTGTGCAAAAAGTTTGGTTTTATTTGGAAAATTGAGCCTTTAAATCCACATTTAGTGATAAAAGATTTAGTGATTAATCCCGAATCTTTTATAAAAAAAATAGAAATTTTAAGAGAATATGGATTTAAGCAAGATGATAAATTTATTCTCTCTTTTTTACCCTATGCTTATGCTACACCCTTAAGTGTTAAAAATAAAGAATATTTAACGGAAGCCTTTTTTGTAATTGCTTATTCTTTATATCAGGAAAATAAAGATAAAGAATTATTGAAGCTTGTGGCAAATTTTGAAACGGGTATTTTTAATGCTCAAAATCTTGAGACTTATCTTTATCCTCAAGATAGTAAAATTGATGACTATATTTGCGAGTTCCAAAAAAATGTTTTGGAAGAATGTTTAGAGGGTGATATACAAAAATTTAAGAATTACCTTACAAAAAATTTATTGAAGGAATAATATGAATTCTTTTGTGATATTGCATAATAACTTTTATCCCACAAGTTCAGAAATTTTGTTGCAAAATTTAAAAAATCTTTTAAAGAAAATTTGCATTAACGATTACCAAATCCAACAACTCCCTTTGGGGAATAAATTTTCTTCCTTAATGGGAGAAAAATTCTATTGCCAAATTTTAAAAACTCTTATGAAGACACAACAAGAAGATAAACAAGTTCTAATCTGTGATAGTCAAAGTCTCTTAGCGATTATAAAGCTTATCAAAAAACTTTATGAAGAGCAGGAATTTAAAGAGAAATTAAGCTATCTTTTAAAAGAAGAAATTGATATTTTAGTTTTAGAGAAGAGTATCAAATTTATCCCAGAAATCATTTTGGAGTCTTTTAGAAAAGATGATAATTTTAGAAGTTGGAAAGGCTTTAAAAGTGCTTTTATTATTGATAGGGAGTTAGAAAATTTTGTTAGAGAAATACAATTTTTGGAGAAACTAGAGAGCCTATTAGGATTAAAAATCCTTCCTTTTTATAAGGAAAGTTATGATTATCTTTTAAAAACCAATCCGACTTTGGCTTATAAAATGGCTTCTGATGATTATTATGAAATGGTTGATTGTGGAATTGATTTTATCATCACTACTAATATTGGAAATTTTGAAATTTTTGATAAGCATTCAAAGATGATTCAAAAAATTGCTGGACGCGATGATTTAGAGATTCCGCTACTATTTTTACCGCAGGTATTTTTAAGCACTTTTAGAGATAGTGATGCTTCTAACTTACTTTTTAAAGAACATAATATTCTTCCAAAGATGCTTTAGTGGTTCATTTACTTAAAGTTATTGTTGCATTTGCTATTGCAGTAATGTGGTATTATCTTACAGGAAATCAAGAGATTGCCATAGCTTTTCTTGTTTTGATGCTTATTATCTCTTTTGTTAGACCTATAGCATACCAAAGCACAACTGAAAGGCAAGAATTTATAGAAAAATTTAGGAAATCCAAAGAGCGTCAGATAAATTTAGAATTAATGAGAAAAGAAGAAAAAAGACGCGCTCAAGAAGAGAAGGGCAAGAAAAAATCCAAAGAAGAAGACTCTGAATAATGGCTCTTATGATTTTACAAACAACTAGTAATTCCAAGAATGCAAGATTACTTATTCGAAAAGTTTTTAAAAAAGGTTTAACTTCTTGTGTGCAACAAGATGTTATTAGGAGTAATTACCTTTGGAAAAATAAAAGAATAAGAGAAAAGGAAATACTTTTAAGCTTTAAAATCAACCAAAAGGATTTCAAAAAGATGAAAAAGTTAATTCTTAAGTGGCATATTTATGAGATTCCAGAGATTATAGGTGTAAGGGTTAATAAAGTTTCAAAGTCTTATCGGAAATGGCATAAAAATACTCTAAAGGTTTGAGTATAAACCTTTAGCTTTTTTGCTCTTTAATGTATTCCATAATGATTGCGTGTGCTTCGTCTTTAAGTTCTAATTTTTTTCGTTTTAGCTCTCTTAGTTCCATATCGCTAAGATGTTCCCTGCCTTCTGTAATATCTTGAATCTTTTGGTCTAAATTATTATGCTCATCAAAGATTCTAGCAAAGTGAGCATTTTCTTGCTTTAAGATACTAATTTGTTCTCTATATTCGTGCAACATAAAAACTCCTAAAAATGATTTAAAAGATTATAGGTAATTTTGGCTTAAAAATTGCAACATTATTGATGAAGTATTCTCTTTAGGAAACCAAAACTTCCTAAGGAATAAATTGCTATAATTCCACAATAAACTTAGAGTTTAATTAGGGAACTTGTATGAATATAACAATCATAGGAACAGGCTATGTAGGACTAGTGAGTGGCACATGCTTTTCTGAAATGGGGAATAAAGTTTATTGTGTTGATATACAAGAGAGCAAAATACAAGACCTAAAATCAGGCAAAATTCCTATTTATGAGCCTGGATTAGAGGATTTGGTAGCAAAGAATTATCGCCATAAGAATTTGTTTTTTACAATCTCTTTGCAGGAGGCATTGAGGGATTGCGAGATAGTATTTATTGCAGTTGGTACGCCTATGGGAGAAGATGGGAGTGCGGATTTACAATATGTTTTAAATGCTGCTAGAGAAATTGGTGAGATTATGCACAAACCTCTAATTATTGTTAATAAATCTACTGCCCCAGTAGGGACAGCACAAAAGATAAAAAGGGTTATTTATGAATCTTTGCAAAAGCGAGGTTTAGAGATTAGTTTTAGCGTCGCTAGTAATCCAGAGTTTTTAAAAGAGGGTGATGCAGTCAATGATTTTTTAAAGCCCGATAGAGTGGTTATTGGGACAGAGGATAAAGCAAGTGAAGAGATATTAAAAGAGCTTTATGCGCCTTTTGGAAGAAATTATGACAAGATTATTACTATGGATATTCAAAGTGCAGAAATGACAAAATATGCAGCTAATGCAATGCTTGCAACAAAGATTAGTTTTATCAATGAGATAGCTAATATTTGTGAGGCAGTAGGCGCAAATGTTAATGATGTCAGGAGAGGTATCGGGAGTGATAAACGGATAGGTTATAGCTTTATTTATGCAGGTTGTGGTTATGGAGGGAGTTGTTTCCCAAAAGATATTAGAGCACTTAGTAAAATCGCATTAGAATCAGGGGTTAATCCAAGAATTATTAATGCAGTAGAACAAGTCAATCAAGAGCAAAGGCAAGTTTTAGCAAAAAAAATCATTCGGTATTTTGGGGAAGATTTAATCGGTAAAAGCTTTGGTATTTGGGGGCTTAGCTTTAAACCAGAAACCGATGATATGCGTGAGGCAGCCTCTGTTGTGTTGATTAATGAGCTAGTAGCAAAGGGTGCTAGGCTTAAGGTTTATGACCCAAAGGCTATGGAAGAAGCAAAATCTTTTTATCTAAAAGGGCTTCCTAATATTATCTATATGCCTAGCAAATACGAAGCTTTAAAAGATTGTGATGCTTTGGTGCTTGTTACGGAATGGAAAGAGTTTAGAAGCCCAGACTTTGATGAAATTAAAGCTTTATTAAAAACCCCTATTATTTTTGATGGTCGTAACCAATATAACTTAAAACGACTCCAAAAAATGGGGTTTATTTATTATCAAATTGGTGTAAAAGAATGCTAAAGTATTTTGTCTATTTAAGTGTCTTATGGTTTGTTGGCTGTGCAACTAGTCCTGTAAATTTTATGAAACTTACTCCTACATCTTTAGAGGAATCTTATATTCAAGCGACGAGAAAAACAGAAATCATCTATCAGGAAAAAACACAAATTATTCTAATAGCTACACACTTAAGTGAATTTGATGAGGAGACTTACCCTAAACAAAAGGGCGAGGTATTTTTTATCAGCGTTTATCAAAGTGAGCGAGAGAGAGGTTTTTTAAAAGAATATAATCTTGTTTTAAATGATGGAGAAAAACCCCTTAAGGTAACACCCTTAAAGGCTAGTGAGCTAAAAGGATTAATGGCAGAATATGCGATACCTTGGGGAGAACATTATTTATTGGAATTCTCCCCTCAAAATAAACGCATTCAAGATAGATTAAGTATTACTATATCCCACAAAAAATTTGGAGAGAATACTCTAAATTTTGGCTTTAAAGCTATTCAAAAGTGATGATGCGATTAGACATAGCCTGTGTTCAAAGAGGATTCTTTGAATCAAGAAACAAAGCGCAAGTGGCTATTAAAAAAGGGCTTATAAGCGTTAATAAAGCCTTAATGCTTAAACCCTCTTTGGAGGTTTCTTTGTGTGATGAAATTACACTTAAAGAAACAAGAAAATTTGTCAGCAGAGCAGGGGAAAAGCTGTTTTATTTTTTTTCAAACCATTTCTTTGATATAGAGGGTTTTACTGCATTAGATATAGGTTCTAGCACGGGAGGATTCACCCAAGTTTTATTGCAACAAGGGGTAAAAGCTGTTTATTGTGTAGATGTCGGCAGCTACCAATTGCATAATACTCTAAAGAATAATCCCAAGATTCAACTTTTTGAGAAGACAGATATTAGAGATTTTGTTGCAATCTCTCCTTTAAGGGTTTATGATATTGTTGTTTGTGATGTTTCTTTTATTTCTATTTTTTCTATTTTTAAAAGTTTTAAAGATTTCATTGGGCGGTGGCTAATTTTACTCTTTAAGCCACAATTTGAAGTAGGCAGAAGCACAAAAAGAAATAAAAAAGGTGTAGTAATAGAAAAAGAAGTTATCCAACAATCCCTTAAGGCTATGTTGGAATTTCTAAAAGATAATGGTTTAGAAATACGCATTTGTGAAAAATCTATTATCAAGGGAAGGGAGGGGAATGAAGAGTTTTTTATCGCTTGTGAAAGAGCCTAAAGAAGCTTCAAAAATTACTAATATTGCTTTGGGGAAATTTGATGGTATGCATATTGCACATCTTGAACTCTTTAAGGCTTTAGATGAGGGTGGGGCTATTTTATGTATTGAATCTAATGTCGGAGAGTTGCTCCCTAAAAAATATCGGCAATTCTTCGCACCCTATCCACTCTATCACCTCTCCTTGGATTTGGTTAAAAAAAAGAGTGCTAGAGAGTTTTTAAAGCTCTTATCAAGTATTTTGCCAAACCTTCAACATATTGTTGTGGGCTATGATTTTCGATTTGGCAAGGATAGGGCTTATTACCCCTTTGATATTAAAAAGCATTTTTCAGGTAAGCTTACGATTATTAATGAAGTCTTTTATAAAAAGCTCTCTGTGCATAGTGGTTTAATCAAGGAATTATTATTAAATGGAAACATTAAACAAGCCAATAGGCTTTTAGGTAGGCTTTTTGAGATTAGGGGAGAGATTATTAGAGGGCAAGGATTAGGGCAGAAGAAACTTGTTGCAACGATTAATTTAGAAAATGATGGATTTTTGCTTCCACAAGAGGGAGTGTATGCGGGTTATGTGCAATTAGGCAAACAAAGCCATACGAGCTTGAAATATCCAGCAGTGATTTTTCTAGGTAACCGCGTAAGCACTGATAAAACCTTTGCGATTGAAGGACATTTATTGAATCAAAATATAGAGATTGCAGGAAAAGAAGCAGGATTTTATTTTTATAAAAAAATCCGTGATAATGAGTATTTTAATACCTTAGAGCTTTTAAAGGAGCAAATTAAGCAAGATATACAAAAAGCTTGTAAAATCCTAAAATTAGAGCAACAATATGGATAAAATTTTCACACAATCACCACAAAAACAATTTGAATTTGACGAAAAGGTTGCAGGGGTTTTTGATGATATGCTAAGTCGCTCTATCCCTTATTATAAAGAGGTTTTATCTCTAAGTGCGGACTTTGCTTTGCGTTTTTTAAAAGAGGATTCTACATTGCTAGACTTAGGCACTTCCACAGGGGCTATGCTACTTGAGATTGCATCAAAAGCCGATTTTAAACTTAATCTTATTGGAATAGATAATTCACCCTCTATGCTAAACCTTGCAAAGAGCAAATTAGAGGCTTATGGAATAGAAGCAAAGCTTATTTGTGGAGATATTTTAAAAGAGGATTTTCCTCTATGTGATGCCATTATTGCAAATTACACCTTGCAATTTATCCGCCCTTTGCACAGAGAAAAACTCATCCAAAAGATTTATCACTCTTTAAAACCTGAAGGGTTTTTTATTTTTTCAGAAAAGGTTATCTGCGAAGATAAGCGATTAGATTTTGCAATGATTGATTATTATTTGCAAAACAAAAAGAAGCAAGGTTATAGCGAGTTTGAAATCACCAAAAAAAGAGAGGCTTTGGAGAATGTCCTTGTTCCTTATAGTGAGAGAGAAAATAAAAAAATGCTAAGAGATTCTGGCTTTAAAACCATAGAAACCCTTTTTAAATGGGTAAATTTCGCCACTTTTATTGCCATAAAAGAATAGTAAATTAACTTTTACTTAGCTGGACTACAAAATTCCCTCCCATCCTTTTATAAATCTTAATTTATATTTTACTTAATTTTTTGTAAAGTTTGGAAAAATTACTCACCCAAAAAATACCATTGCAAGTTTAAAACACATTTTAACAAACTTGAGCGATGTTTTTTAATCATCTTAGTGAGTTTAAGGAGTGTCTATGGCTTTTAATAATCCCTCTTATTCTGCCCCCCACCCCCCTAAATTAATACCCCAAGAGGGCAATTGTGAAATGCCCTCTAACTTCCCCTCTAACTTCACTACCAATCAAGGCAATAACACCCTTTTAAACCAATTCAAAAATGCTCTTAGCTCTAAAGATGTAGAGAATCTAGCCTTTTTAGTAGGCTTTTTTCGCATTAGTGGCTTTATCCATTTGCATACACTGCTAAAAGATAGCGGATATGAGAGGTTTAAAAATATCCGCATTTTGGTAGGGATGGAAGTGGATAATCTCCTTTATGAATTATCCCAAAACAACTTAGACCCCAAGCACCAAGAAGACAAATTTAAAAAACTCTTTTACCAAAGCCAAAAAGAATTTTTAAACAAAGAAGACTATAAAGAGGAGATAGAGCAATCCATACAAGCCCTAATAGATGCCTTAAATAATGTTAGTTTTTGTATGCGTATGGTGAGAGAAAAAAATGTCCATTCTAAGTATTATGTCTTTTACTCTAACCCTAAGGAAAATTTTGCGCATAAAGGGAGAATCTCTTATGAGGGCGCACTTATTGTAGGGAGTTCTAATCTCACGCATAATGGATTGGAGAAAAACTTTGAGTTTAACTTGCAAAGCAAAGATTCTGATGATATTGCTTGTGCGTTGTGTTGGTTTGAGAAGCTTTGGGAAGATTCCATAGAGATTTGCAAAGCAGACATTGAGAAATGCAGAGAAGAAAGCTTTCTTAAAGTGCTTCCTGTAAGGGATATTTACCACAAATTACTTTTATGCCATTTTGGAGAGGAGTTTTTAAAAGACGATCCTTCTTTGAGGCAACTCTTTAAAAATTACGCACCCTATGAGTATCAAATAGGCGCTATTAAAGAGGGCATTAGTAAGCTCAAGAAATATAATGGATTTTTCTTAAGCGATGTGGTTGGGCTAGGCAAGACATTGATAGCCTCTATCATCGCTAAGAAATGCCGTAATGATGGCATTATAGAGGGCAAGATTGTAATTATCGCACCCCCAGCTGTGGAAAATGCTTGGAAGAGGCATTTTGATGCTATTGAGGTAGCAAATTATCATTTTATCTCCAAAGATTCTTTGTATAAAATTGACGATAAAGAAGCAATAGAGCTTGTTATCGTCGATGAAAGTCATAACTTTAGCAACGAAGAATCTAATCGCTACAAACACCTTAAAGACCTTTGCCAAACCCCATACAAAAAAACAAAAAAACCAAAGAAAATCATACTGCTCTCAGCCACACCTCAAAAAAACAGACCCAAGGATATTGCCAATCAGATTTTCTTATTTTTGCCAGATAATTTCATAATCGAGGGGATAAATCTAAGCACTTTTTTATCAAATAAAGATAAAGACTTTAAAAATATTTTAAAAGAATTAAAACAAGACATTGAGGAAAAGCACAAAAGAAAGCTTTATAAAAAATTGAAAGAAAATTCTGAGGAGTTGCGGGATAAATTGCTTGTGCATATTATGATTCGCCGCACGAGAAAAGATATTGAGGAATATTATAAAGAGGATATGCAAAAAGCCGAACTTTCTTTTCCAGAAGCCAAAGACCCCATAGATTTGCCTTATCAGTTTAATAAACAGATATTTAAGCTTGTAGAGGAGACTTTGGATTTTGTTATAGAAAAAGAAACCTCTAAAGGCATTTTTACTTACAGCCGCTATTTGGTTTTTGACCACCTAACAGAGGAGGGCAAAGCGGTTTATAAAGGGGGTTCTAAAAAAGATGATGATTTCTTTAGCCGCACTGGAAGTAGGCTTTATGCGCTTATGAGACAGCTTTATTTTAAACGTTTTGATTCAAGCCTATATGCCTTTAAACAAACCCTCCAAAGAGGGATTGATGCTTATAAGGAGTGGATTTTGGGCTTTGAAAAAGGAGAAATCAAAATCAGCAAAAATCCTAAAAAGGAGAAAGAGCCAGAGGAGGAATACTTTAATGAAAGTTTTGATACAGAGGATGGAGGCGAGATTGATTTAGAGATTACTTTAAAGGTGGAGCATTTTGAAAAAGGTTTTTTACAAAAGCTTAAAAACGATAAAAAAATCCTAGAGTATCTTTTAAAATCGTGGGAAGCGATAGAGGAAGACCCAAAATGCAAGAGACTTCAAGACTTCATCAAAAACTCTAAAGATTCTAATCAAAAAATCATTATTTTTACAGAATACTCCGACACGGCAAAATATCTTGCAGATACTTTAAAGTCTCCTGATGTTATCCAAGTGGATGCAAGCAATAGAGAGGAAAAAAGAAAAACCTTAGAGGAAAACTTTGATGCAAACTATGATGAGAGCAAACAAAAAAATGACTTTCGCATTCTTATCACCACAGATACCTTAGCAGAGGGGGTAAATCTCCATAGAGCCGATACGATTATCAACTATGATTCTCCTTATAACCCTACGCGCTTAATGCAAAGAATAGGGAGGATTAATCGTATAGGAGCAAAGCATAAGCAAATCCATATTTATCACTTTAAGCCCGATGAATTCATTGATAGCATTACCAATATCATCTCTATTATCCAAAGCAAATTAGCGAGTTTTCACGAGACCTATGGCGGAGATTATGCGATTTATGATTCCATAGAGCAAGTAGGGAGCAAGGAGATTTATAGTATTCAAAAACTCCCAGAAGAAGAGGTAAGCAAAGACACTAAACACAAAAGGCACTTAAGAGATCTTTATTTAAAGGACAAAAAAGAATTTGAGCGCATCAAAGCTTTGCCGCTAAAATCACGCACGATTATAGAGGTTTCACAAGAAGAATCCAAAAGCTTTGCTTATATCAAACAAAACAAAAATCATCGCGATATTTTCTATCCCTATGAGATTGTCGGAGATGAAACTGATATTGAAGCTAAGAAATGTGATTTTTACACAATGGCGGATTTTTTGCACCAACATTTAGAGTGTGAGCCTTTAGAATGTGAGCCTGCCACTAAGAGCCTGCACTATAAACATATCGATAAAGCATTAGAGCAATACCAAGAAAGCACCAAAGCTAAATCAACCCTTAAAGATTCTAACCCAAAACCCAAACAAAATGCTTTCAATAAGCTAAAAAGCCTAAATCTTGATGAGAGCAAAAAAGAGATTTTAAGAGCCGCCATAGATAGAGGCGATACAAAAGTCCTTAATGCGATAAAAGAATGCAAACCAAAAGAGCTTGAAAACCTCCAAAATCTTACAGAAAGCCTCGCAAAAATCAATTTAGGTGCGACTGCTTCAGAGCCAAATGGCACTCAAGAGGCGCAAAATATCCAAAAACCACAGATTCAAATCAGCATTACCGCAATAGCCACAAAGGAGAAAGAATGAATTTAGAATCTTTTTTAAACCACCCTATGAATATGCGCATTTCAAAGACTTTGTTTTGAGAGCTTTTGGAGAGGACATAGGCATACAAAAGGAGAGAGAAAACCCCTACAAAGAGGGCAATATCATCAAGTCTTATACGCAAATTTGCAACCCCATAAAGCTAGATTCTGGGAGACTTGGAGTTTATGCCTTTAAAAGCTCCTCTATTGGTGCGAAAGTTGGCTTACACACAGAGCTAAAGAGTATCTTAAAGGACTCTAGTGATTTAAGTGTTTTATTAGCAGTGTTTTACCAAGAGGGGCTAGAGGAGTTTCGCTTAAGCCTTGTTACGCAAGGTTATGATTACGAAAAAGAAAAGCCCACTTTCTCAAACCTCTCGCGCCAAAGTTTCCTGCTAGGGAAAAATACCAAAACAAAAACCGCAGAAACCCAACTAGGAGGTTTTCTCCATTCTCAAAAAAGTTTGAATGATTTAAAAGAAGCCTTTAGTGTCGAGCCTTTAAACAAGGAGTTTTATAATGCCTATAATGGGCTTTTTGAAAAACTTACAAAAAAGCTTAATAAACCCGCACTCTATCAGGCTTTGGAGGGTTATGAGGGCTTAAGTGGAGAGAGGGCTATTAAGGCTTTTGTCAAAAAGCTTTTAGGGCGCATTGTGTTTTTGTATTTTCTCCAAAAAAAGGGTTGGCTTGGAGTGCCAAAAGGCGAAAAATACGGACAAGGGGATAAGAAGTTTTTAGCCTCACTTTTTCAAAAAAGCGAACAATCCAAGCAGTCTTTTTATGAAAAATACCTTTGTCCTTTGTTTTTTGAAACCCTAAATCAAAAGCGAGAGGAAGACTACTCCACACTCTTTGAATCCAAAATGCCCTTTTTAAATGGTGGGCTTTTTGAGGAGGGCAAAAACCACTTAGGAGAGGGAGTAGAGAGGAATTTTATCCTTAGCAAAAGCCTAGAAAACAAAGATTTTGAGCAGATTTTTGAAGTCTTTGAGAGCTATAACTTCACCATTGAAGAATCCACCCCCGATAATGTAGAAATAGGCATTGACCCAGAAATGCTAGGCAGAGTTTTTGAAAACCTCATTGACTATAATAAGCAAAATGGGGCATTTTATACCCCAAAGAGCATCGTGCATTTTATGTGTAAAAACATCCTTGCTAGAATCTTACAAGAGCATTGCATAAAAGAATCACTCTGCAAAAATGACGCAGACAAAGAGGCTATTAGGGATTTTATCCTCTACCACAAAAGAAGTGATTTTATAAATAACAACACTAAAAAGCTAGAGAAAATCATAAAATCGCTAAAAATCCTAGACCCTTGTATCGGAAGCGGGGCGTTTCCTATGGGGTTACTCAATGAAATATTGCATTGCTTAAGAGAGCTTAAGCCAGAGCTTAAAGATAAGCAAATCGCACACTTAAAGCGAGAGATTATCCAAAACCAAATCTATGGCATTGATATCGATGCCGATGCCATTGAGATAGCAAAACTCCGCTTTTGGCTCTCTATCGCAGTGGATGAGAGTGAGCCTAGCCCTCTGCCAAATCTTGATTTTAAGTTTATGCAAGGAAATGCACTTTTAGAAAAGATTAAGCAAATAGAGATTGTTAAAGAGGCAAGAGAGAGCAGTTTGTTTGATGAGGCAAACATAGGGGATTCACTCTTTAGCCAAAAGGATGTCAATACGCTTCAAAAGCTCTTTGTGGAGTATTACCAAGCTCAAGAATATAAATCCAAGCAAAGCACTAAAGCAAAGATTTTAAAGCTTATGCAAAAGGGCTTTGAGGAGCGAATAGGGCTTATTGAATCCTTTATACAAACAGAAAAGAAAAATCCAAAAATAAAGCCAAAGGAAATCTCTAAGCAGCAAGAATATATTTTGCAGCTACTAGACTTTAAGGATGAATTAAAAAAGATTTGCGAAAGTTATAGAGAAAACAACTTCCACTCCGATAAGCTTTTTTTATGGGATTTCTTTTTTGCCCCTGTGTTAGAGCAGGGTGGCTTTGATGTAGTCATCGGCAATCCACCCTATATCCGCCAAGAAAGTATCAAAAACAAAGTGCAGATTTTACAAGAGTTTCAATCCCAAGAGGAAGCAAAAAATATGGCAAACTCTACAGCCGATATTTATACTTATTTTTATGCAAAGGGGCTAGAAAAGCTAAGAGAAGGCGGAATCCTAAGCTTTATCACAAGCAATAAATGGTGCAGGGCAGGTTATGGTAAGAATCTAAGAAAATATTTGTTGCAATACTGCTTGGATTCACATTATGATTTAAATGGCATCAAAGCCTTTGAAAATGCCACAGTCGATACGGCTATCACCACTATTTTAAAATCCCCTCCAAGCCAAAGCCACGCCCTATGCTTTGCTAACCCAAAGGACTATAACCCCAAAGACAACGAGCCTTTGCAAGATTCTATCACACCTCATAGCATTCCTCAAAGTTCGCTAAATAGCGAGGGCTTTATCTTTAATAGCCCCGAAGTGGCAGCCCTAAAGGCAAAGATAGAATCCATTGGCACACCGCTCAAAGATTGGGATATTAGTATTTATCGTGGAATTTTAACGGGCTATAATGAAGCCTTTATCATTGATACGACAAAAAGAGAGGAGATATTAAACTCTTGTGATGATAGCAAGGAGAGCCTTTTGCCCTATCCTTTGAGTGAGTATGATGAGAGGCTTTGTCAAACTGACTCCTTGTATTGTCAAACTGAAATCTCCTCTTGTCATTCTGAAGTTTTCTATTGTCATTCTGAGCGAAGCGAAGAATCTCAACAACCTCAATTCATTTCCCCCTCCCTTGCGGAGGGGGCTAGGGGGTGGGGCAAATCCCAAAGCAAAAGAGATGTTTCGGCTTCGCCTCAACATGACAAACAAGATTCAAATTGTCATTCTGAACCTGCATTAGCAGGTGAAGAATCTCATTTAATACAGAGAAAAATCAATCTTGAAAACAACACCATTCTACTCACCGAAAGAGAGCGCACTGCACAATTGCTAAAGCCCATTTTGCGAGGGAGAGACATTAAGAGATACAGTTATGAATGGGCGGGGTTGTGGATAATATTTATATCGTGGCATTTTCCAAATACAGATAATCCAAAGTCTATGCAAGAAAATGAGCAAGATTTAGCAGAACAATATCCAAGTTTATACTCTCATTTGTTGCAACATAAAGATAGACTTTCTAAACGAAACAAAGATGAAACAGGTATTCGTTATGAATGGTATTGTTTGCAACGTTGGGGTGCAAATTATTATCAAGAATTTGCCAAGCCTAAGATTGTCTATAGCGAAATCGTGCGTGAGCCACAATTTTATTTAGATAATGGCGAATTTAAGTTTGGACATTTCTATGCAGAGGCAACAAGCTTTATCTTAAGTGCAAATTGTCAAACTGAAGCTTTAGAATCTCATAACCCACCCCCTAGCCCCCTCCGCACAGGGAGGGGGAATAATCCTTGTCAAGCTGAAGTCTCTCTTTGCCAAACTAACTCCCCCTATTGTCATTCTGAACCTTTAGCCGAAGAATCTCAACATTCCAAAAGAGATATTTCGCTTTCTATGAAAGCTCAATATGACAAAGGGGAAGCGCAACACCACAAAATGCAAGTGAGCTTAGAATACCTTTTAGGGATTTTGCATTCCAAACTTGCCACCTTTGCCTTTAAAGAGTTTTACGCTGGGGGAGGGCTAGGAGAGAGTGGCTATCGCTACAAAAAGGCATTTTTAGAAAAGCTCCCCATTCCAAGACTTGATAAAACACAAGAAGCAGAGTTTGTAAGGCTTGTCAATGAGATTTTAGAAACCAAAGCGCAGAATAAAGACACAAGCAAACTAGAACAAACATTAGATTCTATGGTCTTTGCGCTCTATGGCTTAGACGATAAACAAAGAGCTATGATAACCGCTGCGGGGGGGGGGCAAATATAGTTTAGCTTATTTGCTTGTTGCCTGTGTAAAATCCCAATCCCTTGCCTTGCTTAAGCTCCTTTGTGAAAACTTCGAGACTGAACTCAAAGAGGCTTTTAGATTTTGCGAGGGATTGCAAGTGCCACAAAAACAATATGAGGGTAAGATTATTTATCCAGAAACTACACAAAGTGTAAATTTTATGCTTGATAAAATGGGATATTTTTTGGATAAAACTGCTTTTATGATAAAAGGGGGCAGTTTAGAATATCTCAATGCTGTGCTTGCCTCTAAAATGGCTTTTTGGTATTTAAAGCAAATTTGTAACACACTTGGAGCAAGTGGATTTTCTATGAGCAAAATCTTTGTAGAAAAACTACCTGTGGTAGAAACCAACAAAATAGATTCTAAACTCTTAGCAGAGATTGAGGATTTAGCTGGTGAGATTTTGACAAAAAGTAATTCTAAGATAAATCATACCAACGCACAAGCGGAAGCAGTTGAGATGAGAAATTGCGGTTTTCAAGCACGAAACAAGGGAGTTACCCAAGCGGTAATGACCGAAGTTGAGGGCGAAGAATCCGCAGTTTATCGCTCAAATGCAACGCTAAAAGAGTTAGAATCCCGCCTTGATTCTCTAATCTATCAAGCATACAACCTAAACCAAGATGAGATAGCTCTCATAGAATCTGCCTTTAATTCTGCGGGGGGGGGGGGCATAAATGCCTATCTTGAAGCGTTTAATAGTATTTTGGATACTTTTATTCTCAATACTTTAGAGAGGTTGGAAGCTAGTAATCTGGCACAAAAGCATTATCAAGGCAAGATTATCTGGGCGGAGATGACAAACACACCTTGTTTTGTGTATGAATCACAAGGCTTTTATATCAATCAAACTTGCTATTTTATTCCAAGAGATGATATGTATTTATGTGCTGTGCTAAACTCAAAATTGATTTATTTTTATATGCGACAAATTGCTTCTGGCTTAGGAGATGGAGCGTTTCGATGGATAAAGCAGTTTATAGAAAAACTCCCTGTGATAGAGAAAAATGCCACTAATGAAGCAAAAATCAAAGAGATTAAGGCTCTAGCCACTCAAATCATCGCTTTACAACAAGAGAATAAAGATATCCATAGGCTAGAATCTAAGCTTGATAGTATGATTTATCAACTCTACAACCTAAACCAAGATGAAATAAACCTCATAGAATCTGCCTTTAATTCTGCGGGGGGGGGGCATAAATGCCTATCTTGAAGCGTTTATGCAAACTTTTAGAAAAGAATTTGAAGCTTTTTATTCTCTTAAGTCTTTTTATACTCCACAACTTTTAAAAACTAATGCTAGTGTTGGATATGATTCACAAGATTCCAAGCTTATTCCTCATCCTTTTGCAGATACTTCCCCAGCTCATTCCCTCTCACAGCAAGATGGGCTAACCATTCCCTCATCTATTGCAGAGGATTCCGAGCTTCTCCCCCCTCCCTTTGCGGAGGGGGTTAGGGGGTGGGGTAAATCCCAAATCCATTCTTATCAAACTAAAGCCTTTGAGGGCGAAAAATCTTACCCTCTACATTGCCAATCTGAATCCTTGCATAGCAAGGCTAAAGAATCTAAAAGAAATCCTTCACTTGCTATGCAAACTTGGAATAACAAAGGGACTTATGAGGGTAAGATTATGTGGAATAGAATCTCCAATGAACTTTGTTTTTCTTATGATTGGGCAGGGCATTATATTTTGGATTCTATGTTTATGATTACTACTAGGAATGAAACTTTAGTTAAATATCTTTTATCAGTGTTAAATTCTAATATTTCGAGGCATTGGATTAAAAATAATGCGGCAACTTTGGGTGAGGGAGTTTATGGAGCTAAAATTTATATCGAAAAGCTTCCTATCCCAAAAATCACTAAACAAAACCAAACAATCGTAGATAAAATCATTGCTTTAGTTGATGAGATTTTAGAATCTAAAGCCACAGATTCCACGACAGACACCACAGATTTAGAATATAAAATTGATGTTTTAGTGTATCAGCTCTATAATCTCACGAATGAGGAGATTAAAATCATAGAATCCAAATAGTGCTATAATGCTATAATTTGTGTGATAGCTTGAAATAAGGAGATAATCAATGACCATAGATTTAAGCGTAGAAAATGCCAATAAGGATTTAATCAAGGCTTTTAAAAATATGGCTAAGGCATCAGGCGCAAAGCTAACGATTAAGCGGGATAAAAAGTTAAGCGAATCTCTGAAGCAAACAATCAAAGAAGTGAAGCAAGGTAAAGTGGAAAAATTTAAGGATTTTGAGAGCTATAAAAAGGCTATGGATTCTTAGATGTTTGAAATACATACTTCCATAAAATACAAAAAGCAGCGTAAAAGG
Organism: Helicobacter mesocricetorum; assembly: GCF_900198605.1. GTDB lineage: Bacteria > Campylobacterota > Campylobacteria > Campylobacterales > Helicobacteraceae > Helicobacter_D > Helicobacter_D mesocricetorum. Next base: position 1,261 of record NZ_FZPJ01000043.1, on the reverse strand, counting down.
CTTGCATTAAATGATAGAAACCTGCTTGATGATATTGTCTATAAGCTCGCCAATAATGAAACTTTGGAGAAAAAACACAAAGACCACAAGCTAAAAGGTGAATTTAAAGACTTTAGAGAATGCCATATTAAGCCTGATTTGTTGCTGGTTTATCAAAAGCAAGAAAACCTTTTGATTCTAACTTGTGTTTCTGTGGGTAGCCATAGCGAATTGTTTGGGTAATTTCTTACCGCTTACCAAATCAAACCAAAAAATCGTAGATAGAATCATTGCTTTAGTTGATGAGATACTCGCAATCAAGGCAAATTGTCATTCTGAACCTGCGTTAGTGGGTGAAGAATCTCTAGGCAAAGAATTAAGAAGTTTTAATAGAGATATTTCGGACAAGCCCTCGCACAATCCGCAAAGATTTTGCCCACACTTGCAAACAGGACAAAAATAAAAATTGTCATTCTGAAAAAATGCAAAACACGACTAAAGAATCTCATAAAGATTTAAATAGAGATATTTCACATTTTCAAATACTCAACAGCAAAAAACTTCTTGATAAATAGGCTTCTTACCCTTGCAAATGAATGCTTGGTTCAATAAATTATCTCTATCTTTATCTAATTATTCCGCAAAGCAAAACCCATAAAACAAAATCTGCAAAACAATTCAATTTCACTTATAAATCCCACCTCTAGAATCTGCCTTATAAGCATAGATAATAAGAATTTGCTTATCCCTTAATTCATAGAGGATTCTGTATTTGCCAATCCTTAAGCGGTAATGATTGTCCTTGCCTTGTAGCTTTTGTGTATCTTGAGTGTTATTATAGGGATTTTGTGCGATTTGCTCTAAAGCATTGATGATTTTTGGGGCTAGGTCGCGGTGTTTATCTAAAAACTTATCCACTTCCTTGCTTGTTTGCACATTATTCATTGCAATATTTCCTTTTAAGCTCCTCTAAGCTTATAGTCTCGCCCCTCTCTAGCTCTTTTAAGGCTTTTTTATATGCCCTCTCATCCTCTTTTGTCCATATCGTATCAGGCTCTATTTGACTACTAACGCTAAAGGGAATCTCACCTGTTTTTAGCACCTTTGCGGCAAACATTCTAAAGGCTGTCCCTAAATCTAATCCCATATCTTTAAGCATCGCTTCTAATATCTCTTTGTCATTACTATCCATTCTAAATTGAACAACAGAAGTCATTTTTTATCCTTTTGTAGGGTTTTAGATAATCTTGTAAGGAATTATACTACAAATATTAAGATTGAT
>NZ_FZPJ01000031.1 GCF_900198605.1 Helicobacter mesocricetorum | reverse complement strand
AGAGATGCTGTTTATATGAATAAAACTACTATTCAGACTTTTAGTAATACAGGAACTATTAAGAGTGAGGGGAATAGTAATGGTATAGGGGTTAATGTTTTAGGGGGTTCTAGTATTAGTAGTTTTGAAAATAAAGGGTTGATAGAAGGAAAACAAAGGGGTATAGATATGACTAGTCCTAGTATTACTAACTTTAGCAATACAGGAGTGATAAAGGCTGAAAAACACACAGCATTATTATCACGAAACGACAATTCTACGATTACTAATTTCACCAATAAAGGAACGATAGAATCCGCTGCAACACCAACAAATGCTAATACACAGCATTTTAGTATATCAGGTCTTTATTTAAACAGAACCACCACAGAAACCCTTACCAATGAAGGATTAATAAAGGGAGGAATTGGTTTAAATATTCAAGGTTCTAAGATAAAGACTATCATTAACAAAGGAACGATAGAATCAACAGCCAATTCTAAATTTATTAAGACAGGATCTTTTGATATCCGTAGTGCAACTGGTGCTCCCTCCACCATCCAAAACATTATCAATGAAGGACTTATTAAATCTGCTAGCAATGGTATCTTTTATGAAGTTAGCAATAATGTAGAAACTATCATCAATAAAGGAACTATTCAAGCAGAAGAATATGGAATCTATATTTCTAATGTAGATAATACAGGAGTAGATACCAAACTAGGAAAGATTATCTTAGAGAAAGATAGTGTTATAAATGCTAAAAAAGACATTATCAACATTGATATTCAAAGCAATAAAAAACTAGAACTCTCTGGTATCGACATCCAAAAAGGTGCAACTATTAAAAGTGAAAATGGAGCTGCTATTAATGTAGCTTCTAATAATCAAATAACAGGAGACATTAATATAGCAGGAAAGATAGAAGCCAAAACAGGGATAAGCAATCAAGGAAATATTAGTGCAAGTATTTCTGCTTCTGGTGATACACCTTTGGTTATTGAAAACAAAGGTAATGGTAATATAGGAGGAAGTATTAATACAAGTGATAATGTAGCTTTAAGCCTTACCAACTCTGGTAATGGAAACATATCAGGTTCTATTACTTCTACTTCAAATGCTCCTATTACTATTAAAAATGAAGGTTCTTCTACTATCGGAGGAAACATTAAAGCAACAGGAGATGCTCCTATTAGTATTACCAATTCTAGTTCTAAAGGTATTCAAGGAAATATCACCTCTTCTGGTAATG
>NZ_FZPJ01000008.1 GCF_900198605.1 Helicobacter mesocricetorum | reverse complement strand
ACTATTATATTTAAGTCAATTTTTTATTGCTCTTAGTATCTCCAGAGGCAAATTTTATTGACATACATATAATAAATTATTCTATTTAAGTCAAATAAAAATAAATATTGACATACATATAATACTTTTATTATAATTCCATAAAACTATTATATTTAAGTCAATAAATTTAGTAAGGATTTGGATGCTATTAAATGTTATTATTGAAAAAGATCAAGATGGATATTTTGCACGCATTTTAGAGCTTGAAGGTTGTGTTTCACAAGGTAATACTTATGAAGAAGCTTTGATTAACATAAAAGAAGCAGGAGAGCTTTATTTAGAAAGTCTTAAAAGTGAAGAAAAAGAAATTATCGAAAATAAAATAACTTCCATTGTTCCAATGGTTTTAGCTAATGCCTGAATTACCAAGAATTACCGCAAAAGAAGCAGAAAAGCTTTTATTGCAAAATGATTTTTTAATTGATAGACAAAAAGGTAGCCACAGAATCTATAAAAAAGATTCTCATAGGATGGTTATTCCTCATCATAGCGGAGAGATTTTACATCCTAAAATCATAAAGCAACTCTTTGAAATTATTGAAGCAACAAAGGATTAAAAAATGCCTAAACGCAATACCATTGATACAATCACGCTTGGGATTTTTAGTGATGAAAATGTTTCTGTAATTTGTGAAGATACTATCAAATTAGAAATAGGATCTGTGGCTGTTTTAAGTGGTAATAGTGAGGTAGGAAAATCTTTTTTGGCTCTAAAAGTATGTGCCAATGCTATAAATGAGGGCTTAAAACCTTTCTTTTGGAGTATAGAAGACAAAAATCAAGCGATTTTAGAGCGTATTAAAAACATAGAAAATTTTTACCCATTTAATACTGCCGAACTTGAATTTTCTAACGAGCTTCCAAAAATCGATAAAAATCCTATTTACTGCTTAAAAGACGAACTCAATGAGTTAGCAGATTGCAATTTGATTGTTCTTGATACTTTCAGTGCATTTTTCTCAATTTTAGGCTTTAAAGATCAAAATAATCAAAATGATGTGCAAAATTTCTTTAATGTTTTAACAGATATAGCTAAAACAAATAAACAAGCCATTTTATTGCTTCACCATTTAGATAAAAAAGGTGAAAGCCTTATGGGTAGCTCTGTAATTATTAATGCTCCTAGACTTGTTTATAAACTTTCATTCCAAAAAGGAGAAGACAAAAATTCTACAACTTATCGATTACTTGAAGTGCTAAAGGATAATAACAATATTAATGCTGGAGAATTTCAAAAAACAATTAAGGTGTTACAAAACTCTAGTATTGATGAACCTTTAATTAAAGATGTGAAAGTAGAAAATATTGATAATTACACTTTAGAGATTATTAACAAAAAAGATATATCTGCTGTAAGTGTCAATGACTTAGCAAAAGGCTATGTAACAATGAATGAAAATAGGGGAATTTTTTATCTAAGCTCACGAAAGCTTACAGATACCAATTTTTATAAAGCTTTCAAAGAAAATAATAACGAAATAGAATTTGAAATGATTAACTCCAATGGATCATCTTATGCAATTACACTTAAAAATTCTTTACTTACACAAACACATAGAAACATCTTAGATGCTTTATTTTTATATATTAAAAAAAATGTGGATACAAGCGTTATTAAAAGGCATCAAGAAAAATTTTGGGATATGGAGGTAAGACTAGAGCCTTATAAATTTTTAAGACAATATCTTAATAAATCTCCTAGCAATTATTCTTGGTTAAAGCAAAAATTTACTGAAATTTCTCGCTTTGCTTATGATTTAGCCTTTACTCAAAATATTGACACCAAAGACAAGCAAACAACTACCCAAAGGGATAAAGGAATTTTAATGTTTGATTCTGTGGAGCGTATCACAAAAGAAAATGGTGTAATTGTATCTGTATTTGTTCTAACAGTCCGCAGAGAATATATTAAAAGACTTGAAACAGAATCCACTCTTTCTTATGATGATAATTTATCAAAAATCTTGATTGATTTAAATTCTTTGGTAGCCCAAGATTTAATTAGATTTTTAACAAGCTTTCCTGATAAAAAAATTCTTAGCTATAGTGAGTTTTGTGAGATTAAAGCCTATAAATTCTACAAAGAAAACTCTATCATTTCAAGACAAAAGAAAGAAATCATTAAACTAAAAGATAAGCTCATAGAGTTTGGCATAAACATTTATGGTAAAGGTGTAGAATTTGCTGATTATGATGATGAATTTTTTTACGATAAATATAAAAATGAAAACGATTTGTTTTTCATCTATGAAAGCAATAATAGGGTAAAAAGATATATTAAACGTAATGATCCTATGAATCAATTAAACACCAAAAACAATAAATATCTATTGCAAAGAACGCTATTTGATGAATAAGGATAGAAAAATTTATGAGTAGATTGGATGATATTTTAGAAGAACAAAGATTAGAAGAGCTAAGGCAAATCAATAATAGGAGAAATCAAACACGAGAACAAGACTATGGAAAATTAGAAGGTACTTTACTTGGTATAGTCTTCAATCTTTTTGCTTTTGCCATCAGAATCGCTTTTACTATATTTTTTACCATTTTAAAATGGTTTTTTTACTTTATTATAATCCTACGAAATAAAGTTTTGATAAAATGGAATTGGTATGTCAAAACAGAAGAAATAATATTTACCTTACCATGGTGGGAATTGTGGCTTGTAATTGGAGCTATTTGGTTATCTTATTATGGCAAATAATTACATCCACATATCTGTGAGATCTTCTTTGTATTTCTGGTATTATTTATAAACTACCCTTTCTAGCAGTTTAATTGATATGCAAAAACATCTAAACCAATATTAAAGACAAGTATTTTAAAATATAATTTATTTAATTTTTAAAAATCGTTCCTTAAATATTTACTATTTGTATCTATAAAAGATATAAATTAATCAATATATTATGTTACAATTTAGTCAAATTAATAAAAATTTGTATAGGAAAAATATGGTTTTGGCATATATTAGAATTAGCACAAATAAGCAGGATATTGAAACACAAAAATTACAAATTTTTAAATATGCCCGCGAGGAAGGTTTGAGTATTGATAATTTCATTGAAGTGCAAGAGAGTTCCGCAAAAAGCCCAAAGCAACGAAAAATTGATGAATTAAAAGAAAGATTAAAAAATAATGATGTCTTAATTGTTTATGAACTTTCAAGGCTTGGCAGGAGTATGTTTGAAACAATCAATCTTGTTTTGGAACTATCAGAAAAAGGGGTGCAATTTATTTTTTTAAAACAACCTGAACTTAGTAGCTTTAAAAATATTCATTCAAAGCTCTTGCTTACTTTTTATGCCTATATAGCTGAAGTAGAAAAAGATTTTATCTCTCAACGCACTAAAGCTGGACTTGAAAAAGCAAGAGCTAGTGGCAAAATTTTAGGGCGTCCTGTTGGTAGCTATTCTAGTATGTATGATGAATATTCGGAAACAATTAAAGAGTTAATCACTAAGGAATTATCCTTAAAATCAATATGGAAATATATAGGCAAAAAAGGACATTATGTAAGCTTTTATAATTATTGCAAAGCAAGAAATCTTATATAATTTTACAATTAATTATAATTTTAATTTTAATAGGTTAGAATAGGATTAGAATTTAAGGAACCATTAATATTAATTTTTAAAAATTACCTTTAGAATCTTAAAGTTTTAAGATTTGATCTTAATCAAAAACTTCAAAAATAATTTGACATAATACATAAATTTTATTACAATTTGGTTTTAAACTTTATGTTTTTTTGTAAAAGGTATAGATTGCCACCTTTTAGGTTCTTTCCACCTAGTGTAATCTACCTCGTGTAGCTTATGACTACATATAAGAAGAGAAAGTTAATTCAGGGTTAAACCATATAGCCCTTTCCCTTTGAATTGCTAGGAAGTCTTGCAATACAAGGAGGATAAAGCATTAAAATGCAAAAGGTATTCTATTGCCTTTTTTCTCCTTGTTTAGAGTGTTATACTCCAACTATTAGAAATAATAGTGCATTATGCAGTAACAATTAACACTTAGAGATAACCAGCAGCTAAGCTTCTAATGGGTTATTAGTTTTAGCGGAATCTTAAAGAACATACAAGCTTACCCCTTTAAGACTATCAATCAGTTTTGAAAAATGAAACTTCCTACACATAAAATTTTTTTCGTAAAATTGAGGCATACTATTTTTTTTAGGCTTGTGTGTTCCTTTAAGTTTCTATTTAATCTTTAATCCTATGAAGAAAGTTCAGAGACTATCCACAAGATAAAGTAATAGATCGTAATATTCAAAACCTTAATGTTTTGTAGAAATTCATAAATTACAAATTCTATCATTTATCTAGGAGTAGGCTGTAAGCAAGTATATTTACCTCATTCATTCTCTCATTATTATTCAATCTCTTTTTTAAAGTAGTCTATAAGCGTAAGCTAAAAGATGATTTCCATTAAAAATTAGTAATTAAAACTTAACAAAAGGAGCTAAAATGGCTAAAGTCAAAACAGGACAACAAGAACAGGAAATTGTTGAAACAAATAATCAAAATATAAAACCCACACAAAGTAATAATCCACCATCAAGACGAAGTATTATTGAAGCAAACCAAAAACGAAAGATTGCAACAATTGAAAAGAATATTAATGCAGAAGTCTTTGTTCCCCAATCTCTAAATGCTATAAAAATCTTTAGAGAATTAAGGACAACAGATGCACTAGATTCTACGCTAAGAAATTTTTGGGGCGATAAAATCAATGCAAAAGATATGGAAAAATGGATTAATCTTGTTGATGAGATTTATACAAAAATCACAGAAGCAAATTCATACGGTAAAGAATTATTAGTAACAAATGGCAAAAGTCGTGGTATAGAAAACTTCTTTTTAAGACAAGAGATTAAAAAATCTATTGAGACAAAAGAAGCACAAGAAGCAAAAACTAAAGAAACTAAAACACAAGAGAGCAAGAAACAAGAAGCATAATAGTATGAGAGAGAATGAGAGAGGTTACTAAGACAGCCCAAGCGGAGGGACACTCTTTTTTAGAGTGAAGATATAGTCCGTTCTCTATGGTGACATAGAGCAGCCTTTTTTAAAGGCGTGTATAGTGTTGCGAACTATGCAGAACATAAAGATAAATCACAAATTATCACTAACGCCTTAGTTAGTTAATTTAATAATACCTGAAAATCCCATACAAAGTTTTTCTGCCTAAAGAAGTTTAAACTTCAAGGAATCTCTTTTGGGATAAGTTTATAAGTTTTTTAAAAACACTTTAAGGTGGTCTTTACAAGCAAATTCCACCTTTGGTGTTTGTTTTTAAAGGCAACTTTAGTTTGTCTAAATTTATCTTAAAGGATACAAAATGTTTAACAAAATTATTTTAGTAGGAAATTTAACACGAGATGTTGAGTTAAGATATTTACCAAATGGTTCAGCATTAGCCAAATTAGGATTAGCAACAAATCGTCGCTATAAAAAGCAAGATGGCACACAAGGTGAGGAAACTTGCTTTATCGATGTGAATCTCTTTGGTAGAACTGCAGAAATTGCTAATCAATACCTTAAAAAAGGTTCTTCTGTGTTAATTGAGGGTCGTTTGGTATTAGATACTTGGATGGATAATAATGGGCAAAAGAAAAGTAAGCATAGCATTACAGCAGAAAGTATGCAAATGCTTGGTGGCAATAATGCAAAAGTAGATGCTAATACTTCTGAAGCGGTTGTTGATAATGAACCTAATGTAGTTTATGAAGGACAGCCACAAGTCAATCCAAACAATACTGATGTTGAAGATGGCATACCTTTCTAGTTTTTATTGTTTTAAATCTTAAAACCTCTAGGTTTTTATCAATCTTACAAGCAATAAAACTCTTACTGCCTAAGTAAGAGTGATGTATTTGCTTCCCTTTTAGGTTGAAATAAAACCTAAGAGTCTTTTTAATAAATATTCCAACAAGGGATTATTTACTTCCCTTGTTGGAATAAATCCTTTCTTGGAGTATTTTACTCCTAGAATATTTACTTAGAGTATTGATTCTAGTCATTGGGATTAAGTTGCTTTTTAAGCTATACAATTATCCATAGATTGTCTTGCAGTCATTACTAAAATGATGAATAGAGAGTTTGTGGTATAATAGAAAGAATTAAGGAATTAATATGCAAGGAAATGTGATGCAAGTTATACAACCCAATCATACTATTTCACAAAGCACAATAGCTTTAATAATGAAGCTTATTAAAAAAAGCTATAAAGAAGAGGAACAACAAGAAGTTTTAAATGATATTGTTGCTATTGTCGATGAAGTTAAAAGAGATAATAGAATCTCCTCTGAGTTAATAAGAGAAGAAGTCGTTGAAAAGCTAAGAAATGAATTAGCTACAAAAGAGTTTGTTAGAGCTGAGATTGCAGAGGTAAAATCAGAATTAATCCGATGGGTTTTAGGCATTGGAGTAGCTTCTGTTTTAGTCGCTGTCTCTGCAAATTTTGCAATGATGACTTTTTTCTTTCAACAACTAACCAAATAATTTAGCTAATTTTAGTTACTACTAACCCCTAAGTTGGGATAGATTTATCCCAGCTTTGGGATACTTCTATCCTTGTTTTAATCTTTTAGACTATGATATATCTTTACTCCACTTAAGGGATAGGTATATCTTTGTTATTAGTCTTTAAGACTTTATTAATAAGGATAAACAATGAAAAACATTATTACAAAAAACAATCCCCAAAACCTAGCTGAACAAGACATCGCATTTATTAAAAATCAAATGTTTCCTTTAGGTGCTTCTGTAAAAGATATAGACTTTTGTTTAAAGGTTGCACAAGAGTTAGGTTTAAATCCCATTACAAAAGAAATATTCTTTTTAGAGAGGAAAACTCAAGTAAATGGACAGTGGGTAGTTAAAGTTGAACCTTTGGTAAGTCGTGATGGCTTATTATCTATGGCTCACAAGAGTGGAAATTTTGGTGGAATTGAAGTGTCCTCTGAAATAAAAGAAACTCCAAAAATGGTTAATGGAGTTTGGGAATATAAAAAAGATTTAGTTGCTAAGGCTATTGTATATCGCAATGATACACAAAAGCCTTTCATTACTGAAGTAGCATATTCTGAATATGTCCAGAAAACTAAAGAAGGAAATCCCACTAAGTTTTGGGCAGATAAACCTGATACTATGATTAAAAAAGTTGCTGAAGCACAAGCTTTGCGTAAAGCTTTTAATATTAATGGTATTAGGTCTATTGATGAAGTAGATGGAATCATTACTCCACAATCCCAAGACAATAATGATGAAAGCTTAGAAGTTAGTGCTGAAGTTGTGGATATTAATCAAGACTTACAAGCACTTAAAACTTTAGGCTTTGATTATGAAAGAAAAGGTGATTGGATTAAGGTTGTAGGGAATACCTATAACAAAGATTCAATTTTAAAGAATCTTGGCTTCTTTGAGAGAAAAGATTGTAGTGGTAATCTCTGCTGGGTTAAGCAAGTTGCATAAAGGAGTAAGATGGCTACACGATGTTATATTTTTACTTCAAAAGACAATGCAGATATAGTCAAAGGCATTTATTGCCACCACGATGGATATGTTGATGGTGTTGGTAAAACCTTAAAAGAGCATTATGATTGCGATACATTAGCATATTGGCTAATTGAATTAGGAAACATAAGTGCTTTAAGGAAGTCAATAGAACAAACAAAAGAAGAAGCTTATGAAGAAGAAGCACTAGAATGTTCTTTAACTAAATTTTTAGAAAAAGAATCCAAAGAATATTTTATTGAATATGTTTATCTTAGAAAGAATGGAAAATGGTTTGTTGCTAAATTAGATTTTAAAAATAAACAATATACTCCATTTAAAGAGATAACAAAAGCATATTTAGATTCTTTATAAGAACTTGTATTACTCAGCCCTAAGTTGGGATATATCTTTATCCCATTTGGGATAGGTATATCCTTGTTTTATTGGTCTTTTTAAGACTTTATTTTAAAGGATAAAAAATGGGATATAGACCCCATCATATATTGGATTATCAAGTAAAAATTGGTAGAGAAGTAGGTAGTAAAGATATTGAAGATACTTTGACTTTTGATGAAGTAACAAATACTTTAGAGGAAGCAAAGATTCATTATCATATACAAGAAGATGAGCATATCATTAATTATGAATCCTTGATGGATTTTAATACAAATGCTATCTATCCTATAACCCCTAAAAGTATTGCAATTATTAATGATTTGCAAGAAGTTGCTTCTAAATGCGATTATGCAAAAAGAGAGGGTGAATATAGAATCTGGTGGTTTTAGTGTATAATAAGAAAAAGGAATAAAAATGGAAACAACAATGCAACAAAAAGAAGTCCTTTCTTATTCTACAAAGCTTTTACTTGTTGAGATGATTAAGAAGTTTAAGCAAGAGGATAAAAAAGATGAAATCATAGATGTTGTTTTAGCAGTAGCTAATGATATTAAAACAAATGATAATATCACTGCAAAAGCTATTAAAGATGAAGTGGAGGAAAAGTTTAAAAATGAACTTGCGACAAAAGAGTTTGTTAGAGCGGAGATTAATCAAGTAAGAACTGAAATTGCAGAGGTAAAATCAGACATTATTAAATGGCTTATTGGTTTGCAAATTGCTCTTGGTGGCTTTATTGTAGCGATTTTAAAACTATTCTAACACTAAAATACTTACATACAGCCCTAAGTGGGATAGATTTATCCCACTTAGGGATACTTCTATCCTTGTTTTAATCTTTTAGACTATGATATATCTTTACTCCACTTAAGGGATAGGTATATCTTTGTTATTAGTCTTTAAGACTTTATTAATAAGGATAAACAATGAAAAAAAGAGCCATTAATTTTAAAGAATTATGGACTAAAAACTTCAAAGAAATTTTAGAAAAAGAAAGTTTTGAGAATTTAGGTGATAGAAAGCTTTATGTTGGAAGCTCTGATATAGCAGGGTGTTTGCGTAAAGCCTATTTACAAAAAATGAATGACAAGGAAATATCCATAGAGCAATCTATTATTTTTGAGCGTGGTCATTTAGCAGAAGATTTAGTGAAAAAAGGCTTTGGAAATATTCCTTTTAAAGAACAATATGAGGTGAAAAACGATGATGGTTCTTTTAGAAGCCATATTGATTTTTTGATAGAAAATAAATATGAAGCAATTATTGTAGAGTGCAAATCACTTAGTAGCAGTGTTGAATCTCCTTATGAATCTTGGGTGTTGCAAGTGCAATTTCAAATGGCACTTTTAGCACAAGAAAAAAAGAATAAAAAAATTTCTGCTTGTATTGTTGCCCTTAATGTTAATAATGGTTGGCACGAATTCTTTTGGATACAACCCAATACATCCTTACAAAAAATAGCGATGAAAAAGGCAGAGGAATTAAGAGATGCAATAGAGTTACAAATTGAACCCAAAGCAGAAGCACAAGGTTATTGTGGGTTATGCCCCTTTAATAGTGATTGTCCGCTAAGACTTAATGGTTGCACACATATTAATGAAGCACTCAAAGGAGAAGCAAAAGAAATACTAACTTTAAATGAAACTACAAAGGTATTAAATGAGAGATTAGATTCTTTAAAAAAGTCTTTTGTAGATAAGCTTAATAATTTAGAAATCAAGAAATTAAGTGTTGATAATAAAGTTTTAAGTTTAGCAGGTGGAATAACAAGCACTTCTTTAGATATTAATGCTTGGAAGCAAGGAAATCCTCAAAGCTATGAAAATGTCTTAAAAGATTTTTCAAAGACTACCACAAGAGCGAAATACCTCTTGATTAGATAAAAGGAGTTGAAATGCTTAAAATAATCCCTAGCAATCATTTTAAAGAGCGTTTAGGCAATAGGAGTTTTGACCTATCTTTAGTTGCTCATATTGTTACTGAAATTTCAAAGAATCCTGCAAGGAATCTTTTTGAAATTACTAGCGGTTTTACTACTTTTGTAGTGAAATATGAGAGAGATACTCATACTGCTATTTTAGTAACAGGATGGAATGGCAATAGAGGTAGGCAAGTTATAGATAAAATAGGTATTTAGTTACAGAAAAATAAGCAAGCTTAGGCTTTTTTATATTCCAACAGGGGATTATGTATTTTTCACTTTGGGATAATAATCTCTTATTAGAGTATTTTATTCTATCTTAGAGCAAATACTTCAATGGTTGTTCAAGCTTGGTTTATCTTAGCTTGATAGGTTTTAGTTATTTTTAAAAATTTATACTAGTCTGCAAGGGACAAATTATCCCTTGTGGATTAATTGATTGTCGTTTTCCTTTGCAGACTTCTTAAGGAGTTTTCAAATGTCAGCGACAAATATTCATTTTAACAGAGTATCGTTAAACGATTTAATAAATATCATTTCTGAAAAAACTGCAAAAAGTGTAGCGCAAAAAGAGAGCAAAAAAACAAAAGCTAATGAGAGCTTTTTGTATAACAATCTTTTAAGAACTTACAAAAGTGGGATTAAAGCTACACAGCATTTTGCAGATAGGTTTCAGCAAAGATTTCTTTCAGTGGAAACACAGATTTTAAGTAGTGCTATTTCTCGTGCAATTAGACAAACCCAAACCCAAGAAGTAGGTTGCAATCATAAGAGCATTTCTCAGAAAATCATTGATAAGATGACAGGAATTGTTGTAGTTTTAGAAAGACAAGGAATGTATGGTGCAGTTCTTGTAACAAGCTACAAACTTGGAGAGGAAAATCTACTTTCTGATGAGGAGCTAAGAGACCTAAGAACAAGGGGGATATTATGAACCTTTGTGATGTTGGTTTTTTTATGCTTATTTATTTGGGACTTTGTTTAGTTTGTGGGTTTGTAGCTCTTTATTTTCAGAGAGATAAGTTGGAGCAAGAAAAAGAGTTTTTGTCTTGGACGCTTTTTGTGAAAATGTTTCTTATCGCACCTATTGTGTGCTTGGAAATTTTAATCGAAGTCTTATATGACTTTGTGAAAAAAAGCAAAGGGGACAAAGATGAATAAAAATAGAATTTTTGCTTATATACTGCTAAAAAATAATATTAATCCAAAGAATATGTTTTTTGATAAAAAGAGACAATGTTATTGTGTGATTAATGGTGAATCTTGGTGGAGGTATTACATAAAATCTAATATTTTAGGTATCTCTAAAAAAGAAATGCTTTATAGGGAGTATTCTTATGAAAAACAAATCCTAGAAAAACTCTTTAGATTGCATTTTGATAAAGTTAATAACATCATTAAATTAGTGCAATTACATAAATGAGGTGAAATTGCTAAACTTAGTGATTTTAGTTATCCAGATGAATTTGTTTGGAATGAAGAAATATAAGGAATTACACAAAAATACAAAGAAAGGAATAAATAATGCAATTAACAACTTTTAAAGAGAATTTTGAAGTCTATGATGGCGAAAAATTATGGTTTAAGTCTGATAATATTGATGAAGTTAAAAGTGTTATAGAAAATACTTTTAAAGATGCAAGTATTACTTATGAAGAGTATAAAGAAGCAAGAGAAATAGAATACATTGATAGTAAAGGTAGTGTGTCCTCTTTCCACGAAAGTTTTTTAATAGAGCTATGTGCGACAATTAAAGACCTTAGTGGAACTAGGGATATTTGGATTATCAATTTTTTTAAAAGTATTAAGCAAAGAAAGTATATAAGCCAATTAGCTACGAAAGACTTTGTTAGAGCTAAGATTAATCAAGTTAGAGCTGAGATTGCAGAGGTAAAATCAGAATTAATCCGATGGGTTTTAGGCATTGGAGTAGCTTCTGTTTTAGTCGCTGTCTCTGCAAATTTTGCAATGATGACTTTTTTCTTTCAACAACTAACCAAATAATTTAGCTAATTTTAGTTACTACTAACCCCTAAGTTGGGATAGATTTATCCCAGCTTTGGGATACTTCTATCCTTGTTTTAATCTTTTAGACTATGATATATCTTTACTCCACTTAAGGGATAGGTATATCTTTGTTATTAGTCTTTAAGACTTTATTAATAAGGATAAACAATGAAAAATATAACCATCAAAAGAAATAAGGCAATTATTGCCTCTTATAAAAGAGAGATTAATTTACAAACTAGATTTGTGAGAGATAGAAGCAAATACACACGCAAAGTTAAACATAAAGCTAGAATGGATTAATTACCTTAGCTATATATGGTATAATTACCTTATGTTAATCTGTATTAAGGAGAGTATATGGATACTGTTAAAATTACATTTAATGCGGATAGGGATTTTAAACAAATGCTTGATGATATTAAGCGTGATTATGGTTTAAAATCCATTTCAAATATTATTAAGGATGCTGTGAAAGAGTATAAATATAGACTAGAATTAGAGCAATGGCATAATGCTGTAAAATTAGCAGATAATGATTCTAAGCTCTCTTCTATTCTCTATGAAGACTTAGAAACAGGGGATTTAGATGATGAATCGCAATGAAATATGGTATGTTAATTTTGACCCTACTATAGGTAATGAAATTAAAAAGATTAGACCAGCTGTAATCATTGATGATAATTACTTGGCTAGTCAATTTATGCGACTTGTCGTTCCTATTACAACTTGGAGAGATAAGTTTGCTTCATTGCCGTGGATAGTGCAAATACAACCTAATAGTGTAAATGGGTTATCTAATGTATCAGGTTTTAATATTCAGCAAACTAGATACCTATCTACAAAACGATTCCAAAGCAAAATTGGTATTGTGGAGGATAGCACACTAATTGCAATACAAAAAGCATTGATAAGATTCATCAATCCTAATTTACATAAACTTCTTTAACTAATTTATAATTATCAGCCCCAAGTTGGGATATAAGCTATCCCACTTGGGTTAGGTATATCCTTGTTTTAGTTTAAAAGGTTTTAATCTAAAGCCTTTTAGTTTTCTATGATAATAAGGATAAACAATGAAAATAATGAATTTTTCAGATTTTTTAATCAACCATAAAACTGCTATTAAGGCTTCTTTGCACGAATCAGTATCTCCTACATTTATAGGATTACAAGAGCCTGCCAAATACAATAAAGATATTGAAACATTATTAAAGCTTAAGAAAAAGCCTTTTCCTACACAAGCTACTATTATTACTGCTGGTGTTAATCACTTGAAAAAAAGAAAATCCCTTCTTTTATCTTGTGAGATGGGGACAGGAAAAACTTTAATGGGGATTAGTTTATCTTACTCTTTATTGAAAAATGGAGGGAATGTCTTTATTATGAGTCCATCCCATCTTGTTCCTAAATGGGCAAGTGAGATAGAAGTAACACTTGGAAAAAGTGATGAAGCAATTTTAAATTATGAAATTATAATCATTAAAAAATTTTCTGATATGGCAGTTTTTAAGAATTTAGAAAAAAACTTATTACGATTTTTCATCTGCTCTAAAGAAGTTGCTAAGTTATCTTATCCACGCATACCATTTTTAGATTTAACCGCAAAAACACAAATTAAGAAAATAAACAATTCTTTAAGTGTTCTTAAGTGTGCTAGTTGTGGTAGGGAATTAGAAACTATTGCAAATGAAAATAATAATACATTCCTTAATGTTACACGCATTGATGAATACACAGGTGAAGCTTATACTTTAAGTAAAGACATCACTTGCACTCTATCACGACTAACACAAAATGTAGAAGAAAAGGTTTGTTGCAAAAAATGCAGGAAATTAATCAGTATAAATAGATTCCAACAAACTACCTTTAAAGAATGGATACTTGGAATAAAAAAGAATCCATTAGTTGGTGCAAAGAAAAAATATGGGGTGGCAGAATTTGTTAAAAAGAAAATGCCAAAACATTTTATTGATTTGCTCATTTTAGATGAAATTCACGAACTTAAAGGAAACGATACCGCACAAGGCACATCTTTTGGAATTTTAGCCTCTTGCAGTAAGAAAGTTGTAGGATTAACAGGAACATTACTTAATGGTTATGCTTCCTCTATCTTTTATATTCTCTATAAAATGAATCCTCAATTTATGAAAAAAACTCTAGGATTAAAATATAGTGAAGTGCAAAAATTTGTAGAAACCTTTGGTTCTTTTGAAAGAGAATACTCTGCTGGAGAAGCTCATAATTTAAGCCTCCAAGATGGTCTAATCACTCGTAAGGGAAAATCTACTAAATTAAAGGAGCTTCCTTTTATTAATCCTCTTCTTGTTAAAGAATTGTTAGGAATGACTTTATTCTTGAGACTTGATGAGATGAATACAGCATTACCTAATTATAAAGAGGAGATTATTAGTGTAGATTTAGAGGAGCAAATCTCTATTCCTTATAGAGATTTTTTAAGTGATATTGTAGAACAAATTATGGAGGGTAAAAAACATTTATTGGGTGCTTTAGCAAATTCTAGCTTGTCAATACCAGATTTACCTTTTATGGCAAAATCTGTTGATACAAGCAAGGAAAAGTTAGGCATTGAATTTATAGAGTATTATCCTTTAGTTAATGAAAGTTACATTACCAATAAAGAAAAAGCCTTAATTAAAGAATTAGAAAAAGAAATGCAACAAAAGCGTAGAACTATTGTTTTTGTAACATTTTCTGAACTTGGTGTTGTTGAGAGGATAGTTAAAATCCTTGAAAAATCTTTTCCTAATCAAATCATTAAACATTTATCAAGTGCTATTAATCCTGATAAGCGAGATAAGTGGATTAAAGATAATTATGCGGATATTCTTATTTGTAATCCAGAACTCGTTAAAACAGGTTTGGATTTACTTGATTATCCTAGTCTTTTCTTTTATGAAACAGGCTACAATGTTTCTACTTTAAAACAAGCCTCTCGTAGGGCTTGGAGGATAGGGCAAAAAGAAAAATGTATTGTGAAATTCTTTACTTATGGTAATTCTCCACAATATATAGCCCTAACCCTTATGAGTAAAAAAATCAAAGCTTTAAATAATTTAGAGGGAAGACTTGTTAATACCGCTAATGAATTAGCTTCCTTAGCTGTTGATAAGGGAATATCTATTCAAGAGCAAATCGCAAAGGCAATTTTAAAGAATGATGATTCTAAAAATGCAGAAGCAGAAACTTCTGAATGGAGCTTCTCTCCTAGAGAGTGGAATCCTTTTGAGTTTCATTATAGGAATTTGCAAAGTAATGTATTTGCTAAAGAGGTCAAAGAAAAAGCGTTAATAGAAGTTTCTTTAGAACAAAGAATTAGAGAAGATTTAGGGCAAAAAACAATGTCGGTAACTTTCATTAAAAATGGCGAACAAATGGTTTGTGAAATGACTGCGGATGATATTGTGAATGCTTTAAAAGATGAAAGTTATAAAAATATTCAATTATCCTTATTTTAGGAATATTGAATAAAAGAGTAGGTTAGTTACACCTTGTGTAACTTTATAGTGAAGCGATAAAGGAGAAAAGAGAGAAATTTAAAGATTGAATTTATATTTATAGTTTTTATAGATTATTGAAATCTATGTTTCACCCTAAGCCCTAAGTTGGGATACAAGCTATCCCACTTTGGGATACTTCTATCCTTGTTAATATTTAAGGTGTAACAACCTTAAAAATGATAGAATAAGGAGATAAAATGAAAGGATATATAATGAATACTCATCAATATGTCTTAAATGAAAGTTT
>NZ_FZPJ01000005.1 GCF_900198605.1 Helicobacter mesocricetorum | reverse complement strand
AAGAATGAGGATTTTGGAATCTTGATGAATAGGGCTAGGGTCGAAGGGATGGAGAAGCATTTGCTACCTTTACAAAAGCGAAGACATTATTGGGCTAGAAACTTTGGGATATTCTCTATAGATTCTACCGCCTAGCATTGCACCATTTTCTTTTTTGTTGCGTTTAATGCCATCACTCCCCCAAGTCCCCCATTGTTTAAAGAAAAAGGCAACGCCCTGATTCTGGCATTGCTTTTGGATATTCATAACCCACGATTCTTGCATAGCCCTTGCCCTAAAGCCACTCTCACCTCCGACAACCATCCAATCAATCCCGCTTAAATCAAGCTCTCCTAAATCATCAAGCAGAGGTTCAATGGAGAGCAATTTCACATTTGCCTTTAGATTGCGAATAATGTCTATTCTGGGCTTAGTGTGGCTTATTTCTATCGTTGTACCTAACCAAACATTAAAAGGAATCTCACGCACGATGCCACCCCCAAAAACCTCCTTATTTTCTTTGTTTAAAGCAGAATTTTCAGGATATTTTTCCCCTTTAAAATATTCAAACATTCTATGGGGACGTTTGGTGAGAATCTGGTATTGATGATGTGGCGTTTGCTTGATAATTTGCATAACCCTATCCAAAAACATAATTTGCATTTTTTCGTGAAACAAATCACTCATAGAATTTACAAAATAAAACGTGGGCTTATTTCTCTTTAATACACTATCCTTAGACGTTCATTAATATTTGCACTATTTTTAAGATTTAGAAACTCCTCTAGCTCCAAAGAGGCATAACCATCAATCAAAATATATTCATTCTTAGTATTCCTTAGAATCTCTAAGACTTCTTTATCGCACTCCACCACGCAATAGGCATCATCGCATTTATAGAGTTTAGATTCTACAATACATTCTAGCTCTCTATCAAGGCTCTTGCCACATTGTAGGCTTAAATTCCTTGCAATATCGCTAGGCGTTACTCCCTCTCGCCCACTAAATAGCTCCAAATGCCCCGATTTATCACATACTAGGCTTGGTTTCTCACACAGGCTATACACGCTAAAGCCTAAATCGCCTTGAAAGTCTCTATGCTCTTTAGCAATCTTTGCTGCTGCCCTCTTTACTCTTTCAATCGTAATATCGCTAATGGTGGGGTTTGCACTCCCTAGCTCATTTTTACAAAAGTCATAGGCTGTTTTACTTTTATCCTCTTTTATAGGCTCATCAAGCTGCACTAAAATAAACTGCCGATTACCTCCATCCTCTGCGTTTAGTTCCATTACCGCTTGTGCGATTGTCCCACTCCCTGCAAAAAAGTCTAGGATAAGTTCTGGATCT
>NZ_FZPJ01000064.1 GCF_900198605.1 Helicobacter mesocricetorum | reverse complement strand
TTCAAATAAAGGGTTAAAAAACTAAAATAAATTCTTTTGGAGATTTTTAATATGTGCTTGAGAGTTTGCATTTCTATCCTGCCTTAATTTTCCCGCCATTAAATGCAACCCATATCCATCCTCTTTGCCCTGATTGTATGTTTTATACTTTTCATATAAGGATTCATCCTCTTTCAATAAATTCTTAGCTTCACTCCATGACAAAAGAGGAAGTTCCTTAAGCTTGTCCTTTTCTGATTCCACAACCCTGTGATATTTTTGCAACGCTAGATCTATTTGCTCTTGTGAGTAAGGTAGGGTTAGGGGTTCATAAGTGGGGACTTCAATAGCATCTATAATTTCTTGTGCGTGTTTTTTATTAAGATAATCCCCTACCAAATAATTTTTAAATATCATTGGCTATTCAAGATTTCTATCGCTATAAAATGTTATAATTTCCTCATTAAAGGGTTTCGGTAATTGTGCGGGGTTAGAGTCCGCCTCCCCTTTAACTTCATTAACTACTAATCTAAACCTTACCCCTGCTTCATTTTCCCACTCATAAATATTTGCCCCATTCTTTTCTACATTTGGTTAGATGTTTAATTTTTATATGTTTTGCACCTTTATTTTTATTCCCTTGTGAAAATCTTATTGCCTTTTCTACCGCTTCTAAATCTTTAAAAACCCTTGCAGCATTCTTTCCATTGTAAGCAACATTATAAAGCCCTTCAACCTCTTTATTTTCTAATTCTTTCACCTCAAGGGATTGCATTTGCCTCTCTTGAAATTTTGCTTTTTTCTTTTCTAAAAGTTTGGTTTCATTCATTAAGTATTCTAGTCCATCAGCACTTAGTAGATTGCTTGTGGCTTATTTGTCTATTTGCTCTAATTTAGCGTTTAGCTCTTGGATTTGCTTGGCTCTTTGGTTGTGCCTTTTGTATTCTAATTGATTGTCGCCTGTCCGCTGGCTAAGCTCCTCTATAATGTCAGCACCTTTTATAATCTTATCAGAATCAGTAATTTCCTCGCTTAAATACTTTATATCTCTTGTCTTAAAATGCGTAATAAATGTTTTGTCTTTATCTTGTGTGATAAGTAGATAAAAATAAGGTTCTTTTCCTGTGCTTTTGTATTTTTTCAAATATTTATCTTTTAAATCTTTTTTATAGTGAATTTGTGGATTATCTTTTGCGTCTAACAAAAGATTATAAAGCTGTTTTCTATCCTCTGTCCTTGTATTAAGGTGTTCTTTTAAATTGTCTAAAATATCAAATTCTTTAAGCAATTTTTGTATTTGTGTATCTGTCAATTTCTGCGGCGTAGGTGTAGATTCTAAACTTTTTAAAGCGTTTTGAATAGGTGTGATTTCTAATTCTTTTAACACTCCCTTTGCTTGAATCTCTCTCCCTTTTTCATTTTTTATAATATATCTAGGCTCTAGGGATTGTAAAATAGGGTATTGTTTAATTGCACTCTCCCAACCTCTACTTAGAGTATTGGCTAATTCTTGTTGTAACCTCTCTTTAAATGCTGGATTATCTTTTAAGGCTTTAAATCCTTGTGCTACCGCCTTACTTCCTATGCTTCCTGCTGCAAGTCCTAAAAGGAAGTTTTGTGGATTAAAGCTTAAGTTTCCCTGTTCGTCTATCTCAAACCCTGCAATACTTCCCCCTACTAATCCACTCCCTAAGTGAGGGTTAGAATGATAAATATTAGGGGATTGTTCGTTGAAATATTTAAAACCCTCTTTTGTTGTATCTTTTGTAGTAGCGGTTTTAAAATCCCCGCTTGTCTTATTAAAAATACTTCCCTTATTCTCCACTGCTTTAATTTGGTTAGAATCAAAGACTACCGATACATCATCGTTTAAAATAATTCCATCATATCCTTTGGCTTGTAGCAATTCTCTTGTATTTATATTAGAATATTGTGCTTTTCCTTTCATTCCTAACAATAATCCAAGTTCGTTATCTAAGTGTTGTATATCTCTTAGTGCTTGTGGTGCTTCATTATCAAATCTGTTTAAGGCTATTAATTCTCTAGGTTTAAAAAATAGTGTTTCTCCATCATAATATTTTATAATATTCTTTAGTGTCAAATCATCTTTAAATAGTCCTAAATCCTTTTGCAATGCCTCAATCAATCCTTGTCTATCTTTAGTATATCCTTTTCTTTCTTTGTCGGTTAAAATATTCCATTCTTCATAAAGTTCATTAATTAAATCTTTATTTTTATGCATTAATGGCTTTGCTTCTACTAAGCCGCCTCCATAAGAAACAAACGCAAAACCTTTTTTATCTAGTTCTTTTTTGATGTTAGCAAATTCTTTAGATAAAGATTTATATAATGCCATATCTTTATTATCAAGGTTTAAAATGCCTTTTAACTCTTGTAGTGTTTTTATGTCAAAGGTTTTTGTAGCATCTAATGGATTTTTCATTTTTAAAAATGCCTGTGTAAATTGCTCTTTATTAGAATCTGCAAAAGCTTTAAGAACAAAATCCTTATCTGTCCCAAACCAAAAACCCCATTTAGTGCTGTCAAAGGTATTGATAAAGACCTGTAAATTCTCCGCTTTGCTCCCGTGATAAAACACTTTAGGTAAGCCTTGCTCGTCTTTAGTTATGGGATGAGATTCTTTATGCCACTCACTCAAGTCTTTAGCCTTTGTTGCATCATATTTGAACTTGTTTTGTATCTGTGGTATAATGGCTTCATCAGTTTTGGCAATAGTAGTAGATTTATTATGCGGGGATTCTACCGATTGAGCTTTAACTGCCGCTCCTGTATTGTCCGCATCTTTACTTAAGGTAGCGGAACTTAAACCTTCTAATTCCAAAGAATATATCTTATTATTCCCAAGCCTCTTTTCAAAAAGCGTGATTTTTGCTACGGCTTCTTTATCATTAATGCTTAAAGGTGTATTAAACCTATGCACCGCTTGTATATTTGGTTTGCCTTTGTAGTCTGTATGCGTTTGCTTTAAATGTGCGTTCTCAAAAAGCTCTTTTAAATGTTCGCTAACCTTAAAATGCTCATCCCTACTAAATCCATTATAAATACTTTTATCCACCGCTTTAGAGCTTGAAATTTTATTAATTTCTTTAATAGAAATTGTGCCACTAAGCCCTGTTTCCTTGTTGGTAATTTCTTTGTTTATATATGGGCTTAATGCTTCTTTTAAATCCGCTCTTAAACTTGCAATGCCT
Source organism: Helicobacter mesocricetorum (assembly GCF_900198605.1). Lineage (GTDB taxonomy): Bacteria > Campylobacterota > Campylobacteria > Campylobacterales > Helicobacteraceae > Helicobacter_D > Helicobacter_D mesocricetorum. The sequence continues at coordinate 458 of NZ_FZPJ01000064.1, read as the reverse complement.
TTAGGTGTTCGTGTATGATAAGCAAAAGGTTTTGCTTCATTCTCCTTAAGAAGTTCCCTCTCAATACTAATCTTTTGTGAAGTATTAGCTGTTGCAAATTCCTCTTTTAATGTAGGTGTTTGTATATTATCTATGGGTTTAATTGCTGTTGTTAATTCTTGCTCTTTAATAATACCCTCTTGCTTTTCTTTTAGGGCTTTATCTAAAATACTTTGGTTATTGCTTTGGTTTGTAGGGGATTGTGGTATAATGGTATCAGAGTTTAAAGGCAGAGTCTCGCCTTTAGTTAAAGTGCTAGAGTGTAGGTTCTTAGCACTTTCTTCATTATTTTCAAAAGCAGTTAAAATATAAGCATTTGTTGGCTTATCTTTCCATTCTTTTTTCATTCCTATTGTGTATTTATCAGTTATGATTCTTACTTTTCCGTTTTCTAAATCTATTAGCTTCCCCCTCTCTAT